>CACWXY010000007.1 GCA_902764915.1 uncultured Eubacteriales bacterium | reverse complement strand
GACAGCGGAAAATGGGATTCCGAGGTGGTTCCTCTGCTCTTCAGGAAGCTGGGACTGAGCCGCTAAAGTGTCATTTGCCCACAATTTTTAGGTACACTCTCTGAAAATGGAAAGGCTGTGATTCGCGTAAAGCCGGTACTTCCGGTGGATGTACACTATGTAGTGCTACTTCCTAAGACGGGAGATCTTGTCTGTCTCACTGTGAGACCGGACGGAAGTGTAGACCGGTCAGAAGTATTCACATGAAATCATGTCATAACACCCCGCCACTTTGTGACGGGGTGTTATGCGGTGTAAGTGAACTAAAAATGATCTCTTCATACTCAACATGTAGGTGACGATTCGGCGGGAAGGAGCATACGTTCAATTTTGCAGAAATGTTCCTTCTCCAACTTATCAGCATGGTAGCTTATGGAAACAAGGAGGATTTCTTTTCCACCGTACTCCTTGAAACGGGCGGGGTAGTTTCGCTTTTTGATTTGTGAAAGGCCTGTTTCTGCCACTGCATTTTTCTTGAGCTCTATGATTAATAGCGGATAAGCGCACTGTGCCTTTGGATAGAAGATGACATCGGCAAAGCCTTCACCGCTGGGAATTTCATACATCCGAATATAGTATCTGTCAGCAGTATAATAGGCGAGATCCAATGTTTCCTTGAGTGTAGCTTCCGTGTTGTAAGCTTTGGGATCAGTGTATTGATGGTGGATGGCACGAAATGCTTCTGCAACACATTTTTCATTACCTGCAAGCGTGTCTTGAAGAAGCTGATCTGCATTTGTGATTTTTCGGTAA
Organism: uncultured Eubacteriales bacterium; assembly: GCA_902764915.1. Taxonomy (GTDB): domain Bacteria; phylum Bacillota; class Clostridia; order Christensenellales; family Aristaeellaceae; genus UBA2943. The sequence goes on along the minus strand of CACWXY010000007.1, from coordinate 122,791 downwards.
ATAACAGGAAAACTGCTTTCTTTGAGCATGTCCAGGAACTGAGAGCGAATTTCTTTGTTTGGAATATGTGCACAGTCTGTTTGGCTGTCGTAACTGAGGTATCCCAGATGAACCATGGCAGCGAGTGTGGCACCATCTCCTTCTCCGTCTGAATCAGGCAATGTTCGAAGATCGTTATCGAAGTTTACTTTGCTGACAGGGATATTTTCACCCTGCAGCAGTTTCTCGACATCTTGGCGCAGTGTTTTTCGTTGCATGGAGACCAATTGCTTAAACTGTGCATTACTGGAACTGTCGGTCCAATACGAGGTGCACTGTTTAAACTTGATTGCCTGAATGACCGAGCGAGGGTTAAAAAGAGGGCCTGCGCTAGGAAAAGAATAGCCTTCATACCATTCTGCCATTTCATCATATGTAATGCCACAGTTGGGATTCCTTTCCAGCAAATCACGAACTTCCGCTTCAGTAAAACCGACATATGGAGCGAGTTCTCCAGGTGTAAACATGGTATAGTCATCAAATTCTGTAAGGGCTGACTCTCCTTTCACTTTTATCATGGGCAGAATACCTGTCATATAAGCAGCCGCAAAAACCAGAGAAGTTGTTTGTGGCACCTTGAAGAGACTTCGAAGAAATTCTATATATTTACGGGGTGCTTCCGGATCTTCTGTCGGCTCGCGGAAAAAGCTGTCCCACTCATCGCAAATCCAGATAATTTTTCGACCGGTTTTTTGAACGGTATTTACAAGTGTTCTTGCTAACGATTTTTCAACAATGATATCGGAACCATAGGAATCAGCAAGTTCCTGAATAAGAGAATCTGTGAGAAAGTCGATCCAGTCAAGCTGTGGTGCTTCAGCGGATTTCGTAGCGGCTGTATTTAGAATCGCTTGCTGGCTTCGCATGGAATCTCTTACTTGCAGCATATCAATATAGATTACATCGAAGGCACCACAGTATGTGAGAGATGGATCCATCGCATGAATAATCCGATTCTGGAAAAGAGAGGTTGTATCGTAGCCATAAGTGTAATAGGCGGCAAGCATTTGCGCGGAGAAGGTTTTTCCAAATCTTCGAGGCCAACTGGCAAGGACAAGCTTTCCAGACTTGTTAATATATGTATTGAGACAGTGAATGAGGCCTGTTTTATCAATATAATTGTTGTCTTCACTGATCTCTTTGTATCCCAATGGACCAATGTTAAGGTAGTAATGATTCATGGATGAGACCTCCTCAACATAATTACAGGAATTTATCTCGGGATGGCTATATAAAGGATAATATTGCTGTTTTTTCAATCATGAGTACAGTTCTGTATTTTATGATCTCCAGCAGTTGCTCTTATGCAATGACAGCAGGAACTGTGCGGTAGCCAAATGGCCAGCTTTTCTGGTTGGACTTTTCTTCTGGTCGTTGGCGTTGAGACTTTGTCGGTCAAGAATGCCGGTTTTAAGAGTGATCCCTACTGCTGCTATCCGTATAGGCATCTGTTGAACTGGTGTTTATGGCGAGACTATCACATCGGCCGCACAAGGTAAACTCCTTGCTGGAAAAGCTGGTTATTTTTTCGATACTCTCCATAATACTTTTCAGGCAAAAATACATAGTGTGCAATACCTATCAATTAATACATAGAAGTGTCGGGATAGGACACTTATTAGTCTATGATAGTAAGTAGATGGTTGTCGAGACATTTTTCCAAACTGTATTCGACTGTTGAATTCGCTTTTCGTCCTGATTCAAAGCGTAACGTTATGTATTTACCATCGCAACTAAGAACCAGGGCAGGAGCATGTTCAGCAGAATGAAAAACCCGTTTTCCAACTAGTTGATGATAATGGATGGGTTTTTCAGGTTTATCGTTGTTTGCATTGCCACAGAGAATGTACCAGCCGGGTTTTCCTCCCAGAGCTGGACTTGCATCTAAATGATTTAATAATTTGTTTTGAATGCGTGCTTTTCCAAGCGTTTGATCGACAAAGGGATTGGAAGAAATCCATAAATAACCAGATGTATCACGATTATCAATAAAAGAGAGATTACTTTCACGGAGAAGTTGGATAAAGCTTTCTATTGAATCAAACTCAAGAGATGAGTTGGAGCTGGTTGTTTTTGTGACTTCTTCATGCTGACTTATGGTTTGAACTGGTATCGCAGGAGATTTCTGTGTGATGATATTGCTGTGAGGCACTGTTGCTTGAACAGGAATCGATGTGATAGATGCGTGATTAGTTGCTTTATTAGTGGCTTCAGTGTTTGAATTTTGTGAAGCAGAAGTGTCATATACCTGCGATTGATTCAAATAGCCAACAGTAGTATTTCTAGTATGGTCTGATGACGGGGAACAAACATGAGCAGATTCTTTTTTTTCAGTGCGGTTTTCTTTTGACGGAGCATACAGATTAGGTGCTTGCATTGGGGTGGTTAATGGGCCAATGGAAGGTTGCGGAGAAGTGGATGATTGAGAATTTATGTTCGAGGAAACAGACGAGTCTGTGGTTTGCAAGAAGTCATCAACAATTCCTTTTTCTTTCTTGATTCGTTCAATTTCCTCATTTATCAGTTTACCGTATGTTTTATCGTCTATCTTTGCTTCTTCTTTTTCTGTTGCTTCTGCAGCTGCAGATGGATCAGCATAATTGTTGAAGATGGATTGTTTTTCTTTGAGTAATGTCCGTATTCGCTCATCAATCGTATTTACGCAAAGCAACCGATAAACGAGGACGTTTCTTTTCTGACCCATGCGATGAGCGCGAGCAATTGCCTGGTTTTCAATAGAAGGCTTCAACTGAGGTTCGCATAATATTATTACACTGGCGGATTGGATGTTCAGTCCAGTCCCACCCGCTTGGATTTGGGCCAACAGAACGGTTCCGGCTGGTTTGCTTTCAAATTCCTCTATGATACGTTGACGTTCTTCAGGCGATACAGAACCATCAATAGGACCTAGACATTGATTTCCGAGTAACTGCTTGATTTTCCGTATAGTATCAAGGAAAAAAGAGAATACAATGACGAGACGGTTATCATCCTTGGCATCTTCAACAATTTCTAATAAGCGCTGGGCCTTGGAAGATTGAGAAGGATTTGGAATTTGCCAGGAAACACGACGGCATTCCATAAATTGCTTGCGAAGGACTGAACTTTCATATAACGTTTCCTCAGCTGGGGACAGATTACACCAAGCTTCAGTGTCTATTAGTTCAGGAATATCATTATGTACTTGCTCTAGTTTCCTTCGATAATAAACAGGGGCAATAGTCTGCTGGAATTTTTTGGGAGCAAGAGAGCCTGAGACAGAAAGTACATTTGCAAGCTGTGGCTGAAGGTAGGAGATAAGAGTGATCATCTCATCTACTTTATTTTCAAGGGCAGTTCCTGTCATAAACAGTAAACGATTGGCTCTGGTGCTTATTTTTAATACATTGACAGTTCTTTGTGCCTTTTTGTTTTTAATATAGTGTGCTTCATCTACAACGAGCAACTCATAATGAAAGTTTACGGCAAATTTTATTTTGCCTGTTGTTTCGTAAGTAGTTACAGCAACGCCTCCGTTATGAATCCAGTCTGCAAGCTGTAATTCACGGTTGTCTCCATATATGAGGAAAGCACGAAGCTTACTTTTTTTCTCGATTTCTTTTTTCCAGTTCATGAGAACACTGGCAGGACATATTACAAAGAAATGGGTAGCACCTGTATTACGCAAAGAAACCATTGTGCCAATTGCCTGGACTGTTTTTCCGAGTCCCATTTCGTCGCCCAGTAGTACTTTGTTTTGATGCAAAATGTATTTGATACCCCATTCCTGATAGCGATAAGGGGTACAAAGCAACCCATCAGGAAAGAAGGCTTCATCCTGTATTTCCCGTGCAAGATCTTCTGGCAATCCATAAAACTTATCACTACTGCCAAAGACATCGGGATCAACCTGCTCCAATAATACAGAATAGGAGATAGGATCATTACAGAAATCAGCCCAGGCTGTATCAGGCGTGGGAACTTTTGGACTTGAGATGAGGCGCTGAATTTCTCTTAACTGAAGGATACAATCTTGCTCAGCAAATGTCTCAAGCGTTTGGTACTCTTGAATGGCTGATTTGCGTTTTTCCTCCGTGGTGAAAATCCAGTTGATTACATTCTGCACCTGTTGTAGATTGCGAGTAGATATTTCATTTGCAGAAAGCAGGGGTTGTAATGCTATGAGTTTTTCCTGAAGAGAAATGTGTTGTTTGTACTGGAATACTGACACTATCAATATGGTTAATTCTTGCGTCTTATGGTCTGTGCTAAGGTGAAGTTTAATACCTCCTAACGAATCTTCTATGTATAGTTTTGCGGCTTGTTTGATCTGATTGGCCATTTCATAACTTATGCCATATATTGAACCTAAAGATGAGATGGTGGCACAATGAATGTCATAAATGGATTCATAGCCTGCTTCACGGAATGTTTTGACGCGAAGCCCAGGCTTTATCTGCAATAATTCTTCAATAGGTATATTTTTTACAGTCTCTATGGCTGCAGCAGCTTTTGCTTTTTGAATAAATAGCTGAATCGTATTCTTATCATTTTCCAGTCGATTCTGTGTAGAAGACAACAGTCGCCGATTAAGATCTAATAAATCCGTAACTTTAGCAATGGAGTTAATAATGAGCGGGATGTCGGGCCATTCTATATGATTGGAAAGAATCTGACATAAAGACTGATAATATGCCAGAGGGCGTTTTTCAAAATCATGAAAGGCAGCAAGATCGGGTGAATTGTCAGTGGCTCCAATAATAAGTTTAGAAGCTTGCTTAATATGCTTTGCACAGTCTTCGTTTACTATGTCTTTCAAAGATAGATAAGATAAGTCAGCTTGTGTTTTTTTATATGAAGACGAAAAAAACCATTGCCAGCCATTTGTGGCAGGACGCAAGCGCTGGATCGCCTCATTCGTGTCATTTGAAAATGCTTCAAAGTTATTGAGCATACTCTCGATTGTTGGCCGAACCGTCATATAAAGCTTGAGCTTTTGCATGAGCGATTGAAGTTCGAATGAAGTAGGTGCACGACTTTGTCCGCGACGTAAGTCGCTTTCAATAGCATCAATCAAAAGGTTATTATGAAATAGATTATTTGCTAATTGATCTATCTCATCGATTAACTTTTGGTAATAAATCTTTATATTGTTGCCGTCTCGTAGCAGGGCTTCGGATGATTGTATTACTGCCAGAGCTTCATCGGATGAAAACAGTTTTGCCAATTTGATGTCACATTCTTTCCCAAAATCGGTAGATAAGCTTGATTATGCAAATCTTATTCCAAACATTACAATCTTGAACTTGCGCATTCTCGAATCAAAGAACAGGTGCGTATTATGCCTGCTAATGGTCAACATACAATCTCTGGCTGATAAAGCCAGCTATTTCCACCGAAAAGCAGTTCCGGTTCATCTACTACAACTGTAGTTGCTCATACTCGTAGAGTGCAAAGCATGCACAATACAATAAAAGAATAAGATGTGTCGGAAAAGTGGGAGTGTGTAAAGAGATACCTTCTCCAATTCCTTCTTGTATCCTTCATCTATACTGTTATGCGGCAGAGGCGTTGGCGTTTACCTGATTGATGATTTTGCGAATGCCATCCCAGACGCTGAGATCAGTGAAGATTTCCACAATACTTCCCTGGTCTGTAAAGGGAGATTCACGGAGTACGGACAAATCTTTGAGCATGCCATTCTGAACAATGTATTCCACAATCTGGTTGACGAAATAGATCTGTCGACTGTCCAGTTGCGTCTCGTCCAGATAGACAGAGAAAGCGGCCTTTGCTGCTGCCATGTCCAGCCCTACAATGCTTCTGACAAATTCGCCCAAGGGAACGGCGCCGATCTCTCGTTCGTAGTCTTCCTTACTTCCGACTTCACTCCATAGAATCTGTTCCAGTTCAGAGACATCGTTTTCGGTGAGGGGAATATTGCTTCTAAGCTTAGCGATGACAGCTGTATCTTGGTGCTGTCGCACATAAAATTCAGCTTTGGCTTTGTAATTTTTGAGATCGTCATTCTCCAGTTCCGACTCTTTCCATTCGATGGAGAGCACTTCTTCGTTGAAGTGAGTAGTAAAAATGGCTTTTGTCGAGGGTATATATTTGATAAGGTCTCGAATATTTTCCCGGATATTTTCAAAATCATTGACTTCACAATTCGACAGGTAATCGGTATCAATAATCTGGTGGATAAGCGTACTCTGGGCCATGATTTCAGGAATATTTGCGACACTTGCCACCGCTTTTACTTTCTGCTTGAGCTCATAATGTCCACGGCCGTACTTCTTGCCGGCCATATAGGCAATTTCAATGTTATAGAGAAGGGCATCAAAACGAAGCGCTTTGGGATCATACTGGTCCGGTTCAATGAGTGGGGCGATTTCACGTGTCATGTCAAGTGTGTTTTCATAAGTCAGGGTTTGATAGCTTTCAGGTGCACTGTAGAGTTCCACATACTTGAGATGCTGACGGACTGCGAAATTGTCCCGTGGAAGGGCCTGTGTTTTTTGCAGCATTTCATCGACCAGACCTTGGCGCATGCTGATAAAGGGTTCCTTCTGGTAGGTAATGTCTTGTAGTTTATAAGCAAGCTGGGCTTTCAGGGAAAACAAAGCGCTGGAAAGGGCCATAAGATTGGCGGAGGGTTTTCCCTTATTCATACGGAAGAATTCAAAGTTTCCGCAGAAATCAAAAATATAGAACTTCGATTTATCCTCTCCATCCATTAAGCCGGGACATAGCCGTGTTCCGCGACCAATCATTTGCCAGAACTTGGCCTTACTCATGACTTTCTTAAAGAAAACTAGATTCAGTACTTCCGGAACATCAATTCCTGTGTCCAGCATATCAACAGAAATGGCAATCTGTGGAAGTTTCTGAGAATCTGAGAATTCATCAATAGCACTTTGAGCATAGGTGGAATAGTTGTCAATGACTTTCGCAAAATCCGTGAGATGAGGATATTCTTTTCCGAAGATTTCCAGAATCTTTTCTGCATGACGATGATTTTTGGCGAAGATTATGGTCTTTCCGATTTTATTACCGAAATCGACTTTTAGCCCGTTTTCCATGAGAATACGGAGTACCTGTCGGATGGTGTCTTCATTGAACACCCATTCATTGAGAGCACTGGAGGAGATACTGTCTGGAACATCTCCGTCTTCATCCTCAAATGTCTCTTCATATTCCTGCTTTTCTTCTTCGGTGAGATCATCATAGACGATTCCCTGCTCAATAAATTTGAGTTCAGTTTCCACACTGATAAAATCTACCAGATATCCGTCTTTGACGGCCTGTGCCAGTTCATAGCCATAGGTAGGAATGCCGTTTTCCAGTTCAAAGATTTCGTAAGTATTTTTGTCAATCTCATCCCGCGGCGTTGCTGTTAGGCCGACGAGAGGTGCGTCGAAATAATTGAAGATATCCTTGTATTTGTTATAGATGGAACGGTGTGCTTCATCACAGATCACAAGGTCAAAATGGCCGCAGGTAAACAGCCTTGTGTCGTCCTTATCATGAATGGTATCAATGCAGTTGTACAGCGTCTGATAAGTGGAGAATACACAGTGGGCATTGGCGTTGGTTTTGTCTTCACAGAGATTGACTACGGAGAGATCCGGCAACAGATTGACAAAACTACGTTTGGCTTGTGTGACCAGGGAATTACGGTCGGCCAGAAAAAGGATGTTTTTGACCCAGCCTTTCATTAGCAGAACTTTGCAAAGTGCGATGACAGTACGTGTTTTTCCGCTTCCGGTTGCCATGACTAAAAGCGCTTTACGGCGGTTTTTCTCATCCAGACTGTCACATACAGCTTTGATGGCCTCCTGCTGATAGTAGCGTCCGGCAATCTGCCGATCGACGTGTACACTGTGCAGAGGGAGCCGCATGTGGCGCAGATTATAAAGTTTTTCGAGATCGCGCTTACTGTAGATTGTGGCAACGCGGCGCTCGGGATACTGTCCATCTATGATGTGGGTTTCAAAACCGTTGGTAAGAAAAATCACAGGACGCTGTCCATACTGCTTTTCCAGCGAATCGGCGTAGAGCTTGGCTTGCTGGCGACCTTGTGCGACATCGGCACAGGTACGCTTGGCTTCAACCAGTGCCAGGGGACGTCCATCATCCCCATAGAGTACATAGTCTGCAGCGCCTTCTTTACTATGGTTGGGCATGCCAGAAATCCTGACTTCATTCAGCCAGTTTTTCCCTTCCTGCCAGCCGGCGTCCTGCAGCATCACATTAATATATAGTTTTCGAGTCTCATATTCACTGAGATCCAGTGGCTTGGGTGTATAGGTTTCATGCTGTGCTTCACGCCGAGCAGTAAGTTCCTCGCGAAGTGTGGCATTTTCCTGCATGAGTTGCTGAAGCTTGACTTCTGTTTCCGGTGGAACCAGATACACTGGGGCAGTGGTCTGTTCCAGAAGAGAAGGATCAAACTCTGATGAAGTGTAGTCCTGTCCATAGCAGTAGGCTATGAAATCCATGAAAATCCATAGATTCTGCAGACAAAGAGCGGCTTGCTCTTTGGAAATATTACTGCTGTTATGGACGGCGTTGTTTCCGAGCTTGCGTATGTAATCTAGGCGGATCATAAGCTGATCGCCAACGATATCTCGAAATTCTCCCGTATTCAAAAGACTGACCAGCTTATCATCCCACGGCATGCTGAGAGCATCATCTACGGAATACATCCATTTGATTGCGATTTCCATGGCTTTGCGGCAGTTTATGACGCTGGCGGAGGAATCAATGGAATAGATCTTTTCCGCAGCAATGGAAACGTTAGCAAAGGAAGCAAATGCCGGGGTGGAGAGAAGAAAATCAAAATTCGTCATATCGGTCACCTTCAATGATTAATTATCCGTTGGCGATGGGACTCAACTGGGTTTTACTGTCTAGAATTTGTTTTCAGGAGAGCCAGTCGCTTTTGGAACATAATGTCAAGGGGCATTTCGAAAAGAGCATTGGCTTTTCGAAATTGTGAGGATAAGTTGCCTGGAAAATTATGTATCATGCGAAATCCCACTGTTTGAACGCCGATAATGGCAGCATCTTTCTGTGAGATGGGTTTTCGTGTTGTCTGGCATAGGGCTCCGTCAATGGTGTCATATGCGTGGAATGCATGATTGAAATCCATAAGCGGATGCAGTGTTTCCAAAGAATTGGTTTTGTTATTAACCCAGAATCCCCAGTTTTCCAAGTGTCTGTCAGTATTGCCAACGAGATAATCAATGATATTCATCATATGGAAATTATAGGAATCATGTTTTTCGATGATATCATAGAGTGAAGAACCATGATTTTCGGCATAGACAGATACAAGTCGTGCTGATACGATACCTTGCTCTTTGGATGTGATTAGCTTGCATTGGGAAACCTGCTGGCCTTCATACTCCAGAGGTTCATAGAGTACCTGATCAATGTCAAAACATCTGGCAAACTGACTGGCGAGCAATTCGGCTTCGACTTCTTTGGGACTTCCGCCTTTTAGCAGCAGAAAGCCTTTGTTTCTGTGTAGCCATGCTTTTGGTGCGATGCCCAGTGTTGAGAGGTCACCGGCGATGTCGTATTGGGAAAGCGTTTGGATCTTTTCGATCGATAGGGCTTGACCACACAGCGAAACACCGGCAAAAACATCCGACATGGGATGATCGTAAAGGTTGATATCTTCAAAACAGACAGACTCTTGTGTTTCGCGTATCCAATATACATCTGTTAAGGAAAGCGCGTGATAGGAAATGGCAATCTCTGCACGTTCTTTATCAGTAATGGCTTGTTTTAATCCAAGGGAATTTAGTATTTCCTTTGCATACTTACGATCCAATGCTAATAGTCGAGCTGAACACCAATGGTGAAAGTTTGCCAGATTCCATGTTCTGACATCGATGCAATCATTATGCGATGTATCAAGATGAAGATTATATGGCAATAAATCAGGTCGTGAGATTGTGCACAAGCCAGTCTCTGAAATGATGGCGGCGGACTCATTTAAATGCATTATTGCATAATTCCTCATATAGCTTTTTCCTCGGATACGGTTAAGCTGTTCTTTTATAAGGTTTACAGACATATCTGCAAGGAGGATATGAGTAGATCAATTTTGATTTATCGACTTGGGCGACGAACCGTAAAAAATCTTGCTGTATTGTCAAGGGAGGAACGATTAGCCGCAAAGTATTAATCGAATTGAAGTTCAGCCCCGCCTTAACCGCACTTTGATTTTTAGAGATAAACTGTTCCTTTCCAGCTGAACTTTCCATGAAATAAGCCACATACAGCGGCTCCAGAACACTTCTGTTCAGGCGAATACACGTCAAGTGCTGGTTTATATATGCTCCATGTTCAGCAATCTCTTTTGTTACTACACCCGTCCTTCCCAAGTCAGCTGTTATACTGATCAGAAGATCTCCTTCCAGAACACGTGTACGCTTCGCCTCTGCATTGTCCGGGGCATTGACAGGCTGCATATTGTCCGTTGTAATATGGCAATCTTTCACATTTTTTATGGTGATAAACCATTCTGATCCATCATCAACGCAGTATTCCGCCCATCCGCGAGAACCCGATGTGAGAAATTGGATATACTCAGATAGCTGATGTACTGGGTACCCATTTGGGTTCAATTTTGGGTCTCCAAACATCTCGACAAATCGGGCTTTGATGAGGGTGTCGAGGGTGCGAAGTTCCTGTTTCCTGGCTTTCATGATCTCGCTGATTCTTTCGAGCAGTTGCACAATGGCGATCTGTTGATCAAGAGAAGGAACTTCGATTTCTATTGATGCCACGATCTGCTTTGAAATCTCTTTGAATGTAGCTCCACGCCCCAGCGAATTGAGGTAAGCGGTCTTACCTTTCAAGAACCAGTACAAATAGCGGCTATCAATCACGTTTGAACAAATCAGGTTTTTGAATCCCTGATTGCAGTACATCTCGCAACCGGCAATGGCCACTTTCCCAATAGGGGCGCGCGAGGACAATATAACAGTACCCGCTGGAAATGGTGTCAGGCCAGTCTTTTGAACTCCCAATTGCGTGATCTTCCGCACACTGTCGCTTACAATATAGGAATCTTCATTTAGTTCAGCAGGCGTAATCCACTTGATATCACCATCCCAGTACTCCGCGACTTCACTTTTGGGAGTACTGCCGCTGACGATTTCACAGATATCACCAAGCTTGTACTTTGCCATGTGACGTCCCCCACAAATCCGAAGTTTCCTATGCAATGAACCGCTGGTGTGAAGATTTCACATTACTCTGGTTTACAATAGCGTATTGCATAGTTGTGTCAATCTGTGAATGCCCGAGTATTTTTTGCACCTGTTCAACGGGCATACCCTTATCAATTGCTCTAGTTGCCATTGTCCGACGGAACTTATGGGGATGAATACGATTAAGAGATAGCTTTCGGCCCAACATACGAAGCCGTATTTCAACGCCACTGATCTGTAATCGTTTATGTTCTCCGTTTAAAGATACAAATAATGCCGGATTGCTGTCATTCCGTGAAGCTAAGTATTCCATTAAATGTATTTTGGCTTTGGCATCAAAATATACACGTCGTTCTTTATCTCCTTTACCAAATACCACACACTCCCTCTGTTCCATGTTGACATCGCTGATATCAAGTCTAACTAATTCCCCTACACGGATTCCTGTTGAGTATAATAGATCGATTATAGCAAGATCACGAAGTTCTTCGCAGGCATCTCTCAGTTTTTCCATACTCTCATCGGTGATGACTTCTTTTACAACAGTTTTGGTTTTGATCTTGTGAATTCGTCGCATTGGACTTTTTAGGATATAATCCTCTTCCTCTAACCAAGAGAAAAAACTCGATATGTTTCGACGAATGTTATCTACCGTAACTTTGCTGCATCCACCAATCTGCTGATAGTCTACCAAATAAGCTCGAATTTCGTCAGTTGTTATCTTCCGAATGGGCGTGTGAACCTTTGAGAGCAGGTGCTCAATTGTTGCACTATAGTATTGTAAAGTGCGCTCAGAACAGCCTTCGATTCGTTTTGCATCCAGAAACAATTTGAGATATTCACTGTTTTCAATAATCTTTTTCTGAGGTGTTTCTTCTGAGAGATGATTCAAAAGAACTTCCTGTAACTTCTTCATTTGTGATACATTCAAGTACTCCGCCATCTCATTTAGAATGTTAACTAGCTTTTCTTCCATGATGATACACTCCTTTCAATGTGCACCATCATCTTACACCGTTCAACGGCATAAAAGATCAGCCAAAATATTGCTGCATTAAACTGTCAAACAATAGTTGTGCTTTATCAAGCGCAGCTTGAACGACAACTTTTGATTTTTCGACTTGGGAAACATAATAGGCAAAGCTTCTTTGCTTCTCAAATGAAGGCAATGGAACTTTAAACTGCTTGACATCCTTAACATTTACATGTGCAACAGTCGAAGCGTTATTTTTTTCAACTGCTTGCCTATACACATCGTCAGAAATAACAGCATGTAGTAAATATTCAGAAGTACATTTTGAATAATCTGGTCTTAATAACATGACTCTTTGCCCAAGGCAAAAACTGTACCCTCCTGGTAATACTGCAGCATTTCCAAATGTACCTTCTCTCCCATACACAATATCTCCTTTTTCCGGTCGCAGTCTTGCGACTCGCTCCTCGTATTCCTCATCAGAAACATACCGCATAGTATCCCACGCTATATAGCCTTTTTTTATTTCTGATGTTCTTATTGCGGGGTGCTTCAGTTCTCCTTCATACCTTGGGGTTGTGTGTGGACAGTCGACAATCTCAGAGCATAGTTCTTCAACTGTTTTCATAGGTGACTCTCCATCATCAAACATCTCGACAAATCGGGCTTTGATGAGGGTGTCGAGGGTGCGGAGCTGGCGCTGTCTCTTCTCGATAATCTTTGTCGCAGAGTAATAGACTTCTATGATATGTTTCTGTTCAGTAACCGGTGGAAGTGGGAATTGATAACGCAAGAACTTCTCTTGGTTGAGATGCGCAATCGTGCAACCAACCTTTATTTGTTCAATGAACCTGCTAAAGTGCTCGCTCATTAGCATAATCATCAAGTATTCTGGCAGGAGCAAGTCAGGATTCTTAGGGCGAACAACGAAAACGCCACTATTTAATGTTGCCGGTTTGTCGATAGGCCTATCTATAAAGGCAACTTTTCCGATGGTACCATCTTTTGTTACAAGAACATCATTTAGTTGCAGTTGAATATGCTGATCTTGATCATATCTCTCCTTTGTGACGAAATGACAAGTATCAAAAGCAATATGACCGTTATCGAAATCAATTCCTGTAACCAGATAATAATCGCCTTCATCTAAGTATTCACTCTTAGTTAGTCCTTGCCAGCCAATGCGGGCATGTAATGTACAGGCTTCACCAATGGTCGCATACTCCATCCCATCACCCCCACAAATCCGAATTGTTATGATAACCATTCATACTTAATTTCATTGCGTATCCTGACAAACCAGTATCATATATGCTAAAAAGCACCTGTGTTGTAATTAACCCATTCCAATTACATATTTCTTTCGAGATTGAAGAATTTGTAAATCTGAGATGTTTATAGTTTCAACAATTGCTCTAGTGCATTCATTTCTTCCCCGATTTGCTTTTCTAGTTTTCGGAGGTCAGCCAAAATTTCACTGGTCGGGGGATACTCAACAGGTTTGTATTCCGTTTTCTTATATTTATTCATTGAAAGATCATATTCATTAGAAACGATTTCATTTTCCGGTACAAAAAAGGACTGATCTGTACGGGAACGATTCTCTTCCGCATCAAGATTGCCAAATCGATGAATGATATCGGGAATATCGTTCTCAGTAATAGGGCTTCGTTTGTCGTCCAGAGAGAATCCGTCAGCATGCATGTCGTAAAACCAGACCTTGTCTGTACCGCCATGCCCGGTTTTGGTAAAGATCAGGATAGCAGTGCTGACACCAGCATAAGGTTTAAATACACCGGAAGGCATGGAGATAACAGCTTCCAGGCGGTTTTCTTCAATAATCTCCTTGCGGATGGCTTTGTGTGCCGTCGAACTGCCAAAGAGAACACCATCCGGCACGATACAGGCACAGCGTCCGCCAACCTTCAGCATCTTCAGGAAAAGTGCAAGGAAGAGAAGTTCGGTTTTCTTTGTTTTACAGATTTTCAGAAGATCCGTGCTTATGGTTTCTGCGTCCAGACTTCCTTTAAAAGGTGGATTGGCAAGAATCAGTGAATACTTATCACGATCCGGATTTTGATCGCTCAGACTGTCACGGTACTCGATAAAGGGATTTTCTACGCCGTGTGTCATCATGTTCATAGCGCCAATGCGAAGCATGGTGCGGTCCATATCAAATCCGGTGAACATATGGTTCATATAGTGGTCGCGATTGGAACGATTGAAGAACACTTCTGCTTTGCGATTTTCTTTCAGATAATCGCTGGCAGCAACAAGGAATCCACTGGTGCCGCAAGCCGGATCGCAGATAAGATCGTCGGCCTTTGGCTGCATCAGATCGACCATCATGCGGATGATATGGCGCGGCGTCCGGAACTGGCCGTTGACGCCGGCAGTGGCAAGTTTGGAAAGGAGGTACTCGTAGATATCTCCCCTGGCGTCCGTATCAGCGAGCTTGGACATCTGCTCATAGATTCCGTCCATGGCTGTGACAATCTTATCAAGCAGCAGGGGCGTGGGCACTTTGAATATGGCATCGTCCATATATTTGGAATAGGCACTTTCCTTATTGCCGTGGAGATTTTTGATAAACGGGAATACCCATTCCTGCATGACACTGTACATCCTTGCTGCCGGGAAATCATGGAATACGCTCCACTTCAGCTGATGTCCGTCTACAGTCTGGTTTCCAATCTGGACTTCATTGGCAAAGATGCTTTCGTAAGGCAACCCAAGCATGGCTGACTCTTTGGAACGGAGTGTGTCGGTAGTGTCCAGATCGTGAATAAACATGAGGTAGGTCATCTGTTCAATGACTTCCAGTGGGTTGGTGAGGCCACCGGTCCAGAATATTTCCCATAGACCATCAATCTTGTTTTTCAGTTCGCCTGTAATCATTATTTCTCTCCTTTTTTTCCATGGCTGAGATGTAAGGCTTTCATGGTGGATTTGTGGATGTAAAGCGTGAAGCATCCGGCCTTTATGACTAGGATCAGACTATGCCCCAGTGAGCTCCTGCAGAATCGCGGTCGTAGAATACTGGCTGATCTGAGGAATCAGCGTTTTTGGCTTTGAAACATGATCTTTATTCGGAGCCAATGTGGTATCAGAACTCTATCAATGCGACATGTTTTGCATAGTATGGCGGGTATTGCTAAGCCTGGCGGCAATGGCTTATGCCGGGTTTTCGTTTGTTTCCTGAAGATACATTTCTGCAATAGCGGTAGGGCCGTCCCACCAGAGCTTGGACTGGCGATTATACAGTATGGCACATGTCTTGGACTGTAGGAATTGAGGTAATATAGTTTCGACAGACCTGTGAAGCATAGTTGACAAGTCATCGATTACCATGCTGATCGTGATATCGATGGCAGCGTTCTCCTTTTCAACGGGTACGGAGGTATCTACAGCCATATCCGTTCGCTCCCTTCAAAAGTCAAGGCATGCAGTGCCTTATCTGTCCGAAAACAGTACTGATCCTTCAATCGTTCCGGCAAAAGAAGACGAATGCAGATTGCATCGGCACTTTCTGAACCAATCACTCCGTAGAGGCCATCCAGGTAGGCAGTAATGGTTATGTTGGTGTTGTCATTAGCGATTTTTCCGGAGATCACGTCAAAATCTTCCATTTTTTGCATGATGTCTGGAAAGTATTGGTTGCGACGATGACCAACGATGCAGTGAAGCCAGTGAATATCAGCGATGGGATAATCATAAACAGCAAGGTTACCGGGATCTGAGAAATGTATGTATTGATCACACCGTATGATTGCGGAGAAATCAGATTTCTTTTGATTGCTTTATAGGTGCTTATCTTTGCGCCTGCTCTTTCGAGGAGGTAAGGTAAAAACCCTGACCGAAGTCTTAGTAACGGGCACAGCGGGACAGATCCGGTTCCGGAACCTCACAGTAGCTTCCGTGATAAAGGCACATAGTATGTTTCCATTCAGGCATAGACGCACCCCCGTTTTTTCAGATAAGGCACGATATCTTCCCAGACTGCTTCATCTCCTTCTACATGGAAAATACCGAAGCAGTCCTGAATATATGCAAAAACCTGATACTCATCAAAAAGCCGGCCAACCTCTGCAATGGAAAGGCCCTATTTTTCTGTTGCCAATCTTGCGATTCTCACCTGCATGTGAGTGATCTGCTGACGCTCGGGCATATAATGCCTCCTTTTTCGTGAAAGGGATTCTATATCGGGGGAATAGATTTGTTCCCGCTGAGTTGAATGGGAGCCAAACCACAGAAGTCGAAGAGTCGACTATCCGTGACTTGTCAGGCGACAGCTTGCGGATGATGACATCCTTCTCAAGGCGTACGGGAAATGTCTTTGCCTACTTGTCTTTTTCCTTTGTCCATCGATAGGAAGTATAACGACCGCCGCCTATTTTGATGATTTTTTCTTGGGCAACCAGATTGCTGAGAGTTCTTTCAATGGTTTTCTGGCTGATATCAGGGCAGGCAGCCATCAGATCTGCCTTGGTGATCTCGCCTTTGCTATTCTTTATGATTCCTTGTACACGATTCGGCTTGGAAAATCCCTTGGTAGTGAGCATGTTGACGCGCTGAGAGAATTCATGGTAGGCAGACAGGATAATATGCAACATGTAACGGATAAAGGGAAGAGGATTATTCAGCGCCTCCTGCCAGTTTTCTGTACCTTCCTGAAGAGCTGCATGGCAGCTTTCCTTGGTGTCGTCAATGAGCTTTTCAAGGCTGATATACTTCCCCACAATGTACCCAGATTGGTAGAGAAGAAGAAGCATCAAAAGTCGACTCATTCGGCCATTTCCGTCAGCAAAGGGCTGAATGCATAGAAAATCCAGAATAAATAGGGGGATTATCAGCAGGGGATCGATTTCCGGGTGTGACAATGCAGCGTTATATGCTTCGCACATTGCCTGGAGAGCATCTGGCGTTTCCGTGGCGGAAGCGGGGATAAAGTGAGTGCCTGAAGTACTGTCAGGCCAGGTTTGCGCAATACTATGATCCGTTTTCTTCAGGATGCCCCCGGAGGATGCACTGCTGAACTTGTACAGTGTCTGATGCAGTTCCAGGATCGTGCTGGGCTTCAGGCCCATGTAGTGGTAGTTTTCATGAATGGTCGTCAATGCATCCCGGTAACCGGCAATTTCCCGTTCACTGCGATTCTGCGGAGTAGTACGGTTTCGGACAATCTTCCGCAGTCGTTCATCGGTGATCGTAATGCCTTCCATACGGTTGGAAGCGTCTGTACTCTGAATCTTTGCGAGGCGCAGTAATTCCAGAAGAGTGTTCTTGTGGGACTCAACAAACAGATTCTGCTGTCCCTTCTGTTCATGAATCTGGGTCAGATAGGAAACTGTTTCAGGCGATAGAAACCTTGCATATCCTGTAATGTAATCAAATGCTCGCATGGGCAGGTTCCTCTGCAACATTGTCTTTTTCATGGGAAATGACACAGATAGATTGTAAAACAAAGAACATTACTCGTCAACACAATGAAGTCAATTATAAAGAAAATGACTATATTAAAACATCCAAAAGAACTGGAGCACCGTGCCTCCCCAAAAAGAAAGAAGCAGACATGCTAATCATAGGCGAATCCACTGATTAATGTGCCTGCGCATATGGTTTGGGAAACTGGTAAGAAACGAGAAAGAAACCGATCCATGAAGGCTGATCAGGAGCCGGCAGTCATGGAAAATGTCAGAGGGGCTTCACTGGGCAGCGAATAGGATCCGCCGTCATAGCTGACCTGGAGGATACGCACGGCAATCGAGACTGCGTCCTTCGGTATTTTGCTGTCCAGGAGCCAGCTGGCCGTACTGAATTTGGCGGGGCGCAGTTGGTCGGTTACCTGATAGGCCGTTTCATACAGCACGATATTTTCTGCGCTCCGAAATTGGAGTCCTACCGTATACCCCGTGATCCAGGTCTCCCGCATACGGCTTTTCAGGGTCAGCAGAATCTGTCCGTTCTGCACTTCACCCTCCGTGATGCGAAGGGGAATCGCGGGCTCCACATTAACGCGGGCATGCGTGCGTTTGCCGTCTGCGCTTGTGCATGTAATGCTGGCTGTGCCTACCTGATGACATGCAACAGCCCCGGTTTTTTCGTCGACAGAGGCGACAAAGGGATGGCCGCTGGTATAGCGGAGAGAGACATCGGAAGCATCTGCCGGTTCCCAAGTGGGGCTGAGGAAAAAAGTCTGCCCGCTGAAAGCAATTCGTGTGCTTTCAGGAAAACGGAGAGCATCCAGAGGTATTGTTACATGCACTTGCAAAGACTCGGAAAACAGGCGGTCACCCTGCTGTACGGAAACGGAAAGAACACTGTCTCCGGCTCTGAGGGCTGTTACATAGCCCTGCGATGTGACAGAGGCAATATCCGGATGGGAAGATACATAGATCAGCGTAAGCTCCTGAATGCCATCCGGAAGGGCATGGGCGGAAAGCTGCAGATGCATGCCTCTTCGCAGGGAAATGCTTTCTCCACTGTGCTCCAGGGAAAGACCTGTCATGCGCTGTGTAACGGTTACGCGCAGAGACACGGATTTGCGGGTGCGCCCGGGGAGGTTTTCCGTGCTGGTGGCCGTCAGCCAGCAGGAGCCGGCAGAAAGCGCACGCAGCGTGTTTTCTTCGATCTGCAGGATTCTTTTGTCGGAGGTGGACCACTGGACGGTCTGCGCGGCGGCATTAGCAGGGAAAACAGAGATATCCGGAAAGCCAAGAATGTCTCCTGCGCACAATGTCAGCTCTGACAGATCGCATGTGATTTTTTCCACAGGAATGACGACGTGTATGGTACATGTAGCCTGGTAGGCATTGCCGTCAGATGTTGTGACAGTGCGTGTCAGGACTGCTTTTCCTGCGCTGTGCGCTTCATACTTGCCGTCCTGGCGCATGGTGACAATGGAAGGATCGGAGGAATCCCACTGACCGCCTCTGACATAGACGCCGCTGGGCAGCTGAACCATGCGGGAAGCAATCCAGCCGTAGGCACCGACGCAGACGGTAAACGAATTCTTTTCCAGGGTGAGATAGGGTGTTCCGTCGGCGCAAGCGCTCCATGATAGGCAGAGAACCAGCATTGTCAGGAACAGTGCATGCAGAGCTGTGCGTCGCATAAGATTACCTCCGAAGCATTCCATTAGATAAGCGGCATAATGATTCTGCCCTATTATAGCCTGAATGGAAGGCGTATAACAGGTTTTTTTTGTTTTCCTTCTCTGCCGGGGCGAGAACTGGATTGTCAATCTGGGAAAGGCTGTGTAGAATGCAGGAGATATATGGCGTTTTCAATCATGGAGGCAGGTGAAACCGGTGAGAAAGATAGGTATATGTGTGGTGATTCTCTGTCTTCTGCCGATGATGGCAGGAGCGGTCTGGGAAGACAATGCGATTCTTGCATCTGCGCTTTCCATGCTGGAAACAGGGAATCCCTTCCTGGTCCGCTACAATCAAATGACAGGGAAGCATGTGGAAGCGCGGTTCCCTTTGGGATGCCCGTACTTCTGGGGCGGACGGGATGCGTCGCGGATCTTGGAAACCATGCGTCCGTGGCAGGCATCGCCTTCCTATTACAGGACAGACCGGTCCTATCTGTACGGACTGGACTGCACGGGTTTTACGCGATGGGCGCTGGAGAATGCGGGGTATGCCACGCATCCGTCCAACTCGGACATGCTGTATCTGCCGGAAAACGCTGTATATGCGATCCCGGATACGGACAATCTCAAAGGAGAGGAACTGTCGCAGAAGCTTTTGCCGGGAGATCTGCTTTTTCTGTGCCATGGAGGGAGATCGTACCATGTGGCGCTCTTTGCCGGCACATTGCTTGACTATGGATATCGCGTGGATACTGTGCCGCCGGAGCTGATTCCGTATCTGGCTTATCCATTGCTGATTCATTCCACGGTAAGCAGTGATTATTATGAGCGCTATGAGACATATATTGAGGACACACTGGACTGGCGGGTGTATCCGCCGGATGGTGGCGTGATTGTGTCGATTCTGGGCGTGCCCCGGACGGCCGCAATTCGGCATATGCTGAGCCCGCTGGATGATGAAATGGACTACTTTCTCCTGGATGGGTATAAGCTGATGCTCTATGATGATAGCAGAGATGAAAAGCGAATGTGGGCCAGATGGCGGGTAGTGTAAGCCTTCCGGGAGAAGTGATTTGCAGGTTATATCCTTTTTGCAGCATCTTTTTCGGAGTGCAAAGGCAGAGGCGGTCTTGGCAGCCCGACATGGACCCGTACCAGAGAGGGCTTCAGCCCCGGTATGCAATGAAAAAAAGAAAAGCCCTGGCATTGGCTTCCGAGAGGAAGCCAATGCCAGGGTGTGATGCACGCAGGCGTAGCAGGATTTGATGGCGGCCGTACCATTTATCAGGTAGGGCCGCTTTTTCTGTCAAGTGGTTCTTTCGTCTGCATCCGAGAGCGGTTCAGTACTCAAAGGTGCCTTCAAAGACAAGCACAGCGGGTCCGGAGAGTGTTACGGCTTCATCGGTATAGTTGACGATCAGGTCGCCGCCGAGAAGTTTTACGGTAATATCTTCGCCTTTGGTGCACAGTCCGTTCTCTACTGCCGCAATCACGGCGGCGCATGCACCGGTACCGCAGGCCAGCGTCTCCCCATTCCCGCGCTCCCATACCCGCATGCGGAGGGTATTGCGGTTGACCAGGCGGACAAACTCGGTATTGACCCGGTTGGGGAAGATCGGGGCATACTCGAACTGCGGCCCGATCTGGGGCAGGTCCAGGCTGTCAATGGCGTCAAGGAAAACCACGCAGTGCGGGTTTCCCACATCGACGCGGGTGATATCCCAGGACCGGTCGGCCAGGGAAACGGTTTCCTGGGCCGCGCCTTTTTCCCGTGCTTTTCCGTCCAGGCGGGGCATCAGTTGTCCTTTTCCCATGTTCACGGAGACGGAACTGACGCGGCCGTCCCGCAGATACAGCCGCAGGGCGTGTACGCCGCTGGCAGTTTCAATGGTCATATACTCGGAATGAATCCGGCCGGAATCATACAGATACTTGGCAACACAGCGGATACTGTTTCCAGCCATCCGGCCTTCGCTTCCGTCCCGGTTGAATGAGCGCATGCGGGCACTGGCTACTGCGGAGCGCTCGATCAGTACGATTCCGTCACCGCCGATGCCGTAGTGCGGTGCACACAGGCTGACGCACAGAGACTCGGGACAGGTGAGGGCGCCGTCAAAGTTTTCCACAAAGATATAGTCATTGCCGCAGCTGTGCATTTTGGCGAAGTGGATTTTCTGCCGCCAGGGGCGCATATGATTGATATCCACCAGTTCCGTATTGGACAGCGTATAGCGGCTTTCAATGATCTGCGCCAGAGCGCCGGCTGTATCGGTGGACGTCAGGCAGGGAATGCCGCGCAGCATGGCGTGACGGTGAAGCAGTGTATAGTCGCCCACGGTCGTGTCTTTCACAGCGCCGGTATAGATGATATAGGACAGCTTACCCGAGTCCATGAGCTCATTCAGCACAGGGCTTTCCGTAGCATTGGGTACGCTGGTGACAGGAATGCCCAGCTGGGAGATGGCATCGGCAGTGCCGCTGGTGGCATACAGGCTCAGGCCCAGGTCATAGAACCGCTTGGCCAGGGAAATGATCTCCTGATAATCGCTCTCCTCTA
Organism: uncultured Eubacteriales bacterium; assembly: GCA_902764915.1. Lineage (GTDB taxonomy): Bacteria > Bacillota > Clostridia > Christensenellales > Aristaeellaceae > UBA2943. The sequence goes on along the minus strand of CACWXY010000007.1, from coordinate 100,919 downwards.
CCGAAATCAGCACGCCGTGCCTGCCGGGCGTATGCCGTTCAGGTACGGTAAAGCCGGCGGCCAGAAGTCCCTTGAAGAGCGCTTCCGCCATGCTTTTGCCAAGGCCCAGGACTTCGCCTGTGGACTTCATTTCCGGGCCGAGTATGGAGTTGGCATCGCTGAGCTTTTCAAAGGAGAAGACAGGCACCTTTACCGCCACATAGGGCGGCGTACGGTAAAGCCCGGTGCCAAAGCCCAGATCCTGCAGTCTTTCACCCAGCATGACCCGGCTGGCAAGGTCTACCATAGGCACGCCCGTAACCTTGGAGATATAGGGTACGGTGCGCGATGCGCGGGGATTGACTTCGATCACATACAGCTCGCCTTCATAGATCAGGTACTGTATGTTCACAAGCCCCTGTGTGCCCAGCGCCAGGGCCAGCTTCTCAGAGACATCGCAGATCTTGTGCAGGAAGGGATCGGTCAGGTTATAGGGCGGATAGACCGCAATGGAGTCGCCCGAGTGTACGCCGGCGCGTTCGATATGTTCCATAATCCCGGGGATCAGCACGTCCGTGCCGTCGGAAATCACATCAACTTCCAGTTCAATGCCGGGCATATACTTGTCCACCAGTACCGGGTTTTCAATACCGCCTGCCATGATCCGTTCCATGTAGTCCACAGTCTGTGCCCGGGAGCGGACAATGGTCATATTCTGTCCGCCGATGACGTAGGATGGACGCAGGAGCACTGGATAGCCCAGCTGTTCTGCAGCAGATACGGCGTCTTCCAGGGTGGTGACCCCCATGCCCCGGGGACGGGAGATACCGAAGCGTTCCAGCAGCGCGTCAAAGCGACTGCGATCCTCAGCCATGTCAATGGAGTCTGCGGAAGTGCCCAGGATACGAATGCCAGCGCGATCCAGAAACTGAGTCAGCTTAATCGCGGTCTGCCCGCCAAAGGCGACCACGACGCCTACAGGATGCTCCACGTCAATGATATGCATGACATCCTCAGGGCACAGGGGCTCAAAGTACAGCCGGTCGGCGGTATCGTAGTCGGTGGATACGGTTTCGGGATTGTTGTTGACAATCACCACATCATAGCCCAGTTCCCGCAGGGTCCATACGCAGTGGACCGAGGAATAGTCAAATTCAATCCCCTGTCCGATGCGGATCGGGCCGGAACCGAGCACCATAATTACAGGCTTCCCGGAACGTGGGAACGTGCGGGATTCACAGCAGCTGTCGGCGGAGGAATAGAAATACGGTGTTTTGGCGTCAAATTCTGCACCGCAGGTGTCCACCATCTTATAGCTGAGTGCCTTATGGGGCCAGCCCTCCTTACCGGAGAGACGGTGGATCGCGGCATCGGTATAGCCGTACCGCTTGGCCAGGGTATACAGCGCGTCGCTGACGGGCTCATTCTTCAGCCTTGCTTCCAGCTGCACCAGATGCTGAAGCTTCCAGAGGAAGAAACGGTCAATGCATGTGATTGCATGAATGCGGTCCACATCCATACCGGACTGAAGCGCCTCAAAGACGGTAAACAACCGGTGATCATCCTGCGCCTGCAGCCGTTCTTCAATTGGTGCATCAGTAAGCGGAGTGCAGTGGAGCGTATCCAGTCCGATTTCCGCGCCGCGCACAGCCTTCATAAGCGCTTCCTCAAAGCACTGTCCGATAGCCATGACTTCGCCCGTGGCTTTCATCTGGGTGCCCAGGCGCCGGGAACTGGAGGCAAACTTGTCAAAGGGCCACTTGGGGAATTTCACCACCACATAGTCCAGCGTCGGTTCAAAGCAGGCGCATGTCTTGCCGGTGATATCATTGAGAATCTCGTCCAGGCTGTAGCCCAGCGCAATGCGCGTGGTAATCTTGGCGATGGGATAGCCCGTTGCCTTGGAAGCCAGGGCGGAGGAGCGGGATACGCGGGGATTGACCTCAATGACTGCGTACTCAAAGCTGTCAGGGTTCAGTGCAAACTGACAGTTGCAGCCGCCTACAATCCCCAGGGCAGTGATCATGTCCAGGGAGGCGGAGCGCAGCATCTGGTATTCCTTGTCCGACAGTGTCAGCGCCGGCGCTGTGACAATGGAGTCGCCGGTATGAATGCCGACCGGGTCCACGTTTTCCATGGAGCATACGGCAATGACATTGCCGAGACTGTCACGCATGGTTTCAAACTCAATCTCTTTCCAGCCGGCAATGCACTTTTCCACCAGGATCTGATGAATCGGAGATGCGTCCAGACCGGTCTGCGCGATCTCCTGCATCTCCTGCGCGTTTTGCGCGATGCCGCCACCGCTGCCGCCCAGCGTAAAAGCGGGGCGTACGATGACAGGATATCCGATGCGGTCCGCGGCCTGCAGCGCAACGGACAATGTGGTCGCGATTTCGGAGGCGACAACCGGCTGACCGATTGCTTTCATGGTCTCCCTGAAGCGTTCCCGGTCCTCGGCCTTGTCAATGGCGTCAATACCGGAGCCCAGAAGACGCACGCCCAGCCGGTCCAGCGTTCCGTCACGGCTCAGCTGCATGGCCAGGGTCAGTGCGGTCTGTCCGCCGAGCCCGGCCAGCAGTCCGTCCGGACGCTCCTTTTCCAGGATCCGTGTGACGGTTTCCGGCGTCAGGGGCTCCAGATAGATCTCATCCGCCAGGTGCTTGTCGGTCATGATGGTAGCCGGGTTGGAATTGACCAGTACGACATTGATGCCCTCGTCCCGCAGTACACGGCACGCCTGGGCGCCGGCATAGTCAAACTCGGCGGCCTGTCCGATGACAATCGGGCCGGAGCCGATCACCAGGACTTTTCGGATCGTCGTATCCTTAGGCAACCGGCTCACCTCCCATCATCTGCAGAAACCGGTCAAAGAGAAATGCGGTATCTCTCGGCCCGCTGCAGGCCTCGGGATGGAACTGTACGGTCATCAGCTGCTTGCCGGGATAGATCATCCCTTCACAGCTGTCGTCATTGGCATTGCGGAAGCTTTCGACGCCGATGCCCTGAAGGCTGTCGGCGATTACGGCGTAGCCATGGTTCTGGCTGGTGATATAGGTCCGGCCCGTAATCAGGTCGCGTACCGGCTGATTGGCGCCACGATGGCCGTAGTGCAGTTTCATGGTCTTGCCGCCCATGGCCAGTGCCGTGAGCTGGTGCCCCAGACAGATGCCGAAGATGGGGAGCTTGCCGACCAGCTGACGGATCTGCTGGATCTGGAACAGGTTTTCGGCAGGATCCCCGGGGCCATTGGAAAGCATGACACCGTCCGGAGAAAGCGCCAGCACCTGCGCGGCGGTCGTCGTGGCCGGAAGGCAGGTGACCTCGCAGCCGCGACGGGTGAGACTGCGGATAATATTGCGTTTGGCGCCGTAGTCCATAAGGGCCACCCGATAGCGCATTTTGCCTTCGACAGGGTAGGTGGACGGTTTTTCACAGCTCACGCGCTCCACAACGCCGGTAACCTGGTAGGCCTGCAGTGCGCTGAGATCTTTCGGTACCGTATCGGTAATACAGGCGTTCATGACGCCGTATTCCCGCAGGGTACGGGTGAGCTGGCGCGTATCTACCCCGCAGATCCCGGGAATGCCCTGGGACTGCAGATAGGCATCCAGGGTACCTTCGCTGCGGAAATTGGACGGTGCGTCACACAGCTCCCGCACGATATATCCGTGCAGAGCTCTTTTTCCCTCAAAGTCTTCGGGAATGACGCCATAGTTTCCGATCATGGGAAAGGTCTGAATGACAATCTGTCCGGCATAGCTGGGATCGGTGAGTGTTTCCAGGTACCCTTCCATACCGGTGGTGAAGACGAGTTCGCCGATGGCGTCTACCGGTGCACCGATACGCGTGCCCTCATAGACCTCGCCGCTGGCGAGCACGAGATAGGCCATACTGTCACGCTCCCGTCAGTGTCGCTGCCATTACGGCTTTAATGGTATGCATGCGGTTTTCCGCCTCGTCAAAGACAATGGAGGCGGGTGATTCAAAGACCTCGTCGGTGACTTCCATGGCATCAATGCCAAAGCGCGTATGGATATCCCGGCCAATCGTGGTGCCCAGGTCATGGAAGGCGGGCAGGCAGTGCATGAAGCGGCACTGGGGACCGGCTTTTTCCATCAGTGCGCGGTTGACCTGGAAGGGCAGCATCAGCGCGATCCGTTCCTTCCAGGCTTCGTCGGATTCGCCCATGGAAACCCAGACATCCGTATAGATCACATCCGCCCCGGCAACAGCTGTGGCAGGATCAGAGGACAGGGTAATGGAGCCGCCGTTTTTCGCAGCAATCGTCTGACAGGTTTTTACCAGTTCTGCGCCGGGCAGAAAGCTTTCCGGCGCGCAGGCGACAAAGTGCATGCCCATCTTGGCACAGCCGACCATCAGGCTGTTGGCCATGTTATAGCGTGCGTCGCCGAGGAAGACCAGTTTCCGACCGGACAGCGCACCGAAGTGCTCCTGTATGGTCAGAAAGTCCGCCAGCACCTGGGTGGGGTGGAACTCATTGGTCAGTCCGTTCCAGACAGGCACACCGCTGAAGCGTGCCAGGTCTTCCACAATGGTCTGGCCGAAGCCGCGGTATTCGATGCCGTCATACATGCGTCCGAGAACGCGCGCGGTATCCGCGATGGACTCCTTTTTCCCTATCTGGGAGCCGGTGGGATCCAGGTAGGTGGAATGCATGCCCAGGTCTGCCGCAGCAACTTCAAAGGCGCAGCGGGTGCGGGTGGAGGTCTTTTCAAAGATCAGAGCTACGTTTTTGCCCTCGCACAGCTTATGCGGGACGCCTGCTTTTTTCCGGGCCTTGAGATCGGCAGCCAGCTGCAGCAGATGCAGGATTTCCTCTTCGCTCAGATCGAGGAGTTTGAGAAAGCTTTTCTGATAAAGGCTCATGGAATCTTCCTTTCCGATTGTTAGAGTACTTTTGCCAGGAAGGAGCGCAGGCGCTCGTTCTTCGGGTTTCCGAAGATTTCCTGAGGCGTGCCTTCCTCCTGAAGCTTGCCTTCATCGAGGAAGACGACGCGGTGGGCAACCTCACGGGCAAAACCCATCTCATGGGTGACAACCACCATGGTCATGCCGTCGCGGGCGAGTTTTTTCATGACGTCCAGGACTTCCCCAACCATTTCGGGGTCCAGGGCGGAAGTGGGCTCATCAAAGAGCAGGACCTCCGGCTGCATGCACAGTGCGCGCACAATGGCAATGCGCTGCTTCTGCCCGCCGGAGAGCTGAGCCGGGTATGCATCCGCCTTATCCTCCAGCCCTACGCGGGCCAGGAGCGCACGTGCGTTCTTCTCGGCCTCTTCCTTGCTCAGAAGCCCTGTGCGGATCGGCGCCAGGGTGATATTGCGCAGGATGGTCATGTTGGGAAACAGGTTAAAGTGCTGGAAAACCATGCCCATTTTCTGGCGCATGCGGTTCAGGTCCGTCTTGGGATCGGTCATGGAAACCCCGTCAAAGAGGATTTCACCGGAGGTGGGAATTTCCAGCATGTTCAGACACCGGAGAAACGTGGATTTGCCGGAACCGGAAGGTCCGATCACGACCACGCACTCGCCCTTGTCTATATGATTGGACACATGGTCCAGTACGGTCAGACTTCCGAACGTCTTTGTCAGGTCTTTAACGTCGATCACTTTCGCGCAGCCTCCTCTCAAACCGGCCCAGGAGCCAGGTGAAGATCAGCACCAGCACCAGATAGATGGCCGCGGTTCCCAGGAACGGATACATGGCTTCATAGGTACGGCTGACAATGCCGCGGGCGGCATAGAGCAGTTCTTTTCCGCCGATGACGGATATGAGGGAGGTATCCTTGAGCAGAACAATGAACTCATTGCCCAGAGAGGGAAGAATGGCCTTGATTGCCTGGGGAATAATGATAAATCGCATGGTGTCCATATAGGTAAGCCCCAGACTGCGCCCAGCCTCGTTCTGTCCGGCATCCACGCTCATCAGTCCCCCGCGGATGATCTCTGCCTGATAGGCGCCGGAATTGATGCCCAGCGTCAGCGCTCCGACCAGAGCAAAGTTCTTGGAGGAGGAAAAGACCACAAAACCCATGATCAGCAGCTGTACCATCATAGGGGTACCGCGGATCACGGTAACATAGATCTTGAAGAGTATATTCAGTATGCCGAGGATGGGATTGCGGTGCCCCAGGCGCTGCTGGTCGTGGGCGGTGCGGACGACCGAAACAAGCACGCCGAGCACCACGCCCAAAAGCAGTGCCAGCGCCGTGACATAGAGCGTGGTCAGCACGCCCTGCAGGTACTGCATCCAGCGGTCCTTATAGATGAAAGCCTGATAGAAATAGACATAGAACCGCTGGAAGGATGAGACGGTCTCGCCGCTTTTGAGCAGCTGACTCCAGGCTTCAAACTGTTCCAATCCGAACACCTCACTCTGACAAGAAGAGGGGGCGGTATGCGCCGCCCCCGGGATTTAAAGAGAAGAATCGGCTTATTCGGCCATATATTTATCAATGATTGCCTGCACGGTGCCGTCTTCCATGAAGCTCTTGAGTGCTTCGTTGACGGCATCCAGCAGCGCGGTATTGCCCTTGGTGATGCCGAAGGCATAGTTTTCCGGCTCATAGGTGGTACCGACCATGACAAGACCGGGATTGACGGCCAGATACGCCTTGGCGACCGCGTCATCCATGACAATGCAGTCGATCTGGTCATTGAGCAGGGCCTGGAAAACGGTGGAATAGGTATCATAGGCGACCACATGATCTTCGCCGAAATCGTCTTCTACCAGGATCTGACCGGTTGTGCCGCGCTGCACGCCGATGGTCTGATCCTTGAGGGTGTCCATGGTAATGTCCTTGCCATCCTTGAATACAATAGCCTGGGTGATGACGGTGTAGGACTCGGTGAAGTCATAGATGAGCTTGCGGCCCTCGGTTACGGTAACACCGGATACAACGGCATCACTCTTGCCCTGCTGTACAGCCAGAAGTGCGGAATCGAAGTCCATGGGCAGGATTTCCAGTTCCAGACCGACCTTTTCGGCAATCAGGGTAAGCAGCTCGGGCTCAATGCCGATAATGTTGTCTTCGTCATCCGTATATTCAAAGGGCGGAAAGTCAGGACTGGTGGAGATGGTCAGTTTGCCCGCTTCCACAGTAGTCAGTTCATCGGCCATGGCCAATGTGCCGCAAAGGCAAAGGGCAAGAGCCAGAAACAGAGCAGTCAGCTTTTTCATATGCGTATCCTCCTGATAGTATGGTTCTGTACGGGATTACTTGGCTTTGCAGTTCTGGGATACCAGGGACTGCACCTTAATGGGCAGGCCGAAGAGATTGATAAAGCCGGCGGCATCCTTCTGGTCATAGTCACTGGCGCCGAAGGTGGCAATTTCCTCGGAATACAGGGAGTTGGGACTCCAGATCCCGGCCTTGATGATGTTGCCCTTGTAGAGCTTGAGACGGACCTTGCCGTTTACGGCCTCCTGGGTCTTGTCCACAAAAGCAGAGAGCGCTTCGCGCAGGGGTGTGAACCACTGGCCGTTATAGACAAGCTCAGCAAAGGTCACGGACAGGCGCTGCTTTTCATGCATGGTGTACTTGTCCAGACATACGCTTTCCAGGGCTTCGTGGGCCTTGTAGAGAATGGTTCCGCCGGGGGTTTCATAGACACCGCGGCACTTCATGCCCACCAGACGGTTCTCGACGATGTCGATAATGCCGATGCCGTTCTTTCCGCCCAGCTCGTTAAGCTTGAGAAGAATGTTCTTGGCGCTCATCTTTTCGCCGTCAAGGGCTACAGGCGTTCCGTTTGCAAATTCCAGTTCCACATAGGTGGGCGTGTCCGGTGCCTGCATGGGAGAGACACCCATTTCCAGGAAACCGGGCTTTTCATACTGGGGTTCGTTTCCGGTGTCTTCCAGGTCCAGGCCTTCATGGCTGAGATGCCAGATGTTCTTGTCCTTGGAATAGTTGGTCTCACGGCTGATCTTCAGCGGTACATTGTGTGCTTCCGCAAAGTCGATCTCTTCGTCGCGGGATTTGATATCCCACTCACGCCAGGGAGCAATGATCGGCATGTTTGGCGCAAAGTGCTTGATGGCCAGTTCAAAGCGCACCTGATCGTTGCCTTTGCCCGTGCAGCCGTGGCAGATGGCGTCGGCACCTTCCTTGAGGGCGATCTCCACCAGGCCTTTGGCAATGCAGGGACGGGCCGTGCTGGTGCCAAGGAGATAATCCTCATAGACAGCGCCGGCTTTCATGGTGGGGATAATGTAATCATCCACATAGGTGTCGGTCAGATCCAGCACATAGAGCTTGGAAGCGCCAGTCTTCAGCGCCTTTTCCTCCAGACCCTCCAGTTCGTCGGCCTGGCCGACATTGCCGGAGACGGCAATGATTTCCGGATTATTGTAGTTTTCCTTCAGCCAGGGAATGATGATGGATGTATCCAATCCGCCGGAGTAGGCGAGTACGATTTTCTTGATGTTTTCCTTGTTCATCTTGGTTCTTCCTCCTTCTCTTGGAACAATGGGAAATATACAGCCGAAAAGGCGAAAAGTCAAGAAGAAAATGCATAGATATGCAATATAAGATGCATATGTATGCATAATATACATAGCCGCAGATTTGTATGTTTCGGTAAAGGCAAGGACAGAAACATCAAAAAGAAGGGATAAGAAAGAAGATAAGGATGGAAACAGGCGTCTTTATATTCTGCATGGCCTGTATGTTTTTTTCCTGTTTTTTGAAAGAGCGTGAAACACGGAAGCGTTTTTTCGCTTCCGTGTTTCACTGGCTGTATAGGGTTTCATGCAAGGATGCCGCTTTTCCGGATCTGTTCCACAGCTTCCTGGATCCTGTCCGGCGGAAGCACCAGGGCAAAGCGCACATAGCCTTCACCTGCCGGCCCGAAACTGGCACCGGGCGTGCAGATCACGCCGGCGCGGTCCATCAGGGCAAGACAGAAGTCCATGCTGGACATGCCCGCAACTGGAATCTTGGCCCAGACGAACATGCTTCCCTGATTGCGGCGCACAGGCCAGCCGATGCCGGTAAGGCCGTCGCAGAGCGCGTCGCGGCGCGCCTGATAGGCGGCACACTGCGCCTGCACTTCCGCCCGGTCTGTCTCCAGGGCGGCGATGGCCACCTTCTGCAGCGGCAGAAACATGCCAAAGTCAATCTGACTGCGGAGCTTGCGGAAGGCGGCTACTACGTCGGGACGTCCGATCAGGAAGGAGATACGTGCACCGGTCAGGTTAAAGGATTTGGAAAGGGAAAAGAATTCCACGCCCACATCCCGGGCACCTTCGTAATGCAGGAAGCTTCCGCCCTCTATGCCGTCGTAGATGATATCTGAGTATGCGTTATCATGGACCAGGAGAATATCGTACTTTTTTGCAAAGGCAATGAGGCCTTCATAGGTGGCGTCATCGCCCACGGAGCCGGTGGGATTGGAGGGAAGGGAGACGATCATATAGCGTGCGGCTCTGGCAACATCCGCCGGAATAGCGTCCAGGTCCGGAAGAAAGTGCTTTTCCGGGCTGAGCGGATAGTAATGGATCTGCGCGCCGGCCATCTTTGCACCGGCAATGAACACGGGATAGCAGGGGGAAGGGAGCAGTACCACATCCCCGGGATCGCACAGCGTCATGCCCAGATGGCCGATGCCTTCCTGCGAACCATAGCAGGAGGCGATCATGTCGGGCGTGATGGATACGGAAAAGCGCTTTTCATAATAGCGGCATACGGCCTGCAGCATTTCGTCCGTATCCCGCAGCGCATATTTCCAGTTTTCCGGGTCCTGGGCTGCCTCGGCAAGGGCGGTGCGCACACGCTTTGAGGGCACAAAGTCAGGTGTGCCGATCGACAGGTTATAGAAGGTGCGCCCCTCTTTTTCCAGCGCAATTCTGCGCTCATTGAGGGCGGCGAAGACCTCATCGCCGAAGCGGTTGAGGGTGCTTGAAAAATGCATGGCAGGTATTCCTCCCCATCAGTTATATGACCGGTCTTCCCTGAAAACCGGTATGGATCAGAGGCGCATCAAGCGCTGTCTGTGTTATAAAGCCCCATGAAAGCGGCAGGAACAAATGCGCATCACGCATTTCCGCGGGGGTTCCATCCATAGCGCAGGGCCAGCTTGGCGAAGAGATCTTCCAGATCCATGCGCACATCCATGGCGTGATAGACTCGGATAGTCCGCTTTCCGTCTCCAGGGAGATAATGCATGTCAGAGGCAATACGCGGGGCCGGAACGACCGAGTAGCCTCCGGTGCGCTCAGCGTCTTCCAGAAGTGCGCAGATGACGCCTTCATCCCCCAGACACCAGGTTTCGCCGTGGGGCCATGGGATATAGAAGCCCAGTGCGTCATTGAGTTCCACCATCTGCCGGAACAGGTAGGCGCCGATGTCGCCGCAGGGCTCCACTTTCCACTGGAGCTCGGAAAGAGACACGCAGAAGGTCTTGTAGACACCCTTGGGCACCTGCCATACGGGCATGGCAGAGGAAAAGACTACATTGGCGCTGGAGATATCCCCGGCAAGATTGAACTCGTTCCCGCCCTCCGGATAGTCTCCGCCGCCGATCCAGATGCAGGTCATGCGCTGACAGATCCGGGGTTCGAGAAGAATGGCGCAAGCCAGATCCGTAATGGCGCCCTGCATGCCAATGAACAGGGGGCGCGGATCGTCCTTCATGGCTTCCTCAATGATAAATCGGGCTGCAGGGGTATCGACAGGGGTTGCTTCATCCTTCAGGCCGTGATCGGCGCCTTCCAGCACCGGATACTGTCCGGAAAGTCCCATGAGCGAGAGCACTCTCTGGATTTCCTCGCAGCTCTCCCGGGCACTGCCGGAAGGTGTTTTCTGGGCAAAGTGCCCGCCGATGATACCGCGGACATCCAGCTTCTGCGTCAGAAGCAGGTGGCAGAGGGTAAATTGGTCGTCGGCCTCGTTTTTGCAGTCCGTATGCGCAATATACCGGATTGTCTTTTCCTCCGGCACGCGGAAATGAAACGAATGATGCATGGAATGACTCCTTTACCACTTTTCTGCGAAGCATTACATGGCACTGTACGGGATAACGCCTCCTATGGGATACAACCGCAGGAACAACGAAGGGGAGGATAGTATTTTCTGTGTCATTATGCAAGCCGTTATCCCTGCCAGATGACGGGAAAACGGAAACGGTTTTTTGGGAAGAAAGGCTGTGCCTGTCCGAAGAGGTCAGTCATATGCAACAATGGCAACGGACCATGGCTGCAGTGTGAGATACTCGCCGCAGGCAATGGTCTGTCCGGAGAGCAGTTCCAGGCCGTCGGTATCGTCATGGACAAATGTCCGTGTGTCCGAAGAGTAGTTGAGGTAATACCGGATGGTCTGCCCATAGACATTGATGCCGGACTTGATGGATATTGGGTACATGTCGGGGTAGGGGATTTCGATGCGCGCCAGTGCCAGCGCGTGCTCGCACAATGCGCGGGTCCACACATGACTCATGAGGCAGCCGGCATAGATGGCACAGCCTCTGCCGTATTTCTTTTCTGTTACGGCCGCATACTGACCCCAGCAGGGATGTACATATTCCGCCAGCACTGTGGCATCATGCGGCATAAGCAGTTCCATCCAGGTATGGAGGCTGTTCTCTGAATGCAGATGCCCTGCCTCCGGGAAAGCGGATGTGGCGCGCAGACCGGCGGTCTTGGGAACGGTGAATTCCTGGTAGGTGACGCCGAAGCACTCATGCAGCTGTGCAGGCTGGGTTTCATGGCGCACCTTGACGTGTTCATCCGTAAATCCGCACTTGATGGCCGCAAGCAGGACGCCGCCACGGGCTGCATAGTCGCGAAGCCTTTGCAGCAATTCATCGGAAGCACTGTACAGAGCCGGAACAATCAGCAGATCATAGTCCGAGAAAGTGGCCGTCTCTGGGAATACGACATCGTATTCCACATTCATCTCAAACAATGCGTCCGCATAGGCACGGACCACATCATTGTAATCCTGACGGTTTCCGGGAAGCGCGAACAGCGGCCAGGGTCCCATGGATGTGAGCGCTTCATTGGAAACCAGAATGGCCACGCGGTTTTCCTTGCGCAGGTGCACCAGCCTGTTCCCGATTCTCTGCAGGTCACGGCCTATGCTCTGCGCTTCCCGGTACAGTCTGTTTTCCTTCAGGTCGTGGCTGAGAAGTCCCTTCCAGTAGGTTTCGCAGCCGTTGTGCAGGGAATGCCAGTGCCAGTACATGACACTGTCTGCGCCGCTGGACAGGTGGCTGAATGCCTGCAGCCGCAACTGCCCGTCATAGGGTGTCCACTCCGGGAAACCCTGGGCTTCCGTTTCCAGCACCAGGTAATTCTGCTGTTTCAGACAGCGGGTCAGACTTCCGCAGAAGGCGATTTCTCTGCCTGTCAGGTCGTCCTGCGTGGGATGATAGATATCGCATCCGGCGATGGTCAGTGCCTGGGCGGCTCTGGCGTGATCCACATCGGGCTGAACGCCGAAGGAATATCCGTGCCATGCAAAGTCAAAATTGTGTGTTACAAACTGATCGGGACGGCGGTATGCATCCACAATACTGCGCTGCCAGAGAAGGAAGTCTGTTACCAGCTGACGTCGGAACGCTTCAAAGGCGGCCAGATAGCTGCCGTTGATGGTCCCGGTCACATCCGGCAGATGCTCCCAGGTGTCCACGGCGTTGGACCAGTAGGCAAAGCCGAAGGCCTGATTCATGGCTTCCACCGTGCCGAAGGTTTCCCGGAGATGGTCAAAGAAGCGCTGCTGTACCCGGGGACCTGCCACGTGATAGTGCTTGGTTTCATTGTCCAGCTGAAACCCGATTACGTTTTCATACGGCGCGACTGCCTCCATGAGACGGCGGATGACACGCTCCGCATAGAAGAGATAGCGCGGATGGGTGATATCCATGTTCTGCCGGGGGCCGTATTTGCCCTGCCCCTGCTCGGTGAGGGCGATGACATCCGGATACCGGGCGGCCAGCCAGGGCGGAATGGCATAGGTGGGGGTGCCGACAATCACGGAAATGCCATGGCGGGCGGCGGCTTCAATCGTGCGCGTCACATGGGAGAAATCAAATACGCCTTCCTGCGGCTCTTCCGTGGCCCATGTGGACTCCGCAATGCGGATCACATTGATTCCGGCGCGGCGCATCATTTCCATGTCGTTTTCCAGCCGCTCCAGCGGCATGTATTCATCATAATAGGCACAGCCATAGAGAATCCGGTCCATAGGTTTCCTCCTGTTATTCTGATGGAAAAACCCGGCGTTTCGCCGGGTTACATGGTCTTACAGTTTCAGCAGATCGGAGAAACGCTGGAGATGCCAGGTGGCCCGCTCGTCGTCCCGGGCATCGCCCATGGCCGCACAGTCAAAACCGCCGGCAAGCGCGGCTTCCACACCGGCATGCGCGTCCTCCACCACCAGGCATGTCTGCGGCGGGAGCCCGATCATGTCTGCTGCCTTGAGGAAGACTTCCGGATGCGGTTTGGAGTGTGTGATGCAGTTGCCGTCGGCGACTGCATCAAAGAAATTGCCCAGACCGATGCGCTGAAGAATATAGGGTGTATTCTTGCTGGAAGAGCCAATAGCGAGCAGAAGGCCTGTCTTGCGCAGTTCCTCCAGTGTGCTTCTGACATCGTCGGAAAGATCCGCGGGTGACATACGGCTGAGCAGCTGCCGGTAGAGGGTGTTCTTTTCCTCAGCAAAGGCCGCTTTTTCTTCTTCCGTGTAGGTTTTGTTCGACTTTTCCAGGATAATCTCCAGGCTGGCCATGCGGCTTACGCCGCGGAGCAGGTTATTGCGCTCCCGGTCAAAGGGAATGCCCAGTCGGTCAGCCAGGGCTTTCCAGGCCAGGTAGTGATATTCGTCCGTGGAGCAGATGACGCCGTCCAGATCGAAAATAATGCCTTGATATTTCATGATATGTGCCTCCCAGCATTAAATTGTAATTGCACGCAGCAGCGGGTCCATCTCCTGAATCGCTTTCCGGTCCAGCGGCATGACATTGGCAACCTGCATGGGCGGCATGATTCGCAGCTCGTTATTTGTACCCTGACAGGCGTAGAACAGAGCCGGTACGTGCGCCTTAATTATAGCGGCCGCTTCCGGATTGTCCAGAAGATCCATCATGCGGGATGCGGCGGAGTAGGGATGCAGATAATCCCTGACAGGCTGCCATTGCCAGCGGTATGTGCCGCAGGCAATGTCCGTCTCGTAGCTGTCTGGATGATCCGGAAGCACCACATGCGCGCAGGCGCCTTCCGGTACTGTGACTTCCAGCGTAACTTCGCCGCTGGCATCAATCTGCCATGCGGTCTTCCAGAGACCGGACGGTGCATCAAAGGAGAGGGCGGCATGCTTCAGCCGGCCGTCCAGCCGGGGTGCAATCCTTGCGCTCGTCCAGCCTGGAGCAGCATTCTGCAGTCCCATGATACGGCTGTAGATTGCCTCGCATACGGAGCCGTAGGCATAGTGGTTCAGACTGTTCATGCCGGTTCCACTGATGGATCCGTCCGCTTCCAGACTGTTCCAGCGCTCCCAGATGGTGGTGGCGCCCAGGTTGACGGCATACAGCCAGCCGGGGAATTCTTCCGTGAGCAGCATACGGTATGCGATCTCTGTCATGCCGTTGTCCAGCAGAACTAGCAGCATCAGCGGCGCACCGGTGAAACCGCAGGTGATGCGGAAAAAATCGCGCTCGATCCGGCGATGGAAGCCGCGGAGCATTTTTTCCTTCTTTCGGTAGATGCCGTAATACAGGGCCAGCACGTAGCCGGTCTGGGTATCAATGGTCAGATTGCCGTTGGGGGAGACATATTCATCCAGCAGCGCGGCATGGATGCGCGAAGCCAGCGCGTGATACCGCTGTGCGTCTGCGGTCTCTCCCAGCACATCGGCTGCCCTGGCCGTCAGGTCCGTGCTGTTGTAATAATACACACCCTGGATAAAGGCATCGTCTGTGCCGCCCTTCAGGCTCTGGGGGCTCATGCCGTCCTGGGCGAGCCAGTCGCCGAAGGTAAAGGAAGGGAAGATCAGGTGGCTGCCTCCCGCCTGTGCATCGGCTGCGATTAGCGTTTCCGTGTAATCCCGCATCATGGGGTAGTTTTCCTGTAGAAGCGCCTTGTCGCCATAGTTCCAGTACACGTTCCAGGGAATGATGGTGCCGGCATCGGCCCATACCGCACCGCCGTGAATGGCCTCGCCCCGGAGGGAGGGACTGTATGCAGGGATGTCACCGTCGTAGTACATGGTCTGGTCAGCGCGCAGATCACGCATATACTTGCGGTAAAAGTCCTTGCAGTCCATCTGATAGCAGGCTGTATTGACGAACACCTGGGTGTCCGCTGTCCAGCCCAGGCGTTCGTCGCGCTGGGGACAGTCGGTGGGCACGTCCAGAAAATTGCTGCGCTGGCCCCAGAGACTGTTTTTCATCAGCTGGTTCAGCTTTTCATGGCTGGTCTGCACCTGCAGCGTTTCGCGCAGATCACTGGACAGGCAAACGGCGGTGAAATCATCGGGATTGACGCAATCAATACCTTCGATTCTGGCATAGCGGAAGCCGAAGAAGGTGAACAGAGGCTCGACTTCCTTTTCCACGCCGTCGGAGGTATAGACATATTCGCTTTTCGCTGTGCGCAGGTTATCGCGGTAGAAGTTTCCGTTCTGCAGTACTTCTCCGGTCTGTATGCGCACTGTTTTCCCCTTGGGGAGGCGGTTGGTGAAGCGGAGAATGCCGGACATGTTCTGGCCGAAGTCAATTACCTGTTCTCCTGCAGGGGTGCGGATTAGCGTACCCTTGCGCGATTCCTTTTCCCGGATGCAGGGGGAAAGCGGGGCCTGGAGATGGTAGGTGTTGTCCGCGATGACACAGGGAACGGAGGGTGTCAGGTCTGCGGTATCATCCCGGATTTCACCGTCATAGATCCCGCCATCGCGGATGGGAGACGGCGAGGCCAGCCAATCCGTATCCGTTTCAATGACAATGGTCTGGCCGTCTGCCTGTGTGAATTCCAGTCTGGCGGCCAGCAGGTATTTTTCTCCCCAGCGGTTGGACTTGCCGCCGTCAAAGCCCAGGCGGCCCTTGTACCAGCCGTTGCCCAAATAGACTTCCAGACGGTTCTGCGTGGAAAGCAGGTCCGTCACATCATAGGTCTGATAGCGCAGATAGGCATCATAATCATTAAAGCCGGGGGTCAGATAATCCTGTCCGACGCGCTGGCCGTTGAGAAAAGCGCGGTACAGTCCAAGGCCTGTGATGGTGAGGACTGCGTGCCGGACGTTTTCGCAGGTGAATTCCCGCCACATCCGGGGACATGGAATGGCCTGGGACGGAGTAATGAAAGTCAGAAGCATGCTGATACCTCCAAAGCGGTTGAGAATGGGTTAACAGTCCGATAAAGCATACAGGCTTTTGCCGTTGGTACGGATTACGTCCGCGTACCAGAGGGCGGAATCCTTCAGCGTACGCTTCTGGGTGCGATAGTCCACATAAATCATGCCGAAGCGGGGGTCATAGCCCCGGCACCATTCCAGGTTATCCATGATGGACCAGTGGTGATAGCCTATTACGGGAATCCCGTCCTGTATGGCCTTCCCCAGGGACAGAAGATAACGGTGCAGGAAATCCATGCGCTGCATATCATGCACATGCCCGTCCAGGCTGACCCAGTCCATGCCGGCCATGCCGTTTTCCGTAATCATGATCGGCAGATGATAGCGCTCATAAAGGAACTTGGGGGCATAGTACATGACTTCCGGAGTTACGTTCCAGTCCAGTGTGGTCCGGGGACTTCCCTGGTAGGCGTAGTCCGGATATCCGTCAGCGGGTACGGGATAATGCGTGGTGCCCTGGTATACATTGAACCCGTAGAAGTCCAGGGGCTGGGCGATCAAGGCCCATTCCTCAGGCGTAAAGCGAGGCAGTCTGTCTCCGAACAGTGCCTCTGCGTCCTCGCTGAAGTGTCCAAGGAAAATGGGATCGGCCCACCAGCTGTTGCCCAGGGTAAAGGCGCCGGCGTCTACAGCAAAAGATGCCCTTCGGGCTTCTTCCACGTCTTCCGGTGTGCCGCTTTTCGGCAGGTAGACATCGCCCGTCGGTGCCATGCCGATCTTCAGGGGCTGCCTGGCCTCCTGACGCAGGGCAGACACGGCCTGGCCGTGGGCCAGATAGAAGTTTCGGCTGATGGCAAGCATGGTGTCCGTATCATTCTGTTCAAACGGCGCCATGGCACCGATCTGCAGGCCCAGGCCGATGAAGATCTGCGGTTCATTGAATGTCATGAAATACCTGACCCTGTCCGACAGTCTGCGGGCGATGACCCGGGCATATGCCTCAAACCATGCAGGGGATTCAGGATTCTTCCAGCCGCCCTTTTCATAGAGCGCCTGAGGAAGATCCCAGTGATACAGGGTAATCAGGGGCTCAATGCCGGCTTCGAGGAGTGCGTCGACCAGATCGGAATAGAACTGCAGCCCCTGTTCATTGACCTCGCCGGTACCGTCTGGGATAACTCGGGGCCAGCTGACGGAGAAGCGATAGCTCTTCAGTCCGATCTGCTTCATCAGTGCCACATCTTCCCGGAAGCGATGGTAATGATCGCAGGCAACGTCGCCGGTTTCGCCGTGCGCAATATGCCCTGGCTCATGGGAAAAATGATCCCAGATACTGTCCTTTTTGCCGTCGGCATTCCAGGCACCTTCGATCTGATAAGCGGCTGAGGAAGCACCCCACAGAAAATTTTCAGGAAATGTCATGCTTTGATCCTCCTATAAAAAGTGCTCCGTCAGTGCAACGGAGCATGCTTTTGGCTATCCCCCACCCGGCATGAATGCATCAGTATTTCAGCCAGTCCTTTCCGCAGAAGGGATCGGTGGGCGATGTGCCCCGGAAGGTATCCCGGCCCATCAGTTTTTCTACCAGGGCGTCCAGGGTTTCGGTGTTGTTGGAATAGCAGTTCACATAGGTTTTGATCATGGGCACATCTACCAGGTGATAGGGATTGGCCAGGGAACAGAACACGGTAGGTACTTCATGCACAAACCAGGGCACGTTATTGCCGTGGCCCCAGAAGGTGAACCAGTTGATGCGGTTGGTGGTCTTATTGCTGGCGTTTTCAATGTTGCCCAGGTACAGCACAGCGTCGTATTGGTCCGTGAAAGGCTTGACGCCGAACTGATAGGTGGCGAAGTCCTCTTTCTGGTACAGCGTAACGCTGAAGCCTTCCTTGGTGAGCTTTTCCTGCATATAGGCTGCAATGCGGGCCTCAGAGGGGCAGTCGCCCAGCACTTCCAGCAGAAGACGCGGGGTTTTCGAAGGATGCAGGGGCAGATTCTGCTCCGTATCCTTGACCAGGGTGATGGCTTCATCGGCCATTTCCCGGGCCCATGCATGGTGCTGCGCGCATCCGATACAGGCCATTTCGCTCTCATCACTCATGCGCTGAACGGACAGACCCAGGGCGGCTTTCATGGCCAGGATACGGGTGACGGCTTCATCGACCCGCTCCCAGGTGAGCAGTCCCCGGCGGATGCCGTCCATCATGAACCCGAAGTCTTCCTCCAGGCTCTTGTTGAACAGGAACATGTCCGCACCGGCGGCGATTGTGGTGGGTACGGCGTCAGCGTGCTTCATGGAGCAGTTGTAGCCGACCATGGGCGTGGCGTCGGTGATGATCAGACCGTTAAAGCCCAGATGCTCCCGCAGAAGTCCGGTCATCAGTTCCCTGGACAGTGTGGCAGGTACCGTGCCTTCCGGAAGGTCCGGGTTCAGCCTGTGCCGCCAGGCGGGATGATCGATATGCCCGATCATGAAGCTCATGGCACCGTCCTCAATCAGCCCGCGATATACTTTTCCGTAGGTCTCTTCCCATTCGTTTATGGGCATGGTGTTTACGCTGACCAGAAGATGCTGGTCCACTTCATCCACGCCGTCACCGGGAAAGTGCTTGACGGATATTGCCACATGATTCTCGTCCGCGCCGCGCTTGTATGCCTTACAGAAAGCCAGGACTTTTTCAGGGTCGCGGCCGTAGGAGCGTACATTGATGATGGGATTGCGCCAGTTCAGGTCCAGATCGGTCACCGGTGCAAAGGCAAAGTTGCAGCCGGTGGCGGCGGCTTCCTTACAGGATACCGCGCCCATCCGGTAGGCGTGCTCCGGGTTTCCAGTGGCACCAATTCCCAGTTGCTGGCCGAAGAAGGTACCATCCTCCAGATAACCGGTGGATCCGAACTCCAGGTTGGCTGCGCACAGAAGCGGAATGCGGCTGTTGTCCTGCATGAACTGCAGGGCGCGGCGGACTTCCTTGGAGGGGCTGGTCTTGAACAGCAGTCCACCCACGTGGAAGCGAAGCAGCTCATAGCGCAGATAGTTTTCATCCGAGGACATGCTGATGGGGCAGAACAGCTGACCCACCTTTTCTTCCTCCGTCATGGAGGACAGTGTATCGTAAACCCATTTTTCCTGCACATCGGACAGGCAAAATGGCTTTGCTTTCAGATTGATCATATTCTGTCTCCTTTATGCCTCTGTCTTATTCTTTTTCAGTCGGGCCAGCCATGCCTGAATATTGCCCAGCTGACCGGAGAAGGAATAGAATCCCAGTACGAAGACACCCATGATGATCTGCTGCCATCCGCCTGCACCCAGGTTCAGACAGTTCAGACCATAATTGAGAATCTCCATGCCGATGGCGGCGATGATGATGCCGACCACATCGCAGGAGGCCAGGCCAATGAACATGCCCATGAATACCGGCACGATGTAGGAGAACATGATACCGGAAGTGGACAGTCCGGACTGAGGTGTTACCGTGTTCTGGGACACATAGATAATGGCGGCCATGCCCAGGATGATGCCGGTGAAAATGTAGGAGGCGCCGATATTGCTCTTTTCATTGATGCCGATATTGACACCGGCGGTCTGGTTGTTGGAAAGGATCTTTCCCTTCCGTCCCTGGGTAGTAAAATACACGAATATCACAAAGGCAGCAATGGCAATACCGGTGGGCAGAAAAATGCCGGGAAGGCGGCCGAATACTGCCAGATGCGCGTTGGAGTAGAAAGCGCGCACGCCAGTGCCGCCATAGACCAGATAGGTCAGGGATTCAAAGAGAAGCGTTGCACCGATGGTGGTGATAATGATTGGGACACGGCCAAAGATATACATGGAGGCCGTGAAACAGCTCAGGACTATGGAAACGGCCACGGCAGTCAGCAGTGCCAGGATGGGGCTGTCGGTCTGCAGGCCTACATTGCCGGCGATGATTGCCGAGAGAATCATGTTGGCGCCAGCAGAGAAGTCAAAGCGTCCGTTCTTCAGCTGAAGCCAGATGGCCAGTGCTACGCAGATGGTCATACAGGCGTTGATCAGCACCTGGCGCACCATATCCGGCTGCAGGAAGATGAACTGACCGTTGACATAGCATTTGTCGCTGGAAGCAGTGATCGCCAGCATGACGAGAAACATCAACGCCGGGAACAGGAGCGTCAGCAGGGTTTTCTTAATGATTTTCATGAATGGCACCTCGTTTCTTGCAAATCAGGGAAAGCACATGGCATGCGCCGCCCAGGATGGGAAGCGCATACCATGTGTATGATGACCCGGGATTACTTGGCAATATCCTCGATGGTCATATGGGCGAGCAGGTCACGCAGTCCGGCATAGGTGGCATCAGGATTGCCGAAAGCGGTCATGGCCAGCACCTGATCGGGTGTGAACATGGCGTCAGCTGCATTGCCGGTGTAGTAAATGCTGTGAACGAACACGTCCAGGTCCTCATCGCTGTTGATGCAGAACTGGCTGGTGCTGATGCGCTCAGCGGTTTCCGGCATATCCGGGAAATCTACGCCGTTGATCTTGTTGAGGATCAGAACCAGGGGATAGGTGATGGATTCCACAGCTGACACCATGTTCTGCTGGAAGGTCATGGTGCCCTTGGTGCCGAAATTGTTCTCTTCGCCGCCTTCAAATCCGGTGGTGAAGAGGCGGATATCCTTGTCCATGCCGGCCTGTACCATGGTGGGATACACAAAGCTGGTGCCGGCGGCAAAGGAGATGATGCCCTCGATGCCGGGGTGCTTGGAGAAGTAAGTGGTGTTCATGGGGGAGAACATCAGCACGTCGACTTCTTCATCCAGGGGATCCACGGTAATGGGATTTTCCGCTGTCTTATTGTACTCTTCCACGTCTTCCACGAACTGCTGTGCGCCGAAGAGCTGGGACGGGAATGCCCAGGTGGGGAAGATCGCCATGGATACATGAGTCAGGGGCTTTTCAGCACGGGCGTTGTACTCCAGAAGGCTGCTGAGCATGGTGTGACCGATGGTGGTGTCGTCCGGGTTCTGGCCGTCGGTGGCAGTGCCCAGGAAGTATTCGCTCTTGAATACCCGGTCAAAATTCTGCGTGTAGGAAGTGTCATAGTCGCACAGATAACCGGCCAGATAGACGCCTGCCATTTCGCATTCTTCGATAATGGAATTGGTGCCCAGGTCCATCGTGCAGATGATGCCGTCCACACCGGCGGAGATCAGGTTCTGAATGGTCGCCAGGTTGGCAGATTCGTCAGTCTGGGTGAGCACGGCGTAGACGAATTCCACGTTCAGCGCATCAGAGAGAGATTCCAGGTACGCTTTGGTAGCCACGACGGCATAGCCGGTGTCCTGATAGAAGGCTACGCCGATTTTGGCATGCTTGGGTTCCGCGCTGGCAGCGGACAGACAGCCCAGTGCCATCATGAACACCAGCATCAGGGCCACAAGAGACTTGGTGAACTTTTTCATGTGAGGTTCCTCCTTTATACTATTGGGAATAGCCGCTCCGGAGCGACGCCAAGGTGCCATATATGTTTTACCGCCGGGCCGGTAAAATCCGTATGAAAGATTACCGCGGGAGCACGCCGCCGCGCTTGCGGCAGGTGATCAGGATAATCACGATAAAGATGAGCGCTTTCACAAAGTTGATCATGTTCAGGTCCACGCCCATGGTGGTCAGGTCATTGGTCAGAAGCACGTAGGTCAGTGTGCCTACCAGAGCGCTTGAAACCTTGGACTTCATGCCGCCCGACAGGGGCATGCCGCCCAGGATCAGGCAGATCATGATATCCATGGCATAACCGGTACCGGTTCCTTTTCCGGCACTGCCTGTGCGCATGAGCATGACATAGGATCCGAGAGCTACGCATACGCCAAAGGCCATATAGGCGATGACCTTCCATTTGGTGGTGTTGACGCCGCTCTGCGCCGTGGCGGTCTCATTGGCGCCGATCCCCCGGGTGTACTTGCCAAGCTTGGTGAAACGGGAGAAATAGGTGACAACCAGTGTGACGACCACGATAATGATGATCAGCACCAGGTTATAGGTATCACGGTCGGCAGGGCGCAGAAGAGAAGTGGGCACGGAAATGGAATTGGTGCCCGTGCTCTCCATCAGCAGAAGCTGGGCGCCGGTGAAGAAGAACATAAGGAACAGGGACGTGACAATGGAGGGCAGCTTCAGCCATACGGCAACGGCTCCGTTGAACGCGCCGCACAGAAGTGCCAGCGCAAGTACTGCCAGGAAGCCCAGGACCACGCCCAGTACGCCGCCTACGGCGTTGATGATCATGATCATTAAAATGGCATATACGCCGACCTGCTGGCCAACGCTTACGTCCATATATCCCATGGAATAGACAAACACGGCGCCGAGGGCAATGATAATTGTCGGCGCACTGGTCTGCAGGACTGTCTGTGCGTTGTAGGAAAGGCGTTTTCCGCCAAAAATCAGAAACAGAATCAGTGTGACGGCCAGGCCGGCATAGGCAGCGATGTCGTACACATGCTTTCCCAGAAATACCAGGAAGGGGTTTTGCTTTTCTGCGGTATTGGTTTTGGTGCTCATTGTTTCTCCCTCCCTCTGTCAAATGACATACTCGATCATGTCCGTTTCGGACAGTTCAGGGCTGCGCTCCAGTTCACCGGAAACATGGAAGTCCTTCATGACGATAATCCGGTCTGCCATACCGATGAGTTCCGCCATCTCTTCGCTGATCAGCAGAATGGCTTTTCCCTGCTTTTTCATCTCTGCAATCAGAGCATACATGGCCTGCTTCACGCCGATATCTACGCCGCGGGTGGGGCAGTCCATGATCAGTACGTCTGAGCCTTTGGCAGTCCACTTGCTGAAGGAGACCTTCTGCTTGTTGCCGCCGGACAGGGTGTTGACCCACTGCTTGCCGCTGTTGCACTTGATGCGGAAGGAGTCAATCTCCTTTTTCGACATCTTCCTCTCTGCGGCAGGACTGATGAAGGTGGCATGGGAAAGAGCTGGAAGCGACGGCAGTACAATGTTGTCGCCGATGGAAGCCTCCAGGATCAGTGCTTCCCGGTCACGGTTTTTGGAGATGTATCCGATGCCTTCATGAATCGCCTGGAAGCAGTTGGTGATTTCCTTGCCGTTGCGCAGCACCTTTCCGCTCTGGAGCTTCTCCAGACCGAAAGCAGCGCGCCCGATTTCGTGCATGCCGCACCCGGAAAGACCGCCAAATCCGATGATCTCGCCCTTGTGCAGCTTCAGAGAGAAGTGGGAAATCGGTCCGAAGGAGAGATCCTGCAGTTCCAGGGCAACTTCCGGCTGATGGGACGTATCATAGTCTTCGCGGTAATAGGCTTCACCGATTTCGCGACCTACCATCATGTAGCGGATGCGCTGTACAGCGTCCGGTGCGTCCATTTCTTCCCGGTTCAGATGTCCGATGATTTCGCCGTCCCGCAGTACGGTCAGATCTGTGCACTGTTCCAGAATTTCATCCATGTCATGGGAAATGAAGATGACGGATTTTCCTTCATCCTTCATTTTGTGGATCAGCTTGTAGAGAATATTGCGGCCTTCCAAGGAAAGCGCGGTCGTGGTTTCATCCACCACGAACACCTGCGTGTCCGAGGAAACGCAGCGCACAATCTCTATCAGCTTGCGGTCTTCAAAACCGTACTTGTTGATGCTGTCGGTTGCTTTGATGTGGGAAATACCGAAATCATCCAGCATTTTCTGGGCTGCTTCATTGACCTTTTTCATGTTGACGATCTTGAAGCGGGAGAACTCATCAAAGCGTCCGGCAAATATGTTCTCTGCCACGGTGCAGTCGGGTATGGTGTTGGCTTCCTGCAGAACCATGCTGATGCCCTTTTCCTGGGCTTCCACCATGGTGGAGGGATTCCAGGGCTTGCCATGATAGAACATTTCGCCGCTGGTGGCCTTCTGCATGCCGGAGATAATGGAGGTGATGGTGGACTTTCCGCTGCCGTTTTCACCGACCAGGCCCCGTATCTGTCCGGAGTAGAATTTCACATCAACGCCGCGAAGTGCGCGGGTCGGGCCAAAGTTCTTGACCATGTTCTTGACTTCGATGATGACTTCGCTATTCATATGCTTCCTCACATCCTGTTCATAGTTTGTCTGATAAGGATCATGTGCTGTGATTAGGAGCGTGACGTTCAGAGGAAGGGGAACCTTCCCGCAGTTGAATGCATCAGGCACGGTATGTCAGCCAGCCGTTGTCTATGCACTTGCGGAAATCCCAGGCATCCGGACGCGTATCCGTTGCCTTGTAGCTCCAGTAGGCTCCGCCCTCCGCTTCGTCCCATGCGGCAATGTGCGCGTCCGCGAGCTGGCGGTACAGGGCCTGCACCTCTGCTTCGCTGCCTGCGTTTTTGATGTCATCCATGTTCTGGACAAGACACCATTCGCCCACCATAACGGGGTGATGTTCCGCTGCCTCAAGAATATCCTTCAGGAAGACGTTGCGGATCAGTTTCAGATAATTCTCCATGATCAGCCCGCCATGGATTTCGTGGTCCGCATCAGCCTGATAGGCATAGGCGGAAGGCAGTCCATTGTAGGTAAACATGCCTTCGGAGAACGTCAGATATTTGTGGGCATCCAGCCATACGCCCGGGTATTCCTCCCGGGGCATGAAATCCGCCCAGCGGGACAGATCAAACTGGTCGGACAGTACAATGACGGCATGCTCGGGAAGCAATGGCTTTACGCGCCGGTACACATCCAGATAGAACTGCCGGAGAAAACTGTCCGGTACGGCTTCCGACTGTGCGACGCGCTCTGGATAGCGGTCCCGGAACAGGAAGGCGTTCAGTGCCATTATATGCTCGCTGGCCGGTTCATTAATCGGACCGATGCCCATGAGCGAAGGCCGTTCGGCATACCGCTTTGCCAGGCTCTCCAGAAGCTGCAGGGTTTCCTCCACATATTCAGGGTGCTTGTGCCAGGTGCACAGGCCGCAGGCTCCGCTGTTGTCAAAGCCGTTCTGTCCGCCGCGCACGGAGTGCAGATCAATGAGGATCTTCAGTCCGTACTGTTCCGCCCAGTCAAAGGCGTGGTCCAGGCAGTCGATGGAGGCGGGACGGCCCGGCTCTCCGTAGATGTAATACGGAATGGGGATGCGAACCATATTGACGCCCGCATCTGCCATAAAGGCAAAATCATTCTGCGTGATATAGGTCTCATAGTGTGTCCGCAGACGGCTGCAAGCCTCCTGCGGGGGAAGCTGGGCGAAGAAATCCATTTCGTCTTCGCCGTCCACACCGTGAAACAGTTCGGGCTGCATCCACTTTTCCAGGGAAAGCCAGTTCCCCAGATTGACACCCCTCAGTTTCATCCCTTTTCCCTTCTTTCTGTCATTGCGTGTCCGCATGCGGGAACCAGCCGAAATCATAGCAGCGGCCCATGTCCCAAGCGTCCCAGCCGATCCAGTCGGGTGTATTGACGGTATCAGTCAGAAGCTTGTAGCTCCAGAAAATATATCCATGTCCGCGATTCCATGCAGCCAGCTGTGCCGATGCCAGGGCCTGATACAGTGATTTCTTTTCTTCATCCTCCATGGATTCCCGGGCATTGCCTTCGACACCGTTGAGCACGGTCTGTCCGCCCTTTGTGTCATGACCGGTGGCCAGAGAGTTGAACAGGCACCATTCGCCGCAGATTACAGGGAAATAGGCTTCCATTTCCCCGACCTGAGGATAGTAATGATCCATGATATAGCGTACATAGCCGGGCAGGCTCTGCTCGCAGCCGGAACCTTCGGCGTTCATCAGGTACTGATGGGTATCCAGCCAGACATTCTTGTAGCAGTCCTCCCGCATGAAGTCCTTCCAGGCTGACAGGTCAAAGGCGTCATGCAGCACAACGGCTTTTTCCTCCGGCAAATGTCTGCGCAGCCGCCAGTAGGCTTCCACGTAGAACCAGCGGAGAAAATCCATGGAGATGCCGGCGCTTCCCTCAGCGACGGCGGGGTCCCGGGGCTTGTAGCGGTCCTGCACATGGGCGACATTCCACAGCCATTCGTTCATGGGCTCATTGATGGGCTGAATGCCGAACAGGCTCTCGTGATGCCCATAGCGCTCCGCCAGCTTTTCCAGCAGATCCAGTACAAAATCGATTTTCTTCTGACTCTGCGCCCATTTGCATACGCCGCTGATGCCGCTGTTGTCAAAGCCATTCTGTCCGCCGGGAACAGTGTGCAGGTCAATAAGTATTTTCAGACCATACCGCTTGGCCCAGGCGAAAGCCCTGTCCAGTTCTTCAATACAGCCGATATACGGCTCTACATCGCCGAATATGAAGTAGGGAATGGGGATACGGACCGTGTTCAGTCCCATGGCACGGATGCGTACGAAATCACCCTCTGAGATGTATTCAGCACGATGTATTCGGATGCGCGCTTCATAGACTTCTCTGGAAAGCTGCCGGGGGAGGTCGTACTCATCCTGTGCGTCTGTGCCGTAAAAGAGGGCTGGATTCATCCATTTCTCAAGGACGAGCCAGTTGCCAAGATTGACGCCTTTGATTCTCAATCCATCACTTTCTTTCCACGGAATGATGCGAATGATTATAGAAAATAAGTCAATGCAAAATATGGTGTATTTCCTGCCGTAATCAAGTGAACGATAGCAAAGAAAAAGCCCGGAATATATCACAATTCCGAGCGCTATATTACAATTCTTTGTTTTCTTTTTGGAATTTTTCCCTGTCATTCTTTTTGCTTTCCCCATACAGTGTGCGGTACTGTCCGGGGGTCATGCCGGTCCATTTTTTGAACACCTTTCCCATATGACTCTGGGAAGAAAAGGAGAGTGAGGCAGCAATATCATCATAGGATTTGCGGGTGAACAGCAGTTCATTTCTCACCGCGTGGGCTTTTTCCCGACTGATATATTCGCTCAGAGTCAGGCCTTCTTCCCGGGAAAAGAGCTGGGAGAGATAGTCCGGATGAATGTGCATGGCTGCGGCCAGTTCCTGTACGGTCAGTTTGGTGGCAATCCGTTTCATGATCAGTTCCCTGCAGCGGATTACAATGTGGTTCTTCGTCTGCGAGTGGCGGAATGTCTGCACAGTCAGGCAGTATTCTACCTGTACATTGCGCAGCAGTATCCCGATCTTTTCCCATTCCTTCTGTGCCTCCACCTGCTGGATAAACACATCGCACATGGAGAAAGCCATCTCGGAAGGCACGCCACCCTCTATGGCGGATCGGGCAGAAAGACCAATGACCACAATGGCGATATCCTTCATGTTCCGAATGGCGTCCTTGGAAACGGTTCCGACTTTATCGATCTCCAGTTCTCCAAATGTTTTCAGCAGTCCATCGAGGTTGCCAGTGCGGATGCACTCCTGTTCACGCTGTTCCTGCAGATATGAGTTATGGCTTCTTTCATTCTCCTGGAAATCGGCTGTCAGGGATTGTACTTTTTCCCTGATTTTCTGATTCTGTTCCAGCATGGAGTGTGCTTCTGTGCCTCTGCTGTCGGAATCGGGCAGAAGATCCGGCTTCAGGTCACGATAGAGAAAGAAATCAAAATCCGCGCATTTCTGATGCAGCATCCGGTCGGCACAGGTTATGCCGACAAAGCATCCTGTAAATTCGCCGTATTGCGAATACTCATCGGAGAACTCGCTGGTGTCAAAGGCGGGACCGATGGAATGCCATACCTTTCCGTCTGCGGAATAGCTGAAGACAGACTGCCGGCCTTCAATCAGAAGGCGCATCCATACCGGGCCTTTTCCGGCGGGAATACGCTCGTACTCTTCGCGCTCGCCGTTGCGTATCCGCAGAACGGACAGGGCAGGCCCCTGCAGCGTATTGCTGTAATACTTGCGAAGATATGCGAAGTTCATGTTGTCATAATATAGAATCAGACCGGCGCTCTGCTGATAAACTTCGGGATCAAATTCCAGGCATGTCATGACTTCGCTATGAACGCTTTTCAGCTTCCGTGCCAGAAGACTGACCTTATGCACAGAACAGCCTGATTCCTGGCCTCGCATGCGAAGCCATCCGGGACGGGCTGTTAGGTCACAGAAGCTGTGCGGATCGATGCGCGGCGCATAATAGGCAATGCCCAGCGCAGGGCTGTCAAAGTCATCTCTGTCAGGCACAGGAGAAGGAAGCCAGTCGGGCAGACGGCTCTCTTCCACAAATGGTTCTGCCATATTGCCGCCGGATGCCAGGTGCAGCCATCCGTTCTCTGTCCATTTCATTTTCTGTATGCCTGTTTCTCTGCCCAGGGTACAGCGAAGTTCCGGCGTAAAGGGACGGGCACAGAGGTGTACCAGATAGGTTTCCCCGAGGGCTGTCTCTACATAGCTTGCATGGCCGCACTTCTGCAGATAGCTGGCAGGATTATAGAAATGCGGCTTAAGGTGATCCACGTCCGCCCGTTCATTCCGGTTTTCCGGAACTGCTGTGAGAATGGGATTGGCTGGGTCGCCCTCATAGGGCCCGAGGGGATGCAGGGAACGCGCCATTGTCACTGCATGATAGTAGCCTGTTCCGCCCTCCGCGCACATCAGATAATAGTAATCGCCATGACGTGTCAGATGCGGCGCTTCCAGACAGCCCCGGTCGGTGCCACCACGCCAGATTCTCTGTGGCAGGCCTTTGATGCGCCTGGCTTTCGGATCGTATTCCACGATACAGATCTGTCCGGGCTTTTCATAGCCGGTCCGGGTTTCCCAGTCCAGGGCTACAAGCCATTTTCGCCCGTCCCGGTCATGGAACAGAGAAGCATCAAAACCGGATGAATGCAGGTATACTGGTTCGCTCCATGGACCGCGGATATCCCGGGCAGTAATGAGATAATTATCGATATCGAAATACCGCGCATTCATGGAGTGCATAATGCCGTAAACCACATAGAACAGGCCGTCTTCTTCGCAATAGGTCAGGCACGGAGCCCAGATGCCCTTTGCGGAGGGCAGGCCTTTCAGATTACATGTTCTTTCATCTGTTAATGCATGCGTATACAGTTCCCAGTGCTTCATATCCCTGGAATGGTAGATGGGAATCCCCGGGAACCACTCAAAGCTGGATACGGCAATATAGTAGTCATCGCCCTTGCGGCAGATGCAAGGGTCAGCGTGAAAACCGGTGAGTATGGGATTTTGCAGCATGCCAGTGCCTCACTCTCGAAATCATCATGATTCTTTGATACAGAATACAATTATAGGGCAAGAGTAACCAAAACAACAGAATGAACAGCACAGTCATGATGCAAGAAAAAATGGCTGGAAAATCTCATTGCCTCACTTGCCTCCCTCCAGAATTGTTCGTATCAATAGGTGTCAGAGATAATAAAGAATGAAGCCTGAGAAGACTGACATGAAGGCAAATGGAACGGGATATGAATCAACTGGATCTGGAAGAGATGGAAAAGGTTGCAGGCGGGGACAACTGGAAGTATGTCTGCTTCGACTCCTGGAAATGGGAAAACCTGCGGTGAAAGAGGACTAAAGCAGTGATTCCCCGGATGACTGCGAAAAGCAACCCTTTTTTCGTTTGTCCGCAGTGCTGAGAGAATCATGCCGCTGCTCTTTGGGCGTTTTGCACAATTGAGGTGAGTAATGCAGGGCTGAGCCACGCCCAATCGAGCCACAGAACGCTTGAAGAAAGGCAAAACAAACTGACCTGCAGAGTATGCAGTCAGGAAGGTCGTTTGAAGATACGATAATATGATTCTTTCTTGACATGGAAAGGAATATGTCTCCATAATTCTGAGTATTATCATGAAAGGCTGTTTATCTTTTGCGTCTTTACCGTCAGCGTCATGGGAAAAGGAACCGGCGCAGTTGCATTCGGGATGCATACTGTCGTTCTACATGCTGCTGAAGGATGGAAAACAAGACTTGTTGTTTGCTGCCAGGAATGATAGGCCTGGACACAGGTTGGAAATTGGCCAGGTAGACGGCATGGAAAAACATAGTCCCATGGCGTACGAAACAGTGTGATGGATGACAGAAGAACCATCATGCATGGACTGTGTGGATTCTGTCACGATACGCGAGGAAGAGCTGATTTCTTTGATGAAGATGGCGGATGACTGAAGGAATAAGCAAAGCAATGCATTCCAGACATAAGAAAAGATGTTTGTGTTTACAACGCCTCTTGTTGAGGGAGTTATCGAAAAGAGAAAAAGCCAGTTTACTATGCTGGTAACGATTGACGGCGAAACAGGTGTATCCTGCCATTGTCCGACGATTGGACGAATCGGCAATCTTGATATCAGTGGCAGACCGTGCCTGCTTTCAAAGAGTGACGATCCAAACCGCAAAACATCATATACGGTTGAGGCGGTATCACTGAACAGGCCTGAAGAGAAAAACAAGGCATGGATTGGCATAAACCAGAATGCTGCGAACCGTTATGTGGAGCATTATCTCAGAAATGGTGGGTTTGCTGACATGGTTGGCAATGTCACGGAAGATCGCCGCGAGGTGTTTTTAGGCATTTCGAAACTGGATTTTCTTGTTGGAAGTACCTATCTCGAAGTGAAAACGCCGCTTCAGCACCTACAGGTGGATGTGCCGGACTGGGTGAAGACAAAGAAAGTGACGCCATTCTCTTCTACCGGACGCATGTCCAAACATTTCGAAGAGCTTGGCGGCAGTCTGAAAGAACATGAGCGGGCGATTCTGCTGGTCTGCTTCATCTATGACAATCCCGGCTTTGAGATCATAGAGCGAAGCACCCACTATGATCAGGTAAAGGAACTGGTAGACCGGAATGTATCCAAGGGCGTGGAAACATGGCAGGCAAACTTTGCGATTACACCGACAGGCGTTGAACTGAAGAAATACTTCCCAATACACATTGCATGAGAGGCTAAAAGCCGTGATAATTGATTGCAGCAGCATGGCAGAAGCAATGTTCCCGGAAATGAATGGGGAAACGGGGATGACCGATCCATCCGGGGGGAAGTATCGGAATGCATACGCAGACATCAGGGGATGATCCGAACTATGTCATGTCAGGCAGTGGCAAGGCAATCTGTGATGGTGCAGATGAATATCGAGATTTCATTTTCGGACACTTTTCTTCCTTTTGGGATTCATCAAGTTCCAGTTTGCAAAACAGGAGCAAGGAATGGAGAAAATGAACCTGACAATTCGATTAATGACGCAAGATGACCTTATGCCGCTGTATGAATTGCTGTCAGATGCAAGGGTCATGCGCTATTTGGAACCGACTTTTACGAGGGAACAATCGGAAGAGTTTCTGATGCGTGCTGGATTGTCCACGCCTCCGATGATCTATGCAGTGGAGAAGGATGGACATTTCATCGGATATGTGATTTATCATGATTATGATGAAGCCAGCATGGAAATTGGCTGGGTTCTTCATCCGGATCATTGGCGAAAAGGGTATGCGACCTACCTTACAGGGGTACTGAAGGAGAAGGCTGTCTGTGGAAATAAACAGGCGGTCATAGAATGCTCTCCTGAGCAGGAAGCGACTAAACATATCGCCCGGAAGAATGGATTTGTTTATGAAGGCTGTATCGATGGTCTTGATATATTCCGATACAAGAGGTCAAGCACGGATGCGCAAAGCCATGAAAGCACCGGCGGATAAAGCATTCAATCGTCAGTCAAAGCCTGTGATGACACGCGAAGCTATGGAGTACAGAGACTGCCTTATTCTGAAGAATGGAACAGTGCTTCTTTTTTTTCCGGTGAATTCACTCAAGTGGCATGACTGTGTTTTCAACGGGCGCACAGCAATCGGCCTGCATGGCCGAATATCATGGCATGACAGAATCAGACATGTGCGGTGAAGCATATGGAACGCACCGATCCTATGACGCATCTGTTTCCTGAACCGCCTGTTTGGAAAGGTCGGTTCTGTGACCTCAGACCGCTTTGTCTTTCTGATTGGGAGGACCTTGCGAAACTTACGCAGCAGACGGCGGTGTATCGCTATCTGCCGACGTTTCTGTTTGAAAAGAGGTATGAAGCGCGGGAAGCGATTCTCCGTTTGTATGGGGAAGGCATGAAGGACTCCCTGATACTGGGCATTTTTCAGGGAAACCGTTTCTGCGGCCTGGCAGAAGCTTATGGCTATCGGGCAGAGAATCATAAGATCAGTGTAGGCTACAGACTGCTGCGGGAAGAATGGGGTAAGGGAATGGACACGCAAGCCATGCAGGTTATGACGCATGCCCTTCTTAACACGGGCGGTATAGAGTGCATTACCGCAAGTACTATGGTGGAGAACCTGGCTTCCGCGCGAGTTCTCCAGAAAAATGGTTTCATACAGGTCAGCCATGCGGTGGGAGAGGACTGGGGGTTTGCGGAGCCTACTCTTGCAGACAAATGGATCCGATGAAAGGGTTGCGGGAAGGTCCCGTTAAAAATCAGGCATTCCTTTCCGTATGAGGCAGGGAAATGTGCAGGGAAAAACCAGTGTTTCCCTGCATAGTAAGGAAATGGATCAGGCGGATATGCTTGCTCAGAGTATGCAGTCCCGTGTGCCTTCAGGCGAGGCGGTCCGATGGCGCACCGCCTGGCGCATGTCATACAATCCCTGACAGCAGGAGTGAACAAAAGCCTCCGGAGTCCCGATATTCGGGACGCTGGAGGCTTTTTTCGCAGGAACGTTTTTTGTTCGCTCAAGGAGATACCTGCGTTTACAGGCTGTCTTTCCCGTCTGTCCGCATGAAAAGAATGACCTCTCTGTGTTCTTCGGCGCCCATGGCGTAGTCTTCCTTACCGGTGGAATTGAGGACATCCACGCGTACCATACGGTTCATCTGGCGGCTGTCCGAAATGATACGATATTTTTCAGGATCCAGGTCCGGATCCTCGTCATAGGGATCCCACAGTCCGATGAATCCGTCCGGAGTCAGGCATGTGAGCAGCACGTAGTGCGGGATTTTCCCGGTCCAGCAGCGGATGACAGCACAGCCGCCGCTTTCCAGGCATGCATCGATCGGCGTCTGGGGACCGGCCTGGACACATAGCCCGGACATATACTCCGTTTTCAGAGGGAACTTCCAGCCCTTGGCGTAGCCGTTGATCCAGGAGGCGATATAGCATGCGGCTGCCATGGAGGTGCCGTGCTTGCCGGGACAGCCCTCTTCATTGTAGGTATCATTCCCCAGGTGCCATATGCCCTTGATCAGGCCGGGATCGATTTCTTCCCGGTCGAACAGGAAACGGATGGCATTGACCAGAGAGGTCGGACCGCAGTCATATTCCGTGGATTGATAATTCAATCGGTTACGCATAGGGCATCACTCTTTTCGTTGGGAATTATGCAAGATTTCTGGGGTCCATGGCGTCGCGCAGCGCATCGCCGATAAAGTTAATGGATACGACCAGAAGAATAATACAGAGGCCGGCAGGCAGCCACATCCACGGCTTGCCGGTAAGTATGGACAGGGATTCTGCACCGGAGAGCATATTGCCCAGGGAAGGCGTAGGGGGCTGAACACCCATGCCCAGGTAACTGAGCG
This sequence comes from uncultured Eubacteriales bacterium, assembly GCA_902764915.1. Classification (GTDB taxonomy): domain Bacteria; phylum Bacillota; class Clostridia; order Christensenellales; family Aristaeellaceae; genus UBA2943. Next base: position 67,177 of record CACWXY010000007.1, on the reverse strand, counting down.
CAGCCTCATCCAGTATGGACAGTGCAAAGACGGAAGTGGCATAGACCAGTACCGGGGAGAGCGTATTGGGCAGGATTTCCCGAAAGAGAATATAGCGCCGGGGCATGCCGGAGGTAATATCGCTGCGTATAAAGTTGGTCTCCCGAAGGCTCAGTACATTTCCGCGTACCAGACGTGTAACCCCTGGCCAGTTGACAAAGCCGAGGATGAGGATCATGGTGACAAGCCCGGGTTCAAAGATCGCTGCGGTGACCAGTACCAGAAGAATATAGGGAAAGGACATGACCATATCGGTCACGGACATGAGAATTCGGTCCAGAACCCCTCCGAAGTATCCGCTGATCAGCCCCAGTACGACGCCGATCAGGGTGGAGATAACGGTGGCGGACAGACCCACCAGAAGCGAGATCCGCGTGCCGTGCATAAGACGCGTGAGCAGATCGCGTCCGATCTTGTCTGTGCCCAGCAGATGTGCGCTGTCTGGCGGCGCAGAAAAACCGCCGGATTTCTGCGTGGGGGCATAAGGCGAAAAGAAGGGCCCCAGAAGCGCAAAGAGAACAACGAGAATAAAGATGCCTAGGCACAGAACCGCCATCCGGTGGCGAAGAAAGCGCGTGAGCGCAGAGGAATGCATTGTGTCGCCTCCTTGTCACAGACGGATCGTAGGATCTACCAGCGCATAGAGTATATCGGTAAGAAGATTGGCCAGGAGAACCACAACAGCGGACAGCAGGCATACTCCCATGATCAGGGGATAATTGCGTGTCATAATTGCGTCCATGGTTAGAAGTCCAAGCCCCGGCCAGTTGAAGATTTTTTCGACAATTACGGCGCCGCCTACGAGTCCCGGGATCTGCATTCCGATGACAGTGACAATGGGAACAAGGGCGTTGCGCATGGCGTGGCGCCAGATGACAAGCCGGCGGCCTATGCCTTTTGCCCGGGCCGTGCGCAAATAATCAGTCTCCAGGATTTCCAGTACGGAAGAACGAATATAGCGCATATTGGAGGCGGCAATAGGCAGTGTCAGTACAGTGACAGGCATGATCATATGCCGCACAAGATCCCCCAGATCTCCGCCGATCCCTGCAGTGACCATGCCCCCAGAAGGCAGCCAGCCCAGGGTAACGGTAAAGAGGAAGATCAGGATCATGGACAGGAAAAAGCCAGGCACGGAAGAGGTAATAAAAGACACGGCGACCAGCAGATAATCGCGTTTTTCATAGCGGTGCACGGCACTGTAGACACCCAGCGGCACTGCAATGACGAGCCCCATGAGCAGTGACAGGCCCATCAGAAGGAGGGTGGGCCCCAGGTGCGAAAGGATCAGATCCAGTACCGGCTGATTCGATTTATAGGCATAGCCGAGATTGCCGTGCAGGAGTTCCCAGAGCCAGGACAGGTACTGCTGCCACAGCGGACGGTCCAACCCCAGGCGGGTGGCAAGGGCAGCTTTGGTGGCTTCGGTCATGCGCGGACCTGTCATCATGTCAATGGGACTGCCGGCTCTGGCCATGATCAGAAAGTCAATGACCGTAATCCCGATAAGCACAGGAATCGTGGTCAGAAGCTTTTTCAGAATATACTTACGCATTTGTCTCCTCCCTGAGAAGCCTGGCCCGCCGGCAGGCAGTCCAGTGCCCGGGGGCTATTTCTTCCAGCGCTGTGCTGCGCGTCTGACAGGCTTCCTCTGCTGCGGGACAGCGGTGATACAGCGGGCAGCCGGTCTGCGGCACATCCTCCATTTCCCCGCGAAGGGCTATGCGTGCGCGCCCCCGGAGACGTATGTCTGCGGACGGCGAGGCATCGGCCAATGCCAGGGTATAGGGGTGCATAGGCGAGGAAAACAGTGTTTCACTGTCTCCGCTTTCCATGATCCGGCCCATATACATGACAGCAATCCGGTCACAGACATAGCGCACGGCGCCAAGACCATGCCCGATAAACAGATAGGTCAGATGCAGCTGCTTTTGCAGGTCACGCAGAAGGTTCAGGATCTGGGCCTGAATGGATACATCCAGGGCACTGACCGGCTCATCCAGCACCAGAAGCTCTGGATTCAGGGAGAGCGCACGGGCTATGCACAGGCGCTGTTTCTGTCCGCCGGAAAACTCGTGCGGATAACGCTGCGCCATGTCCGGGTGCAGGCCGACCATGGAAAGAAGTGCATCTACACGCGCGTTCAGCGCGTCCCCGGAGAGAATATGATGTTCCACCATGGGATCACGTATCAGATCCCGCACGCGGCGCCGGGGATTGAGGGAAGAGGCGGCATCCTGAAAAACCATCTGGTAGCGGGGACGGTGCGGCCGGCGCTGTGTTTCGCGCAGGGAGAGCAGGTTTTCCCCATCCAGACAGATCTCGCCGCTGTCCGCTTTTTCCAGTCCCATGATCAGCCGGGCAATGGTACTTTTTCCGCACCCGCTTTCACCGACCAGTCCGAAGGCTTCCCCGCGGTCAATGGAGAAGGAGACGTCGTTGACCGCAATAAGCTTCTGCCCACGGCGGGCCGGGTAAGTCTTGGTGAGGTGACGGACGGAGAGCAGAGGTTCAGGCATCGCAGTCACCTCCCAGAAGATACGCGCAGCGGGTCAGATGCGTGTCCGTGACCGGCAGAAGACCGGCATTTTTTTCATAGTCCCGGCAGTGAGCCTTATAGGGACAGCGATCATGAAAGCGGCAGCCGGTCATGGCACCATAGGATTCCGGTACAGTGCCTGGAATATTGTAGAGCCGCTGGTCACGGGCATCATGAATGCCGGGAACGGCGCGCAGAAGCGAACGGGTATAGGGATGCAGCGGATGCGTCAGGATCGTATCGACGTCACCGCATTCCACGCATTGTCCGGCATAGAGCACCAGAACACGATCCGCGTTTTCCGCCACCAGTCCCAGATCATGGGTGATAAGAAGCAGTGCCATGTGCCGTGCTTTCTGGAGGGAAGAGAGGAGCTGCATGATCTGCAGCTGAATGGTGACATCCAGTGCTGTCGTGGGCTCATCCGCGATCAGCAGTTCCGGATCGCAGGACAGAGCCATGGCAATCATGACACGCTGGCGCATGCCGCCCGAGAGCATATGTGGATACTTTTTCATAATCCCCTGCGCGTCCCGGATTCCTGTTTGCTCCAGAAGCGAAACAGCGCGTGTTCGGGCTTCTGCCTGGGACAGTCCATTGTGGCAGATCATCGGTTCTGTCAGCTGCTTTCCGATGGTGAGAACCGGGTTCAGACTGTTCATGATATCCTGAAAGATCATGGAAATCTGTTTTCCACGGATGGCGTCCAGCTGTTTTTCAGAAAGCGAGAGAAGGTCCTGGCCGCGGTAGCGTACAGTGCCGGTAGCCTTGGCCTGCCGTGTGAGCAGGGAAAGCAGAGAAAGTGCAGTAACGCTCTTTCCTGAGCCGGACTCGCCTACGAGTGCGAGCACTTCCCCGGGAAATACATCAAAGGATATGTCTGAAGTGGCAATGCTCTGGTTTCCCAGTCCCGAGAACGTCACCTGAAGATTGCGCACGGAAAGGATCGGATCCATACAGGGCCTCCTATGCGATGTGACCGGGGAGCCTGCCGACGCCACGCAGGGCATGCCGTCGGCGGGACCTCCGGAAAAGCACCGGGCCCGGTGAAGGGCCCGGTGAAGGAAAACAGGATTACTGAACCGTCCATTCGTGGACATTGACAAATGTGCCGAATACGTCCGGGACTGCGCCGACAAGGCGGTTGCTTACAGCACCCAGCGCGGAAAGCACATAGGCAGAGATCATGGGGCAGTCTTCCACTACGATCTTCTGGGCAGCAAGGAAGCGCTCAGTAATGGCCTCTATATCAGTCAGGGATTGGGTGTCCATCAGCGCGGAAGCCATGGCCTCGTTTTCATAGCGTGTCCAGCCGTCGGCAGACATGAGCCATACCATGTCGGTGTAGGGATCTACTGGTGCATAGGTGTACTGCACAGACATGATCTGGAATTCACCGGCATCGGCTACGGTCATAAGCGTGGAAAGGTCAACAGTACGGATGTCGATCTGCAGTCCCAGTTCCTCAAAGGCAGCCGCAAAGTATTCCACTGCCTGGACAAAGGTGGAGTCGCCGGCGTTTACATGCCAGGTGAGATGGGTATCGGTGCCGTCAGCCTTAGCCTCTGCGATCAGGGCACGCGCGGCATCAGGATCGTAGGCAGTGACGCCCAGCTCTTCCGAGTAATAGGGGCTGGAGGAGACGAGATAGGCATCAACAATCTCGCCGTTGTCGTGCAAAAGCTCATGCAGAATCATTTCCCGGTCCATACCCAGAAGCAGAGCCCGGCGGATACGCACATCCGGCACGTTTTCCACGTCGATGAAGATGGACTGATTGGTAACCGGTGTGCCGCTGACTGCCGTTACCCCGGACAGCGCGCGCACGGCGTCGTAATCGTCCATGGGGATATCGGCAGTGGTCTGCTGAACCAGATCAATCTCGCCGCTCTGCAGGCCGGCCAGGAGCTGTGTAGAGGCAGTAACGACCAGGTTCAGGTATTCCACGTTCGGCTTTCCCAGGAAGAAGCTTTCATTAGCCTGATAATGCACATAGTGGTTCAGGTCGAAATCAACAATGGAATAGGGACCAGAGACAACCGTGGGATGAAGGAAGAAGGGATCCGTCAGGATCTGGTCCCGCGGGATGTCCTTCAGCACGTGCTCGGGTACGGTGAGAATATAGCGCCCGAAGTTGTTTTCAAATGTGGACAGTGCCATAGGCCATTTGGTGGTGACCGTCAGGGTCTTGTCATCCAGGATCTGAATGCCGGGAATTTCGGTGGCGCCTTCCGGCATGGTATTGTCATCGCTGACACCTTCAATGGCGTAGAACATCATGGACGCATTGACACAGGACGGACTGGTTTCAATGAGAAATGTAAAGAGAACATCCTGCGCAGTGACAGGCACACCGTCAGACCAGCAGGCGCGCTCGTCCAGGTGAATGGTGAAGGTCAGATTATCTTCCGTGGTAATAGAGTCGGCCAGCTGCGGGACAAAGTTCAGTTCCCGGTCCAGTTCCACCAGCGGATAGAAAGCAAGGCCCATGGCATACTTGGAAACTTCCGTGGAGGAAATCTGCAGCGGGTTCATGGTTTCCAGCGTCTGCGTTACGGCTACATTAATGACCTGTGTGTCCTCTGCCAGGCTCAGGGGCAAAATGCCCATGGACAGTGTAAGAGTCAGCAGAAGAGCAGTAAGTTTGCGGAACATACAAGCACCTCCAAAAGGAAAATGTATGGTTAAGCCTTTTGCATGCAGGCTTTGGCCATCTGGGTGAAGAATGCGACTGCGCCGGGCAGCGCCTGGGGGTCCACGGTGAATCTCGGATGATGCTGGGGATAATCTCCGCCGGTGCCGATTCTCACAAAGATTCCGGGCCGCAGACGCGGATAAGTAAGAAACTCGGAGAAGTCCTCTCCGCCCAGGGTGTCTTCCTGCAGAGCGGTCTGAAGGCCAAGGCTGTCCGCGACTGTTCGGGCCAGAGCGCACAGTGCAGGATCGTTGATGACAGCTGGCGGACCGGCATGCCATTCGATGACAGGCTCCACGCGGAAAGCATGGGATGTATCCTCCACAATCCGGCGGAAATGCGATTCCACCTCGGCGCGCACCTGCGGTGTCATGGTGCGGATCGTACCTTCCAGCATACCGCTTTCGGGAATGACATTCCAGGTGTTTCCGGCCTCCATATGGGTGATGGAGCAAAGGACCGGTGCAAACGGATCCGTCAGGCGGCTTGCCAGTGTCTGCAGGCTTGTGACAAGTGTGGCCAGTGCGGGCACGGGATCAATGCCTTTGTGCGGATGCGCCGCGTGTGTGCCGCGTCCTCGAAGCGTGACACGGAAACGGTCTACAGCGGCCATGACGGGACCTTCCTTGATGCCGAGAGTACCGTTTGTAAACCCTGGATAGGTATGAATGCCGAGAAACATGGTACAGTCGTCAACGATACCGGTACGCGAAAGCGCATAACCGCCGGTAGCCAGCTCTTCTGCCGGCTGGAAGACAATGCGCACCTGACCCGGCAGCGAGTCTTCTTCTTCCTTCAGCGCAAGCGCGACACCCAGCATAACGGTGGTGTGGAAATCATGCCCGCAGGCATGCATGATGCCGGGAACCTGGGAACGATAGGGAAGATCAGTGGCTTCCTCAATGGGCAGTGCGTCCATATCGCAGCGAAGGCCGATTACCGGGCCCTTGCCGTGTCCGATGGATGCGACAACGCCGGTTGCAAGAGGAAGGGGCAGCAGTGTAATGTCGTGCGACGCAAGCGTATCCCGGATCAGAAGCGTGGTTTTTGTCTCCTGCATGCCCAGTTCCGGACAGGCGTGGATCCGGGAAAAAATCTGAAAGAGATCGTCATAGGACAGTGGCATGGGATTCCTCCGAAAAAAAACAAGGCGCTGTATCCCGTTGAAAGGACAGACGCCTTGCCTATTCTATCGTACCTGGTGCATGCGGTCACAGGCCGTATGCGCTCATCCGGTCACAAGGCGAGTGCATACAGTGCATACACATCCGGTGCAGTTTTCTCAAAAACCGTTTCTGCAAGATGACCCGCCTCCTTTCTTCTGCCAGGGATATACCCTCAAAAAGCAGGAAGAGCATACGCGTCGGTGTGCTGTTTGTCAAGAATTTCTGCTGCGAAAACAAAGGGAAAACATGCAGTAATCATCGGCCCAATATGGCACGATGCATATGCTGAGAAGTGCGTTCTTTCCGCTTTTTGCAGCCTTATGCAGACCAAAAGACATCCGCAGTATGACCGCATGCCCTATATGCTGCCTTATTGGGAGGCCGCTTCTTCTTCACGCGCGCGAATGGGAAGCAGAATCAGGCGGTTGGAGGACACAATGGTATAGTCGTGATCGGAAAGCAGATAATCGATCTCATGCTGTCCGGGCTTGAAATGGAAGAGCACGCTCTGCTCTCCGTCCAGGATACGGCACAGGCCCTGGTCAGTGATAAGAAAGATTTCCTTGGTCTGCCGGTCGCACTCCAGTCCGCGGCAGGAAAGACCGTCAATATTACAGATGACCTCACGATCACGGCCCTGCAGATTGGCGCGCACAACCTGGGAGGTGCCGCCGGCGCCAGCGACGAGACAGGCGATATGACCGTTGTCCCACAGTGCAATCTCGGCCAGATCATTCGTCTCAGACTCCATGAGGATTCCCACTTCTAGGTCCAGGGATACGAGGTGCCCCAGATTGCCCAGTCCGCCGCCGGTGAGAAGCAGCATGCGCGAGGTATTGGCACATGGAGACCAGCAGGCCTGCGGGTTCAGCTCCCCGGTGTTATAGGAAGACTGGTGGCTCATGTTACGACGTGTGACTGTCCAGATATGACCGCTGTGCCAGTCCAGGAGCAGAAGCGTATTGGAACGGAAGCAAAGGCTCATTTTCCGCAGGGCAAAGGCCTGTGAACAGCGGTTGAGAAGGTCCGAGTAGGTGAGAATGGCGCTTTCCTCCAGTGTTTTGGTGTCGACCTGATACAGTCCGTCGGTAGACAGATAATACAGATAATCACCATGCGCGATGGCGCTGATGACCGTGCCGCGGGTAGTATACTCCCGGGCTTCCTCGGGCAGGGTCTGCGTTTCAGCCAGGCTCTGCCAGACCTCGGCGGTCATCTCTCCGTCGGCTTCCTCACACAGTGCCGGGAAACAGGAAATCAGAAGAAACAGGACCAGAAGACATGGGAGAATGCGGCGCATCGAATCATTCCTTTCTGGAAAGCAATGGAAGCAGAACGCGGCGCAGTGCGTCGGTATCTGTCAGTTCAAGGATGCCCTGCACCATATCCGGCGCTCCGCCGCCGCGGCCATGAAAGGCATCCGTCAGGGCGCGGGCCAGGGGGCGTACGTCAAGGCACAGAGAGGAAAGAGCGAAGGAGCAAGCGTGATCACGGGGGACAACCACCAGTGCTGCAGTGCACTGAGAAGCCAGCTCACCGGCGCACGGACGCAGAAGAGACAGATCTATGTCCGGGATCGAGACAATGCGCAGAAGCGGATCGGTTTCCTTTTCTGCATGCAGGCGGAAGAGAGACAGGGCTAAGGCCCGGCACTGGTTTTTCAGCGCATCACGCTCGCTGAGCAATCGGGCAGTAGTGTCCGAGAGCGTGCCTTCCTTGGCGGAGAGCTGCTGCGCACTGCCATGATAGTCATGGAACAGCTTACAGGTATAGTCCAAGGCACGGCGGCCGCACAGAATGGACACACGCACACCGCCCTTATAGTGGATGAACCCCAGGACCTTTACCTGCCCGATCTGTCCGGTGGAGGTGACATGCGTTCCGCAGCAGGCGCACAGATCATACCCGGGGATTTCAACCAGACGCACCGGCCCGGTAAGCGCTTTCTTGGAACGATAATCGAGATGAGCAAGCTCTTCCGGCGTGGGATAGTATACACGCAGCGGAATGTCCTTCCAGATGGCTTCGTTGGCTGCGCGCTCAATATCAGCGATCTGGGCGGGCTCCAGTACGCCGTCGAAATCCATGGTTACTGCGTCACTGCCCATGTGGAAACCAACATTGTGAAAACCGAAGCGGCGATAGACAAGCCCGGAAAAGATGTGCTCACCGGAGTGCTGCTGCATATGCTCCATACGCCGTGCGTCATCAATGACTCCGTGCACAGGGCCTTCCGGCAGCGGACGGTCCGTGAGATGAACAATCGCATCGTCTTTTTCATGTACATCCAGAACATTGGCTGGACCGAGCATGCCGTGGTCCGCGCCCTGTCCTCCGCCTTCAGGGAAGAAGGCAGTGCGGTCAAGTGTAACCAGATAGCCGGCCTTTCCCGGCACGCAGGAAAGGACTGTGGCATCAAAAGACCAGAGATAGGAATCCAGATCATAGAGCTTATCGGTCACAGGCTGCCTCCGTTTGATATCATGTCAGGTGTTTTTCACATACATCCTGAAGAACGCAGGCCGTACAGTCCGGATGTGTGCGGGCTGTGCATACGGCGCGTCCGTGCAGGACAAAGCGATGACACAGATCATTGCCTTCCTCTGGCGGAATAATGGCCCACAGCGCTTTTTCTACCTTGGCGGGTTCCTTGATATGATCCACCAGGCCGATCCGGTTGCTCAGCCGGATACAGTGGGTATCAGTGACGATGGCGGGCTTTCCGAAGACATCCCCCAGAATCAGGTTCGCACTCTTGCGGCCTACACCGGGCAGACGGAGGAGCGCTTCCATGGTATCGGGTACACGTCCGTTCAGGTCATATACCAGCATATGCATGCACGCCTGAATATCCCTGGCTTTGCTGTTTCCCAGTCCGCAGGGGCGGACGATTTCTTCGATCGCGGATACCTCTGCATCTGCCAGAGCCTGCATGGTAGGAAAACGGGCATACAGGTCCTGCACGACTACGTTTACCCGGGCATCCGTACACTGGGCGGCCAAGCGTACAGAAACCAGCAGTTTCCATGCGTCGTCATAGTCCAGAGAACAGGCGGCGTCGGGATAAGCGTCCTTCAGCCGTGCTATGACGGCAAGGGCAAGTTTGCTTCGGTTCATTTCGTACCTCCTGGGAAAGGATGAAAAGCCTGCAAAGCAAGCCAGACTATAACAGGCGCCGGAAAAACCGGGAAAAAGCACTTCATAAGGGGTTTCCCTTTTTTGTTCGGATGCCGTGTCTTTTATGATACCCAAAGGAAATGGCATTGACAAGGTCATTCCCCAGATCTGCGCATGACAAAAGAAAAATGCCTGCGAAACGGGCAGGCTTTACAAAGCGGCTGTCTTTGATACAAACGCATCAGGTCTTTTCGCTGCATGTGTGCAGGAATAGGCTTGCAAATACGGGGTTCTGAGTAACTGCAAAGAGATACCTTGCAGTATGCGGCTCTTTGCCAATGCGGTGTATGGAGAATGTTTGCTGTACCCGCATCAGTGACTGGCATATGCGTAAAAACGAATCGAATGTGTTCAGGGCAGAGAACCGGGACAGCAAAGATCGCAAGAAAGAAGCTCGCAGCAGTAGAGGATAGTATACTGAACCGCACGATGGAACTGTGCATGGAAGCGATGGAATGGACAAACGGCGGACTCGATATCCGGAATGCAGCGAATGGCGTTGCGGCAGGAAGCATCGGATTATTTCGGGGAGCCTGCGCGGGAGGAATGGTTGGTGCGGTCGTTTTCGGTGTGGTCAGAGCCATCGCCGGCGGAGCTGTGGCCGCGAAACTCGATCAGCACTGAACCAGACAGAGCAGTTCAATGGCGGTTTCGTAATCAATCATTCCGGCACTGCCATCCTGAAAAAACTGTGTGTCCATCAGAGTCCAGGTGAAGTACATGGACAGATAAAAAACTCAAGGTTTCTCACACGAATCGTAACCGTTGAGCCTTGAAAACTCTATAAGAGCCAAAACGGAAAAATACCAGCATGCAGCTTTCCATCACAGTGTATGCTGATAGCTGATCGGAAGCCGCTTGATGAAATCAGTCATAAACTGTTCCAACTGAATATGCGATATTCTGAATTGCTTTTTGGACCATCTGTAGCATTCTATCCAGGATGAGCTGGAGAATATGTTCCATCATGAGAAAAAACAACGCCGATTGTCCAGTCATCAGCGTTGTTGCGTTTCTGCAATGACAGCAGCATATACCGTATGAAAACAAGAGATACATGGGCTGTCAATGCATCATTGGACAGACCATGGCATTCAGCGCACCAATTCAATATGGACTTATTTACGCTCTGACCATCTCCCGCAGGTCCGTTGCATACTGGTCCGGACAGTTCATGGAATACCCGCCGTGATAGAGGCCATCCTTGATTTCCAATGAACTGTCTGGAAGGAGCGCATGCAGAAGCTGTGCAGAACGCAGCATTCTCTTTTGTTCCTTCTTCCCGACCACAATCCGTACATGCGCATGACAGTTCTGAAGCCCTGGTTTCGGTGCATAGGCTGTGCTTGCCTTCAGAAACGAAACCATATTGCTTTTCGAGATGGCAACTGTATCCCGGTAATAATCCTCAAACCAGTCATCCCTGATGTGAAGATATCGGAACTGCATTCTTGCAAATCTCTTCTTCTGTATCAGGCCATAGCTTGAAGATACAGATGGGCCGATCAGTGCATTCGTTATGCGGGATGGGATAACAGAAGCGCTTTCGATGATGGCATACCGGCAGAGGTCCTTTCTCTGCGACAGTATTTCCGCCAGAATCTGCGCACCAAGAGACAGACCACCGATGCAAAGAACAGAGCCGCCGTACTCTCTGTCAATAAATGAAATGATGCGGGCTGCATTTTCTTCGATACTGACAAAATTCTCATCGCTGTTCGCATGTCCGTCAAGGATTGGCAGTACAACATGGTAGCTGTCGCTCAGCAGTGCTGCCTCCGATCGGTAATTCCACCATGACAGTCCGCCGCCATGGAGCAGCACAATCATCTCATGGTTTTCTTTTCCATATTCAACAATTCTCATGTCTGCTTCCTCAGATTACCTGCAAAATGCGGACACACGCGCAAGAAAGTCTGGTGCTTCCTCGTACAGTCCGTGCCCCAGCCCGTCATACAGGTACAGTCTGCTATCCGGTATTTTCTCAGCGATTTCCACGGATGCCTGCGCGGTTACAATTCTGTCCTCTTGGCCGCCTATGACCAGCGTCGGACAGGTGATGTTCGTCAGCAGTTCATAGGTGTCATGCAACACACAGGATGCCGCCTGAATCCGAAAACGTTCCAATGACTTTGGCTTTCCGATGCTTCCGAGCAGACGGTATTCCAGTCTTGACTGCTTCATGCGCTTTTCAGAATAAGAGCGCTCTGCTGTATCCATCAAGATGCCCTTGTAATCGCCGTGGTCTGCCATTTCGACCCATCGGGCGATCACATCCTTTGCAGTGGTGTTCGGGCGGCTCAGCGTAACGGTCAAGACAAGCTTTTCCACCTTGTCCGGGTGATCAATGGCCAGCCACTGGGCGATCATGCCGCCCTGGGAGACACCGACCAGCCCGACAGAGGAAAGCCCCAGTGTTTCCATGGCATCATTCATATCCTCTGCCATTTCCCTCGTTGTCATTCCCGGGGACAGAAGCCTTCGTCGGCTGAACACATATACTGTGAAATCCTTGGCCAGGGTTCGGTAAAGAAGTGCAAATGGCATCGCCATGCCTTTCACGGTCTTCAATCCGTCGCCTACACCGGGAATCATGACGAGGATCTTTTGTCCACGGCCAAAACGAATATAGTCCACCGTCCCGGACGGCAACTCCAGATAACAGTTTTTGGCCTTCAGCATAGTCTTTCTTCTCTCCTATCATTACATAAACAGGATCGCTGTATATCTGCCCCGATCCTTGTATTCTGCAGCCCCCTCCGCTTTCCAGCACAGCATCTTGACAGTATTCCCAGTACGCCTGACAACCATTGGCATAGATGCCAGCATGATCGCTGAAAAAATGACTGATGCCAGTACCAATGTACGCAAGGAAACAGCAGAAGCGTATGCATATGTGTCGGATGGCGGACAGCATCATAGCGCCCTGTGCCAATCATCTTCTGGTTTCCCTGTATCGCAATCGTGAGGAAATACAGACATGCTTCCGCAGAACCAAAGTATACAATGCGCAGGCAGATAAACAATGGATGCTGCCTGGGAAACTCAGGCGGGAGCTTTGATTCAGCTATCCCTGGTATACAGACCTGCTGCGATAAATGCAGCCAGGGACATGAGTCCACTGCATCCAATCATGGATTTTTACCGGACTGCTTCTCTTATGCATGCAGGCAACAAGTATGGACACAAGCAGGATAACGATCAGGATCCAAGTCTGCGGGTAAGCGAATCCTGCTGCTGAGAAAAACCGGATCTCCGAAAATAGGGGGACAGGCTAGACAAGCAGTCTGGAATTCATATGCTGTGACCTCTATCGGACTTCGCTTGTTTTCCTTTTTTCCCGTTCTTCACGGATTATTATCCCTTCGTGATAAAAGTAATTGCAGACCACAGGCAGTTCGCCAAAAGGCGAGCGATGCCGGCCGTCAGCATGGATACAGGGCATGCTTTCCCTCATCGTGCACACGTGTACTTCCTGATCCGGTTCGGTCCAGGAGTCCAGTCTATTTTTTTGTATAGATGCCATGATGCGACACATCCAGGATCTCCCATGAAAAAGGCATCCTGTAAACGTCTGGCAGGTTTCAGGATGTTATATGGCATGTCTTTCAATGCGCATCTGTATGTATAGAAACGTGTCGCTATGCCCTGTGCGCCTTGGTTTTCGGATAGCTGGACTCATGGCACGCAGCCATTCGATGTACGCGTGAGGTCGCGCACCCACAGATAACGCCGGAAGTGGGCGAGTACCCAGGGAATCTTTCCGACCTCATCGAGACAGGTGCAGGAAAAGACAAGCAGCGGGGACCAGTGAAATACGAATGCGCCGAGAAAGGACAGCGGAACAGCCAGCCCCCACATGCATACCACAAGGGAATACATATCGTAGGCGGTATCTCCGCCAGCGGCGAATATGCCGTTGATGATAATGGTGTTCATGCATCGCCCAATCATATAGACGGAAGTGATGATCAGCATGCCCCGAAGAAGCGAGCGGGCCTGGTCTGTCATGGACATGAAGCGCACGACAAATGGCATGACGAGAAGCACCAGGGCTGTAGCGGACAGACCGCAGAGCACGGAAAGGAGCATCAGACGGTTTCCATACAGCTTACCCTTTTCCAGGTTTCCGCTTCCCAGCTCATTGCCTACCATGATGCCGCCAGCGGTGGACAGACCGTTGCACAGACAGCACATGAGGTCACGCACGACAGCTGATACGGAATTGGCGGCTGCGGCATCCGTACCCATGTGTCCCATGACAGCAGTATAGCTGGTAAAGCCGATGCCCCAAAGAAGCGAAGCGCCGATCAGGGGGAGCACAACCTTGCGAAAGTCCCGGGACAGAAGCGGAAAGCGATGGAAGAAGCGGGAAAGATCGGGACGAAGATAGCCCGGGACAAAGGAAGAAACCAATGCCCATACCAGTTCCACGACGCGTGCAATCAGCGTAGCCAGAGCTGCGCCGCGGGCACCCATGGCGGGCATGCCAAAGAGTCCGAAAATAAAGACCGCGTTGAGAAGAATATTGAGTATGACAGCGCCGGAGGAAATCCAGGCGCTTCGGGCGGCATGGTCGGTGACCTTCATCATGGTCAGATAGCACTGAGATATGCCCGTGAGGAAATAAGAAAGCCCGGCAATGCGAAGATATTCGCTGCCGATGGCGATCAGCTCCGGAACATTGGTGAAGATCTGCATCAGAAGCGAAGGAACGAGAAGACAGGCGGCACTGAAAAGAAGGGATACAAGCCCGTTGAGGCGCAGCGTCATGTTGAACAGAATCCGCATGGTACTTCTGTCGTTTTTTCCCCAATACTGCGCGCCGAGGACCGAAAAAGCGGCCGTCATGGACGAGACCAGCATATTCTGCACAAACTGGATCTGAGTCGCCAGAGATACGGCAGACATGGAATTCTGGTCCAGCCGACCCAGCATAACTGCATCGCCGGCTGCAACGAGGGCCAGCATCAGGCTTTGAAAGGCAATCGGTGCAGTCAGATGAACCAGTTTGTGGTAAAATACGGGATCGCGGGAAAAACGCATGCGCATGGGGCAGCCTCCTTGCATGTGACGGTATGCGCCATTATACCGGGAATTGTGCTTTCGGCAAGCTTTACATGCTTTTTTCAGGATGCTATCATCGCAGTCACACACAGGGGAGGCGGAAATATGAGCGGATGGGTTGTGGCGATATGTGTATGTCTGGATCAGGCTCTGAAGGCATGGATGATCCATCATCCACAGCCGCGTGTGCTGATCCCGGGTGTGCTGGGGCTGACCTATACGGAAAATACGGGAGTAGCCTTTTCCCTGCTGGAAGGCAGCCCTTTCCTGACTGTGGGACTGTCGATTGGGCTGCTGGGAATGCTGTGTGTATATGCATGGAAAAGCCGGACGACGGGGTGGGAGCGTGTCTGTGTGTCGCTGATTACAGGCGGGGCGCTTTCCAATCTGCTGGATCGATGCCTGCGGGGATATGTGGTAGATATGATGGAAGTGCTGTTTGTACGCTTTGCCATATGGAATCTGGCGGATGCATTCGTGGTAACGGGATGCATTGTCTGGATGGGAATGCTGCTTTTGAGAAAGGATCGGACAGAGCATGGAGTGGGATGAAGAACAGCTCGGGGAAGACACGGAATCGGTGGTGGAAACCCAGGGGACAGGCGGACGACTGGACGTGCTGCTTGCGGAGTGCTCGGACCTGACTCGCTCCCGTATTGCGGGACTGATCCGGGAGGGAAGGTGCACGGTGGACGGGAAAACGGTGACAAAGCCAGGCTGCAGTGTATCCGAAGGCGCTGCGGTCATGCTTCGGATTCCTCCGCCCCGGCCGATCGAACCGCAGCCGCAGAACCTGCCGCTTTCGATCCTGTATGAGGATGCAGACATTGCTGTTATTAACAAGGCCTGCGGCATGGTGGTGCATCCGGCTGCGGGGAATGAGGACGGTACGGTTGTGAATGCGCTTCTGTACCACCTGCGGGATCTTTCCTCTATTGGCGGGGCGATTCGCCCCGGGATCGTGCATCGACTGGATAAGGAGACCTCGGGGATACTTCTGGTAGCCAAAAACGATGCAGCGCAGCTGCATCTCTCTTCCCAGTTCCAGTCGCGCACTACCGAAAAGCATTATCTGGCACTGGTGGAGGGTGATATGAAAGAGGAAAGCGGCGAGGTTTGCGCGCCGCTGGCGAGGTCACATCAGGATTATAAGAAGATGGCGATCGATGAAAAGGGCCGGCCGGCCGTGACGCAATGGCGTGTGATGGCTCGGGGACGCGGATGTACGCTTCTGGATGTGCATATCCTGACGGGACGCACGCACCAGATCCGGGTGCATATGCGATCTCTGCAGCACCCGGTCTGCGGGGATGCGCTGTATGGGTTTCCGCGGGGCGTTCGTGTGCCGCGCATGATGCTGCATGCCTGGTGGATGGCATTTGATCATCCGTCGACGGGGGAGCGTATGACAGTGGAAGCGCCAATTTCTGACGAATTTGTTACAGGACTGGAGAACAATGGCCTGGACGCTTCACAAGTTATCCACAGATAAACTGTGGAAACTGGGGAAAACTTTTTCCACAATTTCCACAGGGTTTTCCACTGAAACGAAGCTTGCAGGCCTGATTTTGAGCGGGCTGAGAAAAAAACGGAGGAAAAATCCCGCGTTTTCCACAGGAAGGATCCACACCGGATGATGTGTGGAAAAATCGGGAATGAATCGAAACAGGATAGGAAAAACGGTGACATATTGCCCTGAAGAGACGGGTGAATCTGTCACAAACATATATCAACATTCAAAACACTTTTACGATACAGAAAACGAATAAAAGCAATACAGAAAAATAGATAGAGCCATGAAGAAAAGGAACATCTGATAGTGGATTCTGCTGATGCCTTTCCTGAAATCATAGAAAAAAACGGATGTCAAGCGTTGCGGAATATTTACATCTGTGACCTTGCGCTTCACAATATTCGCCCCTTCGTAACAATCTCTGCACACGTCCGCCAAAAAGCATTCGTTTCTTGTGTGCCCTTCGGGGATTTGCTATACTTCCCAACGCCTGAAGTACTTATCAGAACATGGAGGAAGGGAACCATGACAGTGCTTGTAACCGGCGGTGCCGGATTTATCGGAAGCAATTTCATCTACTATGAGCTGGAACATTATCCCCAGGACCGGGTGATCTGCCTGGATAAGCTGACCTATGCCGGGAACCTGAACAGTCTGAAAAAGGCGCTGGAGAACGATCGGTTTCGTTTCGAAAAGGTGGATATCTGTGACCGCGAGGCAGTGGAAGCCGTCTTTGCACAGGAACATCCGGATATTGTCGTCAATTTTGCTGCGGAAAGTCACGTGGATCGCTCTGTGGAGGATCCGGGCATTTTCCTGCGCACGAATATTCTGGGAACCCAGACCATGATGGATGCCAGCCGGAAATATCAGGTAAAGCGTTATCATCAGGTGTCCACCGACGAGGTCTACGGCGATCTGCCGCTGGACCGCCCGGACCTGTTTTTCCGGGAAGACACACCGATTCATACCTCCAGCCCGTATTCCGCCTCCAAGGCAGGCGCGGATCTTCTGGTGCTGGCCTATCACCGCACGTTCGGTCTGCCGGTTTCCATTACCCGCTGCTCCAACAATTACGGTCCTTATCATTTCCCGGAGAAGCTGATTCCGCTGATGATTACAAGAGCCTTGGCCGACCAGTCTCTGCCGGTATACGGAACCGGTGAGAATGTGCGCGACTGGCTGTATGTGGAAGATCACTGTGCCGCGATTGACCTGGTCATGCGCAAGGGACGCGAGGGCGAGATCTACAATGTGGGCGGACACAATGAGCGCACAAATCTGGACGTGGTGAAGACGGTACTGAAGGAACTGGGGAAACCGGAATCCCTGATTACTTATGTGAAAGATCGTCCCGGTCATGATCGGCGTTATGCCATTGATCCCACCAAGATCCATGAGGAACTGGGCTGGCTGCCGAAGACTCGGTTTGATGACGGCATTCATGCTACAGTGCAGTGGTATCTACAGAACGAATCATGGTGGAAGGATATCCTGGCCGGGGACTATCAGAACTACTATGAGCATATGTATGGTAAGAGGGAAAAAGCATGAGAGTACTGGTAACCGGTGTGAAGGGACAGCTGGGACATGATGTGGTAAAGCATCTTTCTTCCCAGGGCGTAGCGAACCGCGGTGTGGACATGGAGGACTTTGATCTGACGGATGAAAAGCAGGTCATGGATTATGTCACTTCCTATGATCCCGATGTGATTGTGCATTGTGCGGCCTATACTGCCGTGGATAAGGCGGAAAACGATGTGGTCAACTGCATGCGCGTAAATGGACAGGGCACGGTCAATCTCGTGCGCGCGGCGACGGCAGTGCATGCGGCGCTTCTGTATATCTCTACTGACTATGTTTTTGATGGAGAGGGTGAGACGCCCTTTGAGACAGGCATGACCGTCTGCCCCCGCAATGTGTACGGTCTGAGCAAGCTGCAGGGTGAGCTGGCGGTGCGCGGACAGATGAAGCGCTATTTCATTATCCGCACATCCTGGGTGTATGGATTAAACGGAAAGAACTTTGTGCGTACCATGCTTCGGCTGGGCCGGGAAAACAGCACAGTACGCGTGGTCAATGATCAGATCGGAAGCCCGACCTATTCGGACGACCTGGCGGCGCTGATCTGTGAGATGATCGGGACCAAGCGCTACGGTGTATACCATGCGACCAATGAAGGCTTCTGTTCATGGGCTGAGTTTGCCGAGGCAATCATGAAGGAAGCCGGGCTGCACTGCAAGGTGATCCCGGTACCGACCACGGAGTATCCGACGCCGGCCAGGCGACCGCATAATTCGCGCCTGAGCAAGGCAAGCCTGGACAAGGAAGGGTTTGCCCGCCTGCCACAGTGGCAGGATGCGCTCACGCGGTACCTTCGGGAACTGCGGGCTGAGGAAAACGGGGAACGCTGAGAGAAATGGCTGCCTTGGGCGGCCATTTTTCCCGTAGAAATGGAGGGTGAGCCATGGCGGAGAGGGACTGGCTCTTCAGTATGGGCATGAGTGAGCAGGAAATCGCGTCCTATGAGAATGCGGTCGATCGCGCGCTGCAGACACTGGTGGCAGGAATTACCACGGATCCGGATCGGGATCTGACCTATCTGCGGGACTGCCGGGAATACTATCTGGAGACACATCTGGGCCGGGACCTGGTGCCGATCTGTGACGCACTCATGCACCTGCTCACCCCCAGTGCAGAGGATGAAGCGGACAGACTGAACAGCGATGCACCGGTGCGGGTCAGTGCATGCTGTAAGGTGCTTGTGGAGGCAGAGAAAGCCGGACAGGGGGAGAATATCCTGCGGGCCGCGTCGCAGCTGATGACAGCGCTGGATGAGATGGAAAAGCAGATGAGTCAGGACCCGGAAAACCGGTTCTTTGATTTTCAGGACAGTCTGGGCGCTTTCCTGTACCGGGACCGAAAGGAACCGACATATAATCTGAGAAGGGCGCCTGGTGCGCCGTTTGCAGCATACCGCGCTTGTCTTGAAGCAGGGAAAGCGACGGGGAATGCTGGGCTTATGCAGCAGGCGCTTTCCGGAATGGAACGGCTGGATCCTGTCACAGCACAGACAGCATTTGCGCGGGCACAGATGGCCGATGATCCTGCAGAAGGAAAGAAACAGGTGATCCGTGGAATTGCACGCGCGGTTACGCGTGAGGAACTGGCGCAGGGATATCGCATGCTGCGAAAGAACGCCCGGGAAAGCGGACAGGAAGATCTGGCTTCCGCCGCGGAAACATGGGAAAGACGATGGCTGCCGGGGAATGCAGCGGTACCGGACATGCCGGAAAAGGAAGCAGAGAAGATACTGTGTCGGGAAGGAGTCCCTCTGGGCTTTGATGCGGATGTTTCACGGATCGCACGCAGGGTTTCCCAGGCCTTTGCGCGCATGGACTGTGAGGAGCTTGCTCGCAGCATGGCGGAAAGGGCACGTCAGGCGGAATCGGAATAAGGAGAAATCGACAGGCTATGTGGGAACTGGAGAAAAGCGAGGAGAGCCAGCAGGCGCTGGACTATATCGGGTCCCGGGTGACGGAGGATCTGGTCAGCAGCCTGGATTACATGAGCGCGGACCGAAGCATGTATCTTCAGAAGGGACAGCGGGAGCTGAGTGAGGTGTGCACGGCACTTCTGGGAAGTCTTCTGATACAGGAGTACGATGTGCGTCGGCGCAGAGGGGAAGGCGTGGAGAGTACAGTCTTTGCTGCGCAGTGCGAGGATGCCGCGAAAAGCGTATCCCGCAGGCAGGAGGCACGTGCACAGAAACTCATCGCGCGGCTGGAGAAAAAGGCGGAGCAGGCAATTGCAGAGATGCGGGAACGGGGGGAAACCCTGTACTGTGCAGAAAACATGATGGATGTGGTCATTCTGATGCAGACACCTGCACTGGCATCCCGGCCTCGCCTGGCGAACCCGTCGATTCTGGGAATCTATCAGCTGGATGGCCAGCTGGCCATGGACGCAGGGGACTGGGAGCGGGCCGAGAAAGCCGCTGCCTTACAGGAAGCTGTGTACCCGGGATGGTTCTCCGCGGAACTGATCCGTGCTGCTGCGGCGGGCAGCCGGAATGCGGAAGCCGAAATGCGGGGGCATATCTGCAGGGCATGGGAACATATATGGCATCCGGCGGATATGATAACCTGCCTGATGACAGCGGCTGACTGCTACCTGCGGTGGGGCGACTATGAGACGGCGGCAGCCTGCGAAGAGCGTATGCTGATGCTTGGCGCGCCGGATGAGATGAAGGCGCGGCATGCGCAGACACTTGAACATCTGCAGGGTACGTCCGTGGCGGATGCACGCGCTGTACTGGAAGCGAAGGGACTGCCCTGGGCATGTTCAGTGCAGGTCATGGAGAATGTAGGGCGGATAATTGCGTGCTACCGAGCCATCGGGTTCAGCCAGGTAGCGGAGATCCTGCAGGGACCATATAATCAACTGCAGCGCTTGTAAGGAAACAAAAGTGAGGGAGACGGATATGGGCATTTTTGAAAAAAACGGCGTGTTTTCACTGGAAACCGTACATACACTTTATCAGATGAAGGCAGACAGCGAAGGTGTGCTTCTGCATCTGTATTACGGTGCAAAGACAGGATGTGACATGGATTATCTGGTCCGCATGGCTGACCGCGGGTTTACGGGGAATCCGGCATCCAGACGCACACAGCGCGCGTATTCCCTGGATGCGCTTCCCCAGGAATATCCGTGCCGCGGAGCAGGGGATTACCGTGCAAGTGCGCTGGAAGTGCGGGGTGAGAATGGAACGCGTACCTGTGAGCTGCGCTTTCGTGCTTTCCGGATTCAGGAGGGAAGAGCTGCGCTGAAAGGACTCCCCTATGTGCGTGGGGATGCGGATACGCAGACCCTCGAGATAGACATGGAAGACGCAACGCTGGGGCTTGGCGTAACGCTTTGCTATCATGTGTTCCCCGAGGAAGACGTAATTGTACGGAATGCTGTGATTCACAATGGCGGAAAGGATGCGGTGGTTCTGGAAAAAGCCGCCAGTCTTTCACTGGATTTCCCCAGTGGGCTTTCCGACTGTGTGCATTTTTATGGAAGACACAACATGGAGCGTACGCCTGAACGCACAGCGATTCCCCACGGCTGCCTGGCCATTGGTTCCCGCCGCGGCCAGAGCAGTCATCACCACAACCCCTTTGTGATGCTGTGCGACCGGCATACGACCGAGGATGCAGGGCGCTGCTATGGTGCTATGCTGGTGTACTCCGGCAATCATCTGGAAGAAGTGGAAAAGGATGCGCTGGGAAGCGTCCGTCTGGTGATGGGGCTGCACGGGGACGGGTTTGCCTGGTACCTGCAGCCGGGAGAGAGTCTGACGACACCGGAGGCGATCCTTGGATATTCCGGCGAAGGCATGAACGGTCTGAGCGACTGTTTCCATCGGACGATCCGGAAGCATATTCTTGCCCGGGCATATTCGGCTCCGCGGCCAGTGCTCATTAACAGCTGGGAGGGCATGTATTTCAATTTCAACCGCGAAAAGCTTCTGGAACTGGGGCGCGAGGCCAGGGATCTGGGCATGGATATGCTGGTACTGGACGATGGCTGGTTTGGAAAACGCGAGGATGACAATACCAGTCTGGGCGACTGGAATGTGAATGAGAAAAAGCTTGGCTGTACCATGGGAGAACTGGCACAGGGTATCCATGCACTTGGCTTGCGGTTCGGGCTGTGGTTTGAACCGGAAATGATCAGTGAGGATTCGGATCTCTATCGGGCACACCCCGACTGGGCACTTTCTGACCCGGACCGCACTCCCATGTATTCCCGCAACCAGCTGGTGCTGGACATGTCGCGGGAAGATGTAGTGGACCATGTCTTTAACGCGATGTGCGATGTACTGGATCATGCTGAAATCGACTATGTGAAGTGGGATTTCAATCGATCGGTAGCCAATGTATACTCTCATGCGCTGCCGCCGGAAAGACAGGGTGAGGTAGGCCACCGGTTCATGCTGGGAACTTACGCACTTCTGGAGCGGCTTTTGATCCGGTATCCCAATCTGGTGATCGAGGGCTGCTCCGGCGGCGGCGGACGCTTTGATGCCGGCATGCTCTTCTACTGTCCGCAGATCTGGTGCTCGGATGATACAGATGCGGTGGAACGCCTGGAGATCCAGCGTGGTACTTCCTACGGCTATCCGCCCTGTACAATGGGCTCGCACGTTTCGGCCAGCCCGAATCATCAGACAGGGCGGCGCACGCCGATGCATACGCGCTATACACTGGCCAGGGTCGGTACGTTCGGGTATGAGCTCAATCCCCGGTCGCTGAGCGAGGAAGAAAAGAAGGAAATCAGAGAGCAGATCGCTGATTTCCACAAGTGGGATGCACTGCTTCAAAGCGGACGCTATTATCGGCTGGGAGAGATGGATGACGGACGGGACTATGAGGCATGGATGGTGGTATCCGAAGACCGGCGGACAGCCAGCGTAAGCCTTGTCATGCACCACGTGCGCGGCAATGCAGCTTTCCCGCATGTGTACCTGCGCGGGCTTCTTCCGCAGCAGCTCTATCAGGTAGGCGACCGGCAGATAACCGGAGCGGCCCTGATGCAGGGCGGCTATACCTTCCCAATGATGTTCGGGGATTATCCTTCTGTGATTCTCAGCATTGAGGCGGTTTAAATCATGCAGAAAAAGCCGGCAACTGCCGGTTTTTTCCATGACACAATTCCGCAGGTTGAAAGGAGAAAAACCAGAATGCAGCGTGAACACTTTCAGTCGCGGCTCGGCTTTATTCTGGTAAGCGCAGGGTGCGCAATTGGGATCGGGAACGTATGGAAATTCCCTTATGTCACCGGACAGAGCGGCGGGGGCGTTTTTGTCATACTTTATCTTCTGTTCCTTCTGGTTCTTGGTGCACCGGTGCTGACCATGGAACTCGCCATAGGGCGTGCGTCTGGAAAAACCGTAGTCGGCGCATACAGGACGCTGGAAAAACCCGGAAACTGGTGGCATATCCACGGATGGGTGGCGATCGCAGGCTGTTATCTTCTGATGATGTATTACACGACGGTAGCCGGATGGATGCTGGACTATTTCGTGAAGTTCCTGACAGGCACATTTGAAGGGCTTTCTACCGCACAGGTGGATGCCGTATTTACCGGCATGCAGGCTTCCCTGCCAGAGACGATGGGATACATGGCCCTTACGGTTTTCGGCGGTTTTCTGGTATGCTCATTCGGTCTGCAGAAAGGCCTGGAGAGGGTCAGCCGTGTGATGATGACAGGGCTGCTGCTTCTGATCTTTGTTCTTGCGGGACACTCCCTGACGCTGCAGGGAGCCAGGGAAGGTCTCCGGTTTTATCTGTATCCGAACCTGTCCCGGATCCGGGACCTGGGGCTTGGCAATGTGGTGGTGGCGGCCATGAATCAGGCATTTTTCACATTGAGCATTGGTGTCGGATCCATGGAAATTTTCGGAAGCTGCATGGCGAAGGACAAGAGGCTTTTGGGAGAAAGCTTATGGATCTGTGGACTGGATACGCTGGTGGCAATGTGCAGCGGTCTGATTATTTTCCCCGCATGCTTCAGCTTTGGCGTAGAGCCGGATTCCGGGCCTTCCCTGATTTTCCTGACGCTCCCCAGGGTTTTTGTGAATATGAGCGGCGGCAGGATATGGGGTGCGCTGTTTTTCCTGTTCATGAGCTTTGCCAGCTTTTCCACAGTGATTGCTGTTTTTGAAAACCTGATTGCCTGTTCCATGGATAATTTTGGATGGACTCGCAGAAGATCGGTGATTGTAAACGGTATGGCCATGTTCGTGCTGAGCATTCCCTGCGTACTGGGGTTCAATGCATGGTCGGGCCTGCGGCTGATCGGAAACCGGGATGTCATGAACACGGAAGACTATGTGCTTTCCAATCTGCTGCTTCCCGTTGGCGCACTGGTATTTCTGCTCTTCTGCAGTACACGCTGGGGCTGGGGTTTTGACAATTACCGGGCAGAGTGCAACACGGGCCGCGGGCTTTCCGTGCCGGAGGGATGGAAGTACTATTTCCGTTATGTACTGCCGATTATGATACTCGTGGTCCTGATCATGGGGCTGTGATAGAGGAAGAGGAGATACGAATGCGCATCAGGAACATGATACTGGGCATTGTACTGCTGCTGGGTCTCACAGGCCTGGCACATGCCGAAGACATTGTCATCAATGAAATCATGGCATCCAACGGCACGTGGAGCGGAGGGCATGCCTATGACTGGATTGAACTGTACAATCGGGGCAAGGAAAGCGTGGACCTGAGCGGGTGGTATCTGAGCGATTCCGTGAAAAAGCCGCAGAAATGGGCGTTCCCAGAAGGAACCCGTCTGAAGGGCGGCGAGTACCTTCTGGTCTATTGTACGGGAGATACCATGGCCCCTGGGAAGGGAAGCGTCTTCTATGCTTCCTTCAAGCTTTCCGCCAAGGGTGATCAGGCAGTGCTGACAAATGCAGACAGCGTGAGCGTGGATGTTGTGGAGTTTCCCCAGCAGTACGGAAATATTTCCTGGGGAATACCGCAGGGCGAGGACGAAGCGGTATACGGTTATTTTGCAGAGGCGACACCTGGAAAGAAGAATGGGAAAACTGTCTATGCATCGCGCATGGAAGCACCTGTGATTGAAACGCCCGGCGGGTTTTATGCGGGAACCGTGACTGTGAAAGCGAAAGCAGCGGGGACTGCAGTGCTCCGCTATACAACGGATGGCGGCACGCCGGATGAGAATTCTCCGGTATTTCCCCAGACAGGTCTTACTGTGACAAAGACACAGTGCGTGCGTGTGCGCGCATTTGAAAGCGATGCCGTGCCCTCACAGACCGTATCGGCGACATACCTTATGGATGAAGACATTCCGGTTGCCGTGGTCAGTCTGACCACGGATGAAGCACTGCTGTTTGGGAAAAAGGCTGGTGCGCTGGCGAAGGGCACAGGGTCTGTGCCCAACTATGACAAGCCTTACGAGTATCCGATCAATATCGAATACTTTGACGAAGACGGGCAGTGCCTGATCAATCAGATGGGCTCCTTTACTGCCTCCGGGCACAGTGCCCGGCAGAACGCACAGAAGTCGATTGCCCTGCATGCCCGGAAGGCATATGGTCCGGAGACCTTCTCGTTCAACCCCTTCCCGAATCGGGATTACACCGAGTACAAGTCTCTGCTTCTGCGTTCCACCAATTCCGATGCGTTTTCAGAGCGCTTGCGCGATGTGGTCTTCTCGTCCCTGGCCGCGCCGCTGGACCTTTGCTATCAGGATGCGCGGCCGATTGTGGTGTTCATAAACGGACAGTACTGGGGACATTACAATCTGCGGGAGAAGATCAACAAGTATATGGTGGCGCAATGGGAGGGCATTGATCTTTCGGATGAGGATACCGTGGACGCCATTGATCTTCTGGCGCGCACAGGCTCCGATGATTATGTGCAGAACGGGGACAATACCGATTGGCTGGCACTGTGTGATTTCTGCAAGAAA
Organism: uncultured Eubacteriales bacterium; assembly: GCA_902764915.1. Classification (GTDB taxonomy): domain Bacteria; phylum Bacillota; class Clostridia; order Christensenellales; family Aristaeellaceae; genus UBA2943. The sequence goes on along the minus strand of CACWXY010000007.1, from coordinate 41,492 downwards.
AAGGATCTGAATCAGCCGGAAAACCTGCAGTATGTGACGGACCGCCTGGATGTGGACAATCTCTTTACCCACGCGTCCTACGAGATTATCTCCGGCAACAGTGACATCACCAACGTACGTATGTACCGTGTGCCGGGCGGCAAGTGGAAATATCTGCTCTTTGATGTGGAAGCAAGCTTTCCTTCCGGATCGGATAAGGACGTGACCCCGCTGAATAACTATATCAAATCGGTTTCCAGCAAGATACAGGCATTCCGTCATGAACCGCTGAATGCACTTCTTGCTGTGCCGGAGATGAAGGCACGTTTCCTGACACGCTTTGCAGAGGTATTGGATACATCTTTCCTCTGGCCCTATGTGGAGGCGCATTTTACACCCTGGGAAGAAGTGCTGGAGATGCTTCTGCCCCGGCATAACCAGAGATGGCCTTACCTTACCATGGAACGCTGGCGGAAAAATGTCAGCGCAACGAAGTATTATGCCAGAGTGCGTCCGCGCAAGATTGTTTCCATGCTGGCAAAGCGCATGAAACTGACGGATGCAGAAGTGGAACAGTATTTCGGAGAAGTACAGCGGAAACTGGATGCGGTGAACGTAATCGCGCAATGACGGTGGCAGTGATGATGCATGCTGAGGAAGATGATATTCGGATTTACAGCATGGGAAGCAGAAATATCGGACGGATTGGCATAGGCGCATGGAACCTGGATCAGGTCTGTCTGATGTACGGAAACTGCCGGAATTACGATGATCTGGTTCTGTATTTGAGCCGGTTGACTGCTGGACACATCGATAAAGCCTGTGCCGTAGATACAGAAGAAGGATAGAGCGAAGAGCATCGCTTTTTCGGACAGGGTAAAGCGAGGCATTGAGGGGCAGAGCGGGTGAAACAGATCCGCGCGTTCAGATTGGAGAATACACAGTAAAGACAGAAGAAAATGCATAGGGACAGAAGCATTTTCCCGGATAGGATTTGCTTTGGCAAATACGTTCTTTTCTTCTCCGCTGAAAGCGATATCAGGCGAAATGCGTCTGCAGAAGGATGGAAACATCCTTCTTTTTCTAATTTGCCAGGGAAACAAAGTTGACACGGTGTCAGAACGAGACTATCATACGCTATGGTGACACTGTGTCATTTTTGCAGCAGGACAGATGGAATATGTCCAGTGGTCACCGGCGCTTCTGCAAACGGAATATGAACTCCGGGCGGAAGCCATGCTTGATGTGAGGGTGAACATGGTGCAAAAGTATGTTCCGGAGATGGAAGAAGCATCACGCCAGCATGTCCTGTACTCCTTTTTATCCTTCATTTATGGAATCTGTCCGTATATCAGTGGAGCGGAAAAGCAGAAGTCAGCCATGGAGAAAGTGACGTTGCATGCCGTCGGGGAACACCAATTCTTTCATATGGACGGTGCACCGAGGACAGTGGAGACGGTACTGAATCAGGAAGAGTGTGCTTACCCGGAAGCATCGTGTGTACTGCATGTGATGACATACGAGGTGGTGCAGAATCAGCAGGCGACCGTGAAGGACCAGCATGTATGGTCTGCAGAAACAACGTAAAACAGCGGAACGGGAGGCAAGTGAATGCAAGGAATCAATCAATGGATTGAACCGAAATCTATCCTGCCCATGGAACGGCAGGTATTTTCCAATGCGGCGCTGAAAGCCATGATCATTCCCCTGGTGATTGAACAGGTGCTTCAGATGGTGGTGGGCCTGGCAGATACCATGATGGTCAGTCATGCCGGGGAAGCCGTTGTAGCAGGCGTGGGGCTGGACACCATGGTATATACCATATTCATCTATCTGTTCACGGCCATTTCCGCAGGTGGGGCGGTGGTGGTGAGCCAGTATATTGGCAGCCGAAATCAGGGCAATGCAGAACTGGCAGCGTCCCAGATCTTTCATATGGCCGGGCTTTTGTCTCTGATATGCATGTGCCTGATGCTGTCTTTCGGGTCCTCGCTTCTGCAGGCCATGTATCCGAAGACGGAAAGTGCAACCATGGATGCCTGCAAGATCTATATGCGGATTGTGGCACTGTCCTTTCCGGCCAATGCGATCTATAACGCGGGGGCAGCGATCTACCGTTCCATGGGAGAAACAAAGATTACCATGTGGGTGTCGCTGATGGCGAATCTCATCAATGTTGCCGGCAATGCAATCGGAATCTTTGTGCTGAAAGCAGGCGCTGCGGGTGTAGCGTGGCCCACAACGGTTTCCTGGTATGTGGCGGCGGCTGTAATGACCTGGCTGTGTGCGCACAGGCACCGGGAAGAACAGGTCTGCATCTGTGCGCGATATGTGTTCATTTTGAATGTGTCCATGTGCAGACGCATTCTGGCTATTGCGATTCCCAATTCCATTGAGAACACACTCTTTCAGGCGGCGAAGGTGGTGCTTGGCATGCTTGTGGCAACCTTCGGCACATCCCAGATCGCGGCCAATACCACAGGCCAGACGTTCTGGTCGCTGGCGGCCTGTATGAGCATGGCACTGGGAACGGTATTCATTACCGTCATTGGACAGTGTGTCGGTGCCGGGGACAGAGAGGCGGCGGAATGGTATATGCGGAAACTGACCCGCCTGTCACTTCTGCTGGCGTCTGTCTGGAATGTGCTGGTCATGATACTGACACCGTTGCTTCTGCCGCTCTATGACCTTACTCCCGAAACCAAGCGCCTGATTCTGATCATTGTTGCGATTCACAACCTGTTCTCTGCATTCGTACAGCCTTTCTCGGGACCGCTGTCTTCGGGCCTGAGAGCGGCAGGAGACGTGAAATTCACCATGTGGGCATCTCTGTTTGCCACGGTTGTGTGCCGCACATTCCTGTCTTTCCTGCTGGCGAAGTGGATGTGGATGGGCGTCATTGGGATCGCACTGGCCATGGTGCTGGACTGGTGTATCAAGGCTGTCTTGGATATTGTCCGTTTCCGAAGCGGAAAATGGGCGCAGCACAGCATTATTTAACATTCCCAATGCTTCTGTACATTGACGGAAAGAAATAAATGACATGAAGAACCTGCCTGAGATTGCACTAGGTGCATGGGCCTAGAGGAAATGAAGGAAGCTTTGACCGTGGACTTTCTGCCAAAGTACTGCAGCCGATCTGTGATACAGCTATGAAGCCTGGTCTACAGCCTATGCCTATGGCATGGGTATCTCTGGGAAGGCACTGGACGGATTTCTGAAAGGGTGGTCCCGGGAAAAACACCTGATTTCCGATAAGTTTATGCCCTGGTCTGCGTAGGAGAGCCTTACAGCAATGGCAGACATGACTGAAATGCAGCAGGAGCGGATGAATCTGTATCGCACATCAGTTTGGGCGGCATCCATATCAGTGTTCTGAACCGGCTGTCTGTGGACTGCGGCTGTGACGGGAATACGCTGGAACCGGACAAGACCGGGAATTATCGGGAAGATCAGATGTCCGTCATTGGATGAGGCGCTGGAATGAAGAACCAGGATATGTACTCCGGGATATTGACTTGGCCCCGGAAATATACGACGAACCGGATCCCTTGAAGGTGGAAGTGTCTGTCGGGAAGAACAGTCCAGACTGCTGAGAAAAATGGCGTGCAGCGGCAGGCATACGCGTCGCATGGGGAATTGCCATAACGGGCAAATTCGCATATCATGTAATTCCATTTCCTCTATTGTGTGGCGATCACAACAATCCTACCCAACACAATGAAGAATGGCATGAGCAGGCGGTTTCTGCTGTGAAAAGCCTGTTTCGCAGTGAAAAAGTGCATAGAGGAGAGAAAACATGCGCTGCGTTGTACAGAAGGTAACAGAAGCATATGTGACAAGTGAAGGCGAGGAAGTCGGACGCATAGGGCAGGGCTATATGGTGCTTGTCGGTGTTTCGGTCAACGATACGGAGAAGGATGTCGCCTATATGGCGGAGAAAGTGCCAAACCTTCGGATTTTTGAGGATGAGGCGGGCAAGCTGAACCGCTCGCTGATGGATGTAAATGGCAGCATTCTTGCTGTAAGCCAGTTTACGCTCTATGGAGATACGCGCACGGGACGCCGGCCGAGCTTTATACAGGCGGCCCGTCCGGAACAGGCGGAAAGGCTGTATACGCTTTTGGTGGAAGCGTGGAGAGCACGCGGAATTGTGGTAGAAACGGGGCGGTTCCGTACGGAAATGAAAGTGGGTCTTGTCAATGATGGGCCGTGTACCATTCTGATGGATTCAGAAAAGACAATGTGAGGGACAATATGGCACTGAAATGGAACACATGCGTGGTGGGACCGGTGGGCACGAACTGTTATATGCTCTGTGATGACGGACGGGATGACTGTGTGATCGTGGATCCGGGAGACGAGGCGGAACGGATCCGGGAAATGGCCGGTGCGAGGCGCATAGCAGCCGTTCTTCTCACCCATGGACATTTTGACCATATCGCAGCACTGCCGGATCTGTATGAAGAGGGCATGCATGTGTATGTGCATGCCTGTGATGCGGACATGATTATGAACCCGGAGACCAATGTGTCCCTGCTTTTTCTGGGCGTTCCGCAGGTGGGGGTCAGGGCCACTCATACGCTTGCGGATGGTGATGCCTTTTCCGAGGCCGGGCTGCGGTTTACCTGTATTCATACGCCGGGGCATACCCCGGGCAGCTGCTGCTACCAGTGCGGAGATGTGATGCTCACCGGGGATACGGTCATGGGTGCAGGCGTTGGGCGCACTGATCTGCCCGGCGGGAGCGCGAAGCAGATGCGGGACAGCCTGCGAAAGCTTTCGCCCATGCTGGAGGGAAAACAGCTGCTGGGAGGGCATGGCTGATGCAGGAACTGGAGGGATACCTGGAAGCGCTGCACCTGGATCTTCGGCATGTTTCACAGCTGTTTGGCGTGGAGGATCATCTTCTGGAGGACCCGCAGCAGTTTTCATGGCAGGTTGAGGAACGCGAAGGGCATTTCTGCTGCAGCATGCGCTGGGGCGCGCAGGTACGGGAAGAGACGGTGCCTGTTCCGGAAGCGCTTCAGGACGTACGGCTGCATGCACTGCACAGAAAGCGAGCTGTCCGCCGGCTGTGCCGGCAGACGCTGTATCTTCTGCTGCGGGAAGTAACCGGCATCCATCCGCCTTGGGGCGCCATGACCGGTATCAGGCCGACACGGCTCTTCTATGAATCGCTGGAGGCCGGACACAGCATGGAGACAGCGGAACAGGACCTGATAGACCGGTTTGACCTGTACCCGGAAAAGGCGGCCCTGCTTCGGGAAACGGTGTCTTTTCAGAAGACCATGCTGGCACCGGATGACGGGAGCGTGGACCTGTATATCGGCATTCCTTTCTGTACGACCCGGTGTGCGTACTGCTCCTTTTCCTCGGGAGAGATCGGGGACGGACGTCTGGTGGAACCCTATCTGACAGCACTGGCGGGAGAGATGCGAAAAGGTGCGGAAATCCTTGCTGCGAGCGGAAAACGGGTGCGCGCCATGTATATGGGTGGGGGTACGCCGACGTCGCTGCGCGCGGGACAGCTGGAAAGGGTACTTTCACTCGCTTCTGCGCTGTTCCCAGGATGCATGGAAATGACCGTAGAGGCCGGGCGGCCCGATACACTGGATGTGGAAAAGCTCCGTGTGATCCGGGACTGCGGTGCAAACCGCATCTCCATTAATCCGCAGACCATGAATGACGAAACGCTTCGCAGGATTGGACGCGCGCATACAGCGGAGGATGTGGTCCGCGCATATGCGATGGCGCGGGATGTCGGGTTTCACCATATTAATATGGACGTGATTGCCGGGCTTCCCGGCGAAGATGCGGATGCGTTTGCAGGAACGCTACAATGGGCCCGGAAGCTTTCCCCGGAAAGTCTGACGGTGCACACACTGGCCATCAAGCGGACATCACGTCTTCAGCAGTCGGGCACGCGCATGCACAATGCAGGAGAAGTGGCATCCATGGTGCGGGACGGCTATTGCTGTGCCAGGGAGATGGGGCTTGCGCCGTATTATCTCTACCGACAGAAACAGATGACAGGAAATCTGGAAAACGTGGGGTATGCCCTGCCAGGGCATGGCTGCCAGTATAATGTGGATATGATGGAGGAAACGACGCATATCCTTGCGTTCGGTGCCGGTGCCATTTCCAAGCGTGTATATCCGGAAGAAGGGCATATCGAGCGCGCACCGAATGTGGGAAATATTGAAGCCTATATAGCCCGCTGGCAGGAGATGGCGGAGCGCAAGGCGGCTCTCTTTGCGCCTGGCCTTGCCAAGCCCCAGGAACCTTGTTACAATGCTGCATGTTCCGGGGATACACCGGCAAAGGAGGAAACAGACTTTGGCTACAAGACCGACGTTTGAGATTATCATGCAAAACGGGAAGACCATGAAAGGGGAACTGTACCCCGAAGTGGCACCGCAGTCCGTGGGTAATTTTGTGGCGCTGAGCAACAGCGGGTTCTATGATGGCGTGATCTTTCACCGGGTGATTCCCGGGTTCATGATTCAGGGCGGCGACCCGGACGGTGTAGGTACCGGTGGGCCTGGATACCATATCAAGGGTGAGTTCCGCATGAATGGTGTGCCCAATGACATCAAGCATACCTATGGCGTACTCTCCATGGCCAGGGCGTATCATCCCGATTCGGCGGGAAGCCAGTTCTTTATCATGACCAGTGACAGCCCGCATCTCGATGGTCAGTATGCCGCTTTCGGCAAGGTACTGGAGGGCATGGAGACCGCCGATGAGATTGTCAGATCGCCCCGGGATTCGCGGGACAAGCCTTACGAGGATCAGGTGATTGCGTCCATCCGCGTGAATACCTATGGTGTGGAATATCCTTTTGAAAAACTGTGAGATGGCAATGCGCAGCGGGGATAACCTGTCTGCGCTTTTTTGTAGGAGGAAGAGTTCATGGAAAAGCGGAAAGTCACCATTCATGTGGCCGGCAAAGCCTATACGCTCATGTCCAATGATACTGAGGAATACATGAACCGGGTGGAAGCACTGTCTGACCGCACACTCCGGGAGACCGCATCGGCCATGCATACCAGCATACAGGCCAGTGCGGTGCTGGCTGTGATCTCTCTGGCGGATGAGGTGATCAAGAGTCAGAATGAGAACAGCCGTCTGCGCAGGGAACTGGAGAATGTGAGAAAGCAGCTGGAGGAAGCCAATCGACAGACAGCGGCGTTGCTGGAAAAGAGCTGAGGAACAGGGGAGAGGGAACAGATGGAAAATCTCTTGCCAGCGGGCAATCGGGAAGCACTGGAGCGGGCCGTGGCTGCCGGCGCGGATGCGGTCTATCTGGGTTACAGTCTGTTTTCTGCGCGCTCTGGCGCGGGCAACTTTGACGCGGAGCAGATGCGGGAAGCGATCCGGTTTGCGCATCTGTACCATGTGCGCGTACATGTAACGGTCAACACGCTGATCAAGGACAGCGAGATGGAAGCGGCTCTGCAGGTGGTGGGCATGCTCGCCGACCTGGGGGCGGATGCCGTGCTGATTCAGGACCTGGGACTGCTGCGGATGGTCCGGCTTATGTATCCGGACCTTCCTGTGCATGCGTCCACGCAGATGACCATTCATAACCTGACCGGTGTGCGTCTCATGCGTGATATGGGAGTGCGCCGGGTAGTGCTGGCACGGGAAATGCCGCTTTCGGAGATCGAAAAGTGCTGCCGTCAGGGCGTGGAGATTGAGACGTTTGTGCACGGCGCACAGTGTGTATGCGTGAGCGGACAGTGCCTGTTTTCGTCCGCTATCGGCGAGCGCAGCGGAAACAGGGGCCGGTGTGCGCAGCCATGCCGTCTGCCGTATCAGCTGTGCGGGCAGCGCGGTGCGTGGCTGTCTCCCCGTGACAATTGTCTGCGGGATGATCTGGATACGCTCATGCGTATCGGGGTAGACTCTGTAAAGACAGAGGGTCGACTGAAACGCGGAGAATACGTGGCTGTGGTGGGACGCAGCTATCGTGGTGCCCTGGAAAGCCTGAAGGCAGGCAGATTCCGCAAAGCGGATGCGGCGGAGCGGGAAGCGCTCTGCCAGATTTTCCAGCGGGGCGGTTTCATGCGCGGCTACAGCCAGGGCTGCGAAGATGCAGGAATCGTGGATCCAGTGCATGTCAGCCATATCGGGGTGGAACTGGGAAAGGTAGAGCGAGCGCGTGCAGGCATGGCAGAGGTCCTGTGTACAAAAACGCTTTCCAATGGCGATCAGCTGCAGTTTGCGAGGACACGGGCGGAAGTGATCTATGCAGGCCCTGAAGTCCCCTGCGGGGGCATGGCCAAGGTACGGCTGCGGCCTGGCATACGCGTGAGTAATGGCGAAAGTGTGAGAAGACTGACTTCTGAAGTACAGCTGCAGGAAGCCAGGGCGATGCCGCTTCCGCGTCTTGCGCTGGATGCTTCGCTGACTGCCATACCGGGACGTCCACTTTCTCTGACACTGTCGGATGGGAAGACACATGTGACTGTAGAAGGAAGCGTGACAGAAGCGGCAAGCGGTGCACCGCTGACACATGAAACTGCTTACCGCAGTCTTTCCCGAATGGGGGACACGCCTTTTTCTCTGCGCAGTCTTTCGATAACGGGCGAGAACGCGTTCGTTCCGGTGTCTGTGCTGAACCAGCTGCGGCGTGAAGCCTGCGAACGGATTGCGGACGCGATTGCGGAAGCCTTTCGGCTTCCCAGAGGCCGGACATTCCCTCCGGACAGTGCGGATGTCACGGGATCGATAGACACACCGCTGTATGTGAAACGCTGCGCAGAAACGCTCGGTACGGTAACGGACGGCATTCCCGTATGGGATCCGAAGGACTTCGCCTTGGACGTGCTGGAGCGTCAGGTTTCCTGCCTCAACGGACGTGTTTTTCTGATGCTGCCCCGCTACTGCGAGGAGGATACGCTGCAGGCGCTGCGGTCCTTTGTACAGAGACATGCAGACAGACTGCTGGGCGTGATTGCGGGCAATGTGGGACAAATCTATCTCGACTGGGGCGTTACGCTGGCTGCGGGTCCCGGGATTCCGGTCATGAATCGGCGTACGGTGCAGTTCCTGATGGAAAGGGGTTGTGCATTCTGCGTGGCGTCCCGGGAACTGAGCCGGGAGGAAACGCTTTTTCTTGCACAGGGACTTCCGGTGGCTGTGCCCTGTTATGGACAGTTTCCCGTGATGCTTCTTAAGGTATGTCCCGCACGGGTACAGCTGGGCCTGTCACAGGGACACGCCGATTGCCGTATGTGCGACAGGAAGACGCCGGACAGCCTTTGGGGAAAGGCACTTCAGGACCGGATGAATGCATCGTGGCCGCTGCAGCGAGTGCACCTGCCGGAGGGCTGCATGGTGCGCCTTCTGGATGCACGATGTCTGGACATACGGCGTGAAACGAGAGCTGATCACCTGACAGGCTGGTTCGGCGAGGCATCAGATACAGCGCCGGTGTATGCCGGACACTGGAAACGGCCTGTGGAATAAGACGGAGAGATATATGGATGCAACGGAGCTTATGAGTTTTCTCAAGACCCAGGGGATCGGGCTTTTGCGCGGTATCCTGGTACTGGTGATCGGCTTTTTTGTGGTGCATTATCTGCTGAAGTTTGTTTCCCGCCATGGCACAGAGCGCTTGCAGGTGAACCCCAATGTACGTGGTTTCCTTGATAATGCCATTCGCATAGTGCTCTATGTGACGGTTGTGCTGACTGCGGCCAATGTCATGGGAATTCCTTTGACCAGCATTGTGACGCTGCTGGCTTCAGCAGGGGTGGCCGTATCCCTTGCCATGCAGGGTGCGCTGTCCAATGTTGTGGGCGGATTGATGCTTCTGATTCTGCAGCCCATGAGGGTGGGGGAATATGTGAAGATAGGTGAGCTGGAGGGAACGGTGGACAGCATCGGCGCATTCTATTCCGTACTTGTGACGCCGGACAACCGATCCATTTCGCTACCAAACAGCGGAATCACCAATACCGCGATCACGAACTACTCGCGCACGGGAAGACGGCGTATGGAACTTATCTATTCCGTGAGCTATGGATCAGATGTCGATCAGGTGAAAGCGATTCTGCTTGCGCTGACGCTGTCCATGCCGGAGGCGCTGAAGAATCCGGCACCGGAGGTGCATCTAAAAGAATGCGCTGACAGCGCGCTGGTATTTACGCTTCGGGTATGGGCCCTGAGTGCGGATTACTGGACGCTTTACTGGGCGCTGATAGAGCAAGGCAAGAAAGCACTGGATGCGGCGGGGATATCGATTCCCTATCCGCAGATGGATATTCATGTGCATGCGGATGCGCAGTGAAAGGGGAAGAAAGAATGACACCAGATTGCCGGCTTTGTCGGATTGACCTGAAAAACGTAGGTGTCCGGCGCGGAGACGAGGAAGTGCTGAAAAATGTGAATATGCACATCCACTGCGGCGAGCTGACAGTGCTCATTGGACAGAACGGGGCGGGAAAGACCACACTGATCCGTGCGCTGTTGGGGGAAATTCCCTGCAGCGGGGAAATCCGGCATGAGGACGGGAACGGAAAGCTTATGCCGCACCTGCGCAAGGGCTATGTCCCGCAGCAATTGGACTTTGATCGGGACATGCCGGTGACAGTCCTGGACCTGATGGCGGCATCCTTGTCACATCGTCCGGTGTGGACCGGGGTCAGCACAGCCACGCGCAGGAAAGTGGAGGCCTGTCTTCGCCGGGTGCATGCTGACCAGCTGATATCACGTCCTCTGGGATGCTGCTCGGGCGGGGAAATTCAGCGTGTACTGCTGGCGCTTGCCATGGAGCCGGTCCCGGATCTGCTGGTTCTGGATGAGCCGATATCAGGCGTTGACGAAAACGGACAGCGGCTTTTCCTGGATACAGTCAACGAGCTGCGCTTTGGAAAACATATGGCCATACTGATGGTCAGTCATGACCTGAAACTGGTGCGGGATTATGCCGATCGTGTAGTGCTTCTGGACCGGGAAGTGCTGGTGCAGGGGCCGCCGGCGATTGTGTTTGGCTCGGATGCGTTTGCGCAGGTGTTTGCCCAGAGAAAGGAGCGTGCACCGATATGGAAATGATCGACCATGTGATCGAAGTGCTTCTGCCCTTTGAAGCGCTGCGCTTTGACTTCATGAAGCATGCGCTTCTGGCCATACTGCTGCTGACACCGCTTCTGGGGCTGCTAGGCACCATGGCGGTCAACAAGCAGATGGCTTTTTTCTCCGATGCTCTGGGACACAGTGCCCTGACCGGGATCGGACTGGGGATTGTTCTGGGACTTCGGAGTGATCTTGTGGCCATGCTGCTTTTTGGCGTGATATGGGCGCTTGTAATCATCGCGGTGCGGCACGGTGCGCAGGCGAGTGCGGACACGGTCATCTCCGTGTGTTCGTCTACGTCTGTGGCACTGGGACTGCTGATTCTCTCCCGCGGGGGCGGGTTTGCCAAGTATTCCTCGCTGCTTATCGGCGATGTACTGGCGGTCACCCCCCAGGACCTTCTGTACCTGCTTCTGGCGCTGATGGCTGGGGTGGTGCTCTGGATGTATGTATACAACGGGCTCCTGATCACCAGCATTAACGAAGCACTGGCGAGATCCCGCAGCGTAAAGACGCGGCTTCTGGAATGCGTATTTGCGGTTCTGGTTGCGCTTGCGGTTATGCTGTCCATACGCTGGGTCGGTATGATGCTGATCAATGCGCTTCTGATACTCCCGGCGGCAGCTGCGCGGAATATTGCGCGCTCTTCACGACAGCATGCCGTATGGAGCGTGGTGTTTGCCATGGTTTCCGGGATTGCGGGCCTTTTCAGCGCCTATGCATGGAATACCTCTGCCGGCGCAGCGATTGTACTGTATGCAGCGGCAATCTTTGCCGCAACCCTGGCACTGAAAAAAAGGATCAAGGGATAAGGCGGGTGAGCGGCATGGACCGGACTCTGATACTGATGGAGAGCGTGGACTGGGAAAGCGCGGAGGCAGCAGTGGAAAGTGCCCGGCAGAAGGCACTGTACCCAGGTCTTCTGAGCTTTGGACTGATCCTACAGACCATGCCCGACGCGCAGGGGGAGGCAAGAATGCGGGCCATTCCCTCCCTTCTGTGTGCGGTGGGTACCTGCGCGTATGAGCAGAGAAAAGCGTTCTGGCGCGGAGAGAACAATATTCTGATGATTGATGCGGGGGTGCGCTTTGCCTTTTCCTGGGATGTCCGGCTGCGTGCGGCACGGAATGCGTGCAGGACACAGAGCGTATTAACCGGTGTTCTGCCGGATCCAGGCATGCCTGTGGAAGCTGTTTGTGCCATTGGCCTGCGGGAGGGCGGACGGACATGGAGACTGGGAGCCGGGCTTGCGATGCGGTATGCAGCGCACAGCATGAAGAGCGCCTTTGCAAACCCGCGTTTCCTCTATGGCCCGGCACGCTTTTTCCAGGAGATTGACTTTGAAAAGGACGGAATCTCAGTGCAGGCCCTGGAAATGCGGTGGGATCTGTATACGATGCGCGAACCGATCCTGAAAAGACAGTATGCGCAGGAAGAATGGGAGGAAACGCCGGAAGAAGGAAAAGCACTTGCAGGGTTTGCCCAGCATTTCGGAATGGACCTGGAGCAGGGTACATTCAGCGCGGAGCTGCATACCGGGATCCCGGTTCCTGACCTAATGCTTCCGCAGCATGTACCGCTTTCCGTGCGCATACAGGAAGCTTTCCGCCGTTTGTTTTCCAGGGACCGGCATACAGATCCTCTGCTTGTTACGGCCTGTGTGAGCCTTCCTGGACAGCAGGTGCTGACAGAGGAAAGCCTGGCAGCTTTTCGGCGTCTGGTGTCCATGCAGGCGCTCTCGGTGCTCTGCTATGCGGATGATGCACATCTGGAACGTCTTCTTCGCTTCCATCCGAACGTGTTGTCCTTCCAGCGACGCTACGCGCTTGACGGCGAATGGACGGTGCGCGGAGAGAATGTATTGCGCTACCTGGAACTGAGCCGGATACATATGCTGCTTTCTGCACAGGAAAAGTTTCCGGGGCATACACACTATGCATTTATTGATATGGATTATCAGGCATTCCCTGTGTACGAAAAAGCGGCACTGGATCTGCAGAACCTGTGTACCGATCGGATTGTCATGGCCAGTACAGGCGGCAAGGCAGACCTGTCTCTCATATGCGTCCCGGAGCGTTTTCTTTCACCGCTGGCACGAGCAGTCTCCGAAACGGTCCAGCAAAGCCATGTGCGGGGACGGCTGCCGGACGCGGAAAGTGTATGGGAATCCCTGATCCGTGCGCACAGCGACTGGTTTACGCTGATACCGCTTCCGGGGCCGAGACAGCTTCTGAGTCTCACCATGCTCTCCCGGGCAGAGGAATGGCGTTTGTTTGCATAAAAAAAGACTGCTTGCGCAGTCTTTTTTTTCAGGCCTTCTTTTTGCGGGTCTTCTTGGCGGGCTTGACGTTAACGGCGGTCTTCAGTGCTCTGCCGGGCTTGAAAGCCGGATACTTGGCGGCAGGGATCTTGATGGTATCGCCGGTAGAGGGATTGCGGCCAGTATGGGCAGCGCGTTCCCGGGTGAGGAAGGTGCCGAAACCGATCAGGATGACCTTTTCACCCTTGACCAGTTCCGCAGAAATGGCAGAAAGGGTCGCTTTGACCGCAGCAGCTGCCTCTTTCTTGGGGAGCTTGGTTTCTTCGGAAACCTTGGCAATCAGTTCAGTCTTGGTCATAGAAGTATCCTCCTTTTCGTTGGCCATGATACAGTGTCATCATAGCTAAGTGAAATACAAAAGTCAATCGGTAAAACCCGTAAATATTGGGTTTTCTCGCAATTTCAACCACAAAATCATGACCTGAAGCAAAAAATCGGAACAGAAAAGAGAAATCCGGTCTGATTGCCCGCACAAACGCCATGTATTCAGGCTTATGGAATGGCAACTTCTGCCGACACAAGCCCCTCCTCTGTCAGGCGAAGAATCCGCCCGGGCCACATGTGCATGAGTGTGCGGTCATGGGTTGTGCAGAGTATGGGACCAGGGAACTGCAGTATCAGATCGCGGATCATCGGTGCGGACAGGGGCGAAAGATTGCGTGTGGGCTCATCCAGCACAAGCAGATCCGGATCCTGCAGAACCAGGGAAAGCAGAAGAACCTTGGCACGCTGTCCGCCAGAAAGATCTGAGAGCGGATGCATGGTTTCCTCCCGTGTCATCTTCAGGCTTCCGAGTGTCAGCCGCACACGGGTCAGCGTTTCCTTATCCCCGTTCGGACAGAGGAACACTAAGGGGCTGAGAGAGTCCTTGAGGGTTTCTGTGTACTGCTGATGCATGCAGCCGACCCGCAGCGCGTGCGTTGTATCCGGATGGGCCAGTATCCAGTGCAGAAGTGTTGTCTTTCCGCAGCCGTTCGGTCCGATGAGCAGGACTTTTTCATTCCCGCGCATATGCAGTGCGATATTCCGGGCCAGCACCCGGCTGCCGGCCTGCAGAAGAGGCAGTGAAACGCTTACGGCCTCCTTTCCTGCAGGAAGCGGCGGATGCGGGTTCCAGGTCAGGTGAATGGCATACTCCTCATAGGGGCGCTGGGTCAGATCCTTCTTTTCCCGAGCATAGCGGTGCTCCAGGGACTTGACGGACTTCATCTTTTTTTTCAGAAGCCGTCCGCCGTGGGGGTCCTGCCGGGAAATCTTCTCCTGTGCGGAGGCCACGGCCTGTTCAATGCGACGGAATTTTTCTTCCCGGATCTGCTCCTGTCTCCGGTCGTTCATATACTGCTGCTCCTGCCGGATCAGTGTTTCCCGGCGGGACTGCATATAGGCGGCATAGCCTTCCCTGTGCAGACTGGCTCTGGGTTGTGTGCGCCCATACAGGGACTCCAGATGCAGGATGCCGGTGGCACATCGGGTGAGAAGCGCCTCATCATGGGAGACAAACAGAGCGGGGAGTCCGCTTTCCAGAAGCAGGGTTTCCAGGGCCTTCATTGCATCCAGGTCCAGATCATTGCCGGGTTCATCCAGAAGCAGCATGCTTGGTTTTTTCAGCATGCACAGCATCAGGGACAGGCGTACCTTTTCTCCGCCGGAGAGCGTGTGCAGATCCCGCGCCTCATAGGGCAGGGAGGGATCAAGCCGGAGAAGCCGACAGGCGGAGGCAAGATCCTGCCACTCACTGGAGAGAAAAGCGGGATCGGCAGCACAGAAATCATAGATGCTTCCCTGGAACGCATGGGTTTCCTGAGGAAGGTAGGCAATGACTTCGCCGCCTGTATGGACCTGGCCTGTTACGATTGCCCAGCTTTCCAGAGTGTCAGGGCAGGCAATGGCACGAAGCAGGGCAGACTTTCCGTTGCCCTCTTCGCCGATCACGGCGATGCGTTCTCCAATGGATATGGAAAAGGATAGGTCCTGAATCAGCGGACGCAGATCCTTCTTATGAATAATGGACAGATTTTTGACGACAAACATACAGCTCCTTCCGGGCTGAGGAAAAGAGCGCACGCAAAAAAGCGGGTGCGTACGCAGCCCTTCCTCATAGACGCCCTAAAAGACCACCGTTTCCGGCGGCATACTTCAGATCATCTGCGAGGAAATCAGTTGCGCATCGCTCCGCCCCTTTCTGTCATTTGATGCGAATAAGGTACAGGAAGTGTGCATGTTTGTCAAGAGCGGGAATGGCAGGGAACGCACAGGAATGCTATAATGCCTCAGGAACAGGGAAAGGAGTTTTTTTGTTATGCAGAAAATAGAGGAACTGCTGCGATTTATAGAAAGTGCACCGACCAGTTTTCACGCGATCCGGGAAGGAATCAGGAGACTGGAAGGCTTTACGCTTCTGGAAGAATGCCGGAAATGGAAGCTGGAGCCGGGTGGAAGGTATGTGGTGACGCGCAATGGTTCCAGCCTGATTGCTTTTGTGATTCCGGAAAATGCGCCGGTCAGCTTTCAGATGGTGGCCAGTCATTCGGACTCGCCCATGTTCAAGATCAAGGAGCATGCTGAGACGGAAGTACAGGGGAGATATGCACGGCTGGATACCGAGGCATACGGTGGGATGATCATGGCTTCCTGGATGGACCGCCCGCTGTCAGTAGCCGGACGTGTGGTCGTGCGTGACGATGGTCGTCTTGTCTCCCGCCTGGTGGACATGAAGGATGTGACGGCTGTCATTCCACATGTGGCCATTCATATGAACCGGAACGTGAATGACGGCTTCAAGTATGAAATGCACAAGGATATGGTGCCGCTGTGGGGCGACGGGCATGCCAGAGGGAAGTTCCTGGAAAAGGTGGCAGAGCAGGCAGGTTGTGCAGAGGATGATATTCTGGGACACGATCTGTTTCTGTATAACTGCATGCCAGGCGTGCTCTGGGGCATGGAACAGGAGTTTTTCTCTTCTCCCCGGATTGACAATCTGGAGTGCGCTTTTGCAAGCCTTGAGGCAATACGCGAAGCCAGAAACAAGGATCAGGTACTGGTGTGTGCGATCTTTGACAACGAGGAAGTGGGGAGCACGACCCGCCAGGGGGCCAATGCCAGCTTCCTTTCAGACGTGCTTTCACGGATTGCAGGAGGGCTGGGAATTGATGCGGGAGATCTCCCGGCCATGCTCAGCCGCAGCTTTATGGTCTCGGCTGACAATGCGCACGCGACGCATCCGAACCATCCAGAGTATGCGGATCCGGAAAACCAGGTGTTTATGAACGAAGGTGTGGTGATCAAGCACAGCGCAAACCAGAAGTACACGACCGATGCCGTCTCCCAGGCGCTGTTCGTGGATGTGTGCCGCGAAGCGGGTGTACCGGTGCAGCACTTTGCCAATCGCTCTGACATGCGCGGTGGTTCCACCCTGGGCAATCTCAGTGCCAGTCATATATCTGTTCCTACGCTGGATATCGGTCTTGCGCAGCTTTCCATGCACTCGAGCTTTGAGACAGCAGGAAGCAGGGATCTGGATGCCATGATCCTGGCCATGCAGACCTTCTATACAAGGCGCTACCGGACTCTGGCGGATGGCGAAATGCAGATCCTGGGATCATGAAAGGACCGATCTGAGAAGGAGCGCATACAGGAAGCGGCGCCGGATCGTATTCTGTTTCCAGACATTGGAAACCTTGATATTTCGTATGCGGCCCGGGCTGGGAGCGTGTGGAGACAGGCGTTATGCGGTTTTTCAGAAAGCACTTCACATAAAAGCGGGGAGAATGGGTATCTGCATCATCGGGCGTGCACAGCTTCTGTCGGGCAGCTTGATTTAATCGGACTGCAGTGCATGACGGAACGGAGACGGTTCCGCTTTTCGGCAGATCGAGTGGCTGGAAGCACAACTGAAAAGCACAGAGCCATTCCGGCATATGCCTATGTGTCATGCATCGCTGACGGAACACCGTCTCAGCTGCAGTCAGGTTGCTCTGCACCTGCATCTCCATAAGCGGCCGCAGGCGAGCATTGTCCGGACAGGCAGATTCGCTTTCTGTCCCGGCACATGCTTATCTCGTCCAATGTGTACAGCGGCAATGCCGCCCTTGGCCGCGGCAGCGTGGCAGCGCCTTATGCCTCCGAAAAAACGGAGGTAATGGCGAAAGACTGGAAGAATGCCTGTCGGGGAGAACCCCGGATCGGGAAGCGCACCGTGGAAATGACCATGCTTTCTCTGGCGTCCGGGTTCAGGTTTGCCAACCACTGTTTCGGGTTACACTGCCAGCAGATGCGTCATAGAGACGGCTTCTTCAGATGATGCAAGGAAAAAGCACAGCATGCGCTGTGCTTTTTCCTTATGTGCCGCTGCCTTTGCGCCGGTTGATGCGCTGGACAGGCTTGGAGAGTCCGGGGCGGGATGGCGTCCGGGTATGTCCGCCTTTGCTGACAGTAATATGCTCGTGCGGTACTTTCCGACCATAGCCTTTGGGCGGGAGCGGCTGCCCCTGATTATTGAGGCGCAGGGGCTGCATGGCCTGGGAAAGCGGTTTTTTTTCGGTAGGCGTGGTAATCTCCATTGGCCAGTCGCTCTGCTTTTCGGGAAGACGGAATCCCAGAAGTTTTTCCACCTGGCCCAGCTGCTTGACCTCGTCAATGCAGCAGAAAGTGATGGCATTGCCCGTGTGGCCTGCGCGGCCGGTGCGCCCTATGCGGTGAATATAGCTTTCGGGTTCATTGGGCACGTCAAAATTAATGACATGGGAAAGCCCTTCAATATCCAGTCCGCGGGCGGCAATATCGGTAGCAATCATGAATCGGCAGTCACCGGTTTTGAAGCGGGTCAGTGCTGTCTGGCGTGCGCCTTGGGATTTGTCTCCATGGATGGCAACGGCTTCGATGCCTTTCTTCTTCAGGTCACGGACAATACGGTCGCAGCCATGCTTGGTCCGGCAGAACACCAGTGCGTTTTCAACCTCTGGCTGGGAGAGAATATAGGCCAGAAGATGTCTTTTGTTTGCCTTGTCAACGTAGTATAGGCACTGGGCCACATCTCTGGCCGGGGAGGAGACAGGATCAACATGGATTTCCCGGGGGTTGCGCAGCAGATCCTTGGCAAGCTCTTCGACTTCTCTGGGCATGGTGGCGGAAAAGAGCAGTGACTGGTGCTTTTCAGGGAGCTGGGCAGTGATTCTGCGCACATCATGGATAAACCCCATGTCCAGCATACGGTCTGCTTCATCCAAGACAAAGATACGGATATTCTGCAGGGAAATCTCTCCCTGGCTGATCAGATCATTGAGACGTCCGGGACAGGCGATGAGAATATCACAGCCCTTGTGCAGGGCTTCTACCTGGGGAACCTGGCTGACACCGCCATAGATCACGACAGTCTGCAGCGGAAGATGCGCGCCATAGAGCACGAAATTATCATAGATCTGCTGTGCCAGTTCCCGGGTTGGCGTCAGAACCAGGCAGCGGATGCCGGTTCCCTGATGGGACTGGGAGAGGCGCTGAAGAATCGGAAGCGCAAAGGCAGCTGTTTTTCCGGTGCCGGTCTGCGCAGTAGCGAGAAGGTCGTTTCCATCCAGCACCACAGGAATGGCACTGGACTGAATGGGGGTAGGAGTGACATAACCTGCCTGTCTGACACTGCGCTGCAGCGGAGACAGCAGGGGAAGATCATTAAACGTCATGCAAAACCTTTCTATAATCATACAGTGAATAAACGAGAGCACAGGATTCTACCATATCAGTCTCGGTTTGACTATATGTGAAAGGATTTTTCCAGACGCTCAGGATGCGTTCTTGACGGAAACTGATGAAAATGCATAATAAGAAAATAAGATTGCATCAGCGGACTGCAGGAAAAGGAAGAAGGGAGGACAGCATCTGATGGGGAAAAAATCGACGCTGAAACGGCTCTTTGAATCTCTGCCTTCCGTCCGCGAATCCTTTGAGGAGATGAATCATGAGCGCATACTGCACCTGGCGCAGCGCTATCATATCTATCATTCTTCCTTTCCACAGACCGATGAACAGCTGAAGAAGAAGATCATACAGAAACTGCTTCATCCGTCCGCGCATGATGTGCATGCCATGCTGGGCTATGCGCATTCCATGATACTGAAGGAATGTCTGGCGCAGAAGATTGGCGAGCTTACAACGGCGGAAATGGATGAGGGTCTTGCTCAGGCAATGTATGAGCTGGCCGATATCGGACTGGCGAAAAAACAGGCAAGGGGACCGCTGGATACTGCGTTTGCATGCTACCGGGAGGCGGTCTGCCTGGCAGTGGACATTGACGACAGGGAAAAGGATGCATTGGAATTTGCAGACCATCTTTTCGGTCTGGTACACGGCTATCTCATGATTCATGGACCGACGCAGGCCGATGTGATGGTACAGATCGTGGAGAACCTGATGCATGAGATGGGCATGGAGCAGGAACTGGCGGACGGTGCGGAGATGAGTGTAATCTCGGCACTGATCTGGCGCCGCGGCATGCGGGCTGTGATTCCCTCTCTGAATGGCAGCCGCTGGCTGCGTCCGGTTCCACTGCAGACAGAAGCGACGGACTGCAGCTTTGCACGCAGTGCATCGTGGCGCCGGATTCTTCCGGTGAACATGCCGCTGGAACTGGCGACCACCCGTGAACTGCTGGGAATTTCCATGAATCAGGTGCTGTACGGGGCCATCCTGGAGATTCTGCATCCGGGCATAGCACCATGGAAAACGTTTTTTGAGGAGGCCGACGGCTCTTCATATCTGACAGCGATATCCTGCCAGCTGCCTTTATTTGGCACGCATCGCTTTCTTCATCTGCTGGAGAATATGGTTGCAGCCGGACTGGACACTTCTTCGCTGCGGTGCGCGTTTGAAGATACACCGGTCATGAAGTGCCTGGAGGATACACAGAAAAAGCAGGTCCGGGATATCCTTGACAGGCTGGAGGATGTACTTCCCCGGTGGATCTATGCCGGATGGAGCCGGCAGGACATGCGTCTGGGAAGAATGCTGGTTGAGAAAACCGATCGGGAAAGGGAAAGAGCACAGATGCCGGTGCAGCTGCGATACCGAAGGCTGTGCCCCTGCGGATCGGGGCGAATCTACGGAAAATGCCACGGAAGCGTTCAGTAAAACAGAACGCTCGTGTCATCGAATAAACAAACAATTGTTGGAGGGATGGAACATGGTGGATGTCAACAAGCTCTACGAGCAGTGGCTGGCGGACTTTGCATCCGATCCGGAAACGCGGGAGGATCTGGAAGCGATTGCCGGCAATGAACAGGAAATCCTTGACCGTTTCTATACGGGGCTGTCTTTCGGTACAGCCGGTATGCGCGGTGTATTGGGTGCCGGAACCAACCGTATGAACAAGTACAATGTGCGCAGAGCGACAAAGGGACTGGCCCAGTATCTGCTTACGGACCCGGAAAACGCCCAGCGTGGTGTGGCGATTGCCTATGACAGCCGCCGGTTTTCCGCTGAGTTTGCCAAGGATACCGCGCTTGTCCTGTGTGCACATGGCATTCCCGCCTATCTCTTTGATGCCCTTCGTCCGGTACCGATTCTGTCCTATGCGGTACGGCATCTGCATACGGCCGCAGGCGTGGTTGTGACAGCGAGCCATAATCCGCCACAGTACAACGGCTATAAGGTCTATGGCGATGACGGTGCGCAGCTGGGGCCGGAAGCAGCCGATGCCGTGACAGGGTATATTCAGAAACTCAGCTATACAGAGGCTGTGCCTATGGACGAAAAGGAAGCACTGGATAAGGGCCTTCTGCACATCATCGGTGACAAGGAAGTCGACGATGATTACATGGAAGACATCAAGACCCTGTGTGTGCAGCCGCAGCTTCTCAAGGAAGAGGGCAGCAAGCTGTCCATCGTTTATACGCCTCTGCATGGCTCCGGAAATGTGCCGGTCCGCCGTATG
This sequence comes from uncultured Eubacteriales bacterium, assembly GCA_902764915.1. GTDB lineage: Bacteria > Bacillota > Clostridia > Christensenellales > Aristaeellaceae > UBA2943. Next base: position 20,187 of record CACWXY010000007.1, on the reverse strand, counting down.
CTTCGGGAAATCGGCATCACCAAGGTGGCTGTTGTCAAGGAACAGGAACTGCCGGATCCGAACTTCTCCACACTGAAAGTTCCCAATCCGGAAGACCCCACTGCCTTTATTCTGGCCGAAAAACTGGCAGATGAAGTTGGCGCAAATGTGATCTTTGCTACGGATCCCGACTGTGACCGGCTGGGCGTGGCTGTGCGTGGACATGACGGCGTGTTCCATCTTCTGACTGGTAACCAGATCGGCTGCGTGCTGCTGGAGTACATTCTTTCCACAAAGAAAAAGCAGGGTACCCTGCCCGCCAATGGCGCTGCGGTCAAGTCCATTGTATCCACATCCCTTGCCAATCGCATCTGCGAACACTGCGGCGTGGATATGTTTGAAACCCTGACCGGATTCAAGTTTATCGGCGAAAAGATTCAGCAGTTCCAGGATGATGGCAGTCACACCTTCCTGTTCGGCTTCGAAGAGAGCTATGGCTTCCTGTCCTCCACCTTCGTGCGCGACAAGGACGGCGTGAATGCGTCGCTTCTTATTTCAGAAGCCGCCTGCGCCTGTGAAGCCGAGGGCAAGACGCTGTATGACAAGATGCAGGAAATCTTTGCCGAGTATGGGTACTATGTGGAAAAAGTGGTTTCCAAGACGCTGCCCGGTATGGACGGCCTTACCCGCATGAAGGAGATCATGAAGCAGCTGCGTGCCTGCCCGCCCAAGACACTAGCGGGGCTTCAGGTGACAGCTGTACGCGATTATCTGACAGGTGAACGCACCGAAAACGGCGTTTCCAAGCCTACGGGACTTCCCAAATCCGACGTGCTCTACTACGAACTGGAGCAGGGAAACTGGGTCTGCATCCGTCCATCCGGAACAGAGCCCAAAATCAAGCTGTATATCAATACGAATGCGCCTTCCAAGGAAGAAGCGGAAAAGCGTAACGAAGTGCTGCGCCAGGATGCAGAAAAGCTTCTGGACTGACAAAGAAAGCCACCGGTTTGCATCCGGTGGCTTTTTTCTGCCCGGGACTGTAAGGATATGTGTCACTCGTGTGCAGGACAGCCGTGGCGGGATGTTCTGTCCTTCGTTCTGTGACAGGAAGACCGAGGATGAAAGCAGGGTCTATTTCAGCGTATCAAAGATCATGTCCACATCATGCTTGTTTGTCTTTTTCATAATGCTCAGGCGGAAAGGTGTACGTCCCAGCTGCGCATACATGAGGGGAGTTGAGGCATCCTTTCCGGTGGCAATGAGCACATAAAAGTATTCGCCTACCGTGAAACGAAGTACATCACCGGTCTGATTCATGATATATTCTGGCTCGGGATCAGCTTCCAGCAGCATACTGTACAGGTTTTCATAGGTGCTGCGGCTTTTGGAGTATTCCAGAAGTATGGCCAGCGGCTGCTGGGAGGCATCCTGGAAGACGAGGCCTATTCCGCAGGGCTGATGGGGCAGGCTTTCAAAGCTGATAAACCCGAGGTCGCGCGTAGTCTGATTCCGGGAACTGGCGGTATAGCCCCATCCGGTGACGATAGACGCAATCCGCTCTGTTGTGCGCATAAACCAGCTGCTGGCACCAAAGGTCGGACCGTCCGGCGTAGCGATGAGCCACGAATCAGAAAGCGCGGAAAAGGGGATAAGGAGCATAAGAACAGTAAACATGACAAGCATGCGCTGCATGCACAGATTCCTCCTGGTAAAAGCATTCATTGTCCGAAGCAGGCGCTGTCAGGCGTTTTATTGTACCATGGAGCGGGTGCGACCAGAAAAATATGATAAAACATTTGCAGGCATCAGTCATCCGCCGTTCTTCCCAGGTATCGTATATACTCGGTCGGCGCATAGCCGGTCCTGCTCTTGAAAGCACGATAGAAACCTGTATAGTCCTCAAAGCCGCTGTCGTGGGCCGCCTGAACAGAGGAAGCCCCGTTTTTCATCAGCATCTGCGCATAGACAATCCGCTTCATCAGCAGATACTGATGAATGGATGTACCGGTCTTTTCCTTGAACTCATGAAGCATATGGTATTTGTTGACAAAGAACATATCCGCCAGCTGATCCAGGGAAACGGATTCTGTCAGATGCTGATTGAGATACTGGAGCACACTGGCAGCGATGGAATTGACAGGTACGCCGGCATGGCTGATATCTGTCTGCATCTGCCCGCAGAGGGAAGCGACCAGAATCATCATGCGCGCACGGTTGATGCACAGATCAATCGGATTGGTGCTGCCCTCGGTTTCTATGATACGGTCCATACGTCGCACCAGCTCTTCACATGTCTGGCGGCTCAGATGGTAGTGAAAACGGTGCTCCTTTACGGCACCTGCGATAATCCCGGAAAGTGAGCAGTCCTGAGAATCCATGGACTGCAGCATGTTTTCTGTCAGATAAAAATAGGCACGCTCATAATTCAGATTGTCCCTGGCATGCGGGCGATTGCGATGCATGTAGCCCGGCGGGAACAGAAAAAAATCATAGGGGGAGACATCGTACTCCTGATCCTCGATCATGATTCCCACACTGCCGTGCAGGAAAATATAGAATTCATAATAGGAATGACTGTGAAAAATACTGTGCTCGTAGTGTTCATCCAGCAGGTGATAGACTTCAAAATCATGACCTACGGGCATGGCTTCCAGAGCTCGCCACTTCTTGATGGCATCCTGTTTTTCACTGGTTGTCATGGCTGCCTCCCCTTTCTTTCCCATAAATCGTACAGCAATTTTTGCAATGTATCAAGCAAGAATGACAATCGCAGGATATTTTCAGAATTTATAAAATATGGTCAGCATTCGGGCAGAGAACATATGGAGACGTCAATCTTTCCTGCAGACTCTGACTGAATAAGAGACAACTCTATGTGATTCTTGCAGAAATGGGGGCTAACGACTTGCAAAAGAATGCTTCAGGGAATGCGCCGAAATACAAGCGCATGGGTTTTATCAAAACCATTAAAACCTACAAGTGGCTTTATCTCATGCTGGTTTTCCCTCTGGCGCAGTATGTTCTGTTCCGTTATGCGCCGCTTACGGGCCTTCAGGTCGCCTTCAAGGAATTCAGCGTGTTCAAGGGCATTTCCAAGAGTCCCTGGGCTACACCGATATTCAAGTATTTTCAGGAAGTCTTCGCTAATCCCCAGTTCTGGAATGCTGTAAAGAACACGGTAAAGCTGAATATCCTGGACCTGATTTTTGGTTTCCCGATGCCGATCATTCTGGCCATCATGCTCTGGGAAATGCGCTCAGTAAAGGTCAAGAAAGTCTATCAGACCCTGATGTATCTTCCGCACTTCCTGTCCTGGGTCATCATCGGGTCCCTGGTCGTGAAGATCTTCGGAACCAACGGTCCGGTCAATACCTTCCTCTCTTCCATCGGCCGCAATCCTGTCAATTTCCTCATGGACAGTGGGAATTGGACCGTGATGTATGTGGTGACCGGTATCTGGCAGAGCGCCGGATGGGGAACCATTATCTATCTGGCCGCGATTTCCGGCGTGAATACGGAACTGTATGAGGCCGCAGAGGTTGACGGCTGCGGACGGCTGCGCCGCATCTGGTATGTGACGCTCCCGTGCATTATGCCGACCATTGTGATCATGCTGATTCTGCAGCTGGGCCAGATGGTAGGCATCGGCTTCGAACGTCCGTACGTCATGATGAACAACATGGTCAAGAATTCCGCGGACGTGATTTCCACATTCGTGTATGACCGAGGCATTCTGAATCGTCAGTATCCGTTCGCCACGGCTGTGGATATCTTTGGCAGCGTCGTGAACATGTGCTTTGTCATCGGTGCTAATTTCATCACACGCCGTATGGGAGAGGGGGGTCTGTTTTGAGTAACGCTGCTTCCGCAAAACCGCGCACGGCCAAGGGCAGGCGCTATATTGGCTCGGAAATCGTTTTCAACATCATTCTGACCATCTTCGTGCTGCTGTGTGTGCTTCCGGTGATTCACGTGATTGCCAAGTCCATTTCCGGACGCGCTCCGGTGGTGGCGGGCAAGGTCTATCTCCTCCCGAAGGAACTGGACTTTAATGCATATGTTTCCGTGTTCAACGATCCGACCATGATCCGCTCCATGTGGTTCTCCATCCAGTGGACGGTCATTTATACAGCGCTGGCCATGGTCTCGACGATTCTTCTGGCCTATCCGCTCAGCCGGCACTATCTGCCGGGACGGAAGGTACTGATGGTCGTGGTGCTGATCCCCATGTACTTTACCGGCGGCACGATCGCCAATTTCCTGTGGGTCAAGCAGATGGGCCTCATCGACAGCCCCTGGTCCCTGGTGCTCCCGATTCTGACCAGTACGTATAATACGATCATTCTCCGCAACTTCTTTGAATCCGTGCCGGCATCTCTGGAAGAAAGTGCCAAGCTGGATGGCTGTAATGATCTGCAGATCCTCATAAGAATTATCCTGCCTCTGTCTACGGCATCACTGGCCACGATTGCCCTGTTCTATGCCGTGGCCCGCTGGAACAACTATGCGGACGTACGCTACTATATCAATACTTCCAGCAAGTTTACGCTTCAGATGAAGCTGTATCAGGTTGTTTTTGCCTCTTCTTCCTCTGACGTGAGCATGGTGGAAGGCGGAAAGAATGCAGTTCTGGCAGAAACCATTCAGTGCGCAGCGGTCGTCTTCTCCACGGTCCCGATCCTGATCGTATATCCTTTCCTGCAGAAGTACTTTGTGCAGGGCGTCATGATCGGTGCGGTGAAGGAATAATACTTTGGTTGGAACCGGTATGTACCGGTACAATAGATTTATCCCTGGTTGTCCCATAACTATCTTAAGGAGGTTTTCCCATGAAAAAGGTATTGTCTCTGTGCCTCGCTCTGGCGATGATTCTGACCATGGTCTCCATCATCCCGGCATCTGCGGAAACTGCAGAAGTGTTCCGCTATGATGAGCCTGTTACCCTGAAAGTGTCCGTATTTGACCGCGGCAACACCGGCGGCACGGCTCCGGATAACAACTATTGGACCCAGTGGATCCAGGAAAACTTCGGCGACCCGAGAAACATCAAGATTGAATGGGTTGTCATTCCGCGTTCGGAAGAAGAATCCAAGCTGGCAACCCTGATGATGGACGAAGCATCCTGCCCGGATATCTGCTTCACCTACAATGAGTCCATCGTTACCGACTATGTGAATCAGGGCGGCGTGATCGAACTCAGCGACCTGATCGATCAGTATGGTCCAACCCTGAAGGAATTCCTGGGCGAGGAAGTGCTGGAGTTCGGCAAGTTTGCCGGCGGCCAGTATGCGATCCCCGCTCGCCGCGTGGTCGTTGCCTGGATGGGTATGTTCCTGCGCTCTGACTGGCTGGACAAGCTTGGCATGGAAATGCCCACCACCAAGGAAGAGTTCGTGAACGTGCTGAAGGCATTCCGTGATCAGAACCCCGGTAACGTGGAAGGCGGATGCATCCCCTACGCACTGGGCAAGGATCTGCGGTATCAGATGCCTCTCGCCTGGTCCTTCTACAAGGATCTGAGCATGCGTACCCTGGCAACCGAGCCCTCTGTTGCGCATGACGGCTATGAAGATTACCTGCTCTTCCTGAACGAGCTGTATCGTGAAGGCCTCGTATCTCCGGACTTCGCACTGAACAATGATGAAGCTCTGTGGAGTGAAGTCACCTCCGGCAAGGCTGGCGGCTATACCGGCAACTATGATCATCCCATTCGCGTATCTCCTGGCATCCTGGCCTCCCTGCAGGCCTATGAGCCCGACGCCATGCTGCGCCCGCTGGACTGCTTCGAGTCTGTGACCGATCCTACCAAGTATTATCATCCTGTGTATGCTGCTGCTGGCCTGCTGAACTTCATTCCCGTGTATTCTCAGCATCCGGAAGCTGCCATCATGTACCTCGACTGGCTGTGCCAGTATGACACCATCTACTTCCTCCAGAATGGTATTGACGGCATTACCTCTGATCTGAATGAAGACGGCATCCCGGTGGTCAAGGACGTGGACGCGGATCATCATGACATGACCTACAACTCCATGCAGAACATTGACTACACTCTGCTGGTCAACGGTCAGTGGCTCGACACTGCTGAAAAGACCATGAAGTCTCAGGCTCTGTCCTATCAGGGCTATGCTGACCTCTTCGAGGAAGAGTACACTGTCGGCAATCGTGATTCCATCCTCGGAGGCTTCCACTTTGACGTGCCGCTGGAGAACAACTCCAAGTACAGCACTTCCCTGGCTTCCTATGAACAGGAAATCCTGGTGAAGTGCACTATGGCCGCCAGTGCGGAAGAGTGCAGTGCGACCTATAAGCAGATGTTGCAGCAGTACATGGATATGGGCGGCAAGGCTGTCTGGGACGAAAAGGTTGCTGCCTGGGACGCTGCGCACGCTGAGTAATCCTTCCCCTCGCATTGAATAGACCCAGCAGTATTTTCTGACGGGTGACGGGCGCTGCACCTGGGGTGCAGCGCCCCTTTTATGGAATTTTCTTATGTCAAAATGAAGAAAGGGGTATGTCCCATGATTCAGGTTGCCATTATTGGAACCGGCAATATTTCTCATGCGCATATTCATGCCTATCTGCAGTTTCCGGAGCGTGTACATATTGCCGCTCTGGTGGATATTATTCCCGGAAAGGCTGAGAAGGTGAAGGCACAGTATGGGCTGGACTGCGACTGCTATCTGGACCATCATGATATTCTGTCGCGTGAGGATATTACACTGGTGGACTGCTGCACGCCGCCTTATGTGCACGCCGAAATTACGATCAATGCGCTGCATGCGCATAAGAATGCGATCTGTGAAAAGCCCATGGCTGCCTCTCTGGAAGAATGCGATGCCATGATCCGGGCGCGTGACGAGAGCGGCATGAAACTGTCCATTATTGCACAGAACCGCTTCCGCAAGCCAATCCGTGATCTGAAGGCCATGCTGGATGCAGGCATTGCGGGTCCCGTGCGCTCGGCACAGGTAGACTCCTTCTGGTGGCGCGGACACTGCTATTATGATCTGTGGTGGCGCGGAACCTGGGAGAAGGAAGGCGGCGGATGCACGCTGAATCATGCCGTACATCATATTGATATGCTGGGCTGGATGATGGGTCTTCCGTCCCGTGTTACCAGTGTTCTGGCCAATACCGCACATGACAACGCTGAAGTTGAAGACCTGAGCATGTCCATCATGGAATACCCTGGTGCACTGGCGCTTCTCACAGCTTCGGTGGTACATCACGGGGAAGAGCAGACACTGACCTTCCAGTGTGAAAAAGCCAAGATTTCCGCTCCTTTCTCCACCTATGCCTCGATATCCAAAGCCAATGGATTCCCGGAGGAAAACAAGGAACTGGAAGAAGAGATCAAGGCTTTCTGTGATGCGCTTCCGCCGGTTCCCTATGAGGGGCATGACGGACAGATCGAGAATGTGCTGACAGCCATTGAGAATGATACACTGCCGGCTATCGGCGGAGAAGACGGACGGCGCACGATTGAGCTGATTACTGCCATCTATGAAGCCGGGTCCAAGCGTGCCGCAGTGGAACTGCCGCTGAAGAAGGATGATCCCTTCTATACTGTAGCCGGCATTCAGGCGAATGTCCCGCACTTCTATGAGAAGACGGTCTCCGAGATGGAGCTGGGCGACAGCAATATTACCCTTGGCAGTTTTGACAAGAAGTAAGGAGGAATGTCCTATGCAGAAATCGGATGGAATGAATTATGCGCCGAAAGGAAAGCCGCAGCCGGTTGTCAAGCCGGGTGAGTTCGTCTTTTCCGCAGTGCGCCTGGACCACGGACATATCTTTGGCATGTGCAACGGCCTGACAGAAGCCGGCGGAACGCTCAAGTATGTGTGGGATCCAGACCCCAAGAAAGTGGAGGCCTTTATCAAGGCTTTCCCTCAGGCCAAGCCTGCCCGCAGCGAAGAGGAAGCCCTGGGTGACAAGGAAACCCATCTGATTGCCGGCGCTGCCGTGACCAGTGAGAGATGTGCGCTGGGCCTGAAGGCGCTTGATGCGGGAAAGGACTATTTTACCGATAAGGCACCACTGACCACCTTGGAACAGCTGGATGCAGCCAAGGCCATGGTGGAAAAGACCGGAAAGAAGTATATGGTCTATTACTCGGAGAGGCTGCATGTGGAAGGCGCGATCATGGCTGGCTACATGGTGGAACAGGGCCTGATCGGCAAGGTTGTGCAGGTTATGGGCGTCGGGCCGCACCGTATTTCTCTCAGTGCCCGTCCGGACTGGTTCTTTATCAAGGAGAACTATGGCGGTATTCTGTGCGATATCGGCAGTCATCAGATTGAACAGTACCTGTATTTTGCCGGGGAAGAGGATGCAGAGGTAGTGTCCAGTCGTATTGCCAACTATCATAATGCGGCGCACCCGGAACTGGATGACTTCGGCGACTGCACCATCACTGGGAAAAACGGCACAACCAACTATTTCCGCGTGGACTGGTTCACACCCGACGGGCTGCGCACATGGGGCGACGGACGTACGCTGATTCTGGGGACGGACGGCTTTATTGAGATTCGCAAGTATATTAATCTGGCTGCGCCGGAGACTGATGGGAACCATGTGTTCCTGGTCAACGGCGATGGAGAAAAGTATGTCAACGCAACCGGCGTGACAGGCTACCCGTTCTTCGGACAGCTAATTCTGGATTGCCTCAATCGCACGGAGAATGCCATGACACAGGCGCATGCCTTCAAAGCGGCTGAGCTGTGTGTCAAAGCGCAGATGAAGGCCACCGATTTGACGCCGGCGGTTCCTGGACGCAAATAAGGAGTAAACTGGAAAGCCATTTTTCCGATTGGGGAAGAATGGCTTTTTTCCGCGTGACTGTATGCTGCATGCGACTTCACTGCAGCATGCAGAGCTGCCTGTGTGGGTTGACAGAGGGGACTCTGACAGAGTAATCTTCCTTTCGTTTGCAAAGGAGGGAAATAAGTGGAGATTTTGCAGTTCAGTTTTAATGGAGTGGCACCGATCTGTCTGCTGATGCTGCTGGGATACGGCCTGTGTCATGGCGGCTTTATGACAGAGCGCTTTGCCCAGGACCTGAACCGTTTTGCCTATTATGTGCTGATTCCCTGTAACCTGTTCCTGCAGGTGGTACGGGCTGATCTGCAAGCCGTTTTTGATCCTGCGGTCGTCGCGGTCTCACTGGGCGGCATGACAGCCGTGATGCTGGTATCGGCTACCATTGCGCACTTTATCGTTCCCAGGGGACACCTGCGAGGCGAGTTTGTGCAGGGTGTATTTCGGGGTAACACGGCTATACTCGGCATTCCCCTGATTACCAATCTCTATGGGAACGTAGCGACAGGCGTTCTTGCTTTTCCCATGACGCTTGTGCTTGTCTACTATAATGTGGTCGCTCCGGTGATGCTGGCTGTCTATGCCGGGACAGGCCAGAAAAAGGGCGGGGATATTGTGCGTCAGGTGTCAACCAATCCTTTTCTGATTGGTGTTGTGGCGGGCATTGCGGTATCACTTCTCTCGCTTCCGATTCCTACTTTTCTGTCCAATGCGGCAAACAGTCTGGGAACGGCGGGATCTTCCATGGCGCTGGTTGCACTCGGCGCGACAACGGATGTGCGGGGCTTCCGAAAAGGCGGAAAAATCGCACTTTTGGCCACATTCCTGCGACTCGTGGTCTTTTCTTCCATGGTGCTGGCAGTGGGTATTCTTCTGGGACTGCGTGCAGAGCGTCTGGCAGTACTTGTCTGCTTTTTCTCAACGCCGACCGCGGTGGGCAGCTATGTACTGGCACGCAACGTAGACGGTGACGGGGAACTCTCCAAACAGATTCTGATACTGACAACCATTGCGTCCATGTTTACCATGTTCCTGACACTGCTTGCGCTGCGCGCACTGGGTGTCATGTAGGCGAAAGGCCTCTGGAGAATCGTACAGACTTCTCTTGACAGGCGCCTGGAAATCCTCTAGCATAACCTTGAATTGATCAGGAAAAACCACAGGGAACATCTTGGCATAAAGGAGGATCTGTGCTTGAATATTGGAATTCGGTTGCATGATACCGCACCGGGAACGCTGGAAGAGCGCCTGGGGTTTGCCAAAGCGCAGGGATTTACCTGTGCACATCTGGCCTTGAGCAAGACTGTCCAGGGCTTTTCCATGAATGATGCGCCTTCTCGACTGACGGATGCCATGGCCGGTGAGGTACATGATATATTTGTCCGTCAGGGCATGCAGTGCGCTGTGCTTGGATGTTATCTGGGACTTGCCCAGAAGGATCCGACAGAGCGTGCGCGTATCGGCGAAATCTATAAGGCGCACCTGCGTGTCGCACCGAAGATGGGCGCGCTCGTAGTGGGTACGGAAACGCATGCGACAGATGAAAGTGTGTACAGCGAACCTGTCTGGGAGAGTGAGGAAGCCTTTGAAGACTTCATGACAGCTCTGACGCCTGTTGTGCGGGCTGCCGAAGAATACGGTGCAATTCTGGCTGTGGAACCGGTGCACTGTCATATTATCTCCACGCCTCTTCGGGCCCAGAGAATGCTGGAACGCCTGCCTTCGGATCATCTGCGGATTATCCTGGACACGGTTAACCTGATTTCCCCGGAAACGGTGCGCGCCGGGAAGGCCGATGCCCTGATTGATGAAGCGATCGCCCGGCTGGGCGACAAGATCATGGTCCTTCATATGAAGGACTATATCGTCGAGGAAGGAAAACCCAGGGTAACGTCTCTCGCCTGCGGTATGGGAGAGATGCACTATGAAGCGCTGCTTCGCTTCGGTCTGTCTCATGATCTGCCCATGACACTGGAGGATACCAAGCCTGACAATGCCGAAAATGCCAGGAAATACCTGGCTGAAATTGCAAACCGACTGTAAAGGAGAATCGCCAATGGACATTCGTTATTCCTGTCATCCCAATGATTTCAAGCGCTATACCACGGAAGAAACGCGTAAGGAGTTTCTGATTGAAACCCTGTTTGTGCCGGACACTGTACAGGCCTATTACAGCCATGTGGACCGTATGGTGACACTGGGCATCATGCCCGTCAATCGGGAAGTATCGATTGATGACGGCATTGATATCTGGAAAAACTTCGGCACGGAATATTTTCTGGAGCGCCGCGAGTGTGGTATGTTCAATGTAGGCGGCAATGGCGAAGTGCGCGTGGATGGCAAGGTCTATCCGCTGGGGCATAAGGACTGCCTGTATATTACCATGGGTGCCAGAGAAGTCTATTTCAAGAGCTGTGATGCGGCTTCTCCTGCCAAATTCTATCTGGTGTCTGCACCGGCCCATACCAGCTATGAGACGCGCCTTCTGAAACTGGAGGATGCTGCCAAGCGTCCGGTAGGCGACAGAAACACCAGCAATGAGCGCGTAATCAATCAGTTCATTCATCCCTCTGTGCTCAAGACCTGCCAGCTTTCCATGGGCATGACCGTGCTGGCGCCCGGCTCTGTGTGGAACACCATGCCGGCACATACGCACGAGCGCAGAATGGAGATTTATTTCTATTTTGATGTGCCTAAGGATCAGGTGGTGTTCCATATGATGGGACAGGGACAGGAGACACGCCATATTGTCATGCAGAATGAGCAGGCAGTGATCTCGCCCTCCTGGTCGATTCATGCAGGCGCGGGCACGAGCAATTATACGTTCATCTGGGCTATGGGCGGCGAAAACCAGGCCTTTGATGATATGGACAACATTCCGACTACGGAACTTCGCTAAGGAGGAGAACAACCATGGATATGTCAGCTTTCAGCCTTAAGGGCAAAATTGCCTGGATTACCGGTGCTTCCTACGGCATTGGCTTTGCGATTGCGGAAGCCTTTGCTGCGGCCGGTGCAACGATCGTGTTCAATGATATTAACCAGGAACTGGTGGACAAGGGTCTTGCAGGCTATGCGGAAAAGAACATTCCTGCCCATGGCTATGTATGCGATGTCACCAACGAGGAAGCGGTACAGGCACTGGTGAAGAAGATTGCCGAGGAAGTCGGAGTAGTGGATATCCTTGTCAATAATGCCGGTATTATCCGCCGTATCCCGATGCTGGAGATGAGCGCTGCTGAATTCCGCAAGGTCATTGATGTGGACCTGAATGCGCCGTTTATCTGTGCCAAAGCTGTGATTCCGGGCATGATTGAGAAGGGTCATGGAAAGATTATCAATATCTGCTCCATGATGAGCGAGCTTGGCCGTGAGACGGTTTCCGCCTATGCGGCAGCCAAAGGCGGCTTGAAGATGCTGACCCGCAATATCTGCTCTGAATACGGTGAACACAATATCCAGTGCAACGGCATTGGACCGGGCTACATCGCCACTCCCCAGACCGCACCGCTGCGTGAGCGCCAGCCGGACGGCAGCCGTCATCCGTTTGACCAGTTCATTATTGCCAAGACCCCCGCGGCCCGCTGGGGCAATCCCGAAGATCTGCAGGGTCCGGCCGTATTCCTGGCATCCGATGCCTCTAACTTTGTCAACGGTCATATTCTCTATGTCGATGGCGGTATTCTCGCCTATATCGGCAAGCAGCCCTGAGAAAAATGCGCAATCCAAAAGACGGCAGGCCAGTGAGCCTGTCGTCTTTTTTCAGTTGGATGAGTGTTCCACTGTAAAACGGCGGGAAGCAAAATCAATGTGCAGTTCTGCAAAGGCGCTGCCGTTCTTCCAATGAATATTCAGTTCCTGCTCGCTGCATGCAGGGAAAGAGCATGTTCCCTGGAAAGCAGGATGGGTGTTCCGAAGGCGCACAAGCTCCAGAATCCGCGATACCGTTGGTGTCAGGACGGCTGACCTTACCTCCTCAACGGTATAGAAATGCCGGTTCACATCCCGGGGCTCCTGTGTCTTTGCAAACAGACTGAAATCATTTTTCCCGGCCAGAAGTCCCTGATAGTATATCTGTGGAATACCCGGCACGAAGAGCTGCAGTGCCCGGGCGAGCACATAGCTCTCCGCATCCTCACCTACAGCTGAAAAGAAGGAGCAGTTGATCTGGTAGGTATTGAATGTCTTGTTCAGAGGACCACGCAGTTCTGTGTATATTTTCGCGGCTTCAGGGTTCAGGCGGTAGACGTGCATCTTCGTTTCCTGAACCTCATCGTCAGGCATCAGATACCGGACATCCACGACGCCAATGCCGTCATGTGTATCAAGGGTCGTAAAGGCATGCGGGGAACGGATACGGAGCCAGTTCTTCAGATACATTGTCTGCCCTGAGAAAAGGGCGTGAAGGGTCAGCATGGGCAGCTGGAAATCATAGACATAATATCCTTTTTCCCAGAGCTTCATCTGCGTGAAATAGTTTTCGTGGATCTCAGGCAGAAGATCTACACCGAGCTTGCGGACGACATCCCGGCAGTCCCCCATGAGTTTCCATACATCCGGTTCCACAAAGAAGCAGTTGGTTCCGGCTTTTTTGGTGGCGTAGGCAAAGGCATCCAGACGCACCAGCGAGCACCCATGGGATGCCAGGAAAGCGAGGTTATCCTCCAGAAAATGCTGAGCCATTGCAGAATGCTGACAGTTAATGTCGACCTGTTCATCGGAGAAGGTACACCACACCTTTTCTTCGGAACCGTCTGCAAAGTGGGCGGTGATATAGGTGCCGCCCTGTACACGCCGACGATAGATCTTCGCGCTTTCATCTGCAGTGGGTTCGCCGTTTTTCCAGAAGTCTTTGTATCGAATGAAAAAATCATGATAGGGCGACTGATCCTTGTTTTGCAGAAAATCCTGGTATTCCTGACTGCGCACGGACAGGTGGTTGATCATGTAGTCGTACATCAGGTAGTATTTTTCCCCGAGCCGGTCCACATCCTCCCAGGTTCCGAAACGCGGGTCCACCTCCCTATACGTTATCGGTGCAAAACCGCGGTCCCCGGAGGACGGGAAAAAGGGAAGAATATGGACACCGCTGAAAGCACCATTCAGAGGACCGGTCAGTACGGTATAGAGATCCCGGAGGTCGTTCCCCATGCAGTCCGGATAGGTGATAAGCATGGGATGATTGGAAATCGGTCTGTGAGACACTGTGCATCGCTCCTTGGTATGCAAAATGACAGGCAGGATGCGGATGCATCCTGCCTGCAGGGAAGACAGTTTATTTTACCGCACCGGCTACGATGCCGCCGATCACGTATTTCTGTAGGAGCAGATAGACAAGAATGACCGGGGCAACGGAGAGGGTAAGGCCTGCCATGATATTGCCGTAATCGCTGGAAAATTCGCCATAGAAGGTACGGATAGCCAGTGGCAGCGTATAGAATTCCTTGCGTGTGAACACCATGGAGGGAAGCAGATAGTCATTCCAGTAGCTGAGAATCTCCAGAATGGCTACCGTGGAGAGAATGGGCTTGAGCAGAGGAAGCACAATGGTAAAGAAAGTCCGATGGTATCCGGCACCGTCAATGCGCGCCGCTTCCTCAAGCGCGACCGGAATGTTTCCCTTGATAAATCCATGACACATGAAGGTACACATGCTTACACCAAAGCCCAGGTTCATAAAGACCATGGTCATGCGATGGTTGAGCATATGGAACTGTGCACCGTAGATCGAGATCAGAGGAATCATGACAACCTGGAAGGGAACGATCATGGAGGCGAGCATAGCCGAAAAACTGATTTTACAGGCTGCCCAGTCCGTACGCACAAACAGCCATGCAGCCATGGAGGCGAAGAGCATCAGGAGCACTACGGAAATACCTACAACAAAGAGGCTGTTGGCAAAGGAGCGCCCGAAATTCATCTGATCAATCGCGTTCTTGTAATTGACCCACTGCAGGCCTTTGGCATCCAGAAGCTGCAGCGGATGCTTGACAATGGTAAGCTTGGTCTTCAGGGAGTTTACCAGGACCAGAGCGAAGGGGAAGAGATAGATGATCAGCATAACAATGGCAATGATCATTTTTATGGCACGAAAAACCGTAACCTTTCTTCCGCCAATGTGAGAAGATGCTTTTGTCATGCTTCTACCTCCCGTTTCTTGCCGATATAGGTCTGGGTCAGCGAGATGATCGCAATGACAATAAAGAAGATCAAGGCTTCTGCCTGGCCGGTTCCGTAGCGATGGTTTTCAAAGGCCTGGGTATAAATATGCATAGCCGTCATCTTGGTGGAGTTGTAAGGTCCTCCGGCTGTCAGAGACAGGTTCAGGTCATAGACCTTAAAGGAGCGGGTCAGGGACAGGAAGAGACACACTACAAAGGAAGGAACCATCAGGGGCAGACGGATGTGAAGGGTGGTCTTCTGTTCATTGGCGCCGTCAATTTTAGCGGCTTCAATGACGTCTTCGGAGATGCCGACAAAGCCGGAAATATAGATCAGAAGCATATAGCCCGAAAGCTGCCAGGTCTGTACGACAACCAGTGCGGCAAAGGCAGTGCCTGGTGAGGAAAGCCATGATTTCTGGAAGAGTGCGATGGGAATGCTTGTATACAGGCTGGTCAGCACACGGCTGAAGAAGATCTGCCAGATATAGCCCAGAATCAGACCACCAATCAGGTTCGGTGTGAAGAAACCGGCTCGGAAGAAGTTCTGTCCTTTGACGCCGGAAGTGAGCAGATAAGCCAGCAGGAATGCGATGACATTGATAAACAGAACGGACAGGAAGGAAAAACCGGTGGTCAGAAGCAGTGTGTTCCAGAACGCACTGTCCTGAAAGGTCTCCTTATAATTGGCGAGCCCCACAAAGTTTTTTGTATCAGCCAGACCGTTCCAGTCTGTAAACGTCAGATAGATGCCATAGATGAGCGGTATGATGACCACACAGATAAAGAAGAACACTGCAGGCCCGGCAAAGCTCAGGAACAGAAGCATCTTTTTACGGAAGGACATATTCTGTTTCAAAGTAATTCACCTTTTTCGCAAATGCCGCAAAGCGGATGGTCCGCTTTGCGGCATAGTAATCATCCTGTTGTGACAGGACAGGTTATGCGCTTGTCAGAGATGATTAATAATTCACTTCGTGCTCGGCCCAGTAGGCGTCAAAAGCCTTGGCGACTTCTTCACGGGTCTCGGAGCCATCCAGGTATTTCTGCATATTGGCACCCAGAGCGCTTCTGTGATCGCTGGGCAGATAGGTGACGGCTTCGCAGGTGAGGCCGGCGTCAATGTAGTTCTTCAGACCAACATTGAAGGGGTTGGACGGGGGCAGCGTGATGTTGGTAAAGGCGGTAACCATGCCGCATTCATTGATCATCGCGTTCTGACCTTCTTCAGTATAGATCAGCCAGTTCAGGAACTTCTTGGCTGCTTCCTGCGCTTCGGCAGAAGCGTCCGCCTTGTCAACCACGATGTACTTGGTAGCCTGAGCGAGCAGTTTGCCCTGGGCACCGGCATCGGTGGGCATATGCATGATGGTGTATTCCTGATCATCCTGCACGAAGGGAACCATGTTCGGCCATGCCCAGGTGCCGTTGATCCAGAAAGCGGCTTCGCCTTCGGCCAGATAGTCAGCGTTCAGGTCGTAGTCGGCAGACAGCGGATCCTGCTTGTTGATGTTGTATTCCATGTACAGATCAAACATGTCCATGCAGGCATTGAAGACAGCGTTGTCTGCAAAGCTCTCTTCTCCGGCACGTACTTTTTCAATGAAGGCTTCCGCACCGGCAATCGTGCCGTCCTGAATGCCATAGAAGTACTGGACGAAGTGAGAACCGATGGACCAGTCTTCCTGGTTGATGATCACAGGATTCTCCATGCCGCCCTCGCGCAGCTGCTGGAGAAGAGCTTCGAAGTCGCCCTTGGTCTGATACTTGAGCGGATCGAAGGTTTCGCCGGTGATCTTTTCCACAGCGGTCTTGTTGACAAGAAGGGCCTTGGATTCGATGGTCAGAGGCATGCCATAGAGTACGTCATTGATGACAGCGCCCATTTCTTTGCCGCCGATGGCTGCCCAGGGCTGGTCTCCCAGGTCCAGGATCTTGTCTTCACGGGCCAGATCCTTGACATTGGCGATGTCAACGATGGAAATGGTGGGGGCGTCGCCGGCATTGTAGCGCTTGGCGAGCTCATCGCCGGGAGAACTGGTTTCGGTGACTTCGATGGAAACATTGTAGGCAGCGCCGAAAAGGTCGGCGGCAGCCTGCAGAGCAGCTGTGATTTCGGGCTTGGAGTTCATCATGGTGATGGACACCTTTTCAGCCATGGGCTGACCGACTTCTTCCGCGGAAGCGGTAAGGCCTGCGGTCATGAGCAGCATGGCGAGCGCCAGTGCAAGAGCCAAGATCTTTTTCATAGGTCAATTGTCCTTTCCTTTGGTCTTCGGCACCTGTTCCATCTGGTGGAACCATGGCACCTACAGTATGATGTTGCATCCATTGTAACCGCCATATAAGCACATGTCAATCGTTTGACATGTAATTTTCTGAAAAAAAGCGCCCTATTCCAAACAAAGATCGGTATCCCTGGTCAAGCGGTCCGTTTGCAAAAAGGGAACCGCCGCAGCGGTTCCCCGGAATGGTGAAAGGAGTAATTATTTAAAGGCGACCATGGTATTGGCAATGGCCATGGTGGTCATGAGCAGAGCATTGAGACAGGCGGGGGTCCAGATGTTTCCGGTGCGCTTATAGAGATTGCGGGAGATGATTGCCGCAATGGACAGTGTCGGAACCATGGCAACCAGGACGATGCCGGACAGGGCAGAGCCCGGATGTGCGGCAACGCCGGTGGCAAACAGACGGATATACTGGTTGGCAAGCCAGAGAATAGCACCGCCAGCATTCAGGCAGATCGCCAGCAGATAGCCTTTGATGCCCTTTGTGCCCTGCGTATTCGTATTGATCGTGATGGAAGCGGTGGAGATCACGTAGAACAGCAGGAAAGTGGGCAGATAGCGCAGGATAGCCGGGAGTATATTCATGTCAAATGTCTTGAAGGCGAAGGTCCAGATGCGGAAGTCAGTCTTGAAGAGCGCGTCCATGAGGAAGAGCACTGCATAGGCGATGACAACGCTGACAAGCGCAGTGCATATGCCGGCAATAATGGCGACTGGCTTGAAGGTGACGCCGTAATCGGCAAGCGAAAGCCGGCTGTGATCCTTGAGGAACACATAGACAGCGCTCATGACGACAAGTGCCATAAGGGCACAGCCAATGGTCCAGTAAGCAATGCTGTTTATGCCCGGTGCGGTCCATACGCTGTTATCCTGATACATGGGGCGCTTGGCGATCAGGGCCAGCAGAGCGCCGGAAACTGCCAGGAAGCAGCTGCCCACAGGGGATGCGCTGGTTTTTTTCATAAGGGAGAGAATGAAGCAGACAAGACCGCACACGCCGGCGGCAAGGCCTGCGAAAAAGAGAATATTGACGCTGGCAGAGCCTGCGCCGTCATCCATCAGAGGCGTAAAGAAGAAGGCAGGAAGCAGAATGGCGATAACCGTGATGACATAGCCGATCCACTTCTTGGTCCCGGATGTCGTTGCCTGTACCGGAAGCGTGCCGGTCTTCGCCCTGGAGAAGAACGGCAGAGCAAGAAGAATCTGGGCTACGGCCAGTATCAGCATGACAAAACCGACGAGCGCAACGCACTCAAAGAATTCTTTCCACTGCCATACCTGATTCTGCGGATCGATCGCGGTGAGGTCGCTCTGGAAATCCTTGAAGGCCTCGGTATAGAAGCTGATGGCGTATGCTGTGGTTGTCTTGGAAAAATGGTTCCAGGGGTGGGTCTGGGCAGGCTGATAGATAATCCGATGGCCACCGTCTGAAGTTTCATACCAGGTGTTTGCCTGCGCAGGGGATGTCTGCTGCAAGAAAGTCATGCCGTCCGGGGTGGAGACATAGTCCTTGTGCCGTACGGTTCCTCCCTGCACAGCGGGATCGTTGAAGAAGAACTCGTCGTATTGAGCAGCTACTTTACCCTGATACCTGCCGCCGCCCAGACTGTCCGCAGTGGCGGCATCAATGCCGACAAAGCCTGTGTACATAAAGTCGGAGCCTTCCGTCAGCCCGCAGTAGATCTTTCGGATGCCGGTCTGCAGGAATTCCTGTTCGTCCATCGCAATAGCCATGGTGGTGCCGAATCCGCCCATGGAGTGGCCGGTCACACCGATGATGCCATTGCCGTTTTCATCCTTGAGCACATAGGGCTGCTCATACATGTAGGCGACAGCGTCGTGCATGGAATTGACCCAGAAGGGAAGCCAGATGCCGAAAAAGCTTGTGTCGCTGTAGAGCTCATTCTTGTAGTCAGAGTGGCCGTGATCATATTGATCCAGTGCCAGTACGACATAGCCGCGGCGGGAAAGCTCAATGGCGTTGGCGTCCTGCATTTCTGCGGAGTTAAGGTAGCCATGGGTGACAATGATAGTGGGCTTGGGATGCGTGCTGGAAGCGTCCGATGGCATATACAGAAGACCGCTGAGGGTTCCATTGGCAGTTTCAAACTGTGTGCGGGAGACTTTGACGCCATTGCTGCCGTTGAAAACGGAAGCAAGGATACTGCCAGCCAGAATTACGACAAGCGCCACGCACAGGAGGCGGACACTGGCTTTGCTGACTTTCATTGTGAGATTCCTCCTTTGGAGATACAAAAATTGTTTCCTGTGGAAACGATAAGGAGAGGATAGCACGATACAGGGAGAATTGCAACAGAGAATTGTTGGATCTGGCCATGTCTGATATACTTTTGCGCAAGAGGTGAGTGCATGACGCTGGAATGGATGGGAGAATACAGGGAGCTGGTAGAAGCGCTGATGCATTACTGCAATATCTATGCATCGGCCTATAAGCTGGAGAAACAGACGTATCATGGGATTGCATATTCCTACGCACAGATGCAGGTGCTGGAATGCCTTCTGGAAAATGAAGACCGGCAGGAACACATGTCTGCAGTGGCATCGCGCCTGGGAATAACCCGGTCTCATTTTTCCAAGATAGTGAGCCGCCTGGAAAGCAAAGGACTTGTGGAGAAAAAATGTCGGCCGGGCAGTCGGAAGGAGCTGCTGGTAACAGTGCTTCCCCTGGGGCGCGAACTGTACAATGACTATGCGCAGGAAATACTCCGGTGGCATTTTTCGCCCATGTTCGAAAACCTGCACAAACTCCCTCCGGAGCAGCGGAACCATGTGCGTGACGCACTGCAGTCTGCCATGCAGGGGAGTGTGTTCTGGCAGCTTCCTGTATAATCCAAACTGACCGATGAAGGAGCGGTCAATTGAAAAGGAGGGTACCCCATAGTAAGATAGGAACGCTGACCAGGAGTTAGCGA
>CACWXY010000006.1 GCA_902764915.1 uncultured Eubacteriales bacterium | reverse complement strand
ACCGGCAATGGCATCGATATCGCTCAGAGCAAGAGGCAGTGTCTTTCCGACGAACTGCGCGGCAAATTCCGGTTCCTCTGCTTTCTTGCCAAGGCCTTCGGTTTCGGAAGGCGCTTCGATGACAAGACTGGTAATCGTGTTTCCGTCCAGAACGGCCTTGACGGTGACATCACCGCCAAAGCCCGCTGCGCTGGCCGTCAGAGCATCAGAATACAGTGCGTCGGCATCCGGCGTTTCTTCTGCGGTCTGGTCCGGCACGGTCAGAGAGCCGGTCACAAGCTGACCGTTCTCAAAGGTAAAGGTACCGCTCAGCGTTCCGGAATAGTTCTCTCCGGCGGAGACAAGTGCCTGTCCGTCGGAAAGTTTGCCGAGACTGCCTTCCTCAGTGGTTTCCAGTACTTCCACAGAGAGAGCCGCACCGGTTTCGGCGGGGACGGCGGCATGGATGGCATCGATAACGGCTGTGCTGGTGATTGTCGCACCGGACACGGCTTCAATGTCGTCGAGCGTTACGTCAAGAGATTTCCCGACAAACTGGGCAGTAAAGTCATCTTCCATGGTACGCTTGCCGAGGCCTTCGGTCTCATCGGGCGCGCTCACGGAAAGGGAAGCAATCTGGCATGCATCATCCAGTACGACCGTTACATCGACAGCGCCTGCAAACCCCTGTGCGGAACCCTTCAGGGTTGCACCGGGAAGAATTTCGGCTGTCTTCGGAGAGGATGTATTGATGGCGTCAATGACCGCATTCGTGGTGATCGTGGCACCGGAAAGGGCGTCGATGGCGTCTGCAGACACCGGAATCGATTGCCCGATGAACTGATCGGTAAACGCGCTTTCCATGGCACGCTTGCCCAGCCCTTCCGTCTCGGTGGCGGAGTCAACGGCAAGGCTTGCGATCGACAGATCGTCTCCCAGTGTGACTTCCACCTGGACGTCGCCCCCAAAGCCCTGGGCACTGCCTGTGAGAACGGCGCCGGGCACCAAGGCGGAGGGGTCGACAGATGCGGTTTCCGCAGCTGCTTTCTTGCCAAAGACAATGGGCTCTGCCTCGGTTTCAAGCACGGTGTGTGCAAAGGCGGACAGTGCGCCGTTGGTGGCTCCCAGTACGGCATTGCTTGTAAAGGTGGCACCGCTCAGTGCTTCAAAACTGCCGCCGGCCGGACTCAGACCGGTGAACTGTTCCGCAAAGGAAGGCTCAAGGGCACGGGCACCGATGCCGTTGGTTTCCAGGAAGTCTGTATCGCCAATATGCGTGCCGACAACGGTTCCCTGAGGGTCCAGTCCGAAGGTAACGGCGACAGGTCCTGCATAGCCCTGCTGACGGGCGGTTACACAGTAACCGACAATATTGCCGTTTTCATCCAGCGCTTTATACAGACCGGTGACATTCTTGTAGGCAGATGTGTCATAGCTTACGGGCTCATAGTTGGCGGCAGGCAGGACACTGTTATATGCTTCCTGCAGAGCAGCCATGCGGTGCTCTTCAATGGGGCCGGCGGTGACCATATTGGTCAGCGCAAGCACGAGCGCCGCAGCCAGGGAAATCAATGCCAGGATCACAAACGGGGGAAACTTCTTCTTTGCCATTTGAGACAACCTCCACATGTGGATTGATGGGAACCGCAGAGAACATCAGGGAAGCGGCTGAAAGCCGCATTTTTCTTCAAAACCTTCCGTGGACAGGAAGGTTCCGTCACGCAGAATCAGCACGGCATCCGCGCCGCAGCGCGAGAGATAGGAAAGTGCTTGCTCCGACCCCATGACAATGCAGGCGGTAGCCATGGCATCCGCTGTCATGGAGCTCTCGGAAACGATCGTTGCGCTGGCCAGGTCCGTCTGTGCACTGGAGCCTGTCTTCGGGTCCAGAATATGATGGTAGCGCACATTGTCCCGAATAAAATAGCGTTCATAGATACCGGAGGTGACGACAGAGATATCGGCGACACTGACTACGGCACAGGAAGAACCTTCCGGCCCGAGCGGATCGCGAATTCCCACGCGGAACGAACTGCCGTCCGGCTTCTGACCGACCACATAGACATTGCCGCCGAAATTGAGGATGGCGCCCAGTACCTGATCGCGGATATGAGCTGCGATCTGATCGGCGATATATCCTTTGGCAATGCCGCCCAGATCAATCTCCATTCCGGCAGGAAGCGTCACCATGCAGCCTTCCTCCAGGCGCAGCAGACTGTCATTCACCAGAGGAAGCTTTTCCAGGCGCTCCTCATCCGTCGGCATGCGTTCGGTTCCGCCTGTAAAGTCCCACAGCGCGGTAAGCGGTGCGATGGTGATGGAAAAGGCGCCATCTGTTTCCTGCGATATTTCCTTGGCGCGCTTGAGTATCTCAAAAGTTTCTTCGCTTACCTTTACAGGTTCGCCGGCACTGTGATTGATGCGATCCACATCCGATCCATCCACGGTCTTGCTGAGCATGTGCTCGTAGAACGCACAGTCCTGCCAGATGATATCCATCAATCCTTCCGGCGCGCCATAGAGCGTAACGGTCACAACGGTATCAAAGTAAAAACCCACGCCGCTTGTGCGCTCCGTATTCTGCGCAGACGAAGCGACGGGGAGGAAAAGCACCCAGAGGCATAAGAAAAGGGCGAGAATACGGAAACGCCCGGTCATTCAACCACCACCAGTTCCGCGCTCACCTGATTGGGGAGGCAGATGATAAAAGCACCGTTGGGACGGTATTCCCAGTTTTCTTCCGTTACCTGCCCCATGTGGACACACAGCTGATTTTCGCAGGTAGAGGAAAGCATGACAACACCTTCATGTGTAATTTCCAGTATGTTTTCCGCGCCGCTTTCCTGACGTATGGCAAGCGTCCGGGGTTCAGAAAGGGGAATACGCGCCTGCTCTTCTCCCGCAACGGTTATGATTACATAAGAAGACGCGGGGGCTGCAAAAGGTTCCGGCTCTGTGCGCGGAACCAGCAGAAAGGCTCCCAGCGCAAGTGTAAGAAGGAGCGCAAGAATCCAGACATTTTGCTTATTCATAGATGGTACAATTCTCCGACTGCGGAAACGCTTCCAATTATACATGCAGTAAAAATGCGTGTCAATTGCAGGACGAATGCAGCCTGTCTTCTAGGGGGCCACAATGGGAACGCTGCCATTATATCGGATGGGAGACGGAATGACAATCGCAGGACAGTGTGACCGGGGTTCACGGGAAACAAAAAAGACGAAAACCATGCATGATCCGGCTGAAATCGGCTATGAAATGGCCATGAATCCATGATGCGCAGGTGCGCAAATATGATTGACTTTGCGCAAACCGGGGCTTATAATGAATCTGATTGGATATCTTGGCCTTTCATGACGGAATTCCGTTGCTTCCCAGGGAACACCGGTTTTCAAAGCCTCCGGCAGGCATGAGGGGCCGTACGGCGCATGCCGTACAGTCACATACTACCTTAAGGAGGTTCATTTATGGCTCAAATCCGGACAGTCGACGGCAATACTGCTGTCAGCCATGTCGCATATGCTTTCAGCGATGTGGCCGCTATCTATCCCATCACGCCTTCCTCCCCGATGGCGGAAGCAGCGGATGAGAGTGCTGCGCACAATACTCTGAACCTGTTTGGGCAGACCGTGAAGGTCTCTGAAATGCAGTCCGAAGCGGGTGCTGCGGGTGCTGTGCACGGTTCTCTGGCAGCTGGCGCTCTGACGACCACTTTCACCGCATCGCAGGGACTTCTTCTGATGATCCCGAACATGTACAAGATCGCGGGCGAACTGATGCCCTGCGTGTTCCATGTCAGCGCTCGTGCTCTGGCCTATCACGCTCTTTCCATTTTCGGTGATCACTCTGACGTTATGGCTTGCCGTCAGACCGGTTTTGCCATGCTGGCTTCCAGCTCTGTTCAGGAAGCTGCCGATATGGCCATCGTTGCCCATGTGGCCGCACTGAAGAGCTCTGTGCCTTTCCTGCATTTCTTTGATGGTTTCCGCACCAGCCATGAAATTCAGAAAGTGTATCTGCCTGATTATGAAGAACTGGATAAGATCATGCCTTGGGACAAGGTGCAGGAATTCCGCGATCGCGCGCTGAATCCTGAGCATCCGCATCAGGCTGGCACTGCCCAGAACCCCGATATCTATTTCCAGGGCCGTGAGGCTGCCAACGCTTACTATCTGGCCGTTCCACAGATTGTGGAAGAGGTCATGCGCGAAGTGGAAGGCATCACCGGACGCGCCTATCATCCCTTTGAGTACATCGGTGCACCCGATGCAGAAAAGGTCATCGTGCTCATGGGCTCCGGCTGCGATGTAGCTGACGAAGCTGTGACCAAGATGGTGGAAATGGGTGAAAAGGTGGGTGCCGCCAAGGTCCATCTGTATCGTCCTTTCTCTGTGAAGATGTTCGCAGACTGCATCCCCGCCACCGTGAAGAAGGTAGCCGTTCTGGACCGCACCAAGGAATCCGGTTCTCTGGGCGAGCCTCTGTATCTGGATGTCTGCGCAGCTCTGGCAGAAGCCGGCCGCAAGGATATCGCCGTTGTTGGCGGCCGCTATGGTCTGGGCAGCAAGGAATTCACACCCACTCATATCAAGGCTGTATATGCCAACCTGGACGGCGAGATGAAGAATCATTTCACCGTGGGCATCAATGATGACCTGACCCACACCAGCCTGCCCATCGGCGAGCTGTTCAACGCCGCTCCTGCCGGTGCGATCTCCTGCAAGTTCTATGGTCTGGGCTCTGACGGTACCGTCGGTGCCAACAAGAACTCCATCAAGATCATCGGCGACCATACCGACATGTATGCTCAGGCATACTTTGCCTATGACTCCAAGAAGTCCGGCGGTCTGACTGTCAGCCATCTGCGCTTCGGCAAGACCCCGATCAAGAGCCCGTATCAGATCGATGCGGCTGACTTCATTGCCTGCCACAATCCGGCCTATGTGACCATGTATGACATGGTGACAGACCTGAAAGAGGGCGGCGTATTCCTGCTCAACTGCCCGTGGAGCAAGGAAGAACTGGACAGCCGTCTGCCTGCGAACATGAAGCAGCTGCTGGCCAAGAAGCATGCCCGCTTCTATATCATTGACGCGATTGACCTGGCCGCCAAGGTCGGCATGGGTGGTCGTATCAACACCATCATGCAGGCTGCCTTCTTCAAGCTGGCCGACATCATCCCCTATGAGCAGGCGGATGAGTACATGAAGGCATATGCCAAGAAGACCTATGGCAAGAAGGGCGACGCTGTTGTGCAGAAGAACTGGGATGCGATTGATATCGCCATCACCGGTCTGCAGGAAGTGGAAGTGCCTGCCGCATGGGCAGAAGCTACTACGGGTGCTGTGGCTGAAACCGTCAAGAACACCACCCCGTATTTTGATGAGTTCATCAAGCCCGTTCTGGCACAGGCCGGCGACAAGCTGCCTGTATCCAAGATTGATGCGCGCGGCATCGTGCCCACCGGTACCACCAAGTTCGAAAAGCGCGGCATCGGCGTGAAGGTTCCGGAATGGAATCTGGACAAGTGCATTCAGTGCGGCTACTGCTCTCTGGTCTGCCCGCATGCTGCGATCCGGCCTATCTATGTCAAGGACGGCGAAGAAAAGCCCGAGTCCTTTGTCACCAAGAAGGCCACCGGTAAGGAATTTGCCGGCATGACCATGCGTATTCAGGTTTCTCCGCTGGACTGCACCGGCTGCGGAAACTGCGTGGAAGTATGTATGGCCAAGGATAAGGCGCTTGTCATGCAGCCCCTGGACAGCCAGCGCAAGGAAGAGGCCAACTGGGAGTATGCCATGACCGTGCCGGAAGTCACCACCATCGTGAACAAGGCTACTGTCAAGAACAGCCAGGCCCTCAAGCCTCTCTTTGAGTTCTCCGGCGCATGCGCAGGCTGCGGCGAGACGCCTTATGTGAAGCTGGTTACCCAGCTGTTCGGCGATCGCATGATTATCGCCAATGCTACGGGCTGCTCCTCCATTTATGGCGGTTCTGCTCCGACCTGCCCCTATACCACCAACAATGCCGGCCATGGTCCCGCCTGGGCAAACAGCCTGTTTGAGGACAACGCAGAATTCGGCTTCGGCATGAATCTGGCTGTGACCCAGCGCCGCGACAAGCTGGCCGATACCGTTCGCAAGCTGATTGCTGTGGATTGGACCGTTGCCGACATTAAGGCTGCCGGTCAGGAATGGCTGGACAACATGAATGATGCCGAGGGCTCCCGTGCTGCCGGCCAGAAGCTTCTGGCTGCCTGCAAGGAAGGCATTGAAGACGGCTGCGAATGCGACGCCTGCAAGCTGGCCCGCGAGGTTGTGAAGAATGCTGATCTGCTGACCAAGAAGTCCATCTGGATCTTCGGCGGCGACGGCTGGGCTTATGATATCGGATACGGCGGACTGGATCACGTGCTGGCGCAGAACCAGGATGTCAACGTCCTCGTGCTTGATACAGAAGTGTACTCCAATACAGGCGGACAGGCTTCCAAGTCCACGCCTACCGGTTCCGTGGCGAAGTTCGCTGCCGCTGGCAAGCGCACCCGCAAGAAGGACCTGGGCATGATGGCGATGAGCTATGGCTATGTGTATGTGGCGACTGTGGCTATGGGCTCCAACCCCGCACAGCTGCTCAAGGCACTGACCGAAGCAGAAGCCTATCATGGACCGTCCCTGATCATTGCCTACGCGCCGTGCATTAACCATGGCATCAAGTCCATGGGCATGGCACAGGCTGAGATCCGCAAGGCTGTTGACTGTGGCTACTGGCCTCTGTATCGCTACAATCCTGACAATGTGGAACAGGGCAAGAACCCGATGACCATTGACAGCAAGGAACCCACCGGCAATTATCAGGAATTCCTGCAGGGCGAAGTTCGTTATACTTCTCTGGCACGGCAGTTCCCGGATGCTGCGAAGGTTCTCTTCGAGCAGCAGGAAGAAGATGCGAAGGAACGCCTCGAAGCGTACAAGCGTCTGGCCAAGGATTAATTTTCCGGACATATGGGGATCCGCGCATTGCGCGGATCCCTTTTTCTTCCCAAAAAAAGCAGGGAAAAGGGCGGAGAACATAGAATCTAAAAAAGGCGGCAGGTCCCATTGTCCGTGGATGCAGCGGATCCCCTCATGAGAAGGGCCGGATTGGAGAAACAGCACAGAGGGGATGTCTGCGGAATACCCTGCATAGGGAAAGAAAGTGCGGCCGGCGGAAAAACAAGCCGGTGGATTGATCCTGTGCCATTCCCCCGGAAGACCGGGAGACGCGGGATCTGACCATGGCTGCCCGAAGCACAGTCTGCACTGGCAGAGAGCATGGCCATTCATTCCCCGTTCTGTCCTGCTGATACCTATTTTCGGCATATGGCCAATCATCAGATGCAGGTGCCTGGAGAGAAAACCGCGAAATGCCTGGCTTCGGAGCGGTATGCTGCATATACGGAAGAGGAAAAGGACCGACAGCTATTTCTGCGCAGGTATTTCTTTGAAAATGCGAGCAGCGCAGCGGATGACAGAAGGCATCAGCAGCAGTGAACCGGGGACATACTGATGCAGTATCGGGCTGAAGAGAAGGGCAAGGATCACGTACCTGTCATGAGGGACAGGGAAAAGATGAATACAGATTGCCATGAATGACAGAATAAAGGAAGCCGGAAAAGAAGGCCGCATGGAAGAAGGGAGACCATTGTACATATTGTGGGAGGGGGCGATTTCTGTGAAGATGCCATGCTTGCCACAAAAATGGCAGAAGGATTTGTTCCCCCGGCATAGGGAAAGAAGGCCGCTGCCTTTGAGAAAGACCTGTGATATCATACGTTCGGATCATTCCGCGCAGTAATACGCTTTTTTCGATAGTTCCCCCGGAAGAGCTGCCAGCCGCAGAGGAGAGCCGGCGGTATGGCAGAACGACCGGGCCCCTTTTTTTAGACAGAGAAACAGTGAGGCATCTATGATTCAGACAGAAATGCAGAAGCGCACATTGCGTGTGCTGGAATTTACCAAAATCCGTACGATGCTGTCAGAAATGGCAGTGACTCCGATGGGAAAGGAACGCTGCGAAGCGCTGGAACCATCGTCGAATCTGGAGGAAGTCAGGCTGTGGCAGCAGGAAACAGAGGAAGCGACAGTGGTGCTTCAGTACCTTGGTGGGAGCCCGCTGACCCCCTTTGAGGATGTACGGTCCAGTCTTTCTCTGGCACAGAAAGGGGCGACGCTTTCTCCCAAAGCACTTCTGTCAGTGGCGGAAATGCTTCGGGCGTCCCGGTCTGTCCGCAGCGCACTGGTTACAGACAGAGAGACGACACCGATTCTGACGGGATACGCGGGAAGTCTGCGCCAGGTAGCCCATATTGAAAGGGATATCACGGATGCCATTCTTTCAGAGGATGAGATCAGTGATCATGCCAGCAGTGCGCTGGCGGATATTCGCCGCCATCTGCGCGGTGCGACAGACCGGATCCGCGAACGGCTGAATCAGATGCTGCGCAATCCCAACTTTCAGAAATTTGTGCAGGATCCGATTATTACCGTCCGCAACGGACGATATGTCATTCCGGTCAAGGCAGAAGCCAGAGGCAGTGTGCCGGGACTGGTGCACGATCAGTCATCGTCGGGCGCCACGCTCTTTATTGAGCCTATGGCTGCCGTGGAAATGGGCAATGAACTGAAGGAATGGGAGCTGAAAGAACGGCAGGAGATTGCACGGATTCTTCTTGCGCTGTCTCAGGAGATTGCACCGCATGCGGATGATCTTATGGAGGACCTGGATACGCTGTCTGATCTGGACCGTATCTTCGCCAAAGGCCGACTGTCCCGAAGCATGCAGGGCGTATCGCCGAAGCTGAACGACAGAGGATACATCAACATCATCCGCGGCCGCCATCCGCTGATTGACCCGGACAAGGTGGTGCCGGGCAGCCTGTGGCTGGGGGATGAGTTTACAGAGCTGATCATTACCGGACCGAACACCGGTGGCAAGACGGTGACGCTGAAAACGGTAGGGCTGTTTACGCTGATGGCACAGGCAGGGCTGCAGGTGCCGGCAGACCTGGGAACAGAGATGGCTGTTTTTGAACAGGTGTTTGCAGACATCGGAGACGAGCAGTCCATTGAGCAGAGCCTGTCGACTTTTTCCGGACATATGTCCAATATTGTCACCATTATGCGGGATGTGACCCCCCGGGATCTTGTGCTCTTTGATGAGCTTGGTGCCGGAACCGATCCGACAGAAGGTGCTGCGCTGGCGCAGAGTATTCTGCAGCGGCTTCTGGACATTCATGTCCGTACCATGGCAACAACCCATTATGCAGAGCTCAAAGCGTTTGCGCTTTCGACAAGAGGCGTCGAGAATGCCTCGGTGGAGTTTAATGTGGAAACGCTTCGACCGACATACCGGCTGTCTATTGGGGTCCCCGGCAAGAGCAATGCGTTTGAAATCTCGCGGCGTCTGGGACTGTCAGAGCAGCTGATTGATCAGGCGAAGAATCTGCTGTCGGGGGATACACTGCGCTTTGAGGACGTCATTGCCAATGCGGAGTATCACCGCCAGATTGCGGAGCGGGAGCGGAAGATAGCTGAGGATGCGGCCAAGGAAACGGTCAGGCTTCGGGACGAGGCGGAAAAGCTGCGCAGGGAAATGGAAGAAAGACGGGAAACGACGCTTCGAAAAACCCGTGAGGATGCGCGGCGCATCATGGAAGGCACCCGACGGGAGGCGGAAACGATTCTGTCCGATCTGAAGCGGATGCGAAAGAACGCTGCGATTGACGGAGATCCGAATGCGGCACGCAAGCGGATTGAGGAAAGCCTGGATGCACTGAGCGAAAAGCTTCCGGAAAAATCAGATGACAGCGCTGCACCGCAGACCGTAAAGCCGGGGGATAAGGTAAAAGTGGTGAACCTGGGCACACAGGCTACGGTGCTGGAAGCGCCGGACCGCAATGGTGAGGTTCAGCTGCAGTCCGGTTCCATGAAATTCAAAGCCAAACTGGCCAATCTGCGTCTTGTGAAGGAAGAGAAGAAGGATAAGCCTAAGACCAGTGTTCACGCCGAGACTGGCACCATGACGCGGAGCGTGCGCATGGAATGCGATGTACGCGGTATGGCACTGGATGAAGCGATTATGACAGTGGACCAGTACCTGGATGCCATGGTGCTGCAGGGCGTAGGTGAGGTGTCCATTATTCACGGCAAAGGAACCGGCGTGCTGCGCAGCGGCATACAGCAGGAGCTGCGGCATCACCCGCATGTGAAATCATTGCGTCTTGGCGTATATGGTGAGGGTGAGGATGGCGTTACGGTAGTAACGCTTAAGTAAAAGGAGGCAGGGCACATTGAAAAGCGATCCCGTGATTCTGGTAGCGGATGACGATGTCAATATCAGTCATCTGGTACAGCTATATCTGGAGAAGGAAGGCTTTGCGGTGCAATTATGCCATCGTGGGGATGACGCGCTGACAGCCTTTCGGAAAATGCCTCCCGATCTTGTTCTCCTGGATGTCATGATGCCGGGGATGGATGGATGGCAGGTATTGCGCCAGATCCGGCGATCCAGTGAAATACCGATTATCATGCTCACAGCCAAGGATGAAACGGTGGATAAGGTTGTGGGACTGGAGCTTGGCGCGGATGACTACATCACCAAGCCTTTTGATCCCAAGGAACTGGTGGCACGCGTCAAAGCGGTGCTGCGAAGAGCCCGGGGCGTGGAGGAGAACAGCGAGGATACGCTGGTATTTCCGGCATTGACGGTGTCACTGACGCGCTATGAGTGCTATTACGAGGGGCATCAGGTGGAAATGCCGCCCCGGGAACTGGAAGTGCTGTATTTCCTCTGCCAGCATGCGGGGCAGGTGTTTACGCGGGATCAGCTGCTGGATGAAATCTGGGGCTTCGACTTTGTGGGCGAGTCCTCCCGGACAGTGGACGTGCATATCAAGCGCGTGCGGGAAAAACTGCCGGACTGCGAAAAACATGGATGGACAATCCGCACAGTCTATGGCGTAGGGTATAAGTTCGAGGTCAAGTGATATGTTTCGAAGAATCATGGGTGTGGTTCTGGCGGTGATTATTGTGCTTGCCTCCGGCCTGTGTGTGCTCAGCATGTGGGCGCTTCGCAACCAGCAGGTCAATGCCAGGCTGGAAGCGCTGACCTCGGATGCCAGGGAAATCGCCTATCTCGCGTCACGCAATTCCATCAGTACGGCAGCGCTGATGTTCGGGTTTGATGATCTCTCGCAGGAGTACCTGGAATGGAAGGCAGACGAGGTTTATCAGCAGTACGGGGCCTATATTGCGGTTGTCGATCGCCGGGGACGGCTGATGGATAATTTTGCGGTGGCCAGCAATGATCCGACTTTTGCAGCCTCACTCAATGGAAAAGCGCTTCGGGAAGCGCTGATGCAGGTGCTGGGCGGAGAGGAAGTATCCCTGCGTGTCATACTTGGCGGGGATGCGATATTTACCGTTGGCGTGCCGTTTGTGCAGAATGATCAGGTACTGGGTGCTGTGCTGATTCATACCAAGGCACAGAGCGTGGAAGGCGGACTGGGCACCGTACTCTGGCAGATCGTGCTGGTGGTGCTGGCTGTCACAGGCTTTGCCGGCGTGATGCTGTCCCTGTATGTGCGCTCCGTTCTGACACCGCTGAAAGAACTGACCCGGGCATCGAAAACCATGGCGGACGGAGACTATCATGTGCGCGTGTCCACCGATCATCCGATTGAGGATGTGCGGGAAGTCGCCAGCGCCTTTAATTCCATGGCAGGGCAGGTGGAGCTGCTGGATGCATCCCGCCGTGAGTTTGTGGCCAATGTCAGCCATGAACTGCGCAGCCCCATTACTTCCATCGGCGGGTTTGTGGAGGGCATGCTGGACGGCACCATTCCGGAAAGTGAGCGCAATACCTACCTGCAGGTGGTGGACAGCGAGACGAAACGGCTGAGCAAGCTGATTGAAAAGCTGTTGGCACTTTCCCGGCTGGAGCGGGATGACGCGTCGCTGGATCTGACGGATTTTGACATGTGTGAACTGATGCGTCGCTGTCTTCTGCGCAGGGCAGGAGACCTGGACAGCAAGCATATGGAAGTGGCGTTTGATTTCGCATTGGATCCATGCATGGTTCACGCTGACAGTGAACGCATGGAGCAGGTGATTGTGAATCTTCTGGACAATGCCATCAAGTTTACCGGTGAGGGCGGAAAGATTACGCTGGAAACCAGAGAAGCCGGCGAAAAACGGGAGATTATTGTGCGGGATACCGGTATTGGGATTCCCGCGGAAGACCGGGATCGGATATTTGAACGCTTCTTTACTTCGGACCGGGCACATACATCCGGAAAAGGCACAGGGCTTGGACTGAGCATATGCCAGCGGATCATGCAGATGCATGGGGAGAGTATCCGCCTGCTGGATACAGAGGAAGGGACCGCATTTGCATTGACGCTGCCCCGACCGCATGAGGAGGATCAGGCAGTATGACAAGGACACTGGATGAGGCAAGACAGGCACTGGACGCCGTGGATCGGAAAATGGTGGCTCTGTTTGAGGAACGGATGCAGGTTTCCCGGGAAATCGCGCGTATTAAGCGGGCTATGGGGAAGGATGTACTGGATGCCTCCCGTGAGGCACAGGTGCTTGAGAGCCGGACTGCCATGCTCTCGGATGCAGCGCTGTCGGATGCCGTAAAGGAACTCTACGCGACGGTCATGCGCCTTTCCCGGGAGGAACAGAGAAAGGTGATGGCGGAGCATGACTGACAGACATATTTTTGTGACCGGCATGACGGGCAGCGGTAAAAGCCGGATCGGAAAAGCTGTCGCGGAAGCAATGCGCATGCCGTTCATTGATCTGGACGCGGCAATTGAGTCACGGGAAGGCCGGAGCATCCCCGCCATCTTTGCAGAGGTGGGGGAGGAAGGCTTTCGCCGGCTGGAGACAGCGATGCTGCAGGATGTGGTGCAAGGCGCTCCGGCGCTTGTCTCTACCGGCGGCGGAACGGTGATCCGGCCGGAAAACCAGGCTTTGATGCATGCAAACGGCTGGATTGTGTTTGTGGATCGACCGCTGAATGATATTCTTTCGGATATTGACACTTCTCATCGTCCGCTTCTGAAGGATGGCGCGGAGAGTGTAAAGCGGCTGTATGCGGCGCGGATCGCGACATACACAAAAACAGCAGACGCGGTGGTAGTCAATCGCGGATCCATGGAACAGGCATGCATGCTGATGAAACAGAAAATCCGGGAACTGCTCTCCCGGACAGAGGAGACATGATACGTATGGACAATACCATTGCGCTTGTGGGCAAGATCGGGTCCATGGCCCTGATCCGCAGGGAAGACCAGGACATTGATTACAATATTTTTTCCCGTCTTGGCGCGGAACTGCAGCCGGGCATGATCTGGGTGACCAGCGGTGCGACGGAGATAGGGCGTCTGGATTATATGAAGCGTACCGGCGGAGAACTGCAGGGGGATCCGGAAGAAGACAAGGCAGACTATGCGGCCCAGGGACAGGCCATTCTCATGCAGAACTACCGTCAGTTTATTCGCCCGGAGTACTCGGTGCGTCAGGTACTGGTGGAGCATATGCACTTTAATGACCCGGAGAAGCGGGAGCATATACGGCAGCTGTTCCTGCGGGCTGCTGCCCAGCAGGCAATTCCGATTGTCAATTACAACGATCCTGTCAGTGATGAGGAAAACCGGAAAATGGAACTGGCGGTCCGCCGGCAGCAGGGCGGCGAAGTCCATGAGTGCGTGGATAACGACGAAACAGCCGCTGTGATCGCGGGACTTGTGCATGCAAAGACACTGGTACTGATGACCAGCACGGAAGGCATTTACCGAAACCCGGCCGATCCGGATTCTCTGGTCAGGGAAGTCAGTGCACGAACGGTTGAAGAACTGGAGGAAAAAGTGGCCAGACTGCAGGAAAGCTGTCATGGCGCCAGCCGGGCCGGTGCCAATGGCGCCAGAGCCAAGCTGGCTTTTGCGCTGGAGTCGGCGCGGAAGGGAACGACCGTGATTATCGGGCATGCCCGTCATCACCTGTCGGATCTGACCGAAGGCCGGGTGCCCTGTACCCGGATCGGATTGGAGTGCGTATGAGACTGGAGGACAGTGTCGCTTTCTTTACAGAAGAAACCAGCGTGCTCGCCAGTCTGGACCTGTGCTGCGGCTCTGCAAAGGGAACGTTCCGGGCACTGGGCGGCGTCCGGAACCTGGCAGGCGAAGCGGTGACGGAACATGCGATCTATGATCTGGCCAGTCTGACAAAACTGTTTACCGGTGTGCTGGTCATGCGATTGCATGAACAGGGTCGGCTTGATCTGGAATCGCCGGTTACCGGCTATGCTCCGATGTTTTCTGCCCTTTCCCAGGTGTCTGTGGACCAGATACTGGGGTTTGAGATAAGCCTCCAGACGCCGGAGCGCGTTGATCAGGCAGACACGCCAGCGAATGCGAAGAAGACACTGTTTGCCTGTCAGGCACAGCCGCATACTGGCACCCGGATGTACAGCGACATGCATGCCATGGTGCTGCGCTATGTTTTGGAGGGAGCGGGGGGCTTGGCATATATGGATCTCCTGCGTCAGGAAATCCTGGAACCGCTGGGCATTCGTGGTGTATATGCCCGCATTCCCGCGGAAAAGCAGGAACAGTGCGTCTCCTGTGACCGTGAGCATCGGATTGAGGGCACGCGATGGATCCTTCGGGAGGGGATTGCGCCGGGTACGCCCCATGATCCCAAGTGCCGGGCACTGATGGACGGCGAGGAACAGTGTGCCGGGCATGCCGGGCTGTTTGCGGACATGGAATCCATGGTGGCTTTCGTGGAGGGAATGCTTGCGGGAAAAATCCTGTCACGGGATGCACTGCGCGCCATGGCGCGCAACCGAACAGGAAAACAGCTGCCCGATGGACGATATACACAGTATCTGGGCAGTCAGTGCTATGTGCGCCATCCCCAGCAGGTGCATTCTGAGGTACCGGTCTTCATGTCGGATCATGCAATGGCAGTGAGCGGGTTTACGGGACATCATCTGTCCCTGGATCCTGAAAGCGGATGCTATGTCATTGCCCTGGGCAACCGGGTGCTGAACCGCCTGACCGTGGTGGTGCCGGAGACAGGCAGACAGCTTACTGACTATGGACTGGATCCGAACGGACGCGGATCAGTCATCTGGCCGGACGGGGAATGCATTCCCTCTTCGGTGCATTATGTCTATCTTCGGGATGCCCATATGCACAGGGCTGTGGCAGACACCATCGGATGCATATGAACAGAAAGACAGGCTCACGCAGGATACTGCGAGGGTCTGTTTTTGCGTGTGGGACATGGCAGGACAGCAGATTTCCACAAAACGCAGGGCGGTTGCTTGCAATTTGCGCTCCATGCGCTATAATGGATTAGGTCAAAGAAAGTCAGTGACCAGAATCGAGGGATGATTATGCGACTCAGTGATACCATTGAGAGCTTTATTAAGACCATGCTGACCCAGGAAGAACCGGAGGTTGAGCTCAAGCGGAATGAGCTGGCGGAGTACTTCAACTGTGCGCCGAGCCAGATCAACTATGTGCTGGCGACCCGCTTTACCCTGGATGACGGATATGTGATCGAGTCCCGGCGCGGCGGAGGCGGATACATTCGGATTGTCCGTGTCATTCAGCGGGGCTCCAAATTCCAGTACCTGATTTCCGAACGCATCGGAGAAACGCTGGGCGAAGCCGAGGCGGGCAAGCTGATCCATCAGCTGGAGGAAGAAAAGCTGATCAGCGCCTGTGAGGGCTCCATTATGCGGGCCGCTGTTTCCGCACAGGCTATTTCGGTCCCTATGCCGGACTCCATGAAGGACGCGCTGCGGGCCAAGATTCTTAAAAACATGCTGACATCGGTTGCCCGCAGCCGCGGTGAACGGGCATCCCATGACAGGGACAATACGACGCATACAGGAGAGATGAACGCCATATGATGTGTGATGAGTGCAATCGAAGCGAGGCCACCTGCTCGGTGCGGGTGATTGCAGGAGATACAACCCAGGTGCGGCATCTGTGTTCGGCGTGCATGGCCAAGCTGGACCGCGGACTGAGCGGCGGACAGATTGAGGGACTGCTGGCTAACATACTCTCCGCATTCAGCGAGCGGCCCGGGGAAACCCGAAACGAGGAAGACGCGCATGACGCAGGGCTTATGTGCGCCAACTGCGGCATGACCTATCTGCAGTACAAAAAGAGCGGCCGGCTGGGATGCACCCAGTGCTATACGGCTTTCCGCACGGAACTGGAGCCTGTTCTGCAGCAGATCCACGGCAGCACCCATCATACCGGGCGCAGAGTGCTCACCAGTGAGCATGCGCAGAAAATGCGCATGCGCCAGGAAGAACTGACGCGGGAGATGAACCGGGCAGTCGCGGAAGAAGACTTTGAACAGGCCGCTGTGCTGCGCGATATGATCCGCGCCCTTGCGGAGGAGGAGAACGTATGCCGGACACCGGAAATGTAATGTTTTCACGGGTGCGCCTGGCGCGGAATTATCGGGATATCCCCTTTAATACAGGCGAAAACAGAGAAATGGCGGAGCAGGTCATCTCCCGTACGCTCAACGCCATGGCCATGTCAGATATGCGTGACCGGTTCGATTTCCTTCGGATCAGGGAACTGCCGGAGCCGCAGAGACGGTATTATGAAGAAGCCAATCGGGTAACGAAGGATCTTCTGGCACACCCGGAAAGCGGCGCCGCACTGGTGGATTATGCGGAGAACGTGTCAATTCTCATGAATGAGGAGGATCATCTGCGGATTCTGTCGGTCATGCCGGGCATGCAGCTGATGGATGCGGCAGACCGGTGCTTCCGTGCTGACGACATTCTTTCCATGCATACGGAGATTGCCTTTGACGACCAGCTGGGGTACCTTACGGCTTGCCCGACGAATGCAGGCACCGGGCTTCGCGCTTCTCTGACCATGCATCTGCCGATGATTGCGCTGTATAAGCAGATGGGCAATGTCAGCCAGACCGTGGCCAAGCTGGGGCTTCGGATCCGTGGTGTTTATGGAGAGGGCTCGGAAGCCCTGGGTGCAATGTATCAGATCAGCAATCAGGCAACACTGGGCCGCACGGAGGAGGAAATCCTGCATACAGTGCTGACTGTGGGCCACCAGCTGACAGATATGGAAGGCAAGCTCCGGGAGAAAAGCCTGGACGGCAATCGGATTCAGATAGAGGATGCTGTACAGCGGGCGGTGGGTATACTGACGCACGCGCGGATTCTGAAAATGGATGAGTTCTATAAGTACTGGTCCAATCTGAGGCTGGGGATTGCCTGCGGCATGATTCCCCTGCATACAGATGAAGTGGACAGAATGCTGATACAGGTGCAGGATGCGCACCTGGAGTCCTGTGTACAGCGGGAAATATCAGAAAACGAAAAGAATGTCCTGCGGGCAAGACGTGTGCGCGAACTCATGCATTTTGCCCCGTAAAGGAAGGAGTTCTATGGCAGAATTTGGAATGAGCCGTTTTACCGAAAGCGCACAGCGGGCAATTCAGTATGCGGGACGGGAAGCGGCGGATTTTTATCTTACGACATTGGGCACGGATCATCTGCTGCTGGGTCTTCTGCGGGAAGGTGAGGATGTGCCGGATGAAGTCAGCCGGTGCATGGATTATGCCAGTGCCAAGGAAAAGATCGCCGGGATGCAGAGTACGGTGCCGGCGCTTGCTCAGCACCCGTCCAGGGTGGATATGCAGGCTGAGACAAAACGGGCTCTTACGATTGCCACCATTGGCGCGCGGCGCATGGGACAGAACCTGATCTCGCCGTTGTTTCTGTGGCACGGCCTTCTGGCGACGCGCATGAACAAGGGATGTCAGATCATGACAGGCATGGGCGTGGACCTGCAGGAAGCGAATGCGCAGGTATCCCAGAGGATGGCGGCAAGCCGGCGGGAGAGTACCCAGGGGCCGACGGATGTACCCTTCATGGGAGAGGCACGGCCGGGTGAAAGTTTCGGCCCGGGAAGTCCCTATGGCCCTGGCAGCAGCGAAAAGCAGGAAGGTTCCACCCTGGCGCAGTACAGTCATGACCTGACGCGCATGGCACAGGACGGGGAACTGGATCCGGTCATAGGACGGGAGCGTGAGATCGAGCGTCTGATCCAGATCATGATCCGGCGGACGAAGAATAATCCGGTCCTGATCGGGGAGCCTGGCGTGGGCAAGAGCGCTGTAGCGGAGGGCCTGGCCCAACGGATTGTGGATGGCAGCGTACCGGACATGCTTACGGGCAAGCGGGTGCTCTCTCTGGATCTGTCCGGCATGGTGGCGGGCACCCGCTATCGCGGTGAGTTTGAGGAACGCCTGAAAAAGTGCATGGACGAGATCCGGACCAGCGGGAATATTATTCTGTTTATCGACGAAATGCATACGCTGATTGGCGCCGGTAACGCGGAAGGCTCACTGGATGCGGCCAATATTCTCAAGCCGGCCCTTGCGCGGGGTGAGATTCAGTGCATCGGGGCGACAACCCTGGATGAGTACCGCAAGCATATTG
Source organism: uncultured Eubacteriales bacterium (assembly GCA_902764915.1). Taxonomy (GTDB): domain Bacteria; phylum Bacillota; class Clostridia; order Christensenellales; family Aristaeellaceae; genus UBA2943. Next base: position 168,994 of record CACWXY010000006.1, on the reverse strand, counting down.
AAAAGGATGCGGCGCTGGCACGGCGTTTTCAGCCGGTAACAGTGGGAGAACCTTCCACGGACGAGACCGTGGCGATTCTCTTCGGACTGCGGGACCGGTACGAGGCGCATCACCAGGTGCATATTACCGATGATGCGGTGCGTGCTGCGGTACAGCTTTCGGATCGCTATATTGCCGACCGCTATCTTCCGGACAAGGCGATTGATGTGATGGACGAGGCCTGTTCCCGAGTGCGCATTACCTCCTATACCGCTCCGCCGGATCTGAAGACAGAGGAAAAGGAACTGGAATCCCTGGAAGCGCAGAAGCGGGATGCGGCCAGCCATCAGGACTTTGAGAATGCGGCACGGCTGCGCGACGAAGCCCGTGCGCTGCGGGAAAACATAGAAGAAAAGCGCAGCGCATGGCTGGAAAAGAAGCGTCAGGCGCGGGATGTGGTCAACGAGGAGGACGTTGCGCAGGTGGTTGCCGGATGGACCGGCATACCGGTGAGTCGCATGACTGAATCGGAAGCAGAGCGGCTGCGCGGCCTGGAATCCCAGCTGCATGAGCGTGTGATCGGACAGGATGAAGCCGTAACCGTGCTCGCTCATGCGATCCGCAGAGCACGCACGGGACTGAAGGACCCTAAACGGCCCATTGGCTCCTTTCTGTTCCTGGGACCTACCGGCGTGGGAAAAACTGAGCTGTGCCGGGCGCTGGGCGAAGCCATGTTCGGGGATGAGAATGCCCTGATCCGCATTGATATGAGCGAGTATATGGAGAAGTTTACCACCTCGCGTCTGGTGGGTGCGGCACCGGGCTATGTGGGCTATGAGGAAGGCGGCCAGCTGACCGAGGCCGTGCGGCGCAAGCCCTACAGTGTCGTGCTTCTGGATGAAATCGAGAAAGCCCATCCGGATGTCTTTAATATGCTGCTCCAGATTCTGGAGGATGGACGGCTCACGGACAACACCGGGCGTGTGGTCAGTTTCAAGAATACGGTTATTGTCATGACCAGCAATGCGGGTGCGCACAGTCTGTCTACAGGCAGAGCCATGGGCTTCGGTGCCGGGAGCGTGGTGGATGCGGGCAATTATGAACGCATGCGTGAAATGGTCATGAAAGAAGTCAAGGACCTGTTCCGGCCGGAGTTTCTCAACCGTCTGGATGAGATTATTGTATTCCACTCACTGACGGAGGATGATATCCGGAAGATTACCGGCCTGATGCTGCACCAGGTGGTGGGCCTGGCGCGGGAAAACGCGCTGACCCTGACATGGGATGAAGAAGTGGTGGATTATCTGTCCACGGCCGGCTTTGATCCGCAGTATGGGGCACGGCCTCTGCGGCGTCTGATCCAGCGGACGGTGGAGGACACTCTCAGCGAGGCACTGATCAGTGGCGAGATTGAGAGCGGAGAAAAGCTGCATCTGTACATGACGGACAGCGGAAAGATCGCTGTACGGCATGAGACCAAGAACCTCATGTCCTGATGGGCAGCCGATGCAAAGCAGCTTCATCGTGCTTTGCAGGAAACGGCATGGCGCCAAAGTCATGCCGTTTCCTGCTTCATCACGGCTATCATGGCCTTTGCTTCGAATCCTGTGTGGGTTCAATCCGCAATAGGCTGCTGTGCCATGGGAAAGCAGCAACAGAAGTCCCGCCCGTCTGTCTTTCGGAATATCCTGTGAATGTTCGTCGGATGACAGATTGTCTTTTTTTAGATGCATGGAGGACAGATGCGGCATCTGTCTTTTTTTATATGGAAATAGCGAACGAACACTCTTGCTAAGGGATAAGCATTCGTATATACTGGCTGACGGACATATGTCCGAGAAACGATTAAAGGAGTTTTGATCCATGAAGAAACTGCTTGCTCTTCTCCTGGCTGCCGTAATGGTGCTGGGCTGTGTCAGTGCATTGGCTGACAACATCAAGATGGACAAACTGACATTTGAGTTTGTGCCCTCCAAGGATGCGGACGTCATCATTACCGGCACAAAGAATCTGCCTGAACTGGTGCAGGCGGAAATGGCCAAGCTGGGCTATGACATTGGTGAAGTCGATATCACCGTAGGCACCAATTACAATGCGACCGGTGAAGCCATGGCTGCAGGCTCCATTGATGTGGGCTGGCTGCCGGGCGGCACCTATGCCATTTATTCCGCACAGAAGGAAGTGGACGTCATTCTGACCGCTACCCGTGCCGGTCTGAGCAATGACAGTGAAGACCCCAGGACATGGAACGGCGATGAGAACAAGACTCTGCCTACTGAGAATCAGGTGACCTTCTATCGTTCCCTGATCTATGCGACGCCCTCTGAGTATGGCAAGAAGCTGGCTGCAAAGGTCAATGCCGGCGAAGAACTCACCTGGGAAGACCTGAGCAAGGCTACCTGGGCCGTGGCTGCGACTTCTTCCTCTGCTGGCTATATCTATCCCACCATGTGGCTTATGCGCAATTATGACGGCAAGAAGCTGACCGATATCCAGGCTGAAGGCGGCAATATCATTCAGCTGGGCTACGGCGATGCGTTTGCACAGGCTGCTGCGGAGCAGGTAGACATCGTGTGCTGCTATGCCGACGGCCGTCGTGACTATGAGGTCGCCTGGAACCTGCCGACTGCGGAAAAGGATCCCACCGGCAAGCAGGGCATGGGCCGCGAAGACAGCATCTGGAATGAGATGAATGTTATCGGCGTGACCGAGGGCATCTACAATGATACCGTTGCCGTCACCACCGCGAACCCCGATGTATACAATCCTGAATTCATCCATGCGCTGCAGACCGCTCTGATCAATATCATCAATACCGATGAAGGCAAGGAGATCTTCTCTGTGTACAGCCACACCGGTTATGCCATTGCGCAGGACAGCGACTACGATGGTGCCCGTATGGCACTGTCCGCAGTACAGTAACAGCGCTTGGTCTGAAAGACCCCGGCGGCGGATCCGTCGGGGTCTTTTCCGAGTGAGGAAAGAAGAGCCACCAGGAAGGAGAAGATTCTTTTGATCGAGTTCAAACATGTAAACAAGGTCTATCCCAACGGCACCAAAGGCCTGAGCGATGTGAATCTTACCATTGACCAGGGCGAGTTCGTGGCCATTATCGGCCTGTCGGGTGCCGGCAAGTCCACACTGATCCGGACGATTAACCGTATGATCGATGTGACAGACGGACAGCTCATAGTTGACGGCACCGATGTAATGACACTGTCCGGAAAAGCCATGCGTCAGTACCGCCGTAAGATTGGCATGATTTTTCAGTCCTTTAATCTGGTCACACGTTCTACGGCAATTAAGAACGTGTTGACCAGCATGGTGCCGGATATGCCTTTCATTCGTGTGCTCCTGGGTGCCTTTACCGCAAAGCAGAAACTGCAGGCGCTGGAAGCACTGGACAAGGTGGGCATCCTGGACAAGGCCTATATCCGCTGTGACCAGCTTTCGGGCGGACAGCAGCAGCGTGTCGCACTGGCACGTACCCTGAATCAGTCGCCGACGATTATTCTGGCAGATGAACCGGTGGCAGCGCTGGACCCGGTGACGGCGCACCAGGTGATGGCGGATTTCAAGCGCATTAATCAGGAGATGAACATTACAGTGCTCATCAATATCCATCATGTGGATCTGGCGCTCAAGTACTGCACCCGCGTGATCGGAATCCGCGCCGGCAAGGTAGTCTATGACGGACCTACAGAGACGGTGACGCAGGATATCCTGGATCAGATCTACAACGGGGCGACCGTGCCTACAGCCGGCACCTGAGGAGGCACAGCATGAACAAGAAAACACATCTGGACGCCTCCGGCCGGAGCGTCGGCAAGGGAATTGCCAGTGCTGTCATTATGACGATACTGGGCGTTGCCTGTGCGCTGGCCTCCATGGGTGTGACAGTCTTATCGATTGGCATCAGCGTACTGACCGTATGTGCGGGTCTGCTTGCACTGCGGACCAGAAAAATGAAACTGACCAATGGCAAGGAAATCATACAGCCTGCATCCCGCAGCTTTGTGATAGCCATGCTTCTTGTGGATATTATTCTTGCTTCCGCCAGGCTTACCGGCTTTGACTTCGGCCTGATTCTGCGCCGGGGACATCAGTTCTTTGTGATTCTCCAGCAGATTTTCCAGCCGGACTTTCAGTATTTTCCCAAGGTTGTGGAGCCGCTGCTGGACACGATTAAAATGTCCATTCTGGGTTCCGTGATCGGTGCGACACTGGCGCTTCCGATCTCCGTGATTGCCTCGACCAATATTAACCCCAGTAAACCGATAGTCTGGACACAGCGTGTTCTGCTGATGATCATCCGTACGCTTCCCACACTGGTCATTGCCAAGTTTGCGGCCCTGATCTTTGGATTGGGCACCTTTGCGGGTACTGTGGCCATTATTGTCTTTACCTTCGGTGTGGTTTCCAAGATGATGTATGAATCCATTGAGACCATTGACATGGGTGCCTTTGAAGCCATGGAGTCGTTCGGTTCCACCAAGTTCCAGTCTTTCTGGTCCGCCTGTATGCCGCAGATCCTTCCGACCTATCTCAGCTACTGTCTGTATGCACTGGAGATGAACATTCGAGCTGCGGCCATCCTTGGCTATGTGGGTGCCGGCGGCCTGGGTCTTCTGATGGACGAGAGAATCGGCTGGCGCGACTACAAGGGACTGGGCATGGTTCTGCTGGCCCTGTTTGTGGTGGTCCTGATCATTGAGAATACCAGTCAGTACCTGCGCAAGAAACTGAGCTGAGGAGGTGCATGATATGCAGAATAATAAGAATGTCGGGCAGGATGCGCTTCCCAGAGATGCGCGCTATGATATTGTCACGACCTATCTCACCCGTCCCAGGCTCTGGTGGATGTATACCCTGATTGTGCTCATTGTGGCTGCCCTGATCTCCTGGTCAGGCAGTGCGGTGAACTATAAGGGGATGGCGAGCAAGGGCGTGGAGATTGCCAAAGGTATCGGCAGCGGCCTGATTCATCCCGATGCTTCACTGCTTCTGACAATGGATGAAAACGGGAAGGTTATTGCGCCTTATATCAATATCACACCGGAAGGCGTTCCGTATCAGCTCCTGCAGACGGTAGCCATTGCCATTCTGGGTACACTGATCGGCGGAATTCTGGCTGTGCCCTTCTCTTTCCTTGCCTGTGATAAGGTGGTACCCAAATGGGTGGCTGCCATCTTTAATGTGTTTATTCTTCTGATCCGGACGATTCCGTCTCTGGTCTGGGCACTGGTGTGGATCCGCGTAACCGGGCCTAATGCGTTCTGCGGCGTGGTGACGCAGTCTGTATGCTCCATCGGCATGATCTGTAAGATGTACATCACAGCGATTGAGGATGTGGATACAAGAATCCTGGAAAGCCTGGATGCGTCCGGATGCAACGGATTCCAGAAAATCCGCTATGGCATTCTGCCGCAGATCATTCCCAACTTTATCTCCACTGTCATCTATCGATTTGATATTAACGTAAAGGACGCAACAACCCTGGGTATTGTCGGTGCCGGCGGTATTGGTGCCGCGCTGATTCAGTGTATCACCTCCAGCCGCTGGAGCATGGTGGGGGCCTATCTTCTGGGCATGATTCTGCTAATGATTGTGATTGAACTGTTCTCTACCAAAGTAAGAAGCAGACTGGCGAGAGGCTGAGCATGGAAAGACTGACAATATACTTTACCTCGGATACGCATGGATACCTGTATAATACCAATTTTGCATCCCGGTCTCCGCTTCCCATGGGCCTTCTGCAGATGCAGTTTCCCAAGGATGCGCAGACCCTGATTATTGACGGCGGTGATACCCTTCAGGGGTCACCGCTGACCTATTATCTGCACAGCAAAGGGCTTCCGGAAACAGTGCATGAAGCGCTGAATGCCCGCGGATACGACTATGTGACACTGGGCAATCATGACTTTAATTATGGCTATGCATCCATACAGGGGTATCTGGAAGCACTGCATGCCACCTGTCTGTGCGCCAATGTGGAGGATCTGACAGGGCAGATGCCCATCCGGCCGTATACCGTGCATACTATGGGGGACGGACTTCGGGTAGGGCTTTTCGGGATTGTGACGGACTGGATCAATGTCTGGGAAAAGAAGGAAAACCTGGAAAAGCTCCGGGTCACGTCGCCTATGGAGGCGGCCAGGGCATGCGTGCAGGCGCTGAAAAAGGAGAAAGTGGACCTGATCATCGGCATTTATCACGGAGGCGTGGAAAAGGACCTGACGACGGGAAGACCGCTGTCGGATACCGATGAGAACATTGCCTGCAGGCTCTGCGAGGCGCTGGACATTGACCTTCTTCTTACGGGACATCAGCATATCGCCATGGCGGGGAAGAGCTGGCATGGCACCCATCTGGTGCAGACGCCCTGCAACAGCCGGCAGTATGTGAAGGTTACCTGGGACGGCACGGCTTTTACTTCGGTGCTGTGCGATGTCCCCAGCGAGGGCCGATGGACGGAAAAGGAAGAAGCCCTGTACCGGGATGTGGAGACGTGGCTGGATCAGCCGATCGGACATCTCTCACGGGATCTGTGGCCTGGAGATAAGCTGGACATGGCACTGCACGGCACGTATGTGGCTGACTTTATCAATCAGGTGCAGCTCCGGGTTTCGGGAGCCGATATCAGCTGTACTTCACTGGCCAATGAAATGCGCGGCTTTGCGAAAGACGTGACGGTGCGGGATGTAGTTGCCAGCTATGTATACTCCAATACACTGGTTGTGCGGGAAGCGACGGGAAAGATTGTCCGCGAAGCACTGGAACAGTGTGCCACCTATTTTGCCGTCGATGGCGATACCATTGGAATTGCGGAGCCTTTCCTGCGGCCTAAGGAAGCGCATTTCAACTATGACTATTTTGCAGGCCTTGCTGTGACATATGATCTTTCGTGCCCGCCAGGAAAGCGCGTGAAAAGCGTTCTCTATCGAGGACATGCACTGCAGGACGACGAAAAGCTGACTGTCTGCATGAACAATTACCGTGCCAGCGGCGCAGGCGACTTCCCTATGTGGCTGCAGTGCCCGACAGTACGGGAAATACAGACAGAGGTCTCGGAACTGCTCCTGAATGAACTGATGCGTCAGGAACAGGTGATCGTGGAAGGCGATCATGGGATTACCTGCCTTCTTCACGGAAAAGTGCTCTAAGACAGGGGACGCCATTGCTGCAGGTAATCCGTAAACGGTACAGGGCAGAAGAAAAGAAAGAATGCAGAAAGCATGGCTGTTCTCCGGCAGCTTCCTGTGAGTTCTGTATCATGGGAGAGAAGGCATGAGCATGTGCTGTGCCTGCGACAGACAGGCATGGATCGGATGAAACCATGGTGTGCCGCGCAGAGGTTCCTGGGATAATTGCCAAAGCGATTGATGGAGAGGAAGAAACAGCGCATGGGCCCATTGAAAAACCGCCTGATGGTCGTGTCGGACATTCATTTCCTGGCCAGAGAGCTTTATGCGGAGAGCCCGCTTTTTCTGCGTGCCCTGCAGGCCAGTGACGGAAAAGTGACGCATCTCTCAGATCAGCTGATGGAAGCACTGGTCAAAGAGGTAAGAACGGTCAGCCCGGATGCGCTTATTGTGACCGGGGACCTCTCCCTGAACGGGGAAAAACAGAGCCATACGGCTGTGGCAGGCTATCTTGCCCGTATCCGGGACGCGGGGACTCCGGTCTATGTAATCCCTGGAAACCATGATATTCTGAGCACCTCTGCCAGACGGTTTATAGGGGAGAACGTACAGAGTGCGGAAAATCTTTCACCGGAAGGATTTCGGGTCTGCTATCAGCGCTTCCTGGGCGCGTGCACAGGCCCTGGCTTTTCGTATGTGGTGCCCCTGGCCGGAAACATCTGGGTGGTTATGCTGGACACCTGTGTCTACCGGGACGGCGGCAGAATCCATGCGGAGTTTACCCCGGCGCATGAGAGATGGCTTCTGCATGTCCTTTCCCAGGCGAAGCAGGCCGGCATACAGGTGATTACAGCCAGCCATCACGCGCTGATCCCTCATACGCGCTTTGCACAGGAGAACTTTGCCATCCGCGGAAGGGAGAGAATGCTTACGCTGCTGGCGGAGAATGATGTGCGCCTTCATCTGTCGGGTCATCTGCATGCACAGCATATTTCACGTGAAAAAGGGGTTACGGACGCGGCGACGACAGGCTTCTGCATTACGCCTCATGGGTATGCGCTTGTTTCATGGATGCATGACGGAACGATGCGCTACGAAATGAAGCGCATTCGGGACGCATACCTGCCGGAAAAAGTCCAGCGCTACAGCCGGGACTGGTTTCTGCAGGTCAATGAAAGCAGGAATTATCAGGCGCTCGCCGGGCTTCCGCTGAGCGAAGTACAGAAGCGGGATATGGCAGCTTTTTCAGCCCGCTTCAGTCTGGCATTCTTTACCGGTGCCTATCACACGCAGGACAGGTCCTGGGAAAAGGAAGACGCCTATGCGCTGTGGAAAGCCCATCCGGCGGGCATCTTCGGGGCATACTTCTCCTGTGTGACAGAGGAGACGCACGGGGAAAACATGCATGCGACGGTTCTGTCGAAGGCGTGAAGAACCGTCGCATGGGATACAGAAAAAACAACAGGCTATGGCCTGTTGTTTTTGGGTTTCCGTTGTTCTTGTTCAGCCGTCATCTGATACATCCGGATTCCGCGGCTTGGTCAGCCTGCATACCTGCAGACCTACCTCAAACAGTATGAGCATGGGAATGCCCAGAGCCAGCTGGGAGACGACGTCCGGCGGCGTCAGTATGGCAGCCAGTACAAAAACGCCAAGAATCACAAACTTGCGCTTCCCGGCCAGTCCCTGATAACTGGTGAACCCGAAGCGGGTGGTGAGAAACAGAAATACCGGCAGCTGGAAGGCAACTCCAAAGGGCAGAATAAACCCGAAGAGGAACCCTACATATTTGTCCAGTGACATCATGGGTGTGGCCAGATTATCGCCGGCTACCAGGAAAAACTCCACTGCCAGCGTATAGACTGCAAAGTAGCAGAAGGTAACACCGACCAGGAAGAGCAGCAGTGCGACAAAGAAGAGCGTGCGCACGAGACGCACCTCTCTGTCATACAGTGCAGGCCGGATAAAACCCCAGGCTTCATAGATGATGACAGGGCTTGCCACGATGCATGCGGCGATCAGTGCCACCTTGAACTTGGTTACCAGCGCTTCTGACATGGCGGTATAGATGACTTCAATCCCGCGGGAGACAATAGGCTCGATAATCCAGGCCATCAGCGCATCAATGCACAGATAATAGATGAGGACAAAGCCGACAAGTACGGCGATGGCAGAGACAATCAGCACATGGCGCAATGCCATGAGATGCGCCAGGATAGGGGCACGGCTGCCCTCCTGTATGCTCTCCTCATCCTTCTTGGGAGGGACCGATGCTCTGTTTTTTCTCAGTTTCATATTCTCTGTCCCGGCTGCGGATTACGCTTTTTTCTCTTCATCGGCATTCTTGTCGTCGTCATCGCGCACTTCATTCTTGAAGTCCTTAATGCTCTTGCCCAGGGCTTTTCCCACGCCGGCCAGTTTACTGCCGCCAAAGAGTACCAGAGCCAATACGACAATCAAAAGAATTTCTGTTGTTCCCAAACGCATACGAATGGAACCTCCCTTTTATGATTTTTTGGATACGTGGAAGACCTGCTGGGCTTTCTGCAGTTCTTTCTGGACACCTTTGATGCCAGTTTCGACTTCTTTGGATGCATCCTTCAGATCAGAAGTGACATCCATGTCGCGCTTCAGATCACTGATGGTGACATCTATGTCATCTTTGGTGTCATTCAGTTCTTTTTCAAACGCATCCCAGCCGGTTTCCTGCTTGAGTTCCCTGATCAGAAGGCGCATTTTCTTTACGCTTCTGCCGAGCCAGCGTGCAACTTTCGGAAGGTCCTTCGGGCCTACGATAAGAAAGGCAATGAGTAGTATCACAATCAGCTCGGAAAAACCAATATTGAACAGGTGCGACGCCTCCCTTCGGGAAAAATTATATAGCTAAGCAAGAGATGATTGCAAGCACTATCCTATGCGGGATTCTGTATCCGTCTGTAAGTGCCATGTCACAGACGGATCCATGAGGAACCTCTCCCTTGTTTCCCCCTCTTCGGCGAGCACAAGGACGCGTACCAGCGAAAGTGCGGAAACATGCCGCGCGTACAGACCATAGGCAGGGGACGCGCCGTAGGGATCAATCATATGCGCATCCGGATACACCAGATGCAGGTCCGGAAAGTCCGGGGAGGGCGGGGCTGCTTTCCAGGCATGCTGATGCAGCCACACATCGGAAAGCGCGATGTCCTGTATGCAGCCGCCAGGGTATCCCAGAAAATAACTGCCCCGCGGTCCGCAGTCCGTTCCCCGGATGTCGGAAAACAGGATCCGCCGTATGCAGCCAATCCCCGGCCTCGGATCTCCCGGGCGCGTGCGGGCTCGGTCGTCGATGCGAAGAAACAGGGGCGACCAGGCGCGTTCCATGGTGATGTTTTCAAACGCCATGTCCTCCACGGTTCCTCCGTCGACACTTTCCAGAGAAATTCCGCTGTCAGCATACGCATGCTTAAGCCCGGAAGGATCGTGCGCAAGGCCGCCGATTACGCAGTCGCGCACCAGGATATTCCGGAAACTGCCCTGGGTATCGGTGCCGATCTTGACAGCATTGCAGGCGGAAAACAGAGTACAGCGCTCGATGAGCACGTTCTCTGTATCCTGCATGGAGGCGCCTTTGAAGCAGAGAGCGTCATCGCCGGAGTGAATGCAGCAGTCATGCACCCAGACATTCCGGCATCCATCTATGTCCATTCCGTCATTGTTGTAGTTGGCATGATTGCTGACAGAAAGGTTTTCGATCAGGAGATTCTCGCAGTGCAGGTAATTCTGCATCCAGCAGGCGGCATTGCGGAAGGTAAGTCCTGCCACATGGATGTCCCGGCAGTCCAGAAAGCGCAGCATGAAAGGTCGTCCGGGGGTTCCCTGGGCGGTTTCGTCCCCCGGAAAGTGATCCGGAGTTCCGCGCATGTCGATCTCGCCCTCGCCGCGCAGGCTGATGTGGCAGCAGTCCTCGGCAAACAGGAGGGACTGATGCATGCCCATGGAGGTATCCTGCACCGTCAGTACCCGGGCATGATGCTCCGGATAGTCTGTAAGGTCCGTGCTCCCCAGAAGCCTTGCATGCTTCTGGATTTCCAGACACACATGCGAGCGCAGCACCAGTGTACCGCTCACATAGTCTCCCTCTGTCAGACGTACAATACCACCGCTTTCGGCGGCGCGGTCAATGGCACGCTGGATGAAGGGCGTGGCATGCGTGCTGTCAAAGCCCGTTTCGTCCTCAGGCAGATAGATACGTTCGGGAAAGGAAAGCGGGACAAGGCGCTGGCGCAGAGAGTCTGCCATGGCGTGCAGGCTGTCTGTCAGTGACTGTGTCCAGGCGGGAAGAGAAGTATTCAGCATAGCGGTCCCTCCAGAGGTCGTTTTCCGAGTATCCTGCCCTCGGCATCGGTGCGGATGCGTGTGCCGCAGGGGAAGCGTCCGATCACGTGATGGTCCACTGCAATATCTGCATGCTGTCCGTCGGACCGGATTGCATACTGACGGGATCCGATGGGGACCGTGTACGCATATTCCAGACCGCTGCCCAGCGAGAACCAGATTTCTCCCCGCTCATAGGCGATCCCGTAAATGTGGGCGATATATTCCAGCGCAGCCAGCAGGGTGGGGCCATAGGCATCCTGAACAGGCTCTGTACTGCCCTTCGGAATCGGTTCATGGGACAGCATTCCGACACGGGACGGTGCCCCGGTCAGGGGATCAAACTGCTGGGGAAAGAGATAATCCCCCTTGATCAGGGCTGTCAGCAGCCGTCTGCCCAGCGCGGTAACGATGCTTTCATATCCATAATTCTCCAGTGCATGAATGGCCCGCTGCAGTGTCAGCCCTTCCACCTGACCGGACCAGTTGTTTTCCGGAGCATTCTGGAAGGCAGGGTCGGATACGGACAGGCTGGGAAGAGGAAGCGTGGTCCAGAATGCATCGGGACGAAGGAGCTGCCGGCGGACAAAAGCGTCGGCCACATGCCTGGGAAGTGCGCCGAAATACATGCAGCGCAGCGGCAGATGTGTGTGCATGCGGATAGGCTGGTTCCTGGCGTCAAGATCATAGAGCATGGCATCGTCATCGTTCCACAGCCGGCTGCACAGGGCATGCCGGACTTTCAGCGCTTTCTGTTCCCATGCTTCTGCGGCCTCGGCTTTCCCGCCTGACTGCAGAATCCAGGCGATGGTCTTTCGGGCAGCATAGCTCCAGCTCATGATTTCCTGGGAGCCCATGGGTACGCGGTCATAGCCTTCCGGGGGCGTATCCGCCTCCCACCATACCGGCGCGTTTCCGTAGCGCACACATTTGTCTTCACCGGTATCGTATACGCAGAAGGATTCCAGAATATTGTCATGGCATGTATTGCGCGTGCGCCAGAGATAGCCGTCAAACCGGATCAGACACTCCATGAGGGCGGCCCTTTCTGAGGGCAGGTTACCCCGCAGAGAGAGTACCTGCATGGCTGGATAGGGGAAACAGAAACCCTGCAGCTTATTGAACTGTGCCTCCATGTGCCCGTTTGCCAGCTGAATGGAACCGGGAAGCCTGCCATCGGCACGCTGATGCTCCATAAACAGAAATACATTGTTGTAGGCGACCTGCGGATCATACAGCGCATACATGGCGCCGCCCATGGGCTGGGTTTCCAGCCAGATCTTGCTGTATCCGCCGCCTTCAACGAGTACAGGACGGCCGGCGAAGTCCTTCAGGTTTTCCCGGCAGCGCTTCTGCGCCAGAGAGAAGAGCTTCTGCAGTGCAGGATCGGCACACTGAAATGACGGATGTGACTCCATGAGGCAATCTCCTTTCAGGCGATAGGAATAACTGAGCGCATTGTAGAACGAAAAAGGCGAAAAACCAAGACCGCAGAAATTCTGAAAATGCCAGACCCGTGGAAAAATCAGGGCTGGAACACAGAATGTGCAGAATTTTTGCAGGTTTACAAGCCACTGTTTACCCCTTACAATCGGGAACGAAAGCAACCAATATCAACAAAAACAGGAGGCGGATGGCATGACAGGATCTGCCAAACGCAGGCTGCATCTCGGGCGGGTGCGCCGTGCAATCCAGCGTGACTGGCAGCTGTGGGTACTGCTGCTTCCCGCGCTGTGCTTCTTTGTGATCTTCTGCTATTTTCCCATGTATGGTGTGCAGATCGCGTTCCGCGATTACAAGGCAGCCTTCGGGATTACCGGAAGCAAGTGGGTGGGGCTGAAGTATTTCGAGAAGTTCTTTTCCAGCTATTACTGCGGGCGCATGTTCGCCAATACATTCCTTCTGAATTTCTACGGCCTGCTCTTTGGCTTTCCGATTCCCATTCTTCTGGCAATCATGCTGAACCAGCTCAACGGAAAGCGGTTCAAGGGCTTTGCCCAGACTGCCATCTATGTCCCGCACTTCATATCAACAGTGGTCCTGGCCGGCATGATTTACCTGTTCTTTTCGCCTACCAACGGCATTGTCAATCACCTGATTGTGGCTCTGGGCGGAAAGAGCATCTACTTTGTGCTGGAGCCGAACTGGTTCCGCCCGCTGTTTATCGGCTCGGAGATATGGCAGAACGCAGGATGGAACACAATCCTGTACATTGCCACGCTTACCAGCATTGACCCGCAGCTCTATGAAGCGGCCACGATTGACGGGGCAACCCGATGGAACAAGATCCGGCATATTGACATCCCGCATCTTCTGCCGATTGCAGTTATGATGCTGATCCTCAACTGCGGTTCTCTGCTATCCTCAAATACGGACAAGGCGCTGCTGCTGCAGACATCCGGCAACATGGCGACCTCGGATATTATCGGCGTGTATGTGTATTCCGTGGGCATTGCCGCCAGCAAGGCGCAGTACTCCTATGCCAGCGCCATAGGCCTCTGTCTGAATGTCATCAACTTTGCCATTATCATGCTCGTCAACGGAATCTCCCGCAAGATTTCCGAGATCAGCCTGTTCTGAGGAGGGAGCGCGTATGACGAAGACCGTGCATCGTTCCACCAGAATCCGCGAAACCCATGCAGACAATATCTTTAACGCAGTAAACCTGGTGTTCTGGATACTGGTGCTGGCCATAGTTCTCTATCCTCTGTATCTGATTCTGATCGCATCGGTCTCCGACCCGGATGCGGTGCTTCAGGCAAGAGTGCTTCTGTGGCCGGTGGACTTTTCTCTGATGGGTTATCAGGCGGTATTCCAGTATTCGGAGCTGTGGGGCTCCTATGCCAATTCGGTTTTCTACACACTGGTCGGATCCCTTCTCAGTGTCATGATTACCCTGGCTGCGGCGTATGCGCTGTCCCGGAAGTTCGCAGGCAAGCGGCTGGTGAACCTGGCTATTACCTTTACCATGTTCTTTTCCGGCGGACTGATCCCAATTTTCCTCAATGTCCGGGACCTGGGACTGTATAATACCCGCACGATCATGATTGTCATGAACCTTGTGTCCGTGTGGAACCTGATGGTAGCCCGCACCTATATTCAGACATCCATCCCCAATGAACTGTATGAGGCTGCGGTCATGGATGGTGCCGGACACTTCACCTATTTCTTCCGCTGTATCCTGCCGCTGTCCGGCACCATCATTGCTGTTCTGAGCGTCTATTACGGCGTGGCCCGCTGGAATGACTACTTTACCGGACTGATCATGCTGCGCGACCGTAAACTGTATCCCCTGCAGCTGGTGCTGAAGGAGATCCTGGCTTCCCTGACGTCAACCGGCTCTTCTGATACGTTTTTTGAGGCGTACGCGGATAACCTGGGCGGTCTGCAGGAAGCCCTGCGCAAGGCAGAAGTTGCCAAGTACTGCTGTATTGTGGTGTCTACGGTACCTGCGGTGCTCCTGTATGTGTTCATGCAGAAGTACTTTGTCAAAGGTGTCATGATCGGCTCACTCAAGGGCTGATGCTTTCTCCCGGTATCATCGGGCGCTGCCCGTACGATCATATTCTATTTAAGGAGGCTTTCCCATGAAGAAACTGGTATCCTTGTTTCTGGCCCTGTGCCTGGCCCTGTCCGTGACGGCAGCGCTGGCGGAAAAGACGGAGCTGACGGCTTTCCAGTATGCGCTGGAAAACCAGAACACCGACTTCAACAATCTGTGGTTCTTTGATGAACTGGAAGAAAAGACCAATACCCATGTGACCTTTGACATGGTCAAGGATGCGGACTGGTCCACCCGCGTGAACCTGATGTTTGCCGTACCGGAAGAAATGCCGGACATGATCCTGCGCAATCCGGTGGACGTGGAAGAGTATGGCGTTACCCAGGGCCTGCTGCTGCCGCTGGATGAGTATCTGACAGAAGAGATCATGCCCAACTATGTCTCCCGTCTGAATATCAATCATGCAGGCGACTCCATTCCCGCTTCTGATGGCAAGACCTATTACATCGGCTACCTGATGGCACAGAACGTGAACCATACCGGCACCTGGTATGTGAATACCAAGGAACTGGAAAAGCTGGGCATTGAAGCGCCCACGACCATTGACGAGGTCACGGACATGCTGCGCAAGATGAAGGCGGACGGCATGGAGTATCCGTTCTCCGCTTCCTTTACCCAGTTCGGTCCGGAGACCATCTGGAATCAGTTCGCCTCCTTCGGCGTGCCGGAGAATACCTACTATTATTACATTGATGAGAATGACAAGGTTCAGTTCACCGGCGCACAGCCCGGCTACCGTGCCTGCGTGGAATGGCTGCACATGCTCTATGAGGAAGGCCTGATGGATCCGGAATCCCTGACACAGGACTCCAATCTCTGGGCAAACAAGGTCAATGACGGCCAGGTCGGTTATTTCTGCTATCTGCGGCTGATCAATACCGCAATTTCTGCGGATAATGTCGGAAACTTCAAGTCCATTCTGCCTCCTGCGGCGGACGGCTACAAGGCTTCTGTCTCTCAGATCCTGGAAGTGCCGACGGCCGGTGCATACCTGACCCGCAACTGCAAGGACCCGGTTGCAGCGCTCAAGTGGATCGATGCACAGCTGGAAACCGAGACCATGATGGTTGCGCTGAACGGTAAAATGGGTGAGCAGATGGTGCTCAACGAGGAAGGCAAGTATGAAGTCATCAATATTCCCGAGAACAACGGACTGTATGACTTTGTACCTGTGACCATGGGTCAGTTCTTCGCACCGGGCGATTATTACACCTCCATCTATAAGATGGCTCCGCACCGCGTGGAACGCTATGAAGACTCCAAGGCCTATGAAGCGGCTGGCGTGCTCGAATATAAGAGCTTCCAGTACCTGCGCGACCTGAGCAAGATGAGCAATGAGGATGCCATTGAGGCAGCGGATATCTACAATGAACTGCAGAAGTTCATGGAAGAATCCTTCACCAATTTTGTGCGCAATGGTGTGACGGACGAAAGCTGGAACGAGTTCCAGAATGTGGCCAAGTCCATTGGCGTGGAGCGCTATATTGAACTGTACCAGAATGCATATGATGCGTTTCTGGCCAAGTAATGCGCATTGAGGATTCGGAAAAGGTATGGTAAGATACGCATAACCTTTTCGTCGGGCGTCGCCGCGGAAGCGGGGACGCCCTTTTTGGAGGCCTTATGCGACAAATCAACAGATATGGTGCGTTCCTGGCATGTGCGGTGCTCTGTCTTTTCCTTCTGTGCGGATGTCATCGGGAGGAAGAACCGGTGCCGGCCCCTGTCCAGCTGACAGCACTGCAGTATGAACTGGAAAACATGGATGTGGATTTTCCTTCGCTCTGGTTTTATCAGGCACTGGAAGCGGATACCGGGGTGCATGTGAGCTTTGAGGAAGTGAAGGACTCGGAGTGGAACAGCCGTGTATCCCTGGCCTTTTCCAGCGGCGATCTCCCGGATCTGATTCTGAGGGGTTCGCTGGATGTGGAGGAATACGGCGTGGGCCGGGGCGAGCTGGTGGCGCTGGACCCGTATATAGAAAAGGGTCTGCTTCCCCATTATGCCTCCCGGCTTTCCGAGCCCGGAATCCGGGAACAGGTGACGGCCAGTGACGGACATATGTACGAGTTCGGCTTTCTTATTTCCCAGGGCGTCAATACCAACGGACATTTCTTTATCCGGAAGGACTGGCTGGAGCAGCTTGGGCTTTCGATGCCCGAAACAGTGGAAGAACTGCACGACGTGCTTGTCGCCTTCCGGGACGGGGATCCCAACGGGAACGGGCTGACCGACGAGATTCCGCTGGAGCTCACATGGGATGACAATACCACAGGACTGTACAATCTGTTTTCCTTCTGGGGGCTTCCGCTGAATGAGGAGTATGTCTACCTGGACGGGGATACCGTGCGTTTTGCCCCGGCGCAACCGGCTTTTCTGGAGGCGGCACGGACACTGCACACCTGGTACCAGGAAGGCCTGCTGGACCCGGAGTGCATCAGCCAGGGTTCCAATCTCTGGGCAGCCAAGGTGAATCAGGACACCTGTGGCATGTTCAGCTACTGGCGGCTGGAGAATACAGCCCTGCAGTCATCCATTGCCGCGAGGTACCAGGTGATGCTGCCGGTGCATGCGGACGGTGTCCGCCCCTGCCTTCCCAGAAACATGGATATTGTGGAGTTCGGCGCAGCGGTGACCCGGAACTGTCAGCATGTGGAGGCAGCGCTTGCCTGGCTGGACGCGCAGTTCCAGACAGAGACCATGCTGGTGTCCCAGAACGGGCGCATGGGTGATACCCTGATGCAGCTGGATGACGGACGCTACGCGGTGCGCTATGTGCCTGAGGGCAATGAACTTTACCGGCAGGTGCCGGTGATCTGCGGGCAGTTCTTTGCACCGCCTGCCTATTATGATGCAGTGTATCTGCCGGCATCTCATCGGCTGGAAAAGCAGGCGTACTGCCGGCTGTATGAGGAAAGCGGAGTGCTGGAGGAAACCTCGTTCAAGGAACTGACAGTGGTGCGCGCGCGGCAGCAGGATGAGGACGCGCAGATCAGCGCCCTGAAGGCGCAGCTCAAGCATGAAGTGGATGCCACACTGGTGCGCATGGTCACCCAGGGCGTTGAAGCGGAGGACGGAACCGCTTTTCTCGCGCGGCTTGAGAAAGCGGGAATGGCACAGTACTGTGAAGTCTACCAGACGATATGGGACCGGACAGGAGGCGAGTGAGGCATGGCCAGGCTGAAGGAACGTACATCACGGGTTTTTCTGCGCTATGGCCTGTCCTATGCCTTGATTTTCCTCATTGTGTTTGGCCTTATGACGGCACTGACCTATGTGCAGACCAGAGACCAGGTGGAGCGGCAGATCGCGCAGACCCAGATGAATCGTCTCAGCCGGATCGCGCAGAGCCATGAGAGCCTGATTGCATCCATGCTGAATACGGCCGAAGAGATCGGGCTGAGCCCGTATATCGAGCCTTTTCAGTTTGCAGAAGCGCCATGGAAGGCCTATGAACTGCAGCAGCAGCTGATTCCCTATACCAGTGCCAACAGTTTCAGTGAGCCCATGCTGGTGCACTTTTCCGGGGATACGCATCTGTATTCCTCTGCCTCTTCCATGACAGTGGACATGTTCTGTGATCTTATGCAGTATGAAAACGTGGCATCAGAGGTGCTTCGCGGGATGATCCTGGCACCGCAGCGCATGGAGATCATACCGGTGCAGACAGTGCATTCCTCCCTGTCCGAGAGCACGGAACTGCGACTGGTGACATTTATTCTGCCGCTGGGCGCTAATCCGCGCACCAGCAAGGGATCCATTCTCTTTCAGATCCGGGAATCCGTATATGAGTCCCTGTTTTCGGATGCAGTATCCAGTCCGCAGAATACGTATGTATTTGTCAATGATGCCGTGCTGGCTTCATCGGTTGCACTGCCAGTGGATGCACAGGCCGTGCAGTCACTGGATGCAGGCGTGTCGCATATGCGCCAGAACGGCGAGGACTATCTGGTCACGCGATGGTCAGGCCGCAGCTGGGACATGCATTATGTGTCCGTCATGCGGATGCGGGATGTGACATCCTTCATTCGCTCCAGTATGCTGCGTGCCCTGGCGATCCTCGCGGTCATGGCACTGCTGGCACTGCTGGCGGTCTTTTTCCTGGCCAAACGTCACGCGCGGCCCATTGAACGACTGGCTACGCTGATTCCTCCGCCTGAAGGCGCACAGGAACGGGACGAACTGCATCACATATCCCGCGGGATTGAGCGGCTGCAGGTCAACAACCGGGAACTGGCCGCCCGATTGGAGTCGGCACTTCCCATGCGCCGGCATGAACTGGTGCTGCGCATCCTCAAGGGACGCTTTGAAAGCGAGGAGGCGATAAGGGAGGCTGGCGAACGCGTCGGACTGAAGATGGACTATCCGCTGTACGCGGTTATCCTGGCTTCCAGCCGGGAAGGTGCGGACCGGCCGGAGGATCTGCACGAAGGCGCGCCGGAGAATGCAGGAATGTTTGAATGCATCGGCGTGGAACTGGTAGCCCTGAATGTATTCCTGTACCTGTGCTTTGCCCGCAGTGAAGAGGAACTGGTGCATATCGCCGAGGAAATCCGAAGACGGGCACTGGACAAGGGCGGGCGCGCGGTGACGGCCATGTCCAGTGTACAGTCGGACCTGCTGCATGCACCCTCTGCCTATCTGGAGGCGGCTGCTGCGTATGACAATCGTTTCGCCATGGGTGAGCGGCAGGTGCTGCGCTATGACGCGCTTTCCCCTGCCGTGGAGGCGATTCTTCCCAGTGCGCGTACACTGACGCAGAGCATCTCGCAGGCCGTTACGCTGCGCAATCGGGAAGCACTGGACGGCCGGATCCGTGAACTCATGGATTTTCTGCGGCATACAGCCATGTCTCCTTTTGCATTTCGCATGATCTATAACGATGTCATTGATGTGCTGACGCGGGATCATGCACGGGAGATGGAACAGGAAAGCAGTGCGCGTGAGATCTATGATATCTTTACGCTCTCCTCCTGCCAGTCCCTGGACGACCTGGACAGTATGCTGCGCAAGCTCTGCGATGATCTTCTGACCCAGGAAACGCCGGATGACAGCGGAAAGCATGATATGATGGATTCCGTGACAGAGTATATGCAGGCACATTTCCAGGATCCCGAGCTTTCCATGACCGCGATTGCGGACTCATTTGATCTGACAACAGCCCGACTGTCCATGGCGTTCAAGGAACGCATGGGAATGCCGCCTCTGGACTATCTGACACTGCTTCGGTGCGAAAAGGCGAAGGAACTGCTGATCAAGCGGGACGACCCCATACGTGACGTCGGTCTGCAGGTGGGCTATTATGATTCCGGTTCATTCATACGCCGGTTCAAGCAGCAGACCGGTATGACACCGCTGCAGTACAGGCGGGCCCGCCGGGAAGAGACAGGAAAGGATGAAAAGAATGAAAACGAATGAAATTCATGTGCGTGATCCCTTTGTGCTCCGGGAAGGCGGCCAATACTATCTCTATGGCACCCGGGGAGCGACCTGCTGGGGAAAAGCCGACGGGTTTGACGTGTATGTAAGCCGGGACCTGGAGGAATGGGATGGACCGCATGCGTGCT
Source organism: uncultured Eubacteriales bacterium (assembly GCA_902764915.1). Classification (GTDB taxonomy): domain Bacteria; phylum Bacillota; class Clostridia; order Christensenellales; family Aristaeellaceae; genus UBA2943. The sequence goes on along the minus strand of CACWXY010000006.1, from coordinate 148,388 downwards.
TTACGCGGCCGGAGGGCTTCTGGGCGGACCGCAATTACTGGGCGCCGGAAGTGCATGCCTATGAAGGCGCGTATTACATGTTTGCGAGCTTTGCTGCCGAGGGTGTCCACAGAGGCACGCAGATCCTGCGCGCCGCATCGCCCATGGGTCCCTTTGCCGTATGGTCCGCGGGTCCTGTCACGCCCCGGGACTGGGAGTGCCTGGACGGAACCTTTTATGTGGAAAGCGATGGAACGCCCTATATGGTTTTCTGCCATGAATGGGTGCAGGCGGGGGACGGAGAAGTCTGGGCCATGCCGCTGTGCCGGGACCTGAAAGCGAGCGCTGGCGAACCGGTACTCCTGTTCCGTGCTTCCGAGGCGGAATGGGCGAAGAGCGTGCATCATTCCTCCGGCGTGGACGGATATGTGACAGACGGCCCGTTTCTGTGGAAGACAGCAGAAGGCCGGCTTCTGTGCCTGTGGGCGAGTTTTTCCGAGGGCGGGTATACCGAAGGCCTGGCCGTGTCGGATACCGGGCGTGTGAGCAGTCACTTTACGCAGCTGCCCCCGGTCTTTTCCCGGGATGGCGGACATGGCATGCTTTTCCGGACAGAGGACGGTCAGCTGATGCTGACACTGCACAACCCCAATCAGAGCCCCAGGGAGCGCCCGGTATTCTATCCCATGCGGGAAACCGGCGACCGCGTGGAGCGAATGGAATGCTGACACAGGACGGCACATTGTTTTCCTGATGTTTTTTCACCCATTTCCGACAATCCTGTCTTGACAGCACTCTGGATGATCCGGTAGAATGCAGCTACATCCATGAGGAAGACGAGTATGTCTGACGGAACCCCCCAGCGAGCTGCGGACGGTGAAAGCGCAGTGGAGGAAGTAAGACAGAATGGACTTCTGAGAGCAAACCGAAAGGGTGACCGAGTAGGCGAGACGGAGGGGCGCTCCGTGATCAAGGGCAGCGCATGAAAGTGCGTAAAAGAGGGCACGGGTCACGTGCCAAGCCGGGTGGCACCGCAGGAGAAGCTTGTTTCCCCTGTCCCAGCAAAAATGTTTGCAGGGACAGGGGTTTTTCTGTCCCAGAATCTGCCGGACAGTGGCCTTGAAGGCAGAGAAAGGAGCGACGGCGCAGTCGTCGGAAGCGCAGTTTCCTGTCTGAGACAGAAATGAAAAGAACAAGTGATGAAAAGGAGCGTGTCATTATGTCCGGTGAAAAGCGTACACTGAGAGAAATGTCCAGCCAGAAAGGCCTGCAGGTAGCGGACCTGATTCTCGTAGCTGTTCTTCTTGCCGCAGGCGCTGTACTCAAGGGCGTCGTCGGTTCCGTAATCAATTTCTTCGGCATGAAGCCGAACTTCATTATTGCCATGTACTGTCTGGCCATTCTGCTGATCCGTCCCCGGCTTGTGGAGGCTGCCATCATAGGGCTTCTTGCCGGCGCGATCTGCCAGGTGCTGCCCGGTACGCCATATCTGAACCTGATCAGCGAACTGCTCGGCGCACTCGCCATGGGCCTTCTGATTAAGGTACCCATGCGTGTGAGCCGGTTTGATGCCAATCCCATTGTCGCTACCTTTCTCTCCACAGTCATCAGCGGCGGCTCCTATACGGTATGTCTTTTCCTGTTCATGCACTATGAGTCCGGTGCACTGGCGGCGTATGTCCCGATTGTCCTGGGTACGGCCACCATCAATGCCGTTCTGGTACAGGCTCTGTATCCAGCCATGAAGAAGGTACTGAAGAAATAAATAAGCGCATTGTGTACTCCGGGAAAGATGCCGTGGTGCATCTTTCCCGCGGACAAGGGGCAGCATATGATCAGGATTTCGGATTTTACATTTCAGTATGACAGCGGCAGAACCCCGGCGCTTCAGAATATCAATATGACGATTGCGGACGGGGATTTTGTCGGAATTATCGGCAACAGCGGTGCCGGCAAGAGTACGCTCACCTATGCAATGAACGGCGTCATTCCGGGCTTTTACAGGGGCGACTATTACGGGTCCGTGGAAGTGAACGGCATGGATACGGTGGAGACCCGGCCGGAGATTATTGCGTCGCATGTAGGCAGCGTCTTCCAGGATATTGATGCGCAGATGGTTGCCTCGGTGGTGGAGGATGAGATTCTGTTCGGACTGGAGAACTTCGGCATACCGCATGATGAAATCGAAGGCCGGGTTACGGAAGCGCTTGCGGCGTGCGGGATCGAGGATCTGCGCATGCGGCATATTGATACGCTCAGCGGCGGACAACGGCAGAAAGTGGCGGTTGCCTCCATTGTGGCGCTGCGGCCGAGAATGATTGTTCTGGACGAGCCGACAGGCGAACTGGACCCGCAGAGCAGTGAACAGATCTTTGCGCTGCTGTCCGATATCAACCGTGTCTATGGGACAACCATAGTGATTGTGGAACAGAAGATCGCACTGCTGTGCGCCTATGCGCGAAAGCTTGCGGTGCTCGATCACGGGCATCTTGCTTTCTTCGGTCCCGTGCGTGAAGTGCTGGCCAACGGCCGGGCCATGGAAAGCCTGGGCATTCATGTGCCGCGCATTGTATCCCTGCACCAGGCTCTGTCAGAGCGCGGCTGGTATCAGGGAACAGCGCCTGTGAACATGGATGAGGCGGAGCGCATGGCAAGGGAGGCGATGCAATGATCCGGTTTGATCACGTCTCTTTTGGCTACGGCGAGGGCAGTACGGTGCATGATCTGTGCTTTTCCCTGGAAAAGGGCGGGATTACGGCACTGATCGGAGCCAATGGCGCCGGTAAATCCACGGTATCCAAGCTTATGCGCGGTCTTCTGCATCCCACTTCCGGCACCGTTTATTTCCATGATCAGGATATGGCGACACTGCAGGCCAGTACCCTGGCCGCACGCATGGGATTTCTCTTCCAGAACCCGGACCGGCAGATCTGCCGGAGCACGGTCAGGGATGAACTTCTCTTTTCCCTGCAGTGGACGGTTCCGGATGCGTCGCTGCATGAGGCAGCGTGCCAGGAGGTCATGGACGCGCTGTCCCTGTCTGCGCAGGATGATCCCATGATGCTCAGTCGCGGCGAGCGGCAGCGCGTTGCGCTGGCGACGGCACTGGTGCATAAGCCGGAGCTTCTGATCCTGGACGAGCCGACGACCGGGCTGGACTATCGGGAGTGTACCCGCATCATGGAGTATGTATCCCGGCTGGAAAAACAGGGAACGCGGGTTGTCATGGTGTGTCATGACATGGAGGTCGTGCTGGACTATGCCGACGAGATTCTGGTTCTCTCGGGAGGGCATCTCCTGGGGCAGGGGAGTACGGAAGAAGTCTTTCAGGATCCATCCTTGCTGCGTGCGGCATCCCTGCTTCCGCCGCAGATGATTGGTCTGGCGGCGCGCCTGGGTCTTTCGGGGATCAGAACCGTGGAGGAAATGACGGAAGCGATCGGGAAGAGAAAGGCGGGAGTGCAATGAAAAGTCTTTTGGTGTACATTCCCGGGGATACGGTGATTCATCGGCTGAACCCGTGTACCAAGATTCTGCTCCCCCTTCTTCTGTGCATCGCCTGCTTTCTCACGGACGCATGGTGGTTTCTGCTGGGCGTTCTTGTTCTGGATATCGGGATCGGCTTTCTCGCCGGCATTCCGGGACATACGCTGAAGCTGCTGCGGGGACTGGGCAAGCTGGCTTTGTTCCTTCTGGTCATGCAGGTCCTGTTTATTCAGAGCGGACGCGTGCTGGCTACGCTTCCCCTGGGAATCCTGATTACGGATCACGGGCTCCAGGTTGCGGTAATGGGCGTTCTGCGGCTGATCGACATTACCCTGCCGCTGGCGCTGATGATTGCCGTGACACAGATGTCGGACCTGGCCAATGCACTGGTCTACCATGCGCATATGCCGTACAAGTATGCCTTTGCCATTACATCTGCGATCCGGTTTATCCCTGTCTTTACGGGAGATATGCAGATGATCATGGAAGCACAGACCGCGCGCGGCGTCGCGTTTGACACCAAAAGCTTCTGGAAGAAACTGCGGCTGATGATCCCACTGTGCGTACCGCTTCTGATCTCTTCAGTCAAGAAAATCGAGTCAGCGGCCATTGCCGTGGAACTGCGTGGGTTTTCCCTGCGCACGCGCAGGAGCGCCTATCGCAGGACCAGTTTTGACGGCAGGGATCTGACTGCGATCCTTGCGGGACTGGTTCTGATCGCACTGTCAGTCGTATTCTGAACCAAGATCATATACAGAGAGGAAGGTTCCATGCATCAGGAATTTGTCATGGGCAATGAAGCGATTGCCCTGGGAGCGCTGGCAGCCGGAGTACAGCTGGTATCCGGGTATCCGGGCACACCGTCAACGGAGGTACTGGAAACCATTGCCCGCCGGAAGCGCGAGAAAACGTATGTGGAATGGTCCGTCAATGAGAAGGCGGGGCTGGAGGTGGCGGCCGGGGCCGCCTATGCCGGCGCGCGTGCGCTGGTAACCATGAAGCAGGTAGGTTTGAATGTGGCCTCGGACCCTCTGATGAGCCTGGCGTATATCGGAGTCAAGGGCGGCATGGTCGTGCTGGTGGCGGATGATCCGGGCCCGATCTCGTCCCAGACGGAGCAGGATACCCGCACCTTTGCCATGTACAGTAAGCTGCCGGTTCTGGATCCCTCCTCTGTGGAGGAAGCCTATGCCATGGTGCAGGAAGCATTCCGGCTTTCGGAAGAATACCATACGCCAGTGCTGCTGCGGCCCACGACCCGGATTGACCACGGGTACGCAGTCATTGATGTCCGGGACGAGGAAGAATGGGAGACACATGCTGCGGAGGGCTTTGTCAAGGACAGCAGCCGCTGGGTGATTTTTCCCCGGCTGTCTGTGGTCAATCATGCCAGAATGGAAGCGCGCAACCAGCATCTGACGGACGTCTTTTCTGAAAGCACCTTCAACTGCGTGCTTCCGGAAACAGGCTCCTTTGCGGGAAAACGGATGGGCATCATTTCCCATGGAATGAACTGGTCGAATCTGCTGGACCTGCTGCCGCAGGAGGATCGTCCGCGGCTGATGAAGGTGGGTACACCCTTCCCGTTCCCGGATGCGCTGGCTGCGTCCTTCCTGGAAGGCCTGGACACGGTACTGGCCGTGGAGGAACTGGATCCGGTGCTGGAGCGTGCGCTGCAGGACCTGTGCGGACGCAGAGGCATCCGTGTGTGTGTGCACGGAAAGCGTGACGGATGGATCAAGCCCAGCGGCGAGAATACGATCAAAGAAATACGCGAGGCTGTGGAACGACTCATCGGACGAAGCATGGAGAAGCATGCGTGCGCGCTGGATACGCTGCCGCCGCTGCCTGTCCGGCCGCCGGTGCTCTGTGCCGGATGTCCGCACCGCGCTTCCTTCTATGCTGTCAAACAGGCCATGAAGGGCAAGAAGACGCTCTTCTGCGGGGATATCGGGTGCTATACCCTGGGCAATGCGCAGCCCCTGGACATGTGCGATACATGCCTGTGCATGGGTGCAGGCGTCAATATTGCCCAGGGCGTGACGCATATGGAGCCGGATACCAAGGCATTTGCCTTTGTGGGTGACTCCACCTTCTTTGCTTCCGGGATTACCGGGGCAGTGAACGGATTCTACAATCAGGCGGACATGACGCTGGTGATACTGGACAACTCGACCACGGCCATGACGGGGCATCAGCCGCATCCGGGCACCGGCGTCACCATGATGGGCGAAGCCGTGGACGCTGTGCGGATGGAGAACGTACTGAAAGGAATCGGGATTGCGCATGTAGAGATTGTCAATCCCCTGGAGCTGAAAAGTGCTGTGGAGACCGTACGGCGCATGGCGGATCTTCCCGGGCTGAAGGCGATTATCTTCCGCTATCCCTGTATTGTGAAATGCAAGCCCCGCGGCAGCCGGGCGAAAGTGGACACGGACAGGTGTGTGGGATGCCGCCGGTGCATTACCGAGCTCGGCTGCCCCGCCATTACGCTGGAGAACGGAAAGGCAAGGATCCAGACAGACACCTGTACCGGCTGTACGCTGTGCGAGCAGGTATGCCCGGTAAAAGCCATCGGGGGCGGGGAAGCCCGTGATCCCGCTGCCTTTGCGGGAGCGGGAACCAAGTCCGGGCACAGCGCGAGTGCGCTTTCTTCTGACGGCGTGACGGCGCCCAATCATTCGCTGCGGAAGAATATCGTGCTGTGCGGCGTGGGTGGACAGGGAACCATTCTTGCTTCCCGGCTTATGGCGGGAGCGGCCATGGTGTCCGGTATTCCGATCCGCACGGCGGAAACGATCGGCATGGCCCAGCGCGGTGGAAGCGTGTTCAGTCATCTGCGCCTGGGGCCGGACGTTCATTCGCCCATGATCGCGCCGGGAGAAGCGGACTGTATTCTCAGTTTCGAGCCTGCCGAGGCGGTGCGGATGCTGCCCTATCTGCGCAGGGGCGGAACCGTGATCACCGCTGTGGAACCGGTATACCCGGTTTCCAGTCTCACGGGCGGTCCTGCGTATGACAGGGACGCAATCATGGAAGCACTGCAGCGTGCGGATGCCAGGGTGATCTGTGTGGATACCCGCAAAGCCCTGGAAGCGCTCGGCAATGACAAGGTTACGAATGTAGTGATGCTTGGCGCTGCGGCGCAAAGCGGAGCCATCGGCCTGACCAGGGAGGCAATCGCGGAGGCGATACGGCGTATGCTCCCGGAAAAAGTGCAGGCCATCAATCAGAAGGCCCTTACCTATGAAAACCCGGAGAAGTGAAGAAGGAGTGAATACGTATGACAATTTCGAATGAACAGCTGCGCCTTGTGAACCGTCAGATTGAACGCCTGGTTGCCTCGGATAACTTCTACGGCAGGAAACTGCGGGAGGCCGGCATTACCGGCGTTGCCACGGAGGAAGAGTTTGAAAAACTGCCCTTTTCCCAGAAACAGGACCTTCGGGATGCGTATCCGCTGGGATTGATGGCAGTGCCTGAGGAGGAGATTGTCCGCATTCACTCCTCATCCGGCACTACCGGCGTTCCCGTGATTATTCCCTATACCAAAAAGGATGTGGAGGACTGGGCAATTATGTTTGCCCGGTGCTATGAATATGCAGGGATTACGCCCCATGACCGTATCCAGATTACCCCCGGCTATGGCCTGTGGACAGCCGGCATCGGCTTCCAGGCGGGCTGTGAGCGCCTGGGCGCCATGGCCGTGCCGCTGGGTCCCGGAAACACGGATAAGCAGCTGCAGATGATGATGGACCTGAAGACTACGGTACTGTGCGCCACATCCTCCTATGCCCTGCTTCTGGCGGAGGAGATCGCCAAGCGTGGGATCGGGGATCGGATTCACCTGAAGAAAGGCGTGATCGGCTCAGAACGCTGGGGCGATAAAATGCGCGCGCGCATCCGGAAAGAACTGGGCATTGAACTGTATGACATCTATGGACTGACTGAGATCTATGGCCCGGGCATCGGCATCAACTGCAAGTACAATACAGGCATGCATATCTGGGAAGACTATCTGTATGTCGAAATCATTGATCCGCAGACCGGAAAGAATGTTCCGGACGGCGAGTGGGGCGAGATTGTTCTTACCACGCTTGTCAAGGAAGGTGCGCCGCTGATCCGCTACCGCACGCATGATATCAGCCGGATCATCCCCGGGGAGTGCCCCTGCGGCAGTCATCACCCGCGGATTGATGTCATCGCCGGGCGCAGTGATGACATGATGAAGATCAAGGGTGTGAATGTCTTCCCCAAGCAGATTGAAGAAGTGCTGGCTTCCTTCCCCGAGCTCTCCAGTGAGTACCAGATCCGTATTTCGCATCTGGATGGGAGGGACACCATGCGCATTTATGTGGAAACCAACGGAACGGTGGACTTTGCGGATATGGCGCGCAGGGTCACGGAACGCGTGAAGTCACGCATCGGGTTCTCACCGCTGGTGAAAGTGGTGGAACTGGGCGTGCTTCCGCGCAGTGAGAAAAAGAGCAAGCGCGTGATTGACGAGAGATTCGAATAACGATAAACGCACAGACATTCCATACACAGAAGGGTACCGCATTCCCCGGGCAGCACGGACTGCGTGCTGCCCGGGAATGCGGTACCCTTTTTCAAAGCCATGGATACCCGCATGACACTGCCGTGGATTATGAAGAGTGATGATGGAAGGAAGACTGTATGGCGGCGTAAACCGAAGATACATGAAGGAATCCATGTGCTAATATTGAAAATGGAAAGAAAAAGTGATAAAACAATATGGTTTTCAATAAAGAAGGAATGCCTGTGCTGCCATATGGAGAATAATGCGCATATATGGCAGGCAATCCGGCTTCCAAAGCCTTGTTCTGTCTCCTTCGGCTCGATCCCTGTTTCCGGCTGTACTGCGTGTGGCGTCTGTCTGAGAACAGCAGTATAAGGCGATCGTGCATGCCTTTTATGGCACTGCCGCTTTCTGCCGGGCAGGACTGCACCGGCATGCATATACCTTTGCCAGCAGAATGGTGCGGAAAGTCGGAGTGTGTGCTTTGTCGCTCCTGCCGCTGAACAAGCGGAAGGGAATGGAATAAAGCGTGGATCGTCAGACGACAGGCTTCACAGCATATGCATTGCGTGCTGAAAAAAAACATATGGCTGGATTGTCCATATACGGGATATCTGCCTGATGAAAATCAATACTTGAAATAGCATACGTCTGGCCGGCCTTCGAGAATATTAGCCGAAAATGATGGCAGACATCACGGAAAGTGCCGCTTCTTTCAGTGTGCAGAGACGGAAACAATAAACTGTGTGTACGCATTCGGCGGGGCTGACACGATACCGGCATGTGTGCGACAGATGCGGCCGTCTGCAATGGTATGTCTCTCTTGCCAGGACTCTTGCCCGCAGTGCCAGTTGCTCAGCGCTGCATTCCATCCGCCAGGGAGGATGTGTGCAATGGCCACTTCCCCGGAAGCAGATAAAAACAGCTGCCAGAGAGTGCATCCTGCAATGAGCCATGAAGGATGCATTCTCTGGCAGCTGTCATTTATTGACGCAGAAAGCCGGATGACAGCGCTTATTCCTGACTTGACCAGCGCTGAGACAGGTATGCTTTTACAATCCGCGCATCGTGCAGTATGGTTCTGCGGTAATTGCCTTCCCAAAGCGTGACAGCCACGGTGGCCAGTACCGGTCCACCGATCATGCCGAGAATGCCTCCGAGCTGAAGGCCGACAAACATGCCGATCATGCTGAGAAGCGGGGCAACACCGGTGGTCCGGGAGAGCAGCTTTGGCTCAGTAACACGGCGGATGAGCAGAAGTCCGTAGAAAAGCCCCAGTGCCTGAAAACCGGAGTCCGGATGACCGGAGAGAAAGGCAATGATCCCCCAGGGAATATAGATAGTGCCGTTTCCGACGACGGGAAGGAATTCCAGAATCGCGGCTGTGACAGATATCAGTATGGCGTAGCGGTATCCGAAAAGCGTCCAGTAGATGGATCCGACAATGAAGGAAAGCAGGGCATAGACCAGCTGCATATGCAGCCATCCCATGAACCCCAGCAGGGCAGAATTGGTAAGCTGTCCTGTGGAGGTCCCGGGATTTCCGAAAATGCCGGCATGAAACCGGGAAAGCAGGTTATCGTAGTCCTTGGCAATGAAGTATACGCCGAAGACCAGAAAATTCAGATATAGGAAGAGATAGGGAATGGAAGAAGCCCAGTTTACGGTCTGCCCCAGAAAGCCCGCGGCCCAGGACGTGATCTGTGAGGAAAGCCAGGTGATAGCCGAATCAGAGACGGTCTGCACATGGAAGACTTCATCGCTTGACAGGGCGCGGAAATGGGAAAGAACCGTGGAAATGGAGGTGCGGATCAGGTTGGATGCCTCTGCCAGTACCTCCGGTGAACGGTTGAGCAGATCAACAATCTGATTGATGCCAAAGGAGGCAAACCATAGCACGAGCATGGCCATGACCAGGAAGAGCAGGACAACCGGGATCAGTACACAGACGGTATGCCGAAAACGGGTCTTTCTTTCAATCAGACGCGTGATGGGCTGAAGAAAGGCTGCGAGCGGAAAGGCAATGATAAAGGGAGAAAAATAGCGCCACAGAACGGGAAGAAATATCCACAGCAGGGCAAGAATGACAATCCCGCCCAGAAGATAGGCACTGAGACGTTCGAAAGCCTTGCGTGCCGGAGAAAGCAAGGGCTGTGACATAGGCAGAGACTCCTTTGCCGAAAAGAATCATCAGAAAGGCCCGAAGAGATCAGGGGGAAGATCCGAGCGATTGGGCTGCTGCCAGGTCAGCGGATCCAGGTCCATGGGGAGGTGAGCCTTGCGGTAAATGCCAAAGTGAATGTGTTTGCCTTCCTGAAGGTACCGGGCTTCATGCTCGGAGACATAGTTGGGGGAGAACCCGCTTGCGTGCAGATGATCCGTGCGGAACACGGGCATGAATCCGCAGACATAGAAGTATACCTGGGAGTCGTCCCAGAGCGTATCGTCATCCGTCTTAAAATAGACTTCTCCCTGCGTGTCCAGAAAAGTGCGGTACTGCATGAGCTGCCGCGGATGCGTCAGCCGTCGCTTTTCATGGCGGCGCTTGGGCCAGGGATTGCAGAAGGAAAGGATGATCCTTTCCACCCTGTCTTCCGGGCCGAAAAAATCTGCGGCATGTTCCAGGTCGCATCGGCTGAGGAAAGCATGGGTGACCGGGGAAGCAGCCTGTTCCAGATTGCGTCGGGCATCTCCCAGCACATCCGGAGAAATGTCCATGGCCACAAAATTATACTGCAGCTCCTGCGCAATCATCTGCGCTGTGGAAACGCCCTTCCCGCAGCCGAACTCCACATGCAGAGGCTGGATCGCGGGAAACAGCGTCTGCCAGCGGTTGCGATACAGGGAAGGATCCGGAATGAAATAGGGACAGGCATCCAGCTCAGGACGCGCCCACTTCTTTTTGCGCATGTGCATGGCTCATTCACCTCACGGAAGTATGGGAAAAGTGTAGTCAAAGCATGCGGGAGTGTCAAGCAAGTCTTCGAAAAGAAGGTGTCATGATGGCGGGGCGCCGGATGCGATGTATGGGAGATTGGTGGAAAAACGAGTCTGTTATGGCATCCAGAGGACGGATTTCTTTCTCAGCAGGCCTGTAAAAACCGTGCGGAAAACGGAATTCTTCGAAAAGAAGGCGACACAGGCGCTTGTACATCCCCAAAAGGTGTGCTATACTCCGCATGTTTGAAATTCCTTCCTGCAGCCATGCAGGAATTTACCGGGATATGGCAGCATATCCTGCTATGTATGAAAGAAGGGCTTAACGGTTAAAAGAGTGGTCACGACCTTCGGGAGAAGATATGAGGAGCAGCATGCTATGAGTGTATCTTTTTTCGTAAAAACGAAGGGCGTGGTATGCCACTCTTTTCTGTTGCCGGAAAACAGGGAAGCGAGGTGTTCTGGTTGGCGAAAGCAGAACTGACAGCGGTGGTCTATCCCAAGTGTCAGCGCGTGGCGGATCAGTTCGGCTTTGAACTGGTCGATGTGGCCCTGGACCGGGAGAACACCGGAAAATATCTTCGGATCTATATCGACCGTGAGGAAGGCATGGATCTGGACAGCTGCGAAAAATACCACAGGGCCATTCAGCCACTGCTGGAAGACTATGACTATGATTTTCTGGAGGTCTCCAGTCCGGGGCTGGACCGTCCACTGAAGACGGACCGGGATCTGGAAAGAGCGGAAGGCCAGGAAGTGGAAGTGAAACTGTTCTCTCCCCTGGAAGGGAAGAAGGAATGGTCCGGAGTGCTGAAGGCTTTTGACCGGGACAGCATTGTACTGGATATCGGAGGCGCGGAGCGGACAATCGCGCGCCGCGCCTGTGCTGCGATTCGTCTCTGTGTGGACATGAGCGGTGTGGAGGAAGTCGACCTGACAGGTTCAGGCGAAGCGTGGACGGAGGGAGAAGAAAAATCGTGAAATCGGAAGTTATCGAGGCTCTGCAGGCCCTTGCCAGAGAAAAGGAAATCAGTGAAGACATGCTGTTTTCCACCATTGAGGAAGCGGTCAAGGCTGCTTACCGGAAGAACCTGCCGCGGGGCGTAGTGGAACCTGCCAATGTGGTTGTGCGCATGGACCGCAACACCGGAGCGATCTCCGTGTTTGCGCGTATGCTGGCCGTGGAAAATGTCGAGAACGAGGCCAGCCAGATCCAGATCGACGCTGCCAAGCGCATCCGTCCCAGCACCCAGCTGGATGATATCGTGGAGGTGGATGTCACGCCCCGCGGATTCCTTCGCGTGGCAGCCTTGACAGCCAAACAGGTTATCATGCAGCGCATCCGTGAGGCAGAACGCGGCAAGATCTATGAGGAGTACGCGGAGAAAACCGATGAGATTCTCACGGCCGTTGTACAGCGCATCACGGACCGTGGTGCTGTGGTGGAACTGGGGCATACGGTGGGAATTCTGGAAAATGAGCAGATGATTCCGGGCGAGGAAATTCATGAGGGTGATCATCTGAAGGTATATGTGCTGGAAGTGCAGCGTGCCAGCAATGCGGCACAGCACGGCCCGCAGGTGCGCGTATCCCGGATTCATCCCAGTCTTGTCAAGCGTCTGTTTGAAATGGAAGTGCCGGAGATCGCAGGCGGCGTGGTGACCATCAAGTCTCTGAGCCGTGAGGCGGGGAGCCGTACCAAGATGGCTGTGCATTCCATGGATCCCATGATCGATCCGGTCGGCGCCTGTGTCGGTCAGCGCGGCGGGCGCGTAGACCGGGTAGTGAACGAACTGCGCGGTGAAAAGATCGATATCATCAAGTGGAGCGAGGATCCTGCCGAGTTTATCGCCAATGCGCTGAACCCGGCACATGTACTGAGTGTATATATCGCTGAGACCGGAAAGGTCTGTCGCGTGGTCGTGCCGGATAATCAGCTGAGCCTGGCTATCGGCAAGGAAGGCCAGAATGCGCGGCTTGCAGCTAAGCTTACGGGATGGAAGATCGACATCAAGTCCCAGAGCCAGGCGTCCCAGATGACGGACATGGTTGACGAGGCGGGCATGAACTTCGGTGAGTCGGATATCAGTTATCAGCCGCTGAGCTATGAACCGTTTGACGGTTATCCGGACGAAGACGAGGATGATACCCTGTAAAGGATGACGGGGAGACTTTGGGAGAGAACGTGAAAACGAAGAAGATCCCGATGCGCATGTGCGTGGGCTGCCGGGAAATGAAGCCCAAAAAAGAACTGATCCGTGTGGTACGCTCGCCGGAGGGCTCCGTGTCCATTGATCCCACCGGGAAAAAGTCCGGGCGCGGCGCCTATGTCTGCCGCCAGGGCGACTGTCTGCAGCGCGCTATCCGGCAGAAGCAGCTGGAGCGTCAGCTGGAAACCAGTCTTGGCGAGGAAACAGCGGCTCAGCTGCAGCAGACATTGGAACAGGTGCGGCTGGAGGAAACCGGGAACGATGGATGAAAAACGTCTTTCGGGAACACTCGGTCTGAGCCTGCGGGCCAGACAAGCTGTCACCGGGGAAGGCCCGTGCCTGTCCCAGATTCGAAGCGGACAGTGCGCGCTGCTTCTTGTGGACAGCGGGGCATCGGAGAATACGAAGGACCGGTACGAGTCGGCATGCCGTTTCCGGCAGATACCGATGGCTTTGGTACCGGAGGGAATGCTCTCAAAGGCTATGGGACGCAGCTGTATGGCCGTTGGGATGTTACAGGGCGGGCTTTGCGAGAAGGTCAAAGGCCTGCTTGAGGATGCATGGAACGTGCCGCCGCAGCCGGCGGACACGAATCATAAAGACAGGAATGTCGGGGGTGCAAGCGTCGAATGACGAAACTGAATCTTAAGGATGCAACACGGGAACTGGCAACAGAGGCTGGCGAAGCACTGAATGAAGCCATCCAGTTGCACAAATCGGCAGACGGTCTCATGTCACAGCTCAGGGATATGGAGAAGCGTCTGCTGCGTCAGCGGGAAGAGGCCGCAGCCGCGCAGAAGCGCGAGGAAGACCAGCGCGCATTCTCTTCCCATTCCAGAGCCTACACCTCCGAGAGCGGGTTTGTGACGGAAGAACTGCCTGTGAAGACGGAAACCGTCGTGAGGGCAGCGGAAAAGACCGAAAAGCCCAAGACGACGGAAAACGTGGAAGCAGTGCCGCAGCCGGTGGAGGAAAAAGAGCCGAAGGCAGAAATAAGCGAGGCAAAGCCTGCCAAGGCCGCCCAGCCGGAGACCGCAGAAGAACCGCAGAAGGCCGCAGAGGAAAAGCCTGTCAAGCAGGAAGCGCCGAAGACCGAACCGCCGAAGACCGAACCGCCGAAGGCAGAACAGCCCAAGGCCGAAGCCGAGGCCGAGCCAAAGCAGGAAGCAGCCAAGCCTGCGCCTGCCAAGACGGATGCGCCGAAGGCGGAAAAGTCCAGGACGGAAGCCAAGCCGACGGCAAAGGCGGAAACTAAGGTGGAAACCAAAATGGAACCCAAAGCAGAGAGCAGACCGGCAGAGCCTGCCAAGCAGGAGGCGCCGAAGCCGGAAAAGCCGAAGCGTCCGGCAATCGGGCAGATTATTTCGCGCCCGGGCGATCCTGTGCCGCAGCCCAAGCCAGTCGGCGTGGCACCCAATGTCATCCGTATTGCCAAGCCGACAGAAAAGCCGCAGCCGCGTGCTCCGCAGGGGCAGAACCGGCCGCAGGGTCCGTATGGACGTCCGGCACAGGGCCAGGGCAGCTTTGGGCGTCCGGCGCCGCAGGGCCAGGGCCGGCCGCAGGGTCAGCCTTTCGGCCGCAGTCCGCAGGGCGGGCGTCCGCAGGGCGCACCGCAGGGCGCACCGCAGGGCGCACCGCAGGGCCAGGGCAGCTTTGGACGTCCGGCACAGCCGCAGGGTGGACAGCGCCAGGGTGCCGGCAGTTTTGGACGTTCGGCACAGCCGAGCGGTGGATTCGGCCAGCGCAGCGGCAGCAGCAACCGCAGCGCAGCGCGCCGTGTGGTCCCGGAAATGGTGCCGACGATCGAAAAAGAGCGCGTGTCCAATTATGATCCCAACAAAAAGAATTATGTGCGTCAGCATGACCCGGAGCATGTCTCCCGCAATCGCAAGCAGGAGGCGCGCAACAATAACTACAGCAACGGGTATGACGATGAAGTGATCCGCGGCGGACGCAAGGCCCGCAAGAAGCCGTCTGTGCAGCAGAGCATGGCGCCCATTAAGATTGAGACGGCCTATATGTCCGGCGATACCATTACTGTGCGTGATCTGACAGAGCGTATTGGCAAGACCGCCGGTGAGATCATCAAGCAGCTGCTGATCCTGGGCAATATGGCCACCATTAACTCGGAGATTGATTTCGATACGGCCTCCCTGGTCTGCTCCGAGTTTGGGATTACGCTGGAAAAGAAAGCGGAAAAGACTGCCGAAGATCAGCTGGTGGAAGAGGATTTCGAAGACGGGGAAGAAAACCTCGAGTTCCGTCCGCCGGTTGTCACGATCATGGGTCACGTCGACCATGGCAAGACCAGTCTTCTGGACTATATCCGCAAGAGCCGTGTCACGGCCTCAGAGGCAGGCGGCATTACCCAGCACATTGGCGCCTATACAGTGAGTGTGGACGGAAGGCAGATCACATTCCTGGATACCCCCGGTCACGAGGCGTTTACCGCCATGCGTGCCCGCGGTGCCCAGGCAACGGATATAGCCGTTCTGGTTGTGGCTGCAGATGACTCTGTCATGCCGCAGACGGTTGAGGCAATCAACCATGCCAAGGCGGCTGGCGTGCCGATGATCGTTGCGATCAATAAAATGGACAAGCCTGCGGCAGATCCGGAACGCGTAAAGCAGGATCTGACCAAGTACGATGTGGTATGCGAAGAGTGGGGCGGCGAGACCATCTGCGTGCCCGTGTCCGCGGTGACCGGTGAAGGCGTGGATGAACTGCTGGAGATGATTCTTCTGCAGGCAGACATGCTGCAGCTGCGTGCCAACCCGAATCGTCTGGGCCGCGGCGTCATTATTGAGGCCAAACTGGACAAGGCACGCGGACCGCTGGCTACCGTACTTCTGCAGAACGGTACGCTGCATGTGGGCGACAACATTATTGCAGGCATGGCAGCTGGCCGTGTGCGTGCGCTCATTAATGACCGCGGTGAAAAGGTCAAGGAAGCCGGTCCTTCCATGCCTGTGGAAATCATGGGCTTTGATGAAGTCCCCAGCGCCGGTGACGAGATGATCGCGGTAGGCGACGATCATCTGAGCCGCCAGGTTGCGGAGGAACGCCGCGAAAAGCTGCGTGCATCCCGCGAGGCAACCGCTGCCAAGATGACCATGGAGAACCTGTTCTCCTCTATCGAGGAAGGCAAGATTACCACACTGAATCTGATTATCAAGGCGGACGTGCAGGGCTCCGTGGAAGCTGTCAAGCAGGCTATGGAAAAGCTTTCCAACGACGAAGTCCGTGTACGCGTTCTGCATTCCGGTGCCGGCGCTATTACCAAGGACGACGTGAATCTGGCTTCTGCCTTTAATGCCATTATCATTGGCTTTAACATCCGTCCGGATGCTTCTGCCCGTGAACAGGCGGAGAAGGAGAAGGTGGATATCCGTCTTTACACCGTCATCTATAAGGCGATTGAGGACATGGAGCTGGCCATGAAGGGCATGCTTGCACCTGAGTACCGTGAGGTGCTGCTGGGCCATGCCGAGGTCCGCAATGTCTTTAAGATCACCGGTGCCGGCATCATTGCCGGCTGCTATGTACAGGATGGCAAGATGCAGCGCAACGCCAGTGTCCGTCTTCTGCGTGACAATGTGGTTGTGTTTGAAGGAAAGCTGTCCAGCCTTCGCCACCTCAAGGACGACGTCAAGGAAATGGCGGCGGGTTATGAGTGCGGCATGAGTCTGGAAGGACACAACGATATCAAGGAAGGCGATATCGTCGAGTGCTTCATTATGGAAGAAATTCCGCGTTAACATTTCCGGGAGGCAGGGGCAGGCGCCTCTGCCTCCCGCTTTTTGGAGGAATAGAAATGGCAGGATATAAGCGTGTGGATCGGCTGAGTGAAGAGATCCAGAGAGAAGTCGATGAAATTATACGTCATGATCTTCGGGACCCGAGGATTGATGGCATGTGGTCGATTACCAGGGCAGAAGTGACGGGCGATTTGCGTTATGCCAAGATCTACGTCAGCTGTCTGGAAGATGAGAAAAGAACGGAACTGCTGGCCGCACTCAAGCATGCCGCCGGTATGATCCGCAGGGAACTGGGCAGACGAATGAAGATACGGTATATTCCGGAACTGCTCTTTATCAGTGATGAGAACATCGCCTACGGCGTGCACATTGCTGCCGTGCTCAAAGAGGTTATCAAGGACGAGGAAAGGGAAGAAGAGCATGCGTGAACTGGAACGGATTGCGGAACTGATCCGGTCTTCTGAGAGGATATGCATTGCTGCGCACCTGAACCCGGACGGAGACTGCATCGGTTCATCCCTGGCACTTTCCCGGATTCTCCGGCTGATGGGAAAGAACGTGCATGTCTATGACCGGGATCCGGCACCGAGCTATATGGACTATATGGATGGATTCTATGCGATCCGGCGTGTGAGCGAAGGTGCGGAAAAGTATGACCTGTTTATTGCCGTGGACTGTTCCGGACTGGACCGGATTGTAAACTTCCGGGACGAAGCACAGAAAGCGGCGCTGGATGCACTGCTGGCCCGGTGTGGACATATTGTACAGATTGATCATCATGGGACGAATCCGCGGGGGCTGGAAGTCAATGCTGTGGACGAGGACGCCAGTGCGGCGGGACTGCTGATCTGGCGGCTGATGAAGATCCTGGGTGTGCCTATGGACCGGGAAATCGCGGAGTGCCTGTATACGGCAGTGGCGACCGATACGGGTAACTTTTCCCAGGACAATGTACGTCCTGAGTGCTTTGACATGATGAGCGAGATTGCGCGCACACCGGTGCAGCTGTCCCGGCTGTGCCGGATTCTGTTTGCGCAGCGCTCGCATGCGCAGGTCGGCCTGATCACCAGTGCGCTGCAGACTCTGTGTTATCGGGAGCACGATACGGTAACGGGCATGATGCTGACAGAAGATGACATGGCAAAGCATGGCGCAATGGCAGAGGATGCGGATACGGTGGTCAATTTCGGACGTGATATCCGAGGGGTGCATATGACAGTGCTTGCCAGAGAAACAGAGGAAGGCGTAAAGATGAGCTTCCGCTCGATTGCACCGTGGCGGATTGATGAAGTTGCCAAGCAGTTCGGCGGCGGCGGGCATGCCCAGGCCGCGGGCTGCACGATTCCCGGTGTCCGTGCCGGAGAGGCACTGGAAGCGGCACTGGACGCACTCTGTGAGGCACACAGACAGCAGGAGGGCGCGTGAACGCATTTCTGAATCTGCTTAAACCGCCGGGCATGACCAGCAGCCAGGTGGTCGGTTTTGTGCGCCGCGTGACCGGAGAAAAACGAGTCGGACATGCGGGCACACTGGATCCGGAAGCCGCAGGCGTACTCCCTGTGATGGTGGGCAGTGCCACCAAACTGTTTGATTATCTGGTGGAAAAAGAAAAGACATATGTGGCAGAGTGTGCTTTCGGTGCGGCAACGGATACGCAGGATGCACAGGGCACAGTGGTGGAACGCGGTACGAACTATCCGGATGCGGATGCATTTCAGAAGGCATGTCAGGGCATGACTGGCGATATCTGGCAGCGGCCGGGCATGTACAGCGCCATCAAGAGGGATGGTGTGCCCATGTATCAGCGGGCACGGCGAGGGGAAACCGTCGAAGTACCCGCACGACAGGTGCATATTGAAAGCATCACCCTTCTGCATACCCTTCCGGAGCATGGCTTTCTGATCCGTGTGGTCTGCGGACGCGGGACCTATATTCGATCTCTGTGCGAGGATCTGGGCAAGGCTTGCGGATGCCCGGCGCATATGCGCTTTCTTCTGCGCACACAGACGGGGATTTTCCGGATCGAGGATACGCTGACACTGGAGGAAACGGAAGCCGCGGCGCAGGATGGAAGTCTGATATCCCGTATGTTGCCGCTGGACGCGCCTCTGGCGCATATGTCTCGGCTGGATATTCCACTGCATCTGGAAAAATGGGCTGTCAACGGGGCCAGACTCCGGAAAGAATATCTGAGCGGGGATAATGTGCAGACAGGCGAATGCGCCCGTATGTATCTGGGGACACGTTTTCTCGGAATTGCCCAGATGCTGGATGAAGAGATACAGTGGAAAGTTCTATTTTCTTGACAGACGGAGGAACGTATGCAGCGGTTGGTAGATCCGGAAAAACTGGATGGATGCGTGCTGGCCCTTGGCATGTTTGATGGCGTTCACAGAGGGCACCAGGCACTGATTATGCGGGGGCGCGAACTGCGTGACACGTATGGTGTGCCGCTGACAGTATGCACGTTTGAACCGCATCCGCTTATGGTCTTTGCACCCGAGCGGGCACCGAAACGCCTGTCTGTTCCTGATGAACGGGATCGGCTGATGGAAGACATGGACGTGGATATTCTGGCCGTTCATACATTTACAAGGGAAGTGGCGCGGACACTGCCGGAGGACTTTCTGGAAGAACTGAAGGCGATCTATGCGCCACGGGCGATCGTATGCGGGTATAACTTTACCTTTGGCTATAGAGGCCAGGGGACAGTGGATACGCTGCAGACTTTTGGAAAAGCGAACGGGATTCACACAGAGGTTGTGGATGCAGTCTGTATGGACGGACAGCCCGTAAGCTCCACAAGAATCCGCGATGCACTGGAGAAGGGACAGATCCATGATGTGTCCCGTCTTCTGGGCCACGCCTACAGTCTGGAAGGCCGGGTTGTGCATGGACTGGGACTGGGGCGCACCCTCGGGTTTGCCACAGCCAATGTGGAACTGCCGGAGGAGAAAGCGCTTCCGCGCTTTGGCGCCTATGTGGCGGTGATGGTTTGCGGAGATCATGCTTACCCTGCCATGGTCAATATCGGACATCATCCGACAGTGCCCGGCGGAGGCATCAAAGTGGAAGCGCATGCCGTTGATCAGGAACTGGCTTTGTACGACAGCATAGTTCGGTTGGAACTGATGGATTTTCTGCGGGCAGAAACAAAGTTTGACGGCCTGGAAGCCCTGAAGGCACAGCTGCAGCGCGACTGCGCAGAAGTGCGCACATGGTTTCAGCAGCGCAGTGAGGTGATGAAATGAAAGTGGTGGATGCCCTGGAGGAGGGGAATCGCAGAACAGATAGCTTTCGTTTCCTTGATTTCACAGACCGCAGACTGATGGCAGCCATGGGCATCTGGCTGGTAATGATGGCAATGCTGCGCCTTGGACTTCCGCACTTTTTTCCCTGCAGGGGGCTGGGCTGGGAGAGCGCAGCGCTGCTGGGAGGCCTGCTTATGAGTGTGGCGCTGCGGGAAGGCATACGGCTGTGGCACATGAAAAGGCTGGGCTGCCAGGACGCACATGTGCGGTGGGACAGGAGCGTCATGCCTCGTATCAGTTCCCGGTACTGTATGGATAAGGACGCAAGAATCAGCAGTCTGATGGTTCCGGACAGCATATGTCTGGCCGTGACGATTGGAATTCTGCTGCTTTTTCCCTTGGCACGTGCGGTTGCTTTCTGGTGCCTGGCACTGCATGGTTTTTCCTTCCTTGGAGATCTTGCCATGATGCGACATCTGCGCAATATGGACGATAAGATGTTTACCTTTGCGCATGAGGATCAGATCGATATCTATGTACAGGGAACGCCGCGGGGTCGGCGGTATTTCCCCGGGAAGCGATGATTGACCGTGTGATGTGAAACAGCACAAAAAGGAGATCTGCATGCAGTTTTCCGCAGCCTGTCAGGGCATTGAATCATGCTTCAGATCACACTGCACGATATAACAGAACAGTCAAACAAGCGCTGATTTGCAATGTGAGATGCTTGCGAATAGAAGAATACTGTTTCAATAGCATGCATGCCTGATCAAAGAAGCGCTGGATCAATCTGTTAATCAAGGATAAACAAAAGGCACGGCAGTCAGCCGTGCCTTTTGCGATATATCTGTGCTTTTTTGTTATTCCAGGGGCTCTGCGTCTTCAGCGTTTTCCTGAACTTCCGGACGATAGGCTTCACCCGCTTCGGTATAGACGATCTCACTGGCTTCCTTCCATGCTGTAAAGGCAGTATTCAGCGCGTCCTGCTCCTTGTTGGACAGAAGTTCTTCCTCAAGGGATGCACGGATGTCGTCCGTGAGTTCCACAATACCGGAAGGCACGTCACGGGTATACTGTACCAGGTGAACACCGAAGGAGGAAATCACCGGCTCAGAGACATCACCCACATGGTCAACAGAGAATGCAGCGTCTACAAAGATCGGATCATAGAGAATGCTGTCAGCCGATACGGAATATCCGTTGCTCTTATTGGGTTCCACCTTCATTCCGGGGTCTTCGCCGTATTCTTCAATCAGTTCGGCAAAGCTCACACCGGCGTCCATCTTTGCGTGAATAGCATCGATTGTGTCCTGTACAGAAGCGAGGATGGCATCGCGGGCTGCATCCACATCTGCCTGTGTGACAGGTGTTTCTTCTTCTTTTTCTTCGCCCTCTTCCTCTTCTTTGGCTTCTTCAGTGACAGTCTCAGTTTCGGTTTCAGCTTCAGTCTGAGTTTCGGTTTCAGCTTCAGTCTGAGTTTCAGTCTCAGCTTCAGTCTGAGTTTCAGTCTCAGCTTCAGCTTCCTGTTCTTCCAGGCGGGCTACCAGATCCTGATAGGTATTGAGAAGCTCGTCATCCACTTTCAGCAGAATATGCGTGACGCCGCGGAAGCCTTCCGGCACATAGTATGATTCCTGACCATAGTATCCGGTCTGAAATTCATAGGCCATGGTATTGCCTTCATAACTTTCACGGTCGGCTTCTGCCCTCTCCTGGAAAGCCTGTTCGACTTCTTCACTCGTAACACTGAGATCTTCGGTAAGTACGGCCATCAGCTTTTCTGTCAGAAGCTCCTCGGTTTCGTTTGTCTGAATGTATGCTTTGGTGTATCCCATGCTGTCAAGCAGGGTTATGGCAGTAGAGCGTGCGGCATCCTTGTCTTCATCGGTGGCATCGTCTGCCGGTGTGATGCCGTAAGCGGACATGGCTTGAGAAATGAGACTTTCATAGACACTGTCAATGGTTTCGTTGAGAGAAGCAATCTCTTCCTCTGAGAAGGCATCCAGTCCCAGCCGATGGGCCTCCTGTGTAATGAATTTGGACTGCAGAATATAGTCCATGGCCATCTGATTGACCAGTGTACGATTTTCATCGGAAGACAGATCATAACCATACTGACTGTAATAGCTGATCAGGTCTTCGGCATAGTTTTCTACTTCGGTCTGATAGATTTCTTCGCCGTTCACGGTGACAATGAGCGTATCCTCTTCTTCTGCCATAGCCAGAGGCATCAGCGCTGTGAAGAGCAGAGTCAGGGTAAGAAAGATAGCAAGTATTCGCTGCATGAAGCATCCATCCTTTCATGCCTGCCGTAGCAGGAGCAGTAGACATTATTATGTCAGTTTCAAGGCTGACTGACAATACGATTGGAAAAGAAATCAGGCAAAATTCACAATGCTCATATTCTGTTCACAAAGCTTAATAAGAGCTGAATTCCATTGGATGACACGACACATGTCTGTTTTCTTTATTGTAGTTCCTTTTCTCTGAGTCTCCTGCACTGTGGGCGGCTATCTTCGGTTTTCGAGAATTGCGGCGGGTTTATATGGAAAAGCCGATGTGGCAGCCTGCAGCAGGTGACAGCCCAGTAGCCGCCATGCCATAGCGGCTGCGGAGATGGCTGCAAGACTGGCTATCCGCACCGGCAGGGGATCCATGTCACTCCCTGCAACCGCAGAAAACTTCCATAAGCGCTGTTCGGATGGCCCATTATTCCTACCCACCCAAGGTGCAGAAGTCCTCTTCATCGACGGAGATACAAGGGAAGAGAACGCTTCCATAGTAACGAGACAATATATGGCTATGTCGGTCAGGCATTCAGGTAGAAAGAGTCGATATTCGAAGATGCGGGGGTCATACAGAAACCGGAATGGATGCAGCGATATCTCTTGCCACCGCGATGCCGGTTGCACTGGCCTGCATAAGTCCGCGGGTAACGCCGGCGCCATCTCCGATGGCATACAGCCCTTCAATACCGGTCATGAAACGCTGATTGACAAGCACCTTGGAGGAATAGAACTTGACTTCCACACCATAGAGCAGCGTGTTCTTGGCATACAGACCCGGCGCCAGATGATCAAAGGCCTTCAGCGCTTCAACAATACTGGTCAGGTGACGGGATGGCAGAACAAAGGAAAGGTCTCCCGGTACGGCGGTTGTCAGAGTGGGCAGCGTGGTGGATTTGGCCAGACGTTCACGTGTGGTGCGCCGGCCCTGGAGCAGGTCGCCCAGGCGCTGCACCATAATGGGGCCGCCGGTGAGCATGTTGGCCAGGCGTGCTATGTGCTGGCCATACTCAATGGGCTGATCAAAAGGCTCAGTAAAGCGGGTGGAGACAAGCATGGCAAAGTTCGTATTTCCCGTGCGCAGACTGGCATCCTCATAGCTGTGGCCGTTGACAACGGCCAGACCGGATTCATAGTGCTCTTCGGATACAACACCGCCGGGATTCATACAGAAAGTGCGGACTTTGTTTTCATAGGTGTCGGCATAATAGACCAGCTTGGCTTCATACAGGTGACGGGTCAGATGATCCATGATACTGTTGGGGACCTCCACGCGAACGCCGATATCGACTTCATTGTTCTGTGTGCGCAGTCCCAGCTTGGTTACCTGATCCGCCAGCCATTCTGCACCGCCGCGGCCAGGCGCGGCAATCACGTGATCGGAAAGCGCAGTGAATACATCCCCATTGCGCGGTTTCAGGTGGACACCGACTACCTTTCCGTTTTCCACCAGGATATCCTGTGCAGAAGTGAGCTCCATAAACGTAGTGTGAGTCTTGGTGACCAGAGCGTCATGCATGCCGCCCAGTACTTTCATGGCGTTTTCCGTGCCCAGATGACGAACGGGACATGGAATGAGACGGATATTGTAGCGGCTGGCATTGTAAGCAATTTCATCGACCTTGCGGTCGTCCAGGCCATGCACCTGCGTAGGTGCACCGAACTGCAGATAGATATCGTCTGCGTGATGGATCAGCTCCATCGCTTTCTGATGACTGACATATTCGGAAATATGTCCGCCGACATCGTCGGAAAGAGACAACTTTCCGTCGGAGAACGCACCGGCACCGGCCCAGCCGTGTACAATCCCGCAGGGCTGGCAGTGAACGCACTGTCCGGTAAGACGTGCGGGGCAGGATCGGTGGGCAATGGCACGTCCCACATCAACGATCAGGACATGCGACTGGGGTCGAAGTGCAGTCAGTTCAAGGGCTGTAAAGATTCCTGCAGGTCCGGCCCCGATGATAATGGCATCATATTTCTGGGTATCCATGGTTGTTATCCTTTCATTGGCTCATTGCATCAAAGATTACGAGCTGCAGCTGTCCCGCGATCTGTGTCAGCTGTTCCGGCACGCATTCGGGAAAATCCGCCACATAAAGTGCGGCATCCGTCTGCGCATACAGTCTTCTGTGAAGACTGTTCTGCATCACGATGCCTGTTACACCGCTAATCGTACAGGTGCTTTGTGCAGGATGCAGGTCTTCCCTGGGAAAGAGGTCTGTGTCCGGCACGGGCGAAACGGAGGAAAGTGTGCACTGGAGGCCGTCCTTTGTCCGGTATCCCAGTGTCAGCACCCGACAGATACCGGACGCTGCATCCGTATCATGGGATTCCCCACCCACAAGCACAGCACCGGCGTCCGCAGCAAAGCAGAGCACAGGCGCGGGAAACGCAGCAATCAGGTTCTGCAGCTGGTCCGGAGATGTCAGTGTCTGGGGAGCAGACGGCGAGGGAGAAGTAGCTTTTTCTTCTGGCTGTGGCTGTGCTATCAGCAGACAGACATAGAGAAACACCATGAGAATCAGAACCGCAAGGCAGAGAAAAAGCGAGCGCAGTATCTTGGAAAACGAAATTCGATGGGACACGGTTCCCTCCCGAGAAAAAGGGACGCGAAGACTCGCGTCCCGATGGATCAGAATTCGCAGTTCAGCGGTGTTCTCGCATAGGGGATAACGTCACGGATGTTATCCACACCGGTGAGATAGATGAGCAGACGCTCAAAGCCCATACCAAAGCCGGCATGTGTGCAGCCGCCATACTTGCGCAGGTTCAGATACCAGTACATGGCGTCTTTGGAAATATTGAGCTCATCCATGCGCTTTTCCAGACGGTCGTAGCGTGTTTCACGCTGGCTGCCGCCCATCAGTTCGCCTGCGCCGGGAACCAGAAGGTCCACGGCAGCAACGGTCTTGCCGTCGTCGTTCTGATACATATAGAACGCTTTGATATCCTTGGGCCAGTTATATACGAAGACCGGACTGTGGAAGTATTCTTCTGTCAGGTACTTCTCATGCTCCTTGGCGGTGTCCTCTCCGTATTTCGGCTCAAACTGGAAGCGGTCCTTTACTTCCCGCAGAATCCGGATGGCCTCGTCGTGGGTGACGCGGGCACAGTGGGACCCGGCCAGACTTGTGAGCTTTTCAATCAGACCGCCGCCGGTAAACTTGTCAAGGAATTCCAGTTCATCCGGGCACTTCTCCAGTGTAGTCTTGACAATATACTTCAGGAATTCCTCTTCAATATCCATCAGCCGGTTCAGGTCACAGAAGGCGATTTCCGGCTCGATCATCCAGAATTCTGCGGCATGTGTCTTGGTGTTGCTGTTTTCCGCTCGGAAGGTAGGCCCGAACGTGTAGATATTGCTGAATGCCATGGCAAAGGTTTCGCCTTCCAGCTGACCGGTGACGGCCAGACTGGTAGGCTTGCCGAAGAAGTCCTGAGAGGAATCCATGCGCTTGTCCGGCGGCAGGGTTGTTACGGTAAAGGTATTGCCGGCACCTTCCGCATCGTTCGATGTGATCAGCGGAGTGTGCACATAGACATAGCCGCGGTCCTGGAAATAGGTATGAATGGCCATGGCTGCGACGGAACGGAT
Organism: uncultured Eubacteriales bacterium; assembly: GCA_902764915.1. Lineage (GTDB taxonomy): Bacteria > Bacillota > Clostridia > Christensenellales > Aristaeellaceae > UBA2943. The sequence continues at coordinate 122,344 of CACWXY010000006.1, read as the reverse complement.
GCGGAAGACCGCCTGGAACAGACGGGTGCGGGGACGCAGATAGGCAATCTCACGCAGAAACTCGACACTGTGGCGCTTGGGCTGCAGGGGATAGTCTTCCGGACAGTCGCCTTCCAGTGTAATCGATGTTGCCTGTACTTCCGGCACTGTGGGATCCTTATAGGAAGGGACGACCTTTCCCTGTACCGTGATGGCACTTCCGATGTGCAGCGCGGAAACGGCGGCGAAGTCTGCAATGGTATCGTCGTAGACAACCTGCGGATTCTTGAAGCAGGTGCCGTCAAAGAAGTCGATAAAGCCGATATTCTTCTGCTTGCGGTGATTGCGGATCCATCCCTGAAGGCGGATCTCCTGTCCCAGCAATTCAGAGAGATGCTCTTTCAGATAAAGGGTAGTGATGACATCCATCTGATGTTTCCTCCGGTCATATGGGCAGAGCCCGAATCAATCCCGGGAATGATACCACAGCGGACACAGCGTGGCAAGAAAGCATTGACGTCGACGAAGGAAAGTGCTAGCATCCGCCGAAAAGTGGGGGATGCAGATGGCACTTGTCAACATGACGGAAGGAAAGATTCCAGGACATCTTCTGCGGTATGCTACACCGCTGGTGCTGAGTAATCTTTTTCAATTGACGTATAATGCGGTGGACTCGGCTGTGGTGGGAAGGTATGTGGGGAAAGAAGCCCTGGCTTCTGTAGGAACATCCAGCCCTGTCATGAATCTTCTGGTACTGTTTATCTCCGGCATGTGCATTGGCGCATCCGTAATCATGTCCGAGTTTTTTGGGGCGGGAGACATGAAAGGCGTACGCCGGGAAATGATGACGACCCTTCTGTTCGGCACAGCCGGCGCTGTTCTGCTTTCATTGCTGGCTCAGCTTCTGACACATCCTCTGCTTGCACTTCTGCAGGTACCGGATAATGTCATGGACACGGCCGCTTCCTATCTGCGGGTCGTGCTTCTGGGAATACCGTTTACCTTTGTGTACAATGCGCTGGCGTATACCCTCAAGAGCCTGGGAGATTCCAGAACGCCGCTGTGGTTTCTTGCCATATCCTGCGTGTGCAATGGTATCCTGGATATTGTACTGATCGGGATCTGCCGTCTGGGTGTTGTCTATTCAGCGGTGGCAACAGTGGCTTCTCAGTTCTTATCATGCATGCTAAGCGTGGGGTATGTCATCGCGAGGGTTCCTGAGCTGCGACCTGAACGGAAAGCGTGGAAGCCGGATGCCGCGCTTCTTCGAAGGACCGTCAGGTACGGCGGCGTAACGGCACTGCAGCAGGCGTGCCAGCCTATCGGAAAACTGCTGATTCAGGGGGTTGTGAACAGCCTGGGGGTGGATGCCATGGCTGTGTTCAATGCTGCGGGACGGATGGATGACTACGCATGTCTTCCGGAACAGAGCATTTCCCATGCGATCTCTACCTTCATGGCCCAGAACCGCGGAGCGAAAAAGTACAGGCGCATGAGGGACGGATTCCTGACAGGCATACGCATGGAAGCGATCTATGGCGTGCTGATCGGCATCGTGACCTTTCTTCTGCGGGCACCAATCATGCGGCTGTTCATCAGCGGCGATCAAACGGAAGTCATACGCATGGGAATGGAGTATCTTCTTCTGATGAGCTTTTTCTATATATTCCCGGGCTTTACCAATGGCTTTCAGGGATATTTCCGGGGCATGGGCGAAATGAGCATGACACTGTGGGGCACGCTGACACAGATTTCTCTCAGAGTTCTGTTTGTCTTCCTGCTGGTGCCGGGAATGGGGATATCCGGCGTCGCGCTTGCCTCAGCACTGGGATGGACAGGTATGCTGCTACTGGAAGTACCCGTAGCATGGAGACAGTTAAAACGGATTGAAGCATAGTCCATACGCAGATCGCGTCAGGCGGCATCGGATGAAAGCGCTGCCTGCGTCAGGAAAGGGACTGGTGAACAATCGGACGGTATGGTCTGCAGGAAATGAGCAGACAGGCTAAGGGGATTGTGCTGGAGGAAAACTGGCAGAATACGTGTTTCATGCATGATGCAGGAGACAGACAGGAGTGAAAATGCATGCAAAACAATCATCAACGGAACCAGACAATTGATGTCCTGAGGATTCCAGCCAGTTTCTGTGTGATTCTCTGCCATATCCAATGGACAGGCGATGCCAAGACATATTCCATGGCGCTGGCGCGCTGGGCGGTCCCTTTTTTCCTTTTGGTCAGCGGATGGTACCTGTACAGAGAGGACCCGGAACAGCAGTATGCGGCGGCAAAACGTTTTCTGCTTTCGACAGTAAAGCTGCTGGCGGTCAGTGTTCTGTTTATCGGTACTGTCAATACCGGGATGCGGCTGGTCTCTGGCAAGAGCGCGTTTGGGTGGCTTACCTCGTTCTTTGGCCGGAAAGGAAACAGCTATTATTTTCTGATGTGCAACTGGGCAAGGTTTCTCAGTTCCGTCATGTGGTACCTGTTCGCACTGACATATGCCATGGTGGTGTTTACTCTGCTGGCCCGATGGAAAGGCATTCGCTGGGCTTATCTTCTGATCGTGCCCCTTCTGGTCATCAATCTTCTGCGGGCAGAGATCATGCATCTGGCCTGGTATCGGCAGGGAAACTGGCTTCTTACGACACTGCCCTTTCTTCTGCTGGGACACTGGCTGCATAAGAGCCGCTGGGCGGAGAAAACATCAGGAACGGCATCAATGCTGCTGACTGTACTGGGAATTGCCATAACGGCTGTTGAGGCACGGTTCGTGGATGAGCAGATCATCTATGCCGGGACAATTCCTCTTGTTCTTGGAATTTTTACATGGGGCATTGCTTCCAGCGGCAGACAGTGGCCGAAATCCGTAGCCTGGTTTGGTAGGTACTGCACACCCTATATCTTTATCCTGCATTGCTCGCTTCGGGATATTGTGTATGCCGTGTGGGGCGAACCAAGCGGCGCGGCAAGATGGTGGATGCCATTGTTCTTCTTTGTACTCTCGGGGCTGATCGGTGTGTGTCTGCATAAAGGAATGGAACGGCTCAGACGGCAGCGGGAAAAGGGAAGGGCAGAGAAGATGGCGTAATGCCGGAGATTCCGAGTTGCAATAGTGCTGCTTTGCGCTCTGCCGGCCTGCTGCTGTGCCTTTCAGAAAGCAGGTCCTATTCCTGTCAGACAGACATTCAGCAGAGAAAGAGGACGGATCGAAAAATATGACACGAATGTTACAAGAAAAAGGCAAATCAAAAGAAAGAAAAACGAGATTCATGAAGAATAGAATAAAATGTAACAAAATGTCACAAAAAGTTAACAGACTGCGCGTTGACGCTCTGCACATGATATGATACATTCAAGGAGCAACTCCCCTCTCCGAACCCTTGCGGTGCGAATAAGGGTGTATGTTAAAGGAGGTCATCTCTTGAAACACTTACGATGGGTATTAAGCCTTGCCATGGTTGCGGTAATGATGCTTTCCATGATACCCAGCGCTGTCGGCATGACAGCGGAGGAATGGAATGCCCAGTGCACGACGCGCACGATTAAGAACACAACCGTTTACCGTCCGGATGCAGCGGGCAACAAGACACAGGTTGCCACCATTCCGGAGGGCAGCTATGTCAAGCAGAATGGTTTTGACAATGCAAGTCAGATGTGGAATGTCACCTTCCTGACCAGCAACGGCAGCACCGCCTGGGGCCTGGTAGCGGCAGACAGCCTTTCGGTGGCTTCTGTGTCCATTACTTTGGACAATGGTGAACAGGTGGACATTCCTCAGGAACTCAGTGAAAACCTGGATGCGGTGGCTGCGTATCTGAATCAGACGCACAAGGATGCCTATTATACCGTTTCCGGCACGGACGGCATGATTCATGTGGGCGATGCCAGCGAACGGCCTGACGTGGATAACACGAAGATGGAAGTTCCTGAAGGCTATGAGACAGCGCATACGGAAGATGCATACAGCGATGAGGAAACGTCTTCCGAAACGGCTGATGCGGAGAGCAGCGAAGAAACAACCACCGCTTCTGCAGATGCGACGGAAACGGACAATGCTGCGCAGTCTGAGACGAAGACGGCTGACAGCGCAGCTGCTTCTGCCACAAAGGAAAAAGTAGATTATCACAAAGTCCTTGTTCTGGGGACCAAGAAAAGCATTGCGACGGTGAATGGGGCACAGACGACAATTGACACGGATCAGATTGATTTTGGCACGGAAGTAGATCTTGAGGAACAGCTGGGCATTATCAATGCACCCAAGTCTGGTGTCGCCACCTTGCTGGCAGAGGCCAGAAAAGGGGCAGCCGAACTGGGCAAATTGAAGCATGGCACCGTGATTGGCGTTATTCGCAAAGGCAAGCAGTATACCCGCGTGTGGGCCAATGGCATGGAAGGTCTTGTGCTGAACAGCGTGGTGAAGACGATTTCCCGTGATGCATATGCCATGGGAACGGGCACACTTACCTACAACGGAGCGGTAGTGAATAATCAGACGATCAATATTCGCAGTTCCGCTTCCAATTCCGCACGCGTTCTTGAAAACTGGCCGACCGGACTGGAAGTTACCATCTGGTCGAAGGCCAGCAGCTTCTATGAGATTGAAGCCAATGGCCTGAGAGCATACGTAAACGAAAAATTCCTGACCTTTGGTGAACGGGCTAATATTCCGGTACAGACTACGACGAAGAAGTCCGGCGGGACAACAAGAAAGACCTCTTCGGGAAGGAAGAGCACGTCGTCAAACAATGGACCGACCGCGCCTGCCAGCACTACGAATCTGAACCCTGGCACGAGTGCGAAGACTACGACAAACACCACAACGCCGTCTTCGAGCGGTTCCGGAAGCACATCTACTACTCCGGCAAGTGCATCCACTGTTCCCGGGAGCACATCCACTGCTCCTGGAAGTACCTCTACTTCCACCACTACAACCACAACCAACAGTTCGGGACGTACGAACATTTCGGCTCCGAATGGCAATCAGACAACAGACACTTCTGTTATGAATCAGCCGCTCATCTACGGGCTTGGTCCGGATGGGTCCGTTATGGGAACAACAGTGGATCCGAGCACGATTACCAACAGTTCTTCAGGGGTTCAGGCACCGCCTACCGGGTTCTCTTCGATAACAGGAACGGACACATCGGTTCCTTCACCGACCGGTTCTTCTACCACATCCGGAGCGCCTGTGGTGAATTCAGGAACAAGCCCGTCCGGCACGACGGGGCAGGAAACGGTTGGTACAGCGCCCAGCAGCGTCGGCGGCACGTCTTCGAATGGTCCTGGCGGCGGTACGGTGGGACCGTACGGCTACTAAGATACAGGAGAAATGGCATTCCTGGTAAGCCGGGAAAGATCGCTGCAGCCTGAAAGGAAAGTGGCATGAAAAAGAAACGCAATGTCAAATGTGATGTTATTCCTTGACATTCTATCTGCAGCGATGTATTATTTACTTTGGTATCTTGAAAGGCAGAGACCTGCAAATATTATGTTATGCGTGGGTATCTCTTTTCTTGACATCTATATTTACTTGTAGTATCATGGGTCACGGTTGTTTTCAACCAATAATGTTTAACTAAGGAAGGGCATGTTATTTATGAAACGCAAAATCCTTGCAATGCTGCTTGCAGCAGTGATGGTGATGTCTTTCGCTTTCTCTGCATCAGCATGGGTGAACACAGACACCCCCAATCCCACTGCGAATGATTCCAAGGCTGGCGTTGTTGTCTGGTATTATGCCAGCAGCGGTGCTTCCACTGCTTGGGACGGCGCAGCTGCTGTGACCAACAGCAACTATCTGAAGTCCTATGACAACGGCAACGGCGATCTCTGGACCGGCTGGTACAAGGATCCCGACAACCAGTATCACTATTTCGACGCTAAGGGCGTTGCTGTCCGTAATGCGTGGGTTGGCGATTATTATCTGACTGACTCCGGCATCATGGCCACCAGCACCTGGATCGGCGAATATTATGTGGATGCCAGCGGCAAGTACAACCCCAATCCTTCTCTGGATCGTTGGGTGAACACCAAGAAGGGCTGGCAGTTCATTGAGAATGGCCAGGCTGTAACCGGTTGGAAGCAGATCCGCTGGATCTCTGATCCCACCTCTTCTCCTAATGGTGTGGACGCCTATGGCAGCAGCACCTCTGTTGATATCACTCTGCAGAATGGTGCCAAGTATTGGTACTACTTCAACAGCAAGGGATATCTGGTAACCAATTCCTGGATTGACGGCACCTATTTCGTAGGCGCTGACGGAAGAATGTACACCGATACCTGGGTACCCAATGCCAAGGGCAAGGGAACATGGTTCGTTGACTACACTGGCCGTTATGTTGCTAACTACACTGGCGATGCCGGAATCAAGACCGACAACTACCTCGAGCGCGGCATTGATAAGGTTTATGACACCTTCCGTCGTTATGACGCGAACGGCAACGCTTATGTCGTGAAGAATCAGTGGGTCACCTATCAGGGCGACACCTACTATGCCAATGCTTCTGGCGCTATTGCCAAGAACATGTGGGTTGGCGATTACTTCGTTGACTCTGAAGGCAAGCTCGTGAAGGCCTCTGCTGGCACCTACAAGACCACTTCTGGCGCGATCGTTGATCCTCTGGGCAGCTACTTCATCAATGGTGCTGGCATGGCTCTGAAGAACACCTGGCTCACCGATGGCAGCCGCTGGTACTATGTTGGCGCTAACTACAAGCTGGTTTCTGATGTTTGGGTGGATGGCACCTATTACATCGGCAGCGCTGGCTACATGCTCACCGACCAGTGGGTTGGCGAATACTATGTTGGCCATGACGGAAAGTACATTCCTGGTGTGTAATCTCTAAAATTGTACAAGAAGGGAATTGGGAAACCAATTCCCTTTTTTTGTTGGCTCTTTGGCACAAAACTGATATACTTTACGCATTGAGTTCATAAGGTGGTGACAGTGGGAAGCATGTGAAAGCGTGAACAGATCTCCTGCTTGCGGCCTGTACATGGACGAGAATACAGTATGATGAGAGACAGATTCATTCTGCATCCGATTTCGGAACCTGATTGCATGCATGCTGGAACAATCAAGATTGTCTCCTTTATTTCGACATGAGGTCTGCAATCATCATAAGACCCTGTTCTATTCCAAAGGTATTGATGCGGAACCACTATGCTTCTGTAGGCAGTGACAATGACTTGATTGGCATGAGAATGCAATGTGCATAAATACAAAACGGATACGTATGCGAAAAAAACGGTGAAACACTGTGGCTTATGCTGAGAACAGGTACGGCTTCACCTATAGAACGAGGACGGCAAGCAATATGTAAGAGAATTGTCGATGCAGTCCGCAGGTACAGATCCCAGAAGTATCGGTGAAAAACACTGGAAAAACAAAGGGACTGCATAAGATCCTCCGCACTTTAAGAGCAGTATGGAGTATGGATTTTCAAGTGCAGATCAAAAAACAGCAAAAAAACATCAAAGGTAGAAGGAGAACCGGATCTATGCAGGACACGTTTCTGATAATTGACGGCAACAGTTTACTCCATCGGGCATTTCATGCCCTGCCGCTCATGGATGCCAATGGGATTTATACCAACGCCATTCATGGTTTCCTCCAGATGATACTGAAAGTCATAAAGGATGAGCAGGCGCAATATGTGGCAGTATGTTTTGATGAGCATGGACCAACATTCCGACATACTGCTTATCCGGACTATAAGGCAGGAAGGGCAGCAACACCTCCTGAACTCAGACAGCAGTTTGAGACAATCCGCACACTTCTGGATGAAATTGGTGTGAAGCGATATGGCCTTACAGGCTGGGAAGCAGATGACCTTCTGGGAACATTGTCGCTGCTGGGGGAAAAGGAAGGCGTTTCGCCGCTTCTTTTGACAGGAGACCGTGATGCTCTGCAGCTGGTTGACGACAGAATTCAGCTCATGTTTACCCGGAAGGGCATCAGTGAGACAACGCGCTTTACACCCGATAAAGTGCGGGAAGAGTATGGCTTTGGTCCTGAGCAGGTAACTGACTGGAAAGCACTGGCCGGAGACAGCAGCGATAATATCCCGGGAATACAGGGCATTGGTGACAAGACAGCTGTCAAGCTTCTTCAGCAGTATGGGGACCTGGACGCGATTTTTGCGCATGCAGATGAAGTTAAGGGAAAGATGGGTGAAAGACTGCGTGCAGGAAAAGAAGTCGCCTATATGTGCAAGGAACTGGCAACAATCCATCGGGATGCGCCAGTTGCATTTCGTCTGGAGGATTGCCGGATGCCGGATCTGACAAAGGCAGTACCGGCACTGCGCAGACTCAGACTGAACCAGATTATTCGGCGGTTTATTGGAGAAAGCGATACAGAGAGAGTTTCCTCCCCAATGCCTGACTCCATGAATCCCCAGGAGCCCGCAGGTACCGCTCCGGCTTCGATGGAGCATGTAAGTCCAGACAGTGCAATGAACGCAGAATCGCAGACGGTGCAAACGGATAAGAGAAATATGTCGGAACCTGTGCTTCTTGCGTTTTCAGAGGAAGAAAAACTGGAAACAGCAGAAGCGATTGATGCGTGGATGAAAACGGGGAACACAGAAGAGGCTGATTGCCAATGGGCATTGTGGATGACAGAGGAAGGAATCACGCTGGCTGATACAGCTGGACGGTACGCCGATATCCCGCTGGGACAGGACCTGTTTCACATGGGGATGGACCCCGCGGAAGCACTGACTGCATTGGCGCCTTTTCTGCAGACCGGGCGATTCATTACCCATGACGGGAAAAGGCTTCTGCATACCTTGGACACCTGCCATCTGCCGATTCCGGAAACGATGGGATGGGACACCATGCTGGGAGCCTATCTTCTCAATCCTCAGGAGAAGAGCTTTGCCTTTGCTGCACTCCATGGGGTTCTTCCGCTGGATGCCAGGGGTGTATTAAGTCTGGCTGTATGGCAGAAGCAGCAGATTGCAGCAGAGGGAATGGAGCCGCTCATGCGGGAGGTGGAGATTCCTCTCAGCTTTACACTGTTCCGGATGGAGAAGCAGGGTTTCCGTGTGGATGGATCTTTTTTGCGCCGGCTGGGAAAGAAATATACAGAGGAAATTGAAGAACTGAAACAGCAGATCTATCTTGCCTGTGGGGCAGGTGAATTCAATATCAACAGTCCCAAGCAGCTGGGGGACATCCTTTTTGAAAAGCTGCAGCTGCCTCATGGAAAGAAAACTTCGCGTGGATATTCGACTGCAGTTGAAGTACTGGAAGAAGTGCGTTCCGTTCGTCCTGACGTGATTGACCCGATACTCCGGTATCGTCAGATTGCCAAACTGAACAGTACGTATATTGAAGGTCTTCTGCCGCTTATGGATGCGGACGGCCGCGTTCACAGCTTCTTTGATCAGACAGGAACGGCTACTGGACGGATTTCTTCTTCAGAGCCAAACCTGCAGAATATTCCGGTTCGTACGGAAGAAGGCAAGGAAATCAGGGAAGCTTTCCTACCCCAGGATGGATGGACGATTGTGGATGCCGACTACAGTCAGATCGAGCTTCGGCTTATGGCGCACTTTTCAGGGGATGCGGCGCTTGTGGATGCGTTCTGTCATGGGCAGGACATTCACGCGCGCACGGCCAGTGAGATATTTGATGTTCCCATGGAACAGGTCACATCAGAGCTTCGATCCAAAGCCAAGGCTGTCAACTTTGGACTGATCTATGGGATCTCCAGTTTTGGCCTTGCGAAGAATGCCAATGTTTCCCGGTATGAAGCAGCTGAGTTTATTAAACGGTATTTTGCACGCTATCCGGGCGTCAAGCGGTTTATGGATCAATGTGTATCGGATGGCATGGAACATGGATATGCAACTACCGTTATGGGGCGCCGCCGTTATCTTCCGGAACTGGAAAGCAGTAAAGCGGCTGTACGGGAATTCGGAAAACGGGCTGCGATGAATACGCCTGTCCAGGGAACCGCAGCGGACATCATAAAGCTTGCCATGGTACGGGTCGATGAGGCTTTGCGGAGAGAACATATGGCATCCCGACTGATTCTTCAGGTGCATGATGAGCTGATCCTGGAGTGCCCGCCGGATGAAGTGGAGAAGGCATCGACGCTTCTCAGGAAATGCATGGAAAACGTAACGGCCCTGAAGGTGCCGCTGGTGGCAGAGGTACATCAGGGGACGAACTGGGCAGCCGCCAAGTAAGTGGTACTGATATACAATCGATCCTCCCGGACCAGACAGACATATGCATGGCCCGGGAGGCAGCTTTTTGAGAACGTGGTTGAGGACAATCTGTTCTCAGAGCTGCAGGTGCCACGGAACTTGAGCCCCAAGGTGCAATACCTGACGGAGCGGGAACGCATGCAGGAAAGCTGTAAACCAGTTTATGAGATAAGGGCTGTTTAAAGACAGTGGAACGGGAGTATAAAAAGAACGTCTGGGAACTGCCGCTTTATGATATTGTCTGCTGTGATTCAAAAACTGCAGATGGAGATTTCATATGCTTGCAGGCCCGTCGAAGGAAAGTGCTCGGCGGGCTTTTTTCTAAGAATGCAGGCCCTGCTATATGCCGCTGTACATGAGATATGGATGGCCAGGAAAAGCCTTCCTGTAGTTCTGGATGGATTATATGTTATAATGAATATGAATGCAGACAGAGTCACTGTCAGACCGGAAAGCGCGGGGCATTTGATCGGGCCAGATATGGCAGGCACTGCAGCCCCGGAATGACAGATATTGAAGCTGACTCATGTGCTGCGGCAGAGAGGATTGGAAACGGCCATGACGGATGAGAAAGCCTATGGTGCGATATTCTGTATGTCAGGAACAGAGAAGATTATCTCCCAGCTTATTCACTATAAGATGCCGGATGTTCGGATTTCTCCCGCATTATATGATCATTTTCGTGTTCGTGGAGAGAAAAAAGTCAGGGAGACGGCCGTCTTTATGCCGGGATATGTTTTCTTTCAGAGCGAGAATAATATCTTTATCCCTCAGGATTTTCCCAGAGACAGACCCTTCCGACTTCTCAAGGATGAAGAGGGCGATTGGCGGCTGCGAAACAAGGATTTATCCTTTGCACGCTGGCTTTTTTCCTATGATGCCTATCTTCCGCTCTCCATGGCATATGAAGAGGGAACGGAAGTAACGATCATGTCCGGTCCGCTGAAGGATCTGAAAGGGTGTATCCGACAGGTGGACCGTGCAGCGCAGCAGGGTCTGGTGGAGATTTATTTTCACGGCCAGATGTTCCGGTCATGGCTGGGATTTGAAGTAATGAAATCCAATATGCATGTCGGAAACCTGGAAGAAGGGGAAGCTGACAAACGAGAAGTTCAGGATACAGCATACACGCCTCAGCCGCATATTTATACTGGAATGGATTTCCCTGGAAAGAGAGAAACGTAACGGGTTTTGCAGATCTATGTATGATGAACCATGGCCCGGTATGCGATGGAATCATGCACAGACATGGCCTGCAGAAAAACGGCAGAAATGTGTTCCGCAGTGAGGATACAGAGCGTATTCGTGCAGCATGTTTTTCAGAGCCCGGAGCCTTTCCCTATGGCAGGGCTTTTTACAGAAGCGGCCAGTGTCTGGGATAACAGGTCTTGAGGATCATCCATCGAAGAATCTGCTGAGTGTGCATCATCATTGGGCTTTTGTCCGAAATGCGTGCAGGAAGGATGAAACATTTATATGGTAAGAAAGTATCTTTATGGCTCCCCGTTTCGTACAGACGCTGTTGTGAAGGAGATTCCGACAGAAAAGACGGTACCTGCCTACGGCGAAATCCATACAGGTACAGGATTTGCATATACGTACCGGATGGATGAAAGCGACCGGGTATACGGCCTGGGAGAAAATGTCAGAGGCATCAACAAGCGAGGCTTCAGGTATGTCTCTGACTGTTCCGATGAGCCCCATCATTTTGAGGATACTGCGTCTTTGTATGCAGCCCACAATTATCTGATCGTGACAGGGCGAGAAACCTTCGGGCTGTTTCTGGATTCGCCTGCACGAATGACCTTTGACGTGGGCTTTACCAGCGTGGATATACTGACCGTCACCTGTGACAGCGCGAATATGGCACTGTATGTAGTAGACGGAACGGATCCGCAGGATATTGTGCACCAGTTCCGGAAACTGATCGGCCGCAGCTATATCCCTCCGAAGTTTGCCTTTGGTTACGGCCAGAGTCGGTGGGGCTACAAGACAGCGGAGGATGTTCGGGAGGTTGTAAGACAGCATCGTGCAGCCGGGGTTCCTCTGGACATGGTGTACCTGGATATCGATTACATGCAGGACTTCAAGGACTTTACGGTAAACCCCCATCGATTCCCTGACTTTGCTGCGTTTGTGGAAGAGATGAAACAGTCGCATGTCCGGCTGATCCCTATTATTGATGCCGGCGTGAAGGTGGAAAAAGGGTACAGTGTCTATGAGGAAGGCGTGGAGAAGGGCTATTTCTGCAGGAAACAGGACGGGTCAGCGTTTGTCGCTGAAGTCTGGCCAGGATGGGTGCATTTTCCGGATGTGCTGAACGAGCAGGCCCGGGCGTGGTTTGGAGAACAGTATCAGGTGCTTCTGGATCAGGGAATCGAGGGGTTCTGGAATGACATGAATGAGCCTGCTATCTTCAAGTCTGTGGAAGGCGAGCAGGAACTGCGTGCAGAAATGCGGAACTATCTGGAGACGGAGAGTGCCGGACAGGTATGGAAGATTCGGGATATGGTCATGCATCTGATGAATAACCCCAAGGATTATGCCCGCATGTACCACCAGGTACAGGGAAAAATGATCTGTCACAGGGATGTGCACAATCTGTACGGATATTATATGACACGGGCTGCCGGAGAGGCCTTTGCGCGTCTGGTCCCTGAAAAACGGATTCTTCTTTTCTCCCGTTCCTCCTATATCGGTATGCATCGCTACGGCGGTATCTGGCAGGGTGACAACCTTTCCTGGTGGTCTCATCTGCGCATGAATCTGCAGATGATGCCCAGCCTGAATATGGTAGGAATTCTGTATACAGGGGCGGATATTGGCGGCTTTGGATCGGATACATCGCGGGATCTTCTTCTTCGATGGCTGGCTCTTGGCGTGTTTACCCCGCTTATGCGGAATCATTCCGCGCTGGGAACCAGACAGCAGGAGTTTTATCGGTTTGAGGGCACAGAGGATTTCCGAGCTGTGATCGCGGTCCGGTACCGGCTGATTCCGTACCTCTACAGTGAGTATATGAAAGCGGCGCTTTCGGATACCATGATGTTCCGGCCTCTGGCCTTTGTCTATCCTGAGGATTCCGTGGCGGTGGAGACAGAAGACCAGATGATGATCGGCGACGAAATCATGATTGCACCGGTTCTTGTACAGAATGCATCCGGACGGTTTGTTTATCTTCCTGAACGGATGAAGCTTCTGCGCCTTACAGGCGACGCACCGATCCGGGAAGAAGTGATGGAGCCGGGGGTTCACTATGTGAAAGTTGCGCTGAATGAAGTGATTCTGTTCATCCGGGAGGGCAGAACCATTCCGATTGGAGCCAGTGCGGAGTATGTGGAAGCACTGGATCCGTCCAGCTGTCGGATGTATGGCTTTTCCGGAGCATCTTACGTATGGTATGACGATGATGGCACAGGGAAGGATTATGAGAACCCATGCCACGTCAGAACAGTGAATATGCCGTAAACGCAAAGAGATCCTCCATCCAGACGGATGGAGGATCTCTTTCATCATCGATGAAAACGGGTATGCGTGTGACTTCGTGTCGGAGACAGGCGTCTGCGTAGGCCAGATGCATGGCAGCAGGGGCTGCATGGGGGCATCAGTTCTGCACACGCAGAGCGCGGATAGCATTGAGAACCGCCAATACCATGACGCCTACATCGGCAAATATGGCAATCCACATGCTGGCAAGTCCCAGGGCCCCCAGTACCAGACAGATCAGCTTGACGCCGATGGCAAAGATAATGTTCTCATACGCAATCCGCATGCACTTGCGGGCAATGCGAATGGCTTTGGCTATTTTACAGGGGTTGTCGTCCATGAGTACGACATCGGCGGCTTCAATGGCGGCATCCGAACCCAGTGCTCCCATGGCAATCCCGATATCCGCCCGGGACAGAACAGGCGCATCATTAATGCCATCGCCAACAAACAGAAGGGTTTCAGCGCTCTGCTTTTCCTTGAGAAGTGTTTCAACAGCGGAGACCTTTTCCTGGGGCAGGAGTTCTGACTGCACTGCGTCGATTCCGAGGTCATGGGCTACAGAGGCGGCTACAGCTTCTCGATCGCCGGTCAACATGACTGTTTTGCGTATGCCGGCGGCATGCAGGGCGTCGATGGCTTCCCTTGCCGTGGGCTTGATGCGGTCTGCGATCAGGATATGACCGCAGTACTGTCCGTCAATGGCGACATGGACGACGGTTCCTGCACTGTGGCAGTGCGCATACTCCATGGAGAAGCGCGCCATGAGCTTTTCATTCCCGCACAGAACATCATGGCCTTCTACTGTGGCACGGATGCCCTCACCGGAAATCTCCTGTGTCGAGGTCACTAGGCTTGCATCCCCCGGGTTTCCTGCAGCCTCCTGCAGGGAACGGGAGATAGGGTGATTGGAAAAGCTTTCTGCCAGCGCTGTCAGACGCAGGAGCTCTTTTTCGGGAATGGCAGCATGATGGATTTCCGCGACTTCAAATACGCCTTCTGTCATGGTGCCGGTTTTGTCAAAGGCGACAATGCCGGCGTGAGCCAGCGTCTCAAAGTAATTGGAACCTTTAATCAGAATACCGGCACTGCTGGCTCCGCCGATGCCGGCAAAGAAAGTCAGCGGAATGGAAATGACCAGTGCGCAGGGACAGGAGATGACAAGGAATGTCAGCGCCCGCGTGATCCATTCTGCAACCATCGGGTCCTGTCCCGTCAGATACAGTACAAGGGGCGGGATCAGCGCCAGCGCCAGGGCCGCATAGCATACCGCCGGTGTATAAATCCGGGCAAAACGGGTAATAAACTGTTCGCTGCGGCTTTTCTGGGAGGAAGCGTTCTCCACCAGATCCAGTATTTTGGATGCGGTGGACTCCGAAAAATCATGCGTGGTACGGATATGCAGAACCCCGGACTGGTTAATGCTTCCCGAGAGCACGGCATCGCCTTCCCGGACAGTGCGGGGCACGCTTTCCCCTGTCAGTGCCACTGTGTCCAGAGAGGATGTACCGGAGAGAATGATGCCGTCCATGGGGATCTTTTCGCCAGGGGAGACGACTACCGTCTGGCCGATTTCGACCTCATCAGGATCCACACGGGTGACTGTGCCGTCCTCTTTAAGAAGGTTGGCATAGTCAGGCCGTATGTCCATAAGCGCGGATATGTTCCGGCGGCTCTTGCCGACGGCATAGCTCTGGAAAAGCTCGCCGATCTGATAGAACAGCATGACGGCCGCGCCTTCCGTATAGTCTCCTGTGCGAACACGGCCGAGAAGAATGGCGCCGAGGCTGGCAACGGCCATGAGGAAATTCTCATCAAACGGCTGACGGTTCCGTATCCCTTTGTATGCCTTGCGCAGAACATCATAGCCGACGCACAGGTAGGGGATGAGGTACAGTACAAAAGCGAGCCAGCCGTTGAAGACATCGTCGATGGGCAGAAAATGCAATACTGCCATCAGCAGGGCGGCAATCAGGATTCGTATGAAGACACTTTTCTGCTTGCGTGTCACAGGAACGCTTCCTTTCTCAAGAGATCAGACGGTTCAGAAGGTGATGCTGCAATCGTCTTCCACTTTACGACAGTTTGCCAGAACGTGGGGCATGACTTCTTTGGGATTGGCGCCTTCCTGGAAAGTGACAGTCATCTTCAGTGTCATAAAATTGACAGTGCAGTCGGCGACACCTTCCGTGCGCCTGGTCGCTTCTTCCATCTTGGCAGCGCAGTTGGCACAGTCCACGTCAATAGCATAGGTCTTTTTCATGATTCCCGCCTCATTTCTCAAAATTTGAACATATGAACAATTGTTCAAGTGTTCATGAGGAAGTATAGCAGGGGAAGGATCACCTGTCAACAGAAATGCAGGATATAGATAAAAAAAGGCGGAAGCAGGGTGGCATGGCACAGAAGAGAGGGATTGTGTATAATACTCCAGGAAGCCCGAATGGTATAACGGATGGCAAGGAGGCCGGCATCATGTTCCGGGAAAAGTACAGGACCTATATACACTGGGGTGTTACAGCCACATTGGTGCTATGCGGTGCGATTGCATTCTACTTTCTTCTGCTCCGATGGGGTGGTTTTACACACAGTTTCCATGACCTAAGCACCATATTGGCACCGATTTCCTATGGACTGATTATTGCCTACATCATGGACTCTCTGGTCAAGACAATGGTTCGGCTCATGGGACTTCTGCCCTGGACGCGGCGATTGAACGGCAAGGTACTGAAATGGCGCAGAGGCATTGCGATCGCGCTGAGCATGATTCTTTTTCTTGCGATTCTTTCCACACTGGTGGAAAAGGTTGTGCCGCAGCTGATTGACAGCATCCGTATGCTGATTTCCAATCTGGATGGCTATGTCCATTCCCTGGAAGGTTGGATGCAGCCGTTTTTTACTGAGAATCCGACACTGCACACCTATGTCAATGATCAGATCAATCATCTGGAAGACGTGGTTACCGGTTTCCTGCGCAATGACATTCTGACAATCATGACGGCGCTGACAACCGGACTGAAAACCACGGGAACCTACGTATATAACTTTATCATTGGTCTGATTGTCTCTGTGTATCTCCTTTCCAGCAAGGAGCGTATCGTAGGCCGCGTCAAGAAACTGGTATATACCGTGTTTCGCACGAATATTGCCAACAAGATCATGGAAGTCGGACGCAATGCCAACCGCATCTTTAAGGGATTCCTGGTGGGAAAAATCCTGGACTCCTCGATTATCGGCGCATTGTGCTTTGTAGGCAATATTATCTTTGGCATGCCCTATGCACTGCTGATTGCGATCGTGGTGGGCGTCACCAACCTGATTCCGTATTTCGGACCGTTCATCGGCGCAATCCCGTCTGCATTCCTGGTCCTCATGATTGATCCTTCCAAGGCACTGGTCTTCCTGATTTTCATTCTGATTCTTCAGCAGATTGACGGAAACCTGATTGGTCCGAAGATTCTCGGCAACACCACCGGTGTTTCTTCTCTGGGGGTTCTGATCTCCATCCTCATCGGCGGCGGACTGTTTGGCGTAACAGGCATGATTCTTGCGGTGCCGTCCATGGGCGTGTTTATGGCCATGATAAAGGGCGTGATTGAACGCAGGCTGGCAAAGCGCGGGCTGCCGACAGATACGGAAACCTATTTGAAGATGGAATATGTGGATATGGAGACCAAGAAAGCCAAAATGCCCGAGCCGTCACCGGTGAAAAAGGAGAAGACGCCTGAAAAGCGGGAAAAGCCGGGCAGAAAATAAATGCAGGGGCGTAAGGCTCCGGGCGATGCCTGCGTGATGGCAGATCGCGAAAGGCATGCGGAGGTAAAGGCATGACGGAAGTATACTCGTATATTCTCCTGTTTTTTATCGGATCCATACTGGGGTGGTGCATGGAGGTTGTCTGTAAACTGATTCAGTTCCACCGCTTCATTAACCGTGGTTTCCTGCAGGGCCCGTATTGTCCGGTTTACGGATTTGGGGCAGTCCTTCTGACAGTTCTGCTTTCCCGGCACACGGAAGATCCGGTGGCGGTATTGATTCTTTCCATGGTCATCTGCGGGACCCTGGAATACCTGACCAGCTACCTCATGGAGAAGCTTTTCCATGCGAGATGGTGGGACTATTCGGGAAAGCGCTTTAATCTCAATGGCCGGGTATGCGCGGATACACTGATTCCTTTCGGCCTGCTGGGCCTTTGCATGGTCTACTTTGTGAAACCGTTCCTTTTCGGTTTGTTTGCCAGGCTTTCCTTTTCGGTGCTGCGGGGACTGTCCGTGGGGCTGTGCGCTGTACTGCTCGTTGATTTTGGCGTTTCCCTCTGGGCGCTGATCCGGCTGCACGTGCGTGCCAACACGGTACAGGGTGACAGCACGGAACAGATTACGGGGGCTGTGCGTGATTTGATCGTATCGGAATCGGTAATGGTCAGGCGTCTTCTGACGGCTTTCCCGGATGTGCGGCTGTATAACCGGCACCTGCGGGAACGGCTGAAAAAGGAGTCCGAGCGTCTGCGCAGGGAAGCGCAGGCCCGGCGCGAAGCCGCACGGCAGGAAATCGAAGAGAACGAAAAGCGGATGCGTGCCAATGTGGAGAAGCTCCGTCAGGCACGCAGGCTTCGGAAAGGATCATGAATGTATGGGAAAAAAGATCATATGCATGCTTCTGTGCCTGATAGTCTGTCTGTCCGTGGGGTATGCTGAAGAATCCCCCTCCTTTAAGCGGTATCAGGATGCCCTCCAATGGGTGCAGGAGAACCGGCCCATGCATCTGGACCTGGGAGAAACCAGTCTGAAGATTTCTCAGATTGCAGATCTGAAAGCAGCCATGCCGGAAGGCGGAAGTGTATCCTTCTCCCTGAATTGGTGCAAGACAACGGTAACGGATCAGGATACGGAGGTCGATCTGAACGGAAGTCTTCTGTCTGTTTCGGAAAAGGATATTCGAAGCCTGCTTGCATTATGTCCGCAGCTGAAAAAGCTCACGGTGTCCAAGCATCGTGAGCTTTCCAACAAAATTATGATGCCGCTTGTGGATGAGAATCCGGACATTGAATTTGTATGGCTGATCCGCATCGGGGGATATACGCTGGTGAGCAACCAGACGGCCTACTCGACGATGAAGAAGCGGACGGAAGGCTATCGTCTGCGCTCTTCGGAACTGGAGCCGCTGCGGTATGCGAAAAATCTCCGGGCGCTGGACCTGGGCCATCACGATATTACGGATATTTCGGTCATCGGAGAGCTTACGGAACTGCGGATCCTGATCCTGGGAGACAACAAGATTGAGGACCTCTCACCGCTGGCCAATCTGACACATCTGCAGTACGCGGAGCTGTTTACCAACCGGATCAAGGATATTTCTCCGCTTGCAGGCTGTACCGAACTGCTGGACCTGAACCTGACCGTAAATCAGATTACGGATATCACTCCGCTGATGGGCTGTATGCAGCTGGAACGGGTATGGGCGTCCCACAACAATTTTGAGGAAAGTGGTGTAGAAGCCTTCCGGGAGACGCATCCGAACTGTATTCTGGACCTGACCAATGCGCATCCGACGGCAGATGACTGGCGGCATCATCCGCGGTATGACCAGTATCTTGCCATGTTTAAGAGCAAGACATGGAAACCGTTTGAGTAACGTCCCTCAGAGCAGCTGCAGATAGTTTCCGATTTTCCGTGCCACAATGGCATGCCCCGCATCGTTGGGATGCAGACCGTCGGGCATAAGTGCGCTGCGCACTTCCGGTATTTCGGGGCGTATACCGCTCTGCGCGTAGAGATCAAGAACCGGCAGGGAATAGAACTCCGCCACTTCGAGAATGACATTGCGAAAGTCCCGAAGCGCAAGAATGGAGCCGTCGGATTCAGTACGCACCTCATCTACGCAGCGCAGGGGCGTGACAAACAGCACTGGCTTTCCCAGATACTTGCGTGTCAGCAGATGCATCAGGGTATGGCAGGCGCCGTAGAAAGTATAGGGTGAACGGTCTGTCATGGCACCCAGCGGCGCATCGCCATGGCCGAAGTCGTTGACGCCGCCAAAGACAACGACGGCATCCGCATCGTCTGCCATGTCCGGTGCTCTCTGACAGAAGTCCTGGTCATAGACTGGATTATAGGGTACAGTGCGACGGGCAATCCGTGTGCCGCCGATGCCGTAATTGCGAGCCATGGCCAGGCCAAATGTCTTTTCCAGCACGCGGACATAGGCGTGTTCGGTATCGGAAGCACCGGCTCCCTGGGTAATGCTGTCGCCGAGAAAATTGATCGTGGTACCGGTAAGTTTCATACAGAATCCGACCTTTCTTTATAGGGGGTTGTATCAGGCAGAAAGCGGTGTCCGCAGGGAAAACTGTGCAATGGCCGAAGAAGCGCACAACAGAAAAAAATGCACAGGCGGTGCGGGCCGGGTGTCCCCGGAGCTGTGCTGTATCGGCATGGTCCGCGCAGGGCCTTCTTCTTTTCACGGAAACAGAAATCCTGTTCGCACGCGAATGAAACGGTGCGCAAAGAAAATGGCACTGCATAAAAAGCGAAGGGACAGACCCGCGGATGGCAGGAACGCATACGTGCGGTCTGTCAGATGAGATGCAGATGAAGAAGCGCCTGTTCGATGCCATCCTGCCCGGGCGTCCCGGTGACGAAGGTACACTGTGCCTTTACATCCTCCGGCGCTTGCCCCATGCACACGGAAACCGCGGCGGCCCTGAGCATGCTCAGATCATTGCGGCTGTCACCGAATGCGACCAGGTCCTCATGCTGCATCCCGGTTTTCTCTCGGATGCACTCCATACCGCTTTGCTTGGAGTATCCTCGCGGAATGACTTCCCAGCCGCCATGCCCCCGGTCGATACAGGCAAAAGGCAGGCCAGGCATGTTTTCTATGGCAGCAATGTCTTCGAGGTCTGAGGTATAGATAAAAAACTTGACCATGGTAAAGTCCGGATCCCGTGTACTGCCCAGGATGCCTTTTTTCTCGCAGTAGGAACGGATCGCCTCGGTCCCTCTGCTGGAGGGCAGCTGCGGGTCGAGAGAAATCCGATCGCGTCCTTCGAAAAAGCCGGACAGTTTCCGCGCATGGCAGAAGTCTACAACGGACAGGGATTCGACATGTGTCAGGCTGTAGGAAAGAATGCTTTTCCCCTGAAAAAGGATTTCTGTTCCGCAGCCGCATACCCAGCCGTCCAGGGGCAGGGCATGCAGGCGCTCATCCAGGTTACAGAGCGTACGCCCGGTATTGATAAAGTTCATATGACCGCGGGCATGGGCACGCTGCAGGGCGGAGAAAGTGGATGCCGGAATGGTATGTGTCTCCTCGTCGATCAGCGTGCCGTCGATATCAAAAAACAAAAGCATGATGTCAATCCTCCGCAAGGGAAAATTATAGCAGAAAATAGCGGGGAAGCACATCGAAAGGAGTCAGAGAAATGGAATGGCGGTGGCTGGTTGTCTGTGTCCTGCTGGGAGAGTATGCCTTTCAGGGTTTTCTGCATGTGCGAAGCCTGCAGAGTGAGTCGCGTCCGGTGCCCGAGAATGTACGGCATGTATATGGAAAAAAGAAGTACCGCACATGGAAAGCCTATCATCGCGAGAGTACGCGTCTGTCACTGGTGACAGATACAGTCATGCTGGCTGTGAGTCTGGGACTGTTTCTTTCCAATGCCTATGCCCGTCTTCTCCCGGAGGGAATCACAGGCATGTATCTTCCGGCCTTTCTAGTGCTTTTGACGGATACCCTTTTCAAGCTTCTTCCGCAGCTTGCGACTGCATGGTATGAAAATTTTCATCTGGAAGCCAGGTACGGTTTTAACCGTATGACAAAGAAGACATTTGTACGGGACCAGGTTCTGGAACTGGTTCTGGGCATGCTGCTTACGACAGCCCTGCTCTTTGCGTTTATCTTTCTGCACGCACAGATGGGGGACTGGATTCTGGTTCTGTTTACTGTCTTTCTTATGCTGCTGGGACTGGGTCTGACCTTCCTGTATCCGTATTTCAGCCGTATATTCAACAAGTTTACCCCTCTGGAGGAGGGGGAGCTCCGCACGCGCCTTACGGATATGCTCCGGAAAAACGGATACCAGGTGCGGGATGTCATGGTGATGGATGCCTCAAGGCGCAGCACCAAGTCCAATGCATACTTCACGGGCTTTGGAAAAAGCAAGACGATTGTGCTCTATGATACGCTGGTGCAGGCCATGGAACCGGACGAAATCTGCGCCGTCTTTGCCCATGAGATGGGACACGGGCTGCATAAGGACACGCTGAAGCGACAGGGCGAATCACTGGGAAAGTTCCTGGCAATGGCGCTGTGCTTCTGGGGACTGACGCATGCGGAAAGCCTGTATGCTGCGTTTGGCTTTTCCGGCATGAACTATGGCTTTCTGTTCCTGTATGGATCTGTGCTCTTTGAAGCGCTCTCTTCCCTGGTGCTGGATATGATTTCCAATGCGCTGTCCCGACGTGCTGAATATCGGGCAGACGCACATGCAGTGCGCGAAGGCTATGGAAAAGCGCTGATTTCAGGACTGACCAAGCTTTCCAGGGAAAACATGGCCAATCTTTCCCCGGATCCCTGGGTGGTACGGCTGAGCTATTCGCACCCGACACTGTCTCAGCGCATTGACGCGATTGAGAAAGGAAGCATACCTGCATGAGCCATGTAACGATCAATCTGTACCCGGACAGTATCGGCGATTCGCTCTCGGATGCGCTGCGCTTTCTTCAGCAGAGCGGTCTGAAGGGGCTTTTTGACGGGTGCTACCTGATGCCGACGCTCTTTAACACAGACCTGGACGGCGGGTTTTCCGTGATTACCTATGATCTGAACCGGTGCCTTGCCACGCAGGCAGATATGGACGCACTGCATGCGGCGGGAATCCGGGTGCAGACAGATCTGATTCTCAATCATCTGTCCGTGCTCTCCCCGCAGTTTCAGGACCTTCTGCGGCATGGAGAGCATTCGGCTTACCGGGACTTCTTTATCGACTGGAACCGTTTTTTTGCCGGCAGCGGTTGCATGGGGGATGATGGGATTGTCCATCCCGCACCGGGTGATTTCCTGGGCATGAATCTTCGGAAGAAAGGCTATCCGGTACTGAAGGTGCGCTTTCCGGACGGTCGGGATATCCCCTTCTGGAATACGTTTTACCAGAAGATTCTCTATCCCCGTCCGGACGCGATTTCTCTGATGGACTGTACCGGCGGGCAGTATGCCAGCGCACAGCGGCTGGAAAAGCGAATACGGGACGCGCTGGATGCGGGAAAGACACCGGAAGAGATTGACTTTTCGGGCTTTGAAGACGCAAAGGAGACGGTTACCGAGCGGCTGCTCTCGCAGCGGCGTTATCTCGGGCAGATGGATGTGAATATCCAAAGCGCCAAGGTATGGGAATGGTATGGTGCGGTCATGGATCAGCTGCGGGCATACCATGTATGCCGTCTGCGCCTGGATGCATTTACCCGGCTGCATAAGGCATGGAGGCGAGCCAATTTCCTCAATGAACCGGAGACCTGGAATATTCTGGAACGGGTGCGGGGCATGGCGGAGGAGCGGGGGATGGAAGCACTTCCGGAAATGCATGCGACCTATGCCAGCGGGGCTTGGCGGAAGATCAGTGACGCGGGATGCGTAACGTATGACTATTTTCTCCCGGGACTGATCCTGGATGCGCTAATCACGGGCGACGGACAGTATCTGGCGGCCTGGGCGCAGGCACAGGAGGAAGCGGGGGCGCGGGTGGTCAATATGCTGGGGTGCCATGATGGCATCCCGATCCGGGATCTGCGGGGACTGCTGCCGGAAGTGCGCATGCAGGGCCTTGTGGAAGTACTGGAAGCGCGTGGCCTCCGGCGCAAGATGATTCATGGGGCGAATGCCGAAGTCTACCAGATGGACGGGACCTACCTGACCGCACTGGGCGGGGATGTCAGGAAAATGGCCCTGGCACGCGCCATTCAGTGCTTTATGCCCGGTGAAATGCAGGTATGGTACCTGGATCTTCTGTGCGGGACCAATGATGAGGAAAGGCTGCAAAAAGAGCCGGGACTGGACAACCGGGAGCTGAATCGGACAAGACTGGACTGTCAGCACGCCCGGGCCATGCTGATGACGGAAGGCGCCCAAAGACAGGTGGCAATCCTGCAGATGCACAGGTCCCATCCCGCTTTCTCGCAGGAAGCCAAGGTACAGGTGGAATGTGGAGAAAAACAGCTGCGGATTCGCCGGACAGGGGCCGGAGAAACCCTGCTTCTGGAGGCGGGACTGAGCGATGGCAGCTACCGTATTCTGGGAGAGGAGGGAACGGTATGGCTTCATGGCTGAAAAATGCGGTTTTTTACGAGGTCTATCCTCAGTCCTTTTACGATGGAAACGGGGATGGAATCGGGGACCTGCCGGGACTGTGCGAAAAACTGGACTATATTCATGACATGGGATTTACGGCCATCTGGCTGAACCCGGTTTTTGATTCTCCCTTCAGGGACGCGGGCTATGATGTGCGCGACTACCGGAAAGTAGCACCGCGCTATGGGACGAACGATGATCTGATGACAGTATTCCAGAAGGCACATGAGCGGCACATGCATGTGATACTGGACCTTGTGCCCGGACATACCAGCGAAGAGCATCCCTGGTTTCTGGAAAGCCGAAAAGCGGAGCGCAATGCTTTCAGCGATCGCTATATCTGGACGGACAGCTGGTTTCATACCTGCCCCGGGTACCTGTCAGTGGGCGGGGAAGCCGAACGTGACGGCACCTATCTGCTCAGCTTTTTCAAGTGTCAGCCCGCACTGAACTATGGTTTTCTGCATCCGACAGAGTCCTGGCAGACCGCAGCGGATGCCCCGGCTGCGCTGGAAACCAGGGAAGCCATCAAGGATGTCATGCGCTTCTGGCTGGACAGAGGCTGTGACGGTTTCCGGGTTGATATGGCCGATTCTCTGGTCAAGTTTGACGATGAGAAAAAGAGCGGTACAAGTGCGGTATGGCAGGACATACGCCGCATGCTGGACCGGGATTATCCGGAGGCTGTACTGGTGGCGGAATGGTGCCGCCCGGACCTGTCTCTGAAGGCGGGGTTTGATGCGGATTTTTATCTGGACCATGACGGCAACGGATACCAGTCACTGCTCAGGGACTGTTATAATGGGGAGGATCGGAGCTTTTTCAGAAGAGATGCCAGGAATCGGGATATCGGACGCTTTCTGAATGAATATCTGCCATGGCTGCAGGAACCGGGTTATGTGGCGCTGATTACAGGGAATCATGATACACCGCGCATGGCAAGAACGCTCTCACCCCGGGAAATGAAACTGTACTTTGCTTTCCTTATGACCATGCCGGGTGTTCCCTTCTGCTATTATGGTGACGAGATCGGTATGCGTTATCTGTCTCTTCCCACCAAGGAAGGCGGCTATACGCGGACGGGTTCCCGGTCGCCCATGCAGTGGAATGATGGCAGAAACTGCGGCTTTTCCACCGCTTCCCCGGAAAGGCTGTATCTTCCGGTAGATCCGGCAGAGGACGCGCCGAATGCAGCGCAGCAGCGCGAGGATCCGGATTCACTTCTCTCCTGCGTGCGGAAGCTGATCCAGCTTCGCCGGAAAACGTCGGATCTGCAGGCGGATGGAGGAATGGAGGTTGTTTCTGCGCAGAAGGATATGCTTGCCTATCGGAGGGGAGCGTATCTGATGGCGGTCAATCCTACGGGACATGCCAGGGAGATGACACTGGAGGAAAACTGGAAAGCCGTATTTGCGATCGGGAATGTCGAATGGGAAAATGGCATCTGCCGATTGGGCCCGCAGTCTTTTGGCGTTGGAAAAGTGTCGGGTGTGCTTTGAATGAAAAATCCCCGGGCCTTGGCCCGGGGATGGATTCTGCTGATAATGGGACTTGAACCCATACGCATAAAGCGGGGGATTTTCATGCCACACCATGTTGCCATGGCCGCAGATGCGTTGTGGTCTGGACTATGTCTTGACCATGCCCTTGCACGGGTGTAGGCCGCTGGTATATAGTCTCTACACACTTCCGTTTCCGGCTTGGCTCGGCGTTGTCCGCATGGGAGTTTCGCCGAATTAGCCAGCATTCATACAGGCTGTTTCCATGCCTGATGCTCAAATCATAAGTCCCCTGTGTCTGCCATTCCACCATATCAGCGCAGGCAGAGTATAGCACTTTGCCGCATCAGCGTCAAACCGGAACATGGCCCAGGGGGGATTTGGAGGGAAGCCCGGCCTTGCGCGGATAGCGTTTGGGCGTAGCTGCGCTCTTGGAGAGAACAACCAGTGCATGCTGCCATTCACGGCCCGGAATGGAGTAGCGGTCAGCGGCTACGATATGTCCGCCCAGGAGATGCACAGCTTTTTCCGCGTCCTCTATTTCCTGGGCAGCAGACGGGCCTTTCCAGCAGAGCGCTTGCCCGCCGATACGTACAAAAGGCAGAAGATACTCTGCCAGAACATTGAGCGGAGCGACAGCCCGGGCAACGGCACTGTCAAAAGCGGCACGGAGTCCCGGGTCAAAGGCGGCGTCCTCGGCACGGGCATGCACCAGGCGAACATTGGGAAGCGGCAATGCCTGTATGACTTCTTCCAGAAAGTCCAGGCGCTTCTGCCTTGCGTCCAGAAGCGTGAACTGTACGTCGGGACAGGCAATGGCCAGAGGAATTCCCGGCAGACCGGCGCCGGTGCCTACATCAATGACAGAGCCTCTGAGCGGATGCGACAGCATGGGCATCAGACTGTCCATGTAATGGCGGTCCAGCATTTCCGCCTCATCCACCACGGCGGTCAGGTCCATGCGGGTATTCCAGTCCATGAGCAGGGTATGATAATGATACAGCTGTCTGTACTGGTCTTCGCGCAGGGACAGGCCGGATGAAAGAAAGTATGAAACAAATTGTGTCTGATCCATGTATGTTTCCTCACGATCCCCACAGGGGTGTATATTTCTGAAGCCAGTACTTTACCCAGGACAGCGCTTCCCGTGCATGGTTTTTCAGCCAGTGGTAACCGCCGAGCGTGGGACTGCCGCGGCCTGTGGCTTCAAAGCCCAGGTCCTGTGCCAGCGCCAGCGCGCGGGGCAGATGGTAATCACTGGTGACAACCAGCACGCGCCGGGCGGAAGCGTCCTTCAGCAGTGCCTGGGCATGCAGCAGGTTTTCCCGGGTGTTAAAGGAAGTATCATCTGTCAGAATATCCGTATCACGGACACCGGCGGCCAGGAGAATATCCCGCATGACCAGTGCTTCGGCTTTGGGCTCGTCTGCGCCTTGCGCACCGCAGACCACGACAGGACAGGGATGCGCGGCATACGCTTCAATCGCTGACTCAAGCCGCCATTGCAGCTGCAGGCTGGGCGTGCCGTCACTGCGCACCTGTGCGCCCAGTACCACGATGGCATCCGGATCCTCTGCCGGCGGGCTTACATGGTTTTCCTTATACCAGACCATACCGATGAGAAACAGATAGCAGACCATGCAGAAGGCCAGGAACCATAGGATCAGGCGCAAGGGAAAGGGAATCTTATGCATGCGTACCTCCTTCCTCGGATGCCGTCATAGCTGCCTCAAAGATGTCCGCCACCTGAGCGCCCATGCGCTGGACCTCACCCAGCACGGTCCGGCGCCCTTTTTCATTGGTAAACCAGTCGTGACGGGAGACGCCCGGCTCTGCATAGGGTACCACGCAGAAGTGAATGTCGGGCATGGCCGCTTCATAGTAGAACAGTGCCCGCCGCGCGTGCGCAGCCTTGCAGCAGAGAATGGCCGAAGAAACCGGGAACCCGGCGTCTGCGAGCACGTCCCGGGAAAAAAGCGCATTCTCCCAGGTAAAAGTAGCTTTGTCCTCCCGAAGAATAGCGGATTCCGGTACGCCATCCTCCCGAAGAAGGTGATGCATGCAGGCCCACTCAGAGGGGAAACGCGGATCGCCATCAAAGCGGGACTGTGCCTTGGCATGAAGCCCGGAAGGAAGAATGTAGGGCGCGAAGCCTTCCCTGTAAAGCTGTGCGGCCAGATGGGTATGCTGCGGACGGGTAGAACCGGGAAGAAAAATCACATCACTTTTCTGCGGTGGATCTTCTATAAAAATAAACCGGGTGACAGCGTCAATATAGGCCTGCATATTCCCTCCAGAGCTGGACTGCGTCCGCAGTGTGATCCTTTGTGTCAGGGGTAAACGCTTCTCTGTAGACCGAAAAGCAGTCATCCATGGTGAGCGGCTGCGGATGGTTTTGCAGACGCTGCAGATTAATGCAGGAAAGCAGCGCGCGTATGTCTGCATCGGAAAGAACCGGCCGCGCGGGCAGTGCCAGCCAGGCGAGGAGACCTTCAAAGAGCAGCGGACCGTCGTCTGCGCTTTTCAGTCCCAGAAGCATCTGCAGATCTTCCATGCGCTGCCTGCACGGCGTGTAATGGTTCAGACGCCGCCAGAGCGCGGGCAGGGTGATGCTGCAGGCGTATCCATGGGGAAGCCCGTAGGTCTTTGTCAGGATATAGCTCATGGCATGTGCTGCGGTTGTACGGGTGATCTGAATGGCCTTCCCGCTTTCATAGGCAGCCCTGAGCATGAACCTTTCCGCATCCGGATCGCCGCTGAGATAGGCGGGAAACTGCTCGAGTACGGAAAGAATGGCCACAGACGCGTGACGGCGGCTTTCTGCCGTGGCACCCTGGCACCAGAAGGACTCGATCCCCTGGCAGAGCGCATCCAAGGCGCAGACTTTTTTCTGCACAGGCGGAAGTGTGCGCAGAACTGTCGGATCCAGGATGACGGCATCCGGCAGAAGCGCAGGGTGGGAAAGGGAAAGCTTGCAGTTTTCGACATACACTACGGCGGTCTGCGTGGCCTCGCTTCCGGTGCCGGCCGTGGTGGGAACGGCTATCAGGGGAAGGCTGCGATCCTGGGCAATCTGGACCGCCCCCTCATAGAGTGCGGTCGGATCCTCCGTCAGCAGCATGGCTTTCCCGGCCTTGGCGGTATCCATACAGCTGCCGCCGCCAATGGCAATCAGCCCGTCACAGTTTTCGGCGCGGAACATATCCATGAGCGCAGTACAGTCGGAAAGGTCCGGGTTTTCATGATAACCATGAAACACAGGTGCCTGTGAAAGGACAGGCGTGTCCGGCATTCGCCCTACCAGCAGGGGACGGGTCACGGAAAGTGCGGTGAGCAGTTCCGGCAAAGAGGACAGACTTTGGCGCAGAATTTGCATGGCAATGCCTCCGAAGGGTAAGATCATACCTGCAGTGTATCCGCTAACGCCAGTGACGTCAAGGCATAAAAAAAGGCTGCGCATGCGCAGCCTTCTTGAATTAGAACTGGTTCTGTCTCTGAGCGGCGAAGCACTCGCGGCAGTATACGGGACGGTCTCCACGGGGCTGGAAGGGAACCTGGGTTTCCTTGCCGCAGCCATCGCAGATCACGGTAAACATCTGACGGGGAGCATTGCCGTTCTGGGCTGCACGCTTGGCAGCACGGCATTCAGGGCAGCGGCTGGGCTTGTTCTGGAAGCCCTTTTCGGCGAAGAAAGCCTGCTCAGAAGCGGAGAAGACAAATTCGCGTCCACAGTCACGACAGGTCAAGGTTTCATCCTGATA
The DNA here is from genome assembly GCA_902764915.1 of uncultured Eubacteriales bacterium. GTDB lineage: Bacteria > Bacillota > Clostridia > Christensenellales > Aristaeellaceae > UBA2943. Next base: position 93,056 of record CACWXY010000006.1, on the reverse strand, counting down.
CATGGTTAATTCCTCCTAAAGAGATAAAAAGAATTGTGATGCGTACCCAGAGTTCATGCCGTGATCAGCGCTTCGTTGGCTAGGGCAAATTGGATGCGCTTCACCAAGTATGGAGTGAAAACCAGGCAAATCGTTGGGCTACAGTTGTGTATCATATCATAATCATTTGTAATTGTGAAGAGATATTTTTGAATGGACGCTCCCGGAAAAGAAAACTTTTATGCAAAAACATGAACACAATGCGAAAAAGAGAAAAGGGAAAACATGAAATATAATGGTGCGAGGGGCTTTTCCCGGGCTTGCTCTTCCTGTGGGCACGGAAAATCTCCCTCTGTAACGCAGGAAAACAGATTGAGAACAGAAGCACGTCATGGTATGCTTACCCGGGAAGCCGCCAGGGAAAGAACATCGCCTGGCAGCCGGAAGGCCTCCTGCAAGGCTGAAACGCCGGGTCAGGAACATGGCCTGCGGAGGAAACGGATGGGTACAACATGACACAGACGGAAAATACTGCGATTGTAATGCGCTATACGAATTACCGGGAAAGTGACCGGATGATTTCTCTGTTCAGTCCTGTGAAGGGGCGGATAGAAGCCAATGCCCGCGGATGCAGGAAACCGAAAAGTCCGCTGCTGAACGCGGCGGAAGTGTTTGCCCTGGGGGATTTCATGCTCTATGAGAAAGCTGGACGCTATACTGTAACCGGCGTTCAGATGATAGAGTCCTTCTATCCGCTGCGACTGGATTTTGACCGGCTGACGGTGGGTACCTATCTCATGAGCCTTTGTGAAGCGGTTGTGCAGCCGGGGCAGGGCGCGCAGGAACTGTTTATGCTGCTCCTGCATACCCTGAGCCGTCTGACCTATTCCGATCAGGAATGGCGTCCGCTGCTTACGGGGTTTCTCATGCATTTTTCGGTACTGTCCGGGTTCCGTCCGCGGCTGTATCACTGCTGCCGGTGCGGTGAAGAGATCCCGGATGGAATCAATGCCGGTTTTGACGGAAAAAGCGGGGGACTGTGCTGCCTTCGGTGCAAGACCCGGGGCGATGAAGCGCTGTCCGCGCCGCAGATACGGTTTCTGCGGAAAAGCCTGGAGAAACCGGCGTCCCAGTGGGTGAACAGTCCGGATATGCATGCTCCGATGGGGGTCATGCGCAGGTTTGTGGAGATGGAACTGGGACAGCGCATCACCGGCAGTAAGATGCTTCCGGAGGATTAGCGGCGCTTCGACGAGAGAAGCTGCCTGCCATACTGCAGAATGGATGCACCTGTGACATGCCAGAGCACCAGGCAGCCAAGACCATAGGAAATGGCGCCGGCGAGCACGCAAAGGGCTACATTTCCCCAGCCGTGAAATGGCAGAAGCGGCGATATCCATCGCACAAGGCATACCATGACAAGGCCCGGGATGATATACAGGGAAAGGGTTTTCAGATAGGTCCCGTAGGGCAGGATTCGTTTCAGATGCAGATACTGCACTACCGGTACCGTGCCCTCTGCCAGCAGTGTTCCGATGACAGCGCCCATGGCACCCATCCGGGGAATGAGCAGACTGTTGGCCGCAAGATTGACCATGGCACCGCTGACAACGGAGCGTATGACGATGCGATCCTGGTTCGAGGGCAGGATCCACTGGGTGCGCACCACATTGGCCCATCCGATCATGACGAGCGTGAACCCAAGCGGAATAATCAGGCGGATGGAACCCGTAAATGCCTCGCCGTAAAACAGGGGAATAAAGCGGTCAGACACAGCAGCGAGCCCAAAGGCCATAGCGCATGTCATGCCAAGGATGATATGCATGGACAGATCCATGGAGCGGAACACTTCCGCCTGCCTGCCCTTCTTCAGCAGATGGGAAGCACGGGGCAGCATTACGGTGCCGAAAGCAGAGATGAATCCGCTCAGGCAATAGACGATCTTTTCCGCGTTTTCATACAGCCCGTTCTGTGCCATGCCGGCAATGGCACCGACCATGACCTTATCCATGGTGCGGTAGATACTGACAGCCAGCACGGAGACAAAGAGCATGAGGCAGGGCCGGAAATGGGAAAGCACGCTTTTCATGGATACGGGCACAAGGTGAACCCTGCCCCGGAGGCTCATGGCGCTGAGCACGCATCCCAGGAGTGTGGCTGCGCTCCAGGCAAAACCATAGACCCAGAGATCTTCCGCGGAATGAATGAAGAGAAAGACGCAGGCTGCCGCAAGAAGCTTGACGAAGGTATTGCGCAGGGCAATCGGCCGGAACAGATCCAGGCCCATAAGGCACCAGTCCAGATTGCACAGACAGCTGACGCTCATCATGGTCAGACTGAAAGAAATCACGCGCTCCTGTCCCGCTACGGCAAATACATAGACAAGCCATAAAAGAAGCGTGGGGAGCGCGACGGTGCACTGCATCCGATAGACCTCGGAAAAGGTGGCATCCAGTGTGCTCTGCCGATCGCGTGACTGGGAAATCGCGCGGACACCGTAATTTTCCAGCCCCAGCATGCCGATCAGCACAAACACATAGGAAAGGTTCCAGGCATAGCTGTACAGACCGACCCCTTCCTGACCGACGGTCCGCGAGAGGTAAGGTGCTGTGACCAGCGGAAGAAAAATCGAAAAAACGCGGTACGCCATATTGTACAGCGTATTTTTTTTGGCACTCATGCGGCAGAAGCCTCCCAGGGTAAAAATGCGAAGGCATTGTATCACGTTCTTTGCAGGAATGCCAAAATCTGTGTAAAGGCAAGTTCCGTTTTTATGCATGCTCCACGGCTTCCGTTCCCGGGGAAAGAACATCCGGAATCATGAAAGGCAGGGAATCTGCTGCAAATATAGGGCAGAGACCTCTTGATGGAGAACGATGGTTTGTGTAAGATAATCAGTATTATCAAGCCATAGAGGAGGAAAGTGATCCATGCACCCCTGGGATAATACGGCACTTTCGGCCAAAGAACGCGCACAGCTGCTCGTTTCGGCCATGTCGCTGGAAGAAAAGATTTCACAGATGAGCTATACATCGGTGGCCATAGAACGGCTGGGTATTCCCGCCTATAACTGGTGGAATGAAGCGCTGCACGGTGTGGCACGCTCCGGTTCCGCGACGGTGTTCCCCCAGTCGATCGGCGCGGCAGCTAGCTTTGATCCGGCTCTGCTGCAAAAGGAAGCGGAGATCATCGGAAAGGAGGCCCGGCTGAAGTATACATCCTATGCCGCCCTGGGGGACCGCGGGATTTACAAGGGACTGACCATGTGGAGCCCGAATATCAATATATTCCGGGATCCGCGCTGGGGCAGGGGACATGAAACCTATGGCGAAGACCCGTATCTGACATCACGTATGGGGGTTCACTTTATTGAAGGACTGCAGGGCGCGGATCCGGAGCACCCTGTTGTGGACGCCACAGCCAAGCATTTTGCGGTACATTCGGGACCGGAAGCCGACCGCCATCACTTTGACGCACGCGCCAGCCGCAAGGATATGAACCTGACCTATCTTCCTGCGTTTGAGGCGGCTATCAAGGAGGCCCGCGTGCATGCCGTGATGGGCGCCTATAACCGTGTCAACGGGGAAGCCGCCTGCGCGTCCGGAACCCTTCTCCAGGATATCCTGCGCAGGAAATGGGGCTTTGAGGGTTATGTTGTGTCTGACTGCGGTGCAGTGGAGGATATCTATCAGCATCATCAGGTGGTCAGCTCACGGGCTGAGGCAGCCGCTCTGGCCGTGAAGAATGGCTGTGACCTGTGCTGCGGCATGATCTATCCCTGTCTTCTGGAAGCAGTGGAAAAGGGACTGCTCTCCGAGGAAGATATCGATCGCTCGGTCCTGCGTCTTATGACAGCACGCTTCCGCCTGGGTTCCCTGGATCCAGTGGAAAGCCTCTCGGATGAAGCCTATCTGGAACTGGACAGTGAAGCACATCATGCACTGTCCCTTTCAATGGCAAGAGCCAGTATGGTTCTTCTGAAGAATGAGGGGCTGCTACCGCTTCGCCGGGAAGCACTGCATACAGTGGCTGTCATCGGCCCCAATGCGGACAGCCGCAAAGCGCTGGTAGGCAATTATAACGGAACGCCGTCGGAAAGCTATACCGTACTGGAGGGCATCCGTCGTCTTCTGCCGGACGCCCGGGTACTGTACGCGGAAGGCTGCCCGATTACCGGCGGGTCGCCGGAAAAGTCCTGGGGCGAAGCGGATGACTATCGGATTGCGGAGGCTGTACAGGCAGCCCGGCTTTCAGATGTAGTTATCCTGGTGCTGGGCCTCAACGGCGAGATGGAGAGCGAAGAGAGTGCGGAAAGCGCGGGATCAGGTGATAAGATCGATCTGGAGCTTCCGGCCTCGCAGCGTGCTCTGGCGAAAGCTATTGCGGAAACCGGAAAACCGACTGTGCTCGTCAACATGACAGGCTCCGCGGTTGTCTTCCCCTGTGCGGAAAGCATGCAGGCGATTCTGCAGGCCTGGTATCCGGGACAGATGGGCGGCATTGCGGTGGCAGAGACCCTGCTGGGCGATGTTTCGCCGGCTGGAAAGCTGCCGGTTACTTTCTACAGTGATACCAGACAGCTGCCGGATTTCGGCATCTATGACATGCATGGCAGAACGTACCGCTACTTTACGGGTACGCCTGCCTATCCCTTCGGTTTCGGACTGAGCTATGAAAAAATAGAACTGAAGGCGCTGGAAGCGGAAAAACAGGAAAATGGCGATGTCAGGGTTACCGTGCAGGCTGTGAATCCCTGTGATCGGGCCGCTCATGAGACTGTTCAGCTGTATATGCAGTGGGTGCAGCCTGTCTCAGAGATGCCTCTGCGACAGCTGGCCGGTTTTGAACGCATATGCCTGGCGCCGCGGGAAGTGCGGAAGCTGACCTTTACGGTGAGTCGGAAGGCAATGCGTGTCTGTCAGGATGACGGAACGTTTGTGGATCATGCAGGAAGCATGCGCTTCTTTGTAGGCACCGTACAGCCGGATGCAAGATCAGCCGAACTGACGGATACCACGCCTCTGATGACGGAAGTGACCATCTGAGAATGAAAATAAGCCCAATCACCACAGATGCGTGTGTGGTGATTGGGCTTTTCTGGAGCTCCCTCTTGACAGAACGGTGTTCCTTCCTATAATTCGTAAACTGGAAATCAAATAAAGGTTTACGAATTATGGAAAGGACAAACGGTATGACCAACGTTTCTTCCTCCCGGTTTCCTGCATCGCGCATTGCGATATGTGCACTGTTTGTGGCACTGACGGCTGTCTGTGCACAGATCACCATACCGATCGGTGCAGTTCCGGTATCTCTGTCCCTGCTTCCGGTACTTTTGTGCGCTGCACTTCTGCGGCCCTCCAACGCATGCTGGTCCATGGTGGCCTACATGCTGATCGGTCTGGCAGGAGCGCCGATATTTTCCAATCTGCAGGGCGGGCCTGCCAAACTGTTCGGTGTGACAGGCGGGTATATCCTGGGATACCTGCCCTGTGTCATCGTGATTGCGCTTCTGGAAAAAGGATGGGGCGATGCCTTCTGGAAGCTGTGCATCTCCATGATCCTGGGCGTTGCGGCCTGCTATGCCCTGGGAACCGTGTGGTTCATGGCGGTGCGTCATGTAGATTTTTCTACCGCCATGGGGCTGTGCGTGACACCTTTTCTTCCTTTTGATGCGGGAAAAATTCTCCTGGCTGCGTTTCTGGCAGGGCGTCTGAAACCGGTCCTGAGGAAGCTGATGCCATCCGCGTGAGATCGGACATGCGAAAACGGCTATACTGCATGCCCTGAGGATCGTCGGGGACTGACACAATAGGATGCTCTGCCTGTATGGCAGGGTGTCTTTTTACGTGCATGAGGCGTGATGTGTCAGGATGCCGTCCTTTTATGGAGGAAAGGAGGTTATTTTCAGAGGCTCCGGAACGGAAAGAATGGAAAAAATTCGTATACACTATCCCTTCTGACAGGTACAGGAGACGCTGGCAGCTGCCTCTTTCTTGCAGAGAAAGGGTGTGCTATGATTCGAAGGAAGGATGGCGATATCGCATGGAGGAAGGCATATGAGGAGCAAGCTTGTTTTTCTGGATATTGACGGAACCCTGACACAGCCTGGCATGAACATCCCGCCGGACAGCGCACTGCGGGCTATGGCGCGTGCAAGGGAAAAGGGGCATAAACTGTTTCTGTGCACCGGACGCAACTATCATATGCTGTTGCCTGTTCTTCGATATGGATTTGACGGAGCAGTAGCCAGTTCCGGCGGATACGTCTTCACAGGAGAGAAGGTTCTGTTTGACTGTCCCATGTCCCGACAGCAGCTGGAACTTGGCATGAAGCTGCTGGGGGATAAAGGAGTGCTGCGGACGATCGAGGCGAAGAACGGAAACTGGGCGGATATGGAGCAGGAACAGGCATTTGCCGAGGCAACGGGTGGAAACAGCGAGTTTCTGCGCTGGCGCAGGGTCATATCGGAAAAGCTGGACATCCGCCCCATGCAGGAATATGACGGAAGTCCTGTATACAAGATTGTATTCATATGCCGGGAAGACAGTCAGCTGCTGCCGGCGAGGAAAGCCCTGGAGCAGGATTTCCATTTCCTGATGCAGGACATGCCCGCTTTCCAGTGCGTGAATGGCGAGATGGTGAACCGTCTGTTTGACAAGGGCCGCGGGGTCCGCATCATGAGCGAGTATTTCGGGATGCCTCTGGAGGATACGATTGGTTTCGGTGACAGTATGAATGACCTGGAAATGATGGAGACTGTCGGATATTCCGTATGCATGGAAAACGGCAGTCCGCGTCTGAAGGAGGAGTGTGACATGGTCTGTCCGGCAGTGGATGCGGACGGGCTGGCATGGGCTTTTGAAAAACTCGGGCTTGTCTGAGCGTGGGCACGCATGCACCATCAGCGGAGTGACAGAAGAAGGGACATGATCACATGCAGATTACACTGAGTCTGAACCTGATCATTGCCAGTCTGGGATTGGGGATCAGTCTGACAAGCCTGATACAGGTTTGGTCCAGCTTCCAGCTGGAGAAGAAAACAAAAAGGTATTTTGTACTGCTTTTTGCCCTTTCAGCGCTTTGTGCTGTCTTTGATCTGGTGGGACGGGTTCTGGAGGGAAGGTCCGGGGAGGCCGTGCCGATCATGGTGACGGGTGCCATTTTCATGGAGTCCATGATCTCTTCCATGATGATGCTCTGGCTGTCCGGTTTCCTCCTGTCCTCCCTGGGAAAAAAAGACTGGCGCAGGAGCCGTATCTTTCAGATGACCCTGGCGTTCTGGGTCCTGTACATGCTTTTTCTCATCTATACGCAGTTCTCAGGGGCTTTCTATACGGTGAATGCGAAGGGAATCTATCACCGTGGACGGTATTACCTGGTACTGCTGGTGCCGCCTGCTGTCATGATGTTCCTGAATCTTCTGACATTGATCCGGCAGCGCGATCAGCTGCATCCGCGACAGAGACGCATGTTTTTTTCATTTATCCTGGTGCCGCTTCTGGCCATGCTGATTCAGATGAAGACGTATGGCGTGCAGATGGTCCTTCTTGCGGCGACAGCTGTCGGCTTCGGACTGTTTATGTATATTCTGGGGGAGCAGAGCAAGGAGTATTACCGTCAGGAAAAGGAAAATGCCCAGTTGAAGATGGATATTATGCTCAGCCAGATACAGCCGCATTTTCTATGCAATTCCCTGGGCGCCATTCAGCAGCTGTGTCGTCACGATGCGGATGCCAGAGCAGCTATTGGCAAGTTTTCCCATTATTTTCGCGAGAATGTGGATGCCCTGGGAAAAGATGTGATGATTCCGTTTTCCTCTGAACTGGAGCATACCCGGATTTATCTGGAACTGGAACAGCTGCGGTTCGGGGATGACCTGAAGGTTGTCTATGATATTGCATGTGAAAACTTCATGATTCCGACACTGACCCTGCAGCCGATTGCGGAAAATGCGGTGCGCCATGGCGTGCGCGGCACTGCATCGGGACAGGGAACGGTTGTGATTACTGCCCGGGAAACCCCGGAGGCCTATGAAGTAACGGTAAAGGACGATGGGGCCGGGTTTGATCCGCTGGAGGAAAAGAAGGACGGGAGATCGCACGTCGCCCTGGACAATGTCCGGCAGCGGCTGCAAGTGATCTGCGGCGGTGCGCTGGAGATTCATTCCAGACCGGGCGAGGGAACACAGGTAGTGATACGGATTCTCAGGAAAGGAACAGACGTATGACAATCTTTGCGCTGGATGATGAAAAGGCCATGCTGGAACAGCTGAAAACGGCAATTGAGGATGCAGTGGAAGACGCGGAGATCTACGCCTTCATGCGCGTCAGCGAAGCCTTGTCGGCCATGGATGAGCAGGATATTCTTCCGGACGTAGTGTTTACGGATATCGAAATGCCGGGCATGAATGGACTGCTTCTGGCCGTGGAGATCAAAAAACGGGCACCGCAGACACGGATCGTCTTTGTGACAGGGTATTCCCAGTATGCCCTGGAAGCCTATCGGCATCATGTGAACGGCTATCTGATCAAGCCTGTGGATGAAAGCATGATTCGGGAAGAGCTCTGCGCCATGCAGAGCCTGCCGCTTCCGTCGTCGGATCGACTGCAGGTACAGTGCTTTGGAAATTTTGAAATCTACTGGAAAGGTGTGCCGCTGTGCTTCATGCGCAAGCAGACCAAGGAATTCTTTGCTTATCTGGTTGACCGCAGGAGCATATGCACTGCAGAAGAAGTGGGGGCAGCCATGTGGGAGGATGACAATAATGTGTCTGCCGTTAAGACGCGCATCCGGGCACTCATGCATGATATGAAAAAAACGCTGCTGTCCATCGGCATGGAAACGGTTCTGATCCGGAAGCGAGGCATGATCGGCCTGCGAACGGATATGCTGGACTGTGATTATTACCGGTTCCTTCAGGGAGATATCCGGGCCGTGAACGCATATCATGGGGAATACATGTGTCAGTACAGCTGGGCGGAACTGACGCAGGCACAGCTGACATTTGCGGAGCGATGACTGCGTATCCGACAGGGAAACAGACAATGAATGTGACCGCTGTGGCGCTTTTCCTGTGCATCGCTCCATGCATGGGCTGCAGCGCTTATTGCAGATGAGGAAAGGGAGGAAAGAACCGAATGAAGTGGATTCTGGCTGTACTGGTTGCCATGTTTGGAGGATATTATATCGTTCGGGAATCGAGGATGAAGCGGGCTTCTGTCCGTAAGGCAGTGTACAAGATCATACCTACTTCACTGTGCGCGCTGATTGGCCTGATAGGGGCTGTGCAGAGCGGGAAGACATGGCCCTTCTTTCTTTTTGCCGGGCTTGGCATCTGCATCAGCGCGGACTGGCTTCTGGAGTTTCATTTTCTCAGGGGCATGGGCGCCTTTGCGCTGGCGCATGTCTTTTACTGTATCGGCTATCTGCTGGCAGGCCCTTTTTCTCCGGCATCCCTTCTGATCTTTGCCGCGCTGTTTGGCATGCTGTGCCTGATCTATGCAAGGATTCATCATAAGCTGGAAAATGCACGGCTGATCCTGTGCTACGCGTGTATCCTCTGCGTCATGGCCTCTCTTGCCTGCACGCGGCATCCCGTGCTTATGGTCGGTGCACTGCTCTTTGTGCTTTCCGATACCATGATCGGACTGGGCATGGCACTGAAAATCAGCAGGAGGGGATACGGCGCAGGCATCATGATAACCTATTATGCGGCACAGCTGCTTATCGCGCTGTCCACATTCCTTTCCACGTAAAGAAAGCCTCCGGTACGTATGGGTACCGGAGGCTTTGCGTTATGCCTGTTCTTCGTAAATGGTGAGCTCCCCGCTCTGCGCCAGATCGACGACCAGCGTGGATCCCGGCTGTACATCACCGGCAATGATGCGGCGCGCTACCAGGGTCTCCACATGGGACTGAAGATAGCGCTTGAGGGGACGGGCGCCATAGACAGGATCGAAGCCCTGCTCAATAATGTAATCCATGGCCAGTTCCGTCACGCGGATGTGCAGACGGCGCTCCTCCAGACGCTCGTTCAGGGAGCGCAGCATAAGCTCCACGATCTGGGTGATCTGTCCGCGGCTGAGAGGCTTATAGTAGACGATCTCGTCAATACGATTGAGGAATTCCGGACGGAAGTGCGTCTTGAGCAGCTTGTCCACGCTGCTGCGGGCACTGGCGGAGATTTCGCCGTCGGAGATGCCGTCCAGAATATATTCGCTGCCCAGATTGCTGGTCATGATGAGAATGGTATTCTTGAAGTCCACGGTACGTCCCTGGCTGTCAGTAATCCGTCCGTCATCCAGCACCTGCAGCAGTACGTTGAATACATCCGGGTGTGCTTTTTCCACCTCGTCAAAGAGTACGACGGAGTAGGGATGCCGGCGTACGGCTTCGGTCAGCTGACCGCCTTCATCATACCCTACATATCCGGGAGGTGCCCCAATGAGACGGGACACGGAGAATTTCTCCATATACTCGCTCATGTCGATACGCACCATGTTTTTCTCATCATCAAACAGAGCCTGTGCCAATGCCTTGGCCAGCTCGGTCTTGCCGACGCCGGTCGGTCCCAGGAACAGGAAGGATCCCAGGGGACGGTTCGGGTCCTGAATGCCGGCACGGGAACGCAGAATGGCCTCGGATACCTTGCGCACAGCTTCATCCTGCCCGATGACGCGCTCGTGCAGTGTGTCTTCCAGATGCAGAAGCTTTTCCCGCTCGCCCTCCATCAGACGGGCCACCGGAATGCCGGTCCAGCGGCCGACAATGCGGGCAATCTCCTCGTCCGTCACACGGTCATGCAGGAGGCTGTCCTCTCCGCGGGCTTTCTCAGCCTTGGCTTCTTCCTCCTCCAGTTCCTTCTTCAGGCGGGGAAGTTCTCCATACTTCAGTTCAGCCGCACGGTTCAGGTCATAGGAGCGCTCGGCTTTTTCAATCTCGGCATTTGTCTTTTCCAGGTCTTCCCTGAGCTTGTTGACCTTGGCAATGGCGTCCTTTTCGCTTTCCCAGCGTGCCTTCATGGCGTTAAAGGTATCCCGTTTTTCCGCCAGTTCCTTCTGGACATCTTCCAGATGGGCCTTGGAGAGCTCATCGTCGTCCTTCTTCAGGGCCGCTTCCTCGATCTCCAGCTGCATGATCCGGCGGCGTACATCGTCCAGTTCCGTAGGCAGGGAGTCGATCTCAGTGCGGATCATGGCGCAGGCTTCGTCCACCAGGTCAATCGCCTTGTCAGGAAGGAAACGATCGGTGATATAACGGTTGGAGAGCGTGGCGGCGGCAATCAGAGCGCTGTCCTGAATCTTGACGCCATGGAAGACTTCATAGCGTTCCTTCAGTCCACGCAGTATGGCGATCGTGTCCTCCACGGTCGGCTCCTCGACCATGACCGGCTGGAAACGCCGTTCCAGCGCCGCGTCCTTTTCAATATATTCCCGGTACTCGTTGAGGGTGGTTGCACCGATACAGTGCAGCTCGCCTCTGGCCAGCATGGGCTTGAGCAGATTGCCGGCATCCATGGCGCCTTCGGCTTTGCCGGCGCCAACAATGGTGTGCAGTTCATCAATGAACAGGATAATCCGGCCTTCGCTCTTCTTGATCTCCGCCAGCACGGCTTTGAGACGTTCCTCAAACTCGCCACGGAACTTGGCACCGGCAATCAGGCTGCCCATGTCAAGGGAGAAGATGGTGCGATTTTTCAGACTGTCCGGTACGTCTCCGCGCACAATTCGCTGTGCCAGGCCTTCAGCAATAGCGGTTTTGCCGACGCCAGGCTCGCCGATGAGCACCGGGTTATTCTTGGTCTTTCGGGAAAGGATACGGATGACGTTCCGCACTTCCGCGTCACGACCAATGACCGGGTCCAGCTTCTGCTGACGGGCCATATCCACCAGATCGGTACCGTATTTCTTCAGGGCGTCATAGGTTTCTTCGGGATTGTCAGAGGTTACACGGGTGGCGCCGCGCACATCGCTGAGTGCCTTGAGAAAGACGCGGTCCTCATAGTTCATCTGCTTGAGGATCGCCTTCATGTGATCATTGGGACGCTTGCACAGGGCCATCCACAGATGTTCGACGGAGATATACTCGTCCTTCATCTGCTTGGAGATTTCGCCTGCCTCGACCAATGCCTTGTCCAGATCCTGGGAAATGTAGACCTTGTCGGCTTCCCGGCCGGACCCGGTGACGCGGGGAATACGCCCGATGGCATTTTCCACGGCCGCCCGGAAGGCGTCCGGAGAATACCCGCATTTCTGCAGAAGCTGCGGAATCAGATCGTTGCTGTCCTGCAGAAGAGCGTACGCCAGATGCTCTTCATCCACCTGCATGTGCTGGTACTGCGTAGCCAGCGCCTGTGCCCGCTGGATGGCTTCCAGCGACTTCTGTGTATATTGATTCAAGTTTGCCATACTTGTCACATCCTTTGACTGGAGTGAAAGGTCTGACTTACTTTGACCTTTCGTAAGTATTCTACACCCTTTCTGTCCCCTGTCAAGAGGTTTTTTCAGAGAAAACTGACTATTTTTGATCTTTTATTTCGTTCTCTCTTCGGCTTCTGTTTCCATGGGGGGTCAGCTGTATGGGCAGGAAGTGCAGGGTAAAGGAAAATCGAAAGCGCTCCATGTGCCGATTTTGCGGCGGGGCATCCGGCTCGGGATGCCTTTCTACGGATGCTTTCTGTCGACGCCATGGGTGCGTGCCGCGCTTTACAAGGCTTTCGGAAGTGAATATAATGTAGACTGTCATTTTATGCGGGTTTCTGACCGGGAAGGACGGAGTGTATGGCAAGGGTCATTGCAGTAGCCAACCAGAAGGGCGGCGTGGGAAAAACAACGACAACAGTCAACCTTTCCGCGGTTCTGGCACAGAAGGGGCAAAAAGTGCTTCTGGTGGATATGGATCCCCAGGGGAATGCTACTTCCGGCACGGGCATTACATTGGAAGATCTGTCTTTGTATGATGCACTGACAGGCGATGCCCGCATCGAAGACTGTATCCAGAAAAGCCAATGGGGCGAGCTTTATGTCGCTGGAAGCGATGCGGATCTGGCCGGCGCGGAAGCGGAACTGATGGGCCGGGAAAACCGGGAATACTGCCTGAAAAACGTGCTTGCCGCGGTGCGCGACAGTTATGACGTCATCCTGATTGACTGTCCGCCTTCACTGGGACTTCTCACACTCAACGCACTGACAGCGGCGGACAGCGTACTGATTCCGATTCAGTGTGAGTATTATGCCCTGGAAGGCGTATCTGCGCTTATGGATACATTAAGCCGCATCCGGCGCTCTCTCAATACGCAGCTGGTGGTGGAGGGCATTCTGCTTACCATGCTGGACGGACGTACCAATCTGGGACTTCAGGTGGCCGACCAGGTAAAGAAGCATTTCAAGACGCTGGTCTACAAGAGCACCATTCCCCGCAATGTGCGCCTGAGCGAGGCACCGAGCCACGGCGAGCCGATTCATATCTATGACCCCAAGTCCGCCGGTGCGCTGGCCTATCTGCAGCTGGGGGACGAAGTGCTCAGCCGTCTGGATATCCGTCCGGTAGAGCGGATTGTCGTCACCGCGGAAGATACGAAAAGCGGCAGGGAAGACAAGGGCAAAAAGAACAAGAAAACCAAAAAAAACAAGAAAAAGAACGCGAAATCTAATGATTGAGGTCAGGTGGAAATCATGCCAAAGAAAGCACATGGTCTGGGTCGGGGGCTGGATGCGCTGATCCCCGTGGAACCAATGACGTCGGAAGAAAGCAGCGGAGGCGTACAGGAAATTTCCATAGGTCAGATCGATCCCAATCAGGAACAGCCGCGCAAAGCGTTTGCGGAGGACCTGATTGACCAGCTTGCGGAATCTATCCGCAATCAGGGGATTCTGCAGCCGCTTCTGGTCATTCCCAGGGAAAACGGACGCTATACGATTGCCGCCGGTGAGCGGCGGTGGCGCGCGGCCATGAAGGCCGGTATGAAGACAGTTCCCTGTCTGGTGCGCGAGATGAGCCCGTCGCAGCAGATGGAGGTGGCCCTGATCGAGAATCTCCAGCGGGAAGACCTCAATCCCATGGAGGTGGCCAGCGGGATTCGTGCGCTGATGGAGGAGTGCGGATATACCCAGGAGCAGTGTGCTCAGCGTCTGGCCAAGTCCAGACCCTCGGTTGCCAACAGCCTGCGTCTTCTGCATCTTCCCCAGAATGTCCAGGACCTGGTGCGGGAAGGACTGCTCTCTGCCGGGCATGCGCGTGTGTTGGCCGGGATGGAGGATCCCGCTGAGCAGGCGCACATGGCCATGGAAGTCCTCAATCAGGGGATGAGCGTGCGTCAGCTGGAGCAGGTGGTGGCAGAGTCCAAGGATGCCAAAAGCCACGCAGCCGATGCGAAGGAAAAAAAGGAAAAGACGTCTGCGGTGCGCAGTGCGGAGCTGGGGCAGCTGGAGAACCGGATCCGGGAAACCATGGGCATGCGGGCTACGCTCAAGGGCAACGAGAACAAGGGACGCATTGTCATTGAGTACTATACCCGGGACGAACTGGAGCATCTCAATGAAATGCTGGACAAATGGGAGCACCTGGCATGACGGCACAGACAGAGAATTTACCCTACTGGGATGGGCCGCTGTCCCATCCCTTCTATTCGCATGTGGTAAAGCGCATCCTGGACGTGGTTCTGGCACTGGTGCTGCTGGTGCCCGGACTGGTGGTCATGATTCCCCTGGCGGTATGGGTGAAGCTTGATTCCCCGGGACCTGTCCTGTATAAGGCACCCCGGGGCGGGTATCACAACCGTACGTTTCAGATTTACAAGTTCCGCTCCATGGTGGTCGGCGCCGACAAGACCGGCGGGTGCACGGCCCTGCATGACTCGCGCGTGACGCGCAGCGGCCGCATCATGCGCCGGCTGAAACTGGACGAACTGCCGCAGCTGTTCAATATTCTCAGAGGCGATATGTCCTTTGTGGGACCGCGGCCGGAGCTGCTTCTCTATACCACGCAGTACACCCGTGACGAGGAGTGCATCCTCTGGGTGCGGCCGGGGATTACGGATCGTTCCTCTCTTGTCTATATTGCGCAGGACGAGATTGTGGGCGAGGAAAACCCGGTGGAGAACTATGAGAAATATATACTGCCGGAGAAAAACCGTCTGCGGGTGGAGTATGCACGGAACCAGTCTTTCCTGCTGGATGCGGGACTGTTTCTGGAAACCATTGCCGGCGTGTTTCGCAAGGCAGGGACCAAGGCGAAATAAGCGGAAGAAAGGGGTGTCAGGGAAAATATGGAATATAAGGAAGGCATGAGCTATACCGAATATACCCATCTCTCGTTTGCACCTTCCGTACCGGATGCCATGGACCCCCGGGTGATGGCCTGGCTGATCCGGCGGCATGGCCTGGAAATGACGCATCTCAGCCGTGGAAGTCATATCGGTTCCATCTTTTCCGTGGCGGAAATCATGGCCGTGCTGTACACACGGATTCTGCGCGTGCGGCCCGATGATCCTGCCTGGCCGGAGCGTGACCGGCTGATCCTCAGCAAGGGCCATGCAGGGGCCGCTGTTTATGCAGCGCTTGCCGAGCGCGGCTTTTTTCCTGTAGAGACACTGCGCACGCATTATCAGAACGGTTCGCATCTGTCGGGACACGTGAGCCACAGGGGCGTGCCGGGCATTGAGTTTTCTACCGGCTCCCTGGGGCATGGCCTGGGCGTCGGTGTGGGTACGGCCTTGGGCCTTCGGATGGACGGGCTTTCCAGCCATACCGTAGTGGTCATGGGCGACGGCGAGTGCGATGAAGGCGCGGTATGGGAGGCCTGCCTGCAGGGACACCAGTATGCCCTGGACCGGCTGGTGGCGGTTGTGGATCACAACCATATGCAGTCGCTGGACTTCTGTGAAAACACCCTGGCTCTGGAACCGCTTGACGACAAGTTCCGGGATTTCGGATGGTTTGTGCAGCGGGTGGACGGGCATGATGTGGACGCCCTGGAGAACGCACTGCGTATTGCCTATGCGCACCAGGGAACGCCGTCGGTGATCATTGCCGATACCGTCAAGGGCAAGGGCGTGTCCTTTATGGAGAACGATATCCTGTGGCATTACCGTACGCCGCAGGGCGAGGAATACGAAGCGGCGCTTCGGGAACTGGAGGCACAGCGGCCATGAGAGATGCGTTTGTTCGGGCGCTGATGCGGGAAGCGAAGAATAACCCGCGCCTGGTCCTGATCACCGGAGACCTGGGCTTTGGCGTGCTGAAGCCCTTCTGGGAACAGTTTCCTTCCCAGTTCATTAACGCAGGGATTGCCGAGCAGTCCATGGTCAGCATGGCAGCGGGACTGGCGCGCACAGGGCGTACGGTGCTGGTCTACTCGATCGGGAATTTTCCCACGCTGCGCTGTCTGGAGCAGATCCGGAACGACTGCTGCTACCATGAGGCCGATGTCAAGATCGTATGCGTGGGCGGCGGCCTGGTGTACGGCAGCCTGGGCATGAGCCATCATGCGACGGAAGATATGGCCGTCATGCGTGCACTGCCGGGAATGCGTGTATTTACGCCGGGCGATCCCGCGGAAGTGGAGGCTGTCGTGCCGGAAATGCTGCGCACACCGGGGACATGCTATCTGCGGCTGGGCCGGGGCGGGGAAAAGTGCGTGCACGAATCGCCGATCCCGGATTATCATGCGCCGCAGGCCCTGGTTCTTCGGGAGGGAACGGACACTGCGCTGATCAGCGGCGGGGGTATTCTGACACAGACATGGGAAGCAGCGGCGATACTGGAAAAGGCCGGCGTATCCTGCGGGGTCGTGTCGCTCCCGTGTCTGAAGCCGCTGGATACGGATACACTGATGACTATGGCGCAGCGCCTGCGGCATATCTTTACCGTGGAGGAGCATACCGTCATCGGAGGCGTTGGCGGCGCGGTGTGTGAAGCGGTGGCGGAATGCGGCATACCGGTTCAGGTTCACCGCATCGGCATGCCGGATACGTATGCCACACTGGTAGGAACCCAGGCCTATCTGCGTGCGCAGTACGGAATCAGTGCGGAGAGGATCGCACAGCGCGTGATGCAGACACTGCATGGATGAAAGGAAATGGAATGGAAAAGACACTGACGCTTCAGGAAATTCATGAGGAACTCCTGGAACAGCTGCAGGATATTATCGATATATGCGAGAAACACGGCATTCCCTACAACCTGATGTGCGGAACGCTGCTGGGTGCCGTGCGCCACAAGGGCTTTATTCCCTGGGATGATGATGTGGACGTGCTCATGACCCGGGAAGCCTTTACGCGCTTCCGTGAGGTCTATCCCCGGGAGTGCAGTCAGAAGTTTGAACTGACCTATCTCAACACCTGGACACCCCGCGTCATGAACCGGGATCCCGAGAAGGCCGCGGCGTTTACGGACCTGTTTATACTGGACCATGTGCCGCGGGAAGGCCTGCAGCGGAAGATCTGGTTCTTCCGTCTGCATCTTCTGCAGGGCATGCTCAAGCATGACGTGGACTATTCCCGCTTTTCGCTGAAGAACCGGCTGCTGCTGCACGCGACCCATCTGCTGGGGCTGCCGTTTTCCACGCAGTGGAAGACGAAGCGCTATGAGAAGGTATCCACCTGCTGCACTGCCGGGAATGATCTGTGCATGTCCAACGGCGCCTTTGAGCTGATGATGCATATCTGGCATCCGGACCAGTTTGAAAAGACAGAGCTTGTGCCTTTTGAGCATCTCTCCTGCCGGATTCCGGTGCGCTATGACGAAGTGCTGCGGGTTCTGTATGGTGATAATTATATGACGCCGCCTCCGGAGAACGAACGGGTGGTCAAGCATCTGGATCTTTGAGAAGAGGAGAAGGCACACATGGAAATGGTTTGCTGCTCTCTGTATTCAGGGTCCAGCGGGAATGCGTTCTATATCGGATGCGGGGATACACAGCTTCTGATCGACTGCGGCAAGTCCGGCAGGCAGACCGAGGAAGCCCTGCGCTTTCTGGGCGTAGAGCCGGATGCGCTGACCGGCATTCTCGTCACCCATGAGCACCGGGATCATATCGCCGGGATCGGGGTGATGAGCCGCAAGTATCATATCCCGGTCTATGCCACTGAGAAAACCTGGGCCGCCATCGGCGATAAGGTGGGCGCGTTTCCCCGGGGCATGCAGAGAGTATTTGAAAGAGAGTCAGACTTCTATATCGGCGGTCTGGGCATTGTCCCTTTTCCCGTCTCCCATGATGCCGCGGATCCCTGCGGCTTTCGGGTGTATGACGGAGCGGTATCCGTGGCGCTGGCAACAGACTTTGGCTTTTTCAGCAAGGAAATGCTGCTTGCACTGTCCGGCGCGGATGTCATACTGCTGGAGAGCAATCATGACCCGGACATGGTCTGGGCCAATCCGCACTATACCTATGCACTGAAGCAGCGGATCCTGGGACGCCGGGGACATATGAGCAATGCCGACAGCGCCGAGGCACTGATGGCGCTGGCTGACAAGGGTACCCGCCATTTTATCCTGGGACATATGAGTCAGGAGAACAACACGCCCAATCTGGCGCTTCTCACCAGTGAGACACGGGCGGAGCTGGACGGTCTGGAAAATGGCCGGGACCTGTGGATTGACCGGGCATGGCGTGAACGGGTCGGAAATCTGTACCGTCTGAACCCCACCGGGGTCCTGGCACATGCGTAAGCGCCTTTCGCCTTTTGCGGTACTGCTTGTATGGACGGGCGTACGAATTCTTATGGGAAGCGTGCCGTTGCCGGCATGCGTGCGCGTCATGTGCATGGCGTCTATTCACATGGGCGCAGCACTTCTGTGCGCAGGGCGTCCGTCATTCGCTGTTCCATGCCGCATGAGCGTGCTCAGCGCACTCGCCGGTGCGTCGCTGGCGCTGCTTGTGCGGACAGGGGACGGTTATGTGTCGGCTGAAACGGACCCGACAGGCGCCGTTCTTGCCGTTGTCCTGATTCCCTTTGCCGAGGAATGGCTGTTCCGGCCGGGCGTACAGAAGCGGTGCAGCGAAGCCCTGGGAAATGCCGGAGGAATTCTGACGGGCGGTATCCTGTTTGCGCTTGTGCATGTGTCCCGTGCAGATCTGGTGCCGCTCTTTCTGCTGGGGTGCATGAGCGGGGCTGTGTATGCGAAAAGCGAAGCGCTGCTTCCGTGCTGCTTCATGCACGCGGCGTATAATGCGGCAATGCTGCTGCCGGGGAGAATACCGGCTTTGGCCGTCTGCCTGTGTGTGCCTGTGATGGTTCTTTTTCTGTGCATGTTTTCCGGCAGCATGCCGCGCAGCGGCGGACGCCGGTTTTCCACTTCCGAGATCGGATGCCTGCTTCTTCTTGCCGCGATTCATATCTGGCTGCTTTGGCCGTAACAGAAAGGGGTGCTTGCCTTGATCCTTCTTTCCCTTCAGGAGATCGAGAAGAGTTTTGGAACCAATGCTGTCTTAAAAGGCGCTTCCCTGACACTGCAGACCGGTGAGCGGCTGGGGCTTGTGGGCGTGAACGGCAGCGGAAAGTCTACGCTGATGAAGATCATCGCGGGCGTGGAAACCAGTGACAGCGGAACCATGACCATGCAGAAAGGGCTGCGTCTGGGATATCTGGCCCAGCAGGGAGAGATTGACAGCGAGAAAACCGTGCTGGAGGAGATGGAAGCCGTCTTTGCGCCTATGGTGCAGATGGAAGAGGAGATGCGGGACGTTGAGCGGCAGATGGCCGAAAGCTATGCCGACGAAACGCTTCTTCGGCGTCTGGGCAGCCGGTACGACCAGCTGACCCGGGATTTTGAGCGCGGGAACGGATACGGCTGGCGCTCAGCGGTGCAGGGCGTACTGGCAGGCCTGGGCTTTCGCCGGGAACAGCAGAGCCAGAAGGCGTCGCTGCTCTCGGGCGGGGAGCGGACACGGCTGTGCCTGGGACGTATGCTGCTGTCGGAACCGGATCTGCTTCTTCTGGATGAGCCGACCAATCATCTGGATCTGAAATCCATTGCCTGGCTGGAAAACTATCTGGCATCCTACCGCGGCGCGGTGCTGATCATTTCTCATGACCGCTATTTCCTTGACCATGTATGCGATCATATGGCGGAACTGCTCTTCGGACGCATCGAAATGTATGACGGCAATTATACCGAGTATATGAAGGAGCGGGAAACACGCTTTGAGATCCGCATGAAGACATGGCAGCTGCAGCAGAAGGAGATCGAGCGGCAGGAAGCGATTATTGCCCGCTACCGTATGTTCAACCGTGAAAAATCCATTCGCGCCGCGGAGAGCCGTGAAAAACGTCTGGAGAAACTGGAACGTGTGGAAAAGCCGCAGGACGAGCATTCCGTCCATTTCCACTTTGAGACGAGACGGCGCACGGGCGAGGACGTGCTGATGCTGGAAGGTGTGAGCAAGGGGTATGACGGGCGGACACTGTTTTCGGATGTACACATGCATCTGCGCGCCGGAGACCGGGTCGCACTGATCGGAGACAATGGTGCAGGCAAGTCTACGCTGCTCAAGTGCATTGTCGGGGAAGAAAAGCCGGACACAGGCACCATACGGTTCGGCAGCGGCGTAGACATCGGATACTATGATCAGCATCAGGCAAAACTGCATCCGGATAAGAGTGTCCTGGACGAGGTCTGGGACGATTTTCGAAGGCTGGAGCAGACAGAAGTGCGCGGTGCGCTGGGTATGTTTCTTTTTACCGGGGATGATGTACTGATGCCGGTTTCGACGCTTTCAGGCGGTGAAAAGGGACGGGTGGCGCTGACCAAGCTGATGCTGCACAAGGATAATCTGCTGCTTTTGGATGAACCGACGAATCATCTGGACATGGACAGCCGGGAAGTGCTGGAAAAGGCACTGGAGGATTTCCCGGGGACGATCCTGGCGATCTCCCATGACCGCTATTTCATCAACCGCTTCGCCACCAGAGTGGCAGTGATGGAAAAGGAAGGAATCGTGGAATACCTGGGCAATTATGACGATTACTTCGAAAAGGTAAACCGGGAGCAGCCCCCGGACGGTGTGGACAGCGGTGTAACGCGGACACAGATGAACCGGGAAAAGAAGAAAAAGACGCTGGAAGCGCAGAAGATACGTCAGATGCGTCAGGCGATTGAGGATACGGAAAAAGCGATTGCTGCCGCGGAGGCAGAAGGGGCGCGTATGGAGCATGCACTGGCGGACCCTGCCACATACCAGGATCCGGAAAAGGCTGCAGCGCTTGCCCGCGAGTACCAGAAGCAGAAGGAACGGATTGCCGCGCTGTATGAAACGTGGGAGGAACAGTCCCTGATGCTGGAGGAAAACAGCACAGACGCATAAGGGAAAAGCACAGGGGATGACGGATCACATCCTCTGTGCCTTTTTCTTTTTCTGCATCGGGCAGCGGTACGGACCGTGATTCCGGAACACACAAAAACCGAACATTCCATGGAGAATCATGGAAAAAACAGGACAAAATACCCGTTTTAGCCATTGACGAGCCCTGCAGGAACCGATACAATGCGAAAGGTTTCCGAACATTCTTTCAGGAAGGAGCGAATCCACATATGCAGAAGGGTTTCCGAAAATGGATGTGGCTGCTTCTTGTGGTCCCGGGAACACTGTTTATCACGGTATTCATGCTGATTCCGCTGTTCTCCATTCTCTTTTCAACCTTTATGGCGGAAAGCCGTTTCAGCCTGGAAAACTACACCCGTCTTTTTACATCTGTCTATTTTCAGCAGGTATTCGGGCGGAGCGTGCGCCTTTCGCTGCTCTCCACGCTTCTGTGCGCGCTGCTGGGTTTTCCTTCCGCCTATTACATCAGCCGCTATTCCCGACACAAGGGCATGATGATGGCGCTGGCTGTGTTCCCCATGTTTACAAGCCCTGTAATCCGCTCGTTTTCCTGGATGGTTATCCTGGGGCGCAAGGGGATTGTGAATCAGTTCCTGGTCTCTGTCGGGCTGTTCGCGCGTCCGCAGAGTCTTCTCTACAATGAGTTTTCCATGACCGTAGGCTTTGTGCAGCTGTTCCTGCCGCAGATGATTCTTTCGCTTCTGGGTGTGATGGATTCCATCCCCGGTGATCTGACAGAGGCAGCGGGCAGTCTGGGTGCGACAAGGCTTGTGGCCTTCCTCCGTATTGTGTTCCCCCTGAGCATTTCCGGGCTGGTGACCGGGGCTGTTCTGGTGTTTACCGGGTGCATGACAGCCTATACCACGCCGCAGCTTCTGGGCGCGACGGATACGCAGGTGCTATCCACCATGGTCTATCAGTACGCCATGAGCCTGCGGGACTGGGTGCAGGCCAGCGCGGTAGCCATGGTCATGATTGTGGTGACCATGCTGGTGTCTCATGTGTTCAACCGTCTGTCCCGGCGGATCAATCCCATGGCCAACTGAGAAAGCGCAAAGGAGAGAAGGACGATGGCACTTCTGGAAATGCAGAATATCACGGCCGGTTATGACAGGAATATCATTCTGCGGAATTTTGCGCTGCAGGTGGAGAAGGGAGAGTTTGTGTCTCTTCTGGGTTCCTCCGGCTGCGGCAAGACCACCACACTGCGCCTGATCGCGGGCTTCAGCGAACCAAGCGAGGGCCGCATTCTGTTTGACGGACGGGATATCACGCATGTACCGCTGCACAGGCGCAATTTCGGGTTTGTCTTTCAGAGCTATGCGCTTTTTCCGCATATGACCGTGTTTGACAATGTGGCATTCGGTCTGAAAATGCGGCGCACGCCCCGCGATGAAATGGAAAAGCGGGTCACGGAAATGCTTTCTCTGGTGGACCTGACTGGCTTTGAAAAGCGCTATCCCCGGGAAATGTCCGGGGGACAGCGGCAGCGCGTGGCACTGGCCCGTGCCATGGTCATACGGCCGGATCTTATGCTCTTTGACGAGCCGCTTTCCAATCTGGATGCCAAGCTGCGGGTGAAGATGCGGGTGGAGATCCGCCGGATTCAGCAGGAGCTTGGCTTTACCGCGATCTATGTCACGCATGACCAGGAGGAGTGCTTTGCGATTTCCGATAAGGTCGCAATCATGAACCGGGGCGTCATCGAACAGATGGATACGCCTTCCCATATATTCAACCGCCCTGCCAGCGAGTTTATTGCGCGCTTTGTAGGGTTTGAGAATTTCTTCAGCCTTCGGCCGGGCTCGGATGGGCTGGTTACGGAGGACGGGCGCGTAATGCGCATGCCGGCTGCAGAGGGTGCAGGGCTTGCCTGCATTCGTCCGGAGGATGTGGAGATCATGGCACCCGGCGAAGGCGGGGAAAACCTGCTTCCCGGCGAGGTTCTGGTGACTACTTTCCTGGGCCGAAATGTGCAGTACAATGTGCGCACGCCCATCGGTGAGTTCGTCGTAAAGACGGAACAGCAAAACGGTTATTCCATCGGCGACAGAGTGTCCCTGTCGCTGCGTGCGAATAAAATCATTCCCATTCCATAATCCAATGCATGAGGAGGAAACCCTGTATGAAAAAACTGTGTACGCTTCTTTTGTGCCTGGTACTGGCACTGTCCCTGGCGGGTCTTGCCGTGGCGGATGATCTGCCCTATGCCGGCCAGACGCTGACCATCTCCACCTTTGCCTTCAATGCGGAGCTTCTGCAGAAGAATATCTATGATCCCTTCATGGCCATGACCGGGTGCACGATCGTCGCGGACGGCGCCTCCAACGCTGTGCGCGTGTCCAAGATTGCCGAGGCTGCCGAGGGCGAGTATGACGTGGTCATTATCGGCGACATGTTCGTCAAGCAGCTCATGGCGGAGGGTAAGATTGACACGCTGGATGCGGAAAAGCTGACCAATCTCTCCGCACTGTATGAGAATGCCAAGGCACCCATGGGAGAAGGCTATGGCCCTGCGTACACCTTCAACCGTCTGGGCATTGTCTATGATCCGGCTGCCTGCCCGGTGGAAATCAAGAGCTTTGCGGACCTGTGGAATCCGGAACTGGCGGATTATATCGCCATCCCTGCGATTACCAATACATCCGGCCCCCTGTTCTATTATGGCGTAGCAGCTGCCTTTGGCCTGACTCCCGGCGAGGATGACGCGGCGATCTTTGCCAAGCTTGCCGAACTCAAGCCCAATGTAAAGAGCACCTACACCTCTGCCAACAATACCATTACCATGCTCAACCAGGGTGAAGTGGCCGTGGCTGTGCTGCTGGATTATTCCTATACAACCGCCAAGAGCGCAAACCCGGATTATGTGTGGGTCAATCCCGCTGAGGGCATGTACGGCGGTTACAATATGCTCAACATTGTCACCGGCTCCAAGAACAAGGAACTGGCGGAAGCCTTCATTGACTACTATCTCTCCTATGATGTGCAGTATGCCGAGGCCATGGACGGCGTTGACAGCCCTGTGCGCACCGATGTGGAACTGGATGCGGAGCACGCCCAGAACTTCACCTATGGTGAGATGGTGGATCAGCTGATCCTGCCCGACTGGGATTTCGTCACCGAACACCTGCCCAGCTGGACGGAACAGTGGAACGAGACCTTCGGCGTACAGTAAGCCGGCTTTTTGATCCGATATCCCGGGAACCGTTTCCCGGGATATCGGCATCCATGCAGGAAGGGAGGCACAGGGGATGAAAAAACAGCATCATATTGCGCTGGGACTGATCACATTCCTGGTCTATGTCTTTCTCATAGGACCGCTTCTGATTATTATGGCGGCATCCTTTGGTGAGCAGAGTGCCCTGGTATTCCCAGGGAAAGGGTTTACCCTGGACTGGTATGTGAAAGTCTTTCAGATGTCATCCTTTGTGAACGCGGCCATACTGTCGCTGGAGATTGCGTTTGCCGCGACCGCAATGGCACTGCTTCTGGGGGTCCCGGCCGCCTATGCGCTCAATCGTTTCCGGTTTCCGGGCAAGGGACTTCTGAAAACGCTCTTCCTGTCCCCGGTGCTGATCCCCTGTATTGTGCTGGGCTTTATTATGCTGCGCTATGTGATTTCCCAGTGGAACCTGTCAGTGATTTCCAGCCTCCTGATCGGTCATACGCTTCTGTCCATACCCTATGTCATGCGTGTGATCACGTCATCCCTGGCCAATTTCGATTTTGCCATGGAAGAGGCAGCCGGCAGCCTGGGTGCCAACCGCGGATATACCTTTTTCCATATCGTGCTTCCCAATATCAAGAGCGGGATTGCGTCGGCCTGCGTCATGGCCGTAATCAATTCCTTCAATAATGTGTCACTGTCCACATTTCTGACAGCGCCGGGCATTACCATGCTTCCCATTGAAATCATGGGATATGTGGAATACCATTTTGATCCCACGATTGCAGCGCTGGCGACAGTGATGATGCTGGTGACCCTTGGTGTTATGCTGCTGATTGAAAAGACACTGGGTCTGCAGAGTGTCGTATAAGAAAAGACGCACAGTGCCTGGCACTGTGGTCTTCTTTTTGTTATGGATGGAATGCGGAAAGCACCGCGGATACTTTCTCCGGCGGCAGTGCGCCGCCTTCTACCTGAATGACGGCAGCGGAAAGACAGTTGGAGAGGCGGAGCGCATCTTCCATGGGCAGGCCGCGGGAAAGCGCATAGAGCATCCCGCCGGCATGGACATCGCCGGCTCCGATGGTATCCCTGACTGTGACATTCTTTTCGGCAGGCATGCGGAATAATCCGTCAGCGGTCCGAGCGGCAGCACCCTCTGTGCCCAGAGTCACGATCACGGGCTGGCCGGTGCGCGCAAAGAGCGCGTCCATGGCCGAGGACACATCGGCTTTTCCGCTCATCGCCTGTGCTTCGCAGGCATTCAGATGCAGGATTGGGCGCAGTGCAAGAAGCCGCCGGGTGCGGTCTTCCGGAATCTGAAGCACCCGGGGACCGGGTGCATAGAATACAGTCGTGGAACGGCTTTCCAGGGCGTGCACCAGAGCATCCCCGGTCTTTTCCTCTACTTCCAGACCGCATACATAGGTATAGTCCGTGTCCGGAATACCTGTAAGGTCCGAGGAACGGAAGGTATACTCAATCCCGTGCAGGGAAAGAAATGTGCGCTCTCCGCCATCCTCGACCAGGCAGTAGCAGCACCCGTTTTCTTCCGTTTCAAGACACACAGGGTGCGCCCACGGTTCCTGAAGCAGGAAGCGGTGAATGTAAGGC
This sequence comes from uncultured Eubacteriales bacterium, assembly GCA_902764915.1. Classification (GTDB taxonomy): domain Bacteria; phylum Bacillota; class Clostridia; order Christensenellales; family Aristaeellaceae; genus UBA2943. The sequence goes on along the minus strand of CACWXY010000006.1, from coordinate 66,976 downwards.
CCGAAAAAACCGGTCATTCCTACCGGCGTGACAAAAGTGACAGGCGCACCGGCCAGTCCCAGAAGATGGGCCACATTATAGGCACACCCGCCTATGCGGAATGCCTGGGACAGGGGATGCATGTCTTCTTCGGTCTTCGGCAGATGGTGCACCCGCAGAATCACATCCACACAGGTGGAACCCAGTACAAGAACGGTCTTATGCATGGAAAGCCTTCTTTCAGCGTTCGTTTCCAGGCCCAGTATAGTAACGGCGCTACTTCATGTCAAATGCAAAGGAGAGACAGTCTATGACGACATTTCACCGTCTGCAGTCGCATATGCAGGCCATGGAGCCGGAACTGACGGCACTGCGCCGGTCGATTCATGCGCGCCCGGAAACCGGATGGCTGGAGATGCGGACCAGTGCCATCATTGCTTCGACACTGACTGCGCTGGGCTATGAAGTGCTCACCGGGCAGGAAGTGGTGGATCCCCACGCACGCATGGGGCTTCCGGATCCGGAAGTTCTCAGAGCACATGCGGAGGCGGTCCGTACCCAGGAGGGCACACCGCTGTCGGCGCTTACGCAGGAAATGCAGGAGGGTCTGACCGGCGTGATCGGGATTCTCCGCTGCGGAGAAGGCCCGGTTGTGGCTCTGCGCTTTGACATCGATGCGCTTCCGATGCAGGAGAGACAGGATATGGGACACCGGCCCTTCCGGGAAGGCTTCGCCAGCCGGAATCCAGGAATGATGCATGCCTGCGGGCATGACGGGCATGTGACGATCGGACTGGGCGTGGCGAGAATGCTGATGGAAGCCCGGGAAAACCTGCACGGAACGGTGAAGCTTCTTTTCCAGCCCGCGGAGGAAGGCGCGCGGGGCGCGCGTGCGCTGACAGCCAGGGGCCACCTGGATGATGTGGATTTCTTTATTGGCTCCCATGTGGCACCGACGGACGCACTGGATGACGGGGATGTGACCTGCGGCACCTGGGGTTCTCTGGCCACGACCAAGCTGGATGTAACCTTTACGGGCCAGGCGGCGCATGCAGGCGGGTACCCGGAGGAAGGGAAGAATGCGCTTCTGGCCGCGTGCACAGCTGCACTGAACCTGCATGCGATTCCCCGGCATTCCGGCGGCCAGAGCCGGGTGAATGTAGGCACGCTGCGTGCCGGCGGGGGACGGAATGTGGTTCCCGACCAGGCGTATATGCAGCTGGAAGTGCGCGGCGAAACCACGGAGATCAATCAGTTCATGACGGTGCGCGCGCGTGCGATCTGTGAGGGTGCTGGCAGCATGCAGGACTGCAAGGTCGGAATCCGGGTCGTAGGTGAGGCGGAGGGCCAGCACAGCGATGAGGACCTGATTGCGCAGGTGGCGGACAGTGTCCGTCGGCACTGCCCGGATCTGGTCCTGTCCAGCATACAGAATGCACGCAACTGGGGCAGTGAGGATATCTCCATTATGATGAACCGTGTGCAGAGCCATGGCGGAAAGGCTACATATATGCGGGTGATGACGCCTATGCCCAGCGCGCAGCATACGGTAGGCTTTGACTTTGACGAAAAGGTGCTTGTGCGGTCCGTACGGGTGTTCTGTGCCGCGGTATGGGATCTGATGGGCGGTGAAGACGCATGAGGACACGCATTTCGCATGCATGTGTGCTGACCCTCGATGACGTATGGCATGTATACCCGGACGGGTATGTGACTGTGGAAGACGACCGAATCATCGACTGCGGGGAAGGCCGCGGAGATGGCAGCGCAGACCGGGAGATTGACGGCAGAGGCGGGATTCTCATGCCCGGCATGGTAAACCTGCACTGCCACGCGGCCATGGTGCCCTTTCGGACCATGGGCGATGACTGTCCGGACCGGTTGCGGCGGTTTCTGTTTCCTCTGGAAAATTCAGCCATGACGGAGGAACTGGTCTATCTCTCGTCGCTGTATGGGATCGCGGAAATGCTCCGGAGCGGGACTACAACCTTTGTGGATATGTACTACTTTGAGGAACAGGTAGCGCGTGCCGCAGAAGAAAGCGGTATCCGCGCCTACCTGGGAGAAACGGTGATCTCCCAGAAATCACCGGATGCCGAAAACGCCGGGGAAGGTCTGGCGCGCTGTGCGCGTTTCCTGCAGGACTGGGCCGGACATGACAGGGTCAGGGGAATCGTGGCGCCGCACGGGACCACCACTGTGTCGCCGCAGGCGCTGCAGGCAGCGCATCAGCTGGCGAGGGAATACGATACGATCCTTACACTGCATGCCAGCGAAATGGATTATGAGATGGATGCTTTCCGGAAAAAGGGTACAACACCGATCCGCTTCCTGGACGAGCTGGGAATCGTGGATGAACGGCTTCTGGCTGCGCACTGCATTCATCTGACGCCGGATGATATCGCTGTGCTTGCTGCACGCGGCGCTTCCGTGGTGCACTGCCCGGGGAGCAATCTCAAAGCCGGCAAAGGAATCGCGCCGGTCAGGGAACTGGCGGAAGCCGGGGTTCCGGTGGGTCTGGGAACGGATGGACCTTCCAGCGGGAATACACTGTCGCTGTTTGACACCATGCGCCTGTTTCCCATTGCGCAGAAGACCCGGTATCACGACCGGCGGCTGTTCCCGGCACGGGAAGTGGTCTATGCGGCGACACGCGGCGGCGCCAGGGCACTGCATGCGGACGCCTTGTATGGCTCCCTGGAGACAGGAAAAAAAGCGGACCTGGTATTGGTGAGCACCGAGGGACTTTCGCTGTTTCCGATGTACAATCCGTATTCGGCACTGGTCTATGGCGCCGGCAGTGCGGACGTATACCTGGTTATGGCGGACGGTCGGATCGTTGTGGAGAACGGCAGACTGACGGGGATCAGCCTGACGGAGCTGAAAAGCGATCTGCAGCGCGCCATGCGACCGTTCTCTGAAGCCGCAGAGAAGTATCGGAACATGATCTGAAGGCCTGCAGGAAGACAGAAATCTATCTTCGGGTAAAAGATAGTTTGCATTTTCTTCCCCTGTGCGCTATGCTGTATGCAGCGGTTCTGCACAGAACCATAATCGTATGGAAAAAAGAGGAGGAAGATGTATGGAACGCAAGGAACTGACCCGCCGGAGTTTCCTCAAAGGACTGGGAACCGGCGCCGCACTGGCAGCGGCTGTGACTGTAACGCCTTCTGTCCTGGCGGAAACACCGGAAGTACCGGAGCATCCCTGGACATGGCACCCCATTGATAAACAGAAAGCACTGGAATATACCTATAAGCGCTGGTATGAAGTCGGCGGATGCGGCGGCGGCGCGGTCGCGGGGATCATGGAACTGCTGGCTGAAGAGTACGGGTATCCCTATAATGTAATCCCCGCCAAGTCCATGGCCCTGGCCGCAGGCGGCTATGGCTGCCAGACGCTGTGCGGCGCGCTGGCCGGCGGCTGCATGATGCTGGGCTTCTTCTGTGAACCGGCAGTGGCCGGCGAACTGCGTAATCAGCTGTTTGCATGGTATCGCCAGGAACCGTTCCCCACCTACCAGCCGGAATATACGGCCGTGACGACGGTGGCGGAAGACATTACCTGCAATGCATCCGTGAACAAGTTCATGAAGGCCAATAACCTGCAGATGAGCGATCCGCCCCGTAAGGCCCGCTGTGCTGCACTGACCGCTGAAGTCGTTGTGAAGGTCATTGAACTGCTGAACGTACAGTACGGTTATGAAGAGGCTGCTCCGGCGGTCGAGGAAGCCCCGGCAGAACTGGCCGCGAACGAGTACATCGGCACAAGCACCACGGAGCGCGGTGAAATGAAGGTCAAGGTGACCATGGATGGCGACCGGATTGCGAATATTGAAGTGCTCAGCAGCAGTGAAACGCCCGGTATCTGTGATCCGGCCATGGAACAGATTCCCAAGGCCATTGTGGAAGCACAGAGCACAGAAGTGGACGCTGTAACCAATGCGACCCAGTCGTCCCAGGCAATCATGGAAGCCGTCAGGGATGCGCTGCGCCAGATCAGGTAACTTCTCTGAGGACAGATATGCGGATTAATCCGCGGCAGACATCGCCATGAACAGAGTGTTCATGGCGATGTTTTTGTCTGGCCGGAACATGCCGGGTTCTCCCTGCGCATATGCGGAATCCCCGTTTTTCGGGCTTTGGCGCGCGAAAACTTCTGATTGACAACTCTTTCACAAAAAAGTATATTGATAAGGAAGGCAATTCATCAAAAAAGCGGGGAAAGCTTCCCCGCGGGAAAGGAAAGGTGTTCTATGAGGAAAACATGGTCTCTCTTTCTGGCACTGTGTCTTGTGATGGGATGCGTATCGTTTGCATCGGCAGACGGCGCATTTACGCCGGGCACATATACTGCCGCAGCACCGGGCTATCAGCAGGTGCCTGATGCAGTGACGGTGACAATTACGGTGGATGAAAACGCAATTACAGCGGTGGAAATCACCGGCGACGGGGAACAGCCCTTCGGCGTGCCGAATTATCCGGCTTTTGCCGAGGCACTGGTAGGACGTTCCGATGCCGAGATTGATGCCGTGGCAGGGGCTACCATGACCAGCAACGGCGTGAAGGAAGCCGCCGAAAAGGCGCTGGCACAGGCTAAAGGCGAAGTGGTGACGGATGAAACGCCGCTGGCCTTTACAGCGGGCACCTATGAAGCGTCTGCCTATGGCTACAATGGCGACTCGACCTTTGCCGTGACATTCTCTGAGAATGCGCTGACAGGGATTGAAGTGGTGAAGAGCACGGAAACCGCGCATGTGGGCGATATTGCCTTCCCCATCATGATTGAGGACATGCTGGCTGCCAACGGTACCGGCGTGGACGGCGTGTCGGGTGCTACATTCTCCTCCAACGCTCTGCGCAATGCTGTGAATGCTGCGGCAGAACAGGCGGGATGCACGAACCTGGAAGCATTCAAGAGCGCGAAGATCACCCATGAAGCGGGCGATCCGATGGATGTCACCTATGATGTGGTGATTGTCGGTGCGGGCGGTGCCGGCGTGGCGGCTGCCGCACAGGCGGCCCAGGATGGGAATACCGTGCTGGTGATTGAAAAGAATGCGGAAGTGGGCGGCAATACACTCGTTTCCGGCGGCCAGTATCAGAGTGTCATGCCCTATCTGGTATGGGATGCCAATGATCCGGATGCGGACAGCGGCGTCTATGCCTTCAATGGCGAAACCTACAGCAAGGTGAAGTCCGTACAGGGCTGCATCAATGAGCTGAAGATGATCCTTGACTGGAGCGAAGAACCCTTTGACGCGGACTACTATGTGGATCATGAGTTTGTCGCCGGTGATGCGAAGGAACTGAGCAAGCATGGTGTGCATGCGGAATATCTGCCGGTTCTCAAGGAACTGAAGGAAGAAATCAGGGCGTATCTGGACTGGGCACAGCCCCAGCTGGATGCAGGCGTTGCCGAGAATCAGCTGACACTGTTCTCCACGCTGAATCTGCATATTTTCCAGACCTATTATGGCGGACTGCGCCAGAGCGCAGACAAGAGCCAGTGGATTTATGGCGATGTGGACCTGGTGCGGCAGTTTATCGAAGGCGGCCAGGGACTCAAGGAGTGGCTGGAAGAACAGGGTGCTACCTTCCGCGAAGATACGCAGCCCACGCTGATCGGTGCGCTGTGGTATCGTGAGAACGAGTTCATTGGCTCCAATATTGACCTTGACGGCGACGGCAATCCTGAGATGGGACGCTGGGGCTCCTATTTCGCGGCACCGATCCATACCATGCTTGCTGCGAATGAAGCCAATCAGATCATGCTTCGCACCACTGCCAACGAACTGATCGTGGAAGACGGCCGTGTGACGGGCGTCAAGGCAACCCGTTATGACGGAACAGAAGTGACCGCGCATGCCACGAAGGGTGTGATTCTGGCAACGGGAGGCTATGCAGCCAATATTCCGCTGGTGCTCTCCGAGAACGTCTACTGGTCGACGGAATATCTGACCAACGCAACCAAGACCACGAACCGCAGTTCTCTCAAGGGCGACGGCATCACCATGGCTCAGGCGGTGGGTGCTGATGTCACCGGCATGGGCTTTACACAGCTGATGCCTATTTCCTGGGTAGATAACGGTAATCTGGCTTTCGGCGGCGGCAACTATGCGGCATGGATCAATCCGATGACCGGCCATCGTTTTGTGGATGAAGGCTCTGAACGTGATGTGCTTTCGCTGGCTGAGTTCCGCAACGGCATGGAAGTCAACGGAACCAAGGGCGTATTCCTGGAGTTCTACAATGCGGAAGAACTGATCCCGGGTCCGATTCAGCTGGCGGAGGGTGATTTCGAAGGCCGTTATTATCGCAGGACCATTGACCAGCTGGGCGAACTGTTTGCCGAACTGGGCGTGACGGCCGATCCCGATACTGTCATCGATACACTGAAAAAGTACGACGCGGCGGTCATGGGACTGGGCGAGTATCCCGACGTGGGCAAAGCGATTGCTTCCCGCTGCATCGGTAATGTACAGAAGGACGAAAACGGGAATTATCTCCCGGACACCTATGATCTGGAAGGCACGCTGCTTACCATTCGTCTGATGGCGCCTTCCACGCACCACACCATGGGCGGTGTCAGAGTGGATACGGACCGTCATGTGCTGAATGCAGACGGCGAAGCGATTCCCGGACTGTATGCGGCGGGCGAGGTGACCGGCGGCATCCATGGCGGCAACCGTCTGGGCGGCAATGCGATCGTGGAGATCTTTGTGTCCGGCCGTACCGCGGCAGAAGCCATTATGGCGGACAATCAGTAAACAGAATAAACCAGAGGAAAAGGGCAGTGCGCGGCACTGCCTTTTTCTTTTTCCTGGGAGCGTGCCGTAAGGCATATGGCGGCTGTCTGTGCAGAGCTTGCCATGGCTGTACAGCGCGAAAAGAGGAACGCAAAAGACCGCCATACGCAGGGTGCGTATGGCGGGTATGTCTGTGCAGCTGACAGACGTTTACTTGCCCAGCGTGACCTTGACATGATGCGTCTGGCCGTCGCCAAAGACGGGCAGCACATTTCCTTCCATGGGCTGGCCGTCCACTGTCATGGAATGCACGCCGGTGCAGAGCTTATCCGGATTTTCAATGGTAATGTCATAGATGGCACCACGGAAACGGCGGGATACGTGATAGGTATCCGAGGTGGAAGGCACGCACGGGTCGATCCGCAGTCCGTCCCAGTCGGGCTTGATGCCGAGAATATAGTTGCTGATTACATAGAAGTTCCAGGCAGCTGTACCGGTGAGCCAGCTGTTCTTGGCCTGACCGAAGTTCGGCGCATCCTTGCCGGCAATCATCTGGCTGTAGACATAGGGCTCAGTCTTATGGACTTCGCTGATGGCTTCACGCCAGGCCGGCGCAATGCGGGAGTAGAGGGAGAAGGCGCGGTCGCCATGTCCCAGCACGGTCTCGGCGGCAATGATCCAGGGATTGTTGTGACAGAAGATACCGGCGTTCTCCTTGTATCCCGGGGGATAGGAGCTGACCTCGCCCAGTTCCAGATGATACGTCTTATAGGCGGGCTGGAGCAGGACAATGCCGTGCTCGGTCTCCAGATATTTCTGTACGCTGTCCATGGCTTTCTGTGCCTTGCCGTCTTCCACACCGATACCGGCCATGACGCAGTAGCCCTGGCTTTCAATGAAGATCTTGCCGTCATCGCATTCGTGGCTGCCTACCTTATGGCCGAGAGCGTCATAGGCACGGACAAACCATTCGCCGTCCCATCCGGCGGTGAGTACGGCTTCGCGCATGCGGTCGATATCAGCCTGCGCGGCATCGGCCTTCTGTGTTTCGCCGCGGCGGCGGAGCAGAGCTACCAGCTCAGGACCGATAGAGACAAACATGCCGGCAATGAGCACGGACTCGGCGACCCGGTCATCCGGCGCGTTGGGATTGGAGAAAGTCTGGAAGGACTCATCCGGCGTATCGGAGAAGCAGTTCAGGTTCAGGCAGTCGTTCCAGTCTGCGCGGCCGATGAGCGGCAGTCCGTGCGGGCCCAGGTTATCGGTCACGTGACGGAAGGAAACCTCCAGGTGCTCCATAAGGGTACCGGCATCATCGGGATTGCAGTCATAGGGCGTCATTTCATCCAGAATTCCAAAGTCGCCGGTCTCCTTGATATAGGCCGCAGTGCCGGCAATCAGCCAGAGCGGGTCATCATTGAAGCCGCCGCCGATATCGTTGTTTCCCTTCTTGGTCAGGGGCTGGAACTGGTGATAGCATCCGCCGTCCCTGAACTGGGTAGCGGCAATATCGAGAATCCGTTCCCTGGCGCGCTCCGGGATCTGATGGACAAAGCCCAGAAGGTCCTGGGAGGAATCCCGGAAGCCCATGCCGCGGCCGATGCCGCTTTCGAACAGGGAAGTGGAGCGGCTCATGTTAAAGGTGATCATGCACTGATAGGGGTTCCAGATATTGACCATGCGGTTGAGCTTGTCATTCTTGGAGGTCAGGGTATAGGCGCTGAGCAGATAATCCCAGTGGGCGCGCAGCTTCCTGAATGCGTCCTCGACCTGATCATTGGTGGCGAACTGGGCGAGCATCTCCAGCGCCGGTGCCTTGTTGATGACCCCGGGCGCCACAAACTTTTCCTTCTCAGGGAGTTCCACGTAGCCCAGCACAAAGTTGTAGCGCTTTTCTTCGCCCTGCTCCAGGTGTACCTTGACCTGATGGGACGCGATGGGCTGCCAGCCGGAGGCAATGGAGTTGCCCATGTTTCCGGTTACCACGGAATTCGGGGCATCAAAGCCATTGTACAGTCCCAGGAAGGTCTCCATGTCAGTGTCAAAGCCGTCCGGCATGACGTTCACGCCATAGAAGGCGTAATGATTCCGGCGTTCACGGTATTCGGTCTTATGGTAGATGACGCCGTTTTCCACTTCCACCTCGCCGGTGGAAAAATTGCGCTGGAAGTTGAGCATATCGTCCTGTGCATTCCACAGGCAGAATTCCACAAAGCTGGTGAGAATGACATCCTTCGGCGCATCGGATTCATTCCGCAGGGTAATCTGATGCACTTCTGCATGCACGCCCAGGGGCACAAAGGCCAGCTGCCGTGCTACAAGGCCGTTCTTTTTGCCGGTGATGATGGAATAGCCCATGCCGTGCCGGCACTCGTACGCGTCCAGCTCTGTCTTGGTGGGCTTCCAGCCGGGGTTCCAGATGCAGTCGCCATCCTTGATATAGAAATACCGCCCGCCGTCATCGACAGGGATATTGTTGTAGCGGTAGCGGGTGATGCGGCGCAGCCGCGCGTCCCTGTAGAAGCAATAGCCGCCGGCAGTATTGCTGATCATGCCGAAGAAATCTTCGCTGCCCAGATAATTGATCCAGGGATAAGGCGTACGGGGTGTCTCAATGACATACTCCCGTGCCTGGTCGTCAAAGTGTCCGAATGTCATACACACTTCTCCTATCCATATTTATGAAAATAAATCGCATGCGATTTCCATCGCACTGAATGAAACAGATCCATTGTAGCAGGAATGTGTGCCAATGTCCACGAAGGGGGGCAAGAAAAAGCACTTTTGCGGCGAGAAACGGAAAAAGCCCGGATGATTGGCGCATGCCCGTGGAGCGTGCATGAGAGCGTACAGAAAAGGACGGTTTTCAGGCATGAAAAACCGTCCTTGGGTGAATGAATGTCATTCAAACTGCGCATGATAGAGCTGGTAGTAGAATCCCCGGGCTTTCATGAGCGTATCATGTGTGCCCTGTTCGACCACATCTCCGTGATTGAGCACAAGAATGCGGTCTGCGTTCTGAATCGTGGAAAGCCGGTGCGCGATGACAAAGCAGGTCTTGTCCTTCATGAGGTCACGCATGGCGCGCTGGATCTCGCGTTCTGTGGATGTATCCACATTGGAGGTGGCTTCGTCCAGTATCAGCATGCGCGCATCATAGAGAATAGCCCGGGCAATGGTCATCAGCTGCTTCTGGCCTTTGGAAATATTGCCGCCGTCTTCATGAATGACGGTCTGGTATCCATCGGGCAGGCGCATGATAAAGGGATGGATGTGCGCGGCTTTGGCGGCTGCGACAACCTCTTCCATGGTTGCGTTTTCCTTGCCATAGGCAATATTGTCAAAGATGGTTCCCTGAAAGACCCATGTATCCTGCAGTACCATGGCATACGCGCCGCGCAGAGAGCGCCGTGTATAATCCCGATGATCCACGCCGTCCACCAGAATCTGCCCGCTGTCCACGTCATAGAACCGCATGAGCAGGTTAATGATCGTGGTCTTTCCTGCGCCTGTCGGACCGACAATGGCTATGAGCTTACCGGAATCCGCGCGCAGGGACAGGTCATGCAGAATGGTTCTGCCGGGATCATAGCCAAAGGATACATGCGAAAGCTCCACGTTGCCTTTGGCATCCCGGAGCTCCCGGGCGTTCTCACGGTCTGCGACCTCTTCCTTTTCATCCAGCAGCGTAAACACGCGTTCGGCGGCAGCCAGAGCAGAAAAGAGTTCGTTGATAATGTTGGCGATCTCATTAATAGGCCCGGAGAACTTCCTGGAATAGAGCACAAAGGAGGAAATGGATCCAAGCCCGATCAGGCCGCTCATATAGAGAATGGAGCCGAACATGGCAATCAGGGAAAGCCCGAGGTTATTGATAAAACCCATGGTCGGGCCAATGGTTACGCCATAGGAGTCAGCGTCATAGTAAGCCTGTGCCGCGTCTGTATTGATGTGATCGAACTTTTCGTCTACCCGGTTTTCGTAGGCATAGGCCTGGATGGTCTTCTGCCCGGACAGCATCTCTTCTACAAAGCCATTCATGATGCCGTAGTTTTTGGAGCGTTTGGCAAACCGCGGCTGCGTGATTTTCCGCATTCTGGTGGTATAGAGTATGGAAGCCGGCACGGTAATCAGCGCGACCGCAGACAGCGGCAGAGAGATGGAGATCATCATGACAAGGGAGCCGATGACGGTGACCAGGGAAGTGAGAATGGAGACCACGTCCGTTGCCATGCAGGTAGAGATGACATCAATGTCATAGGATACACGGCTGATGATGTCACCGGACTGATGCCGGTCAAAGTAGCCTACGGGAAGCACCATAAGCTTGTTGAATACATCCTGGCGCAGTCGGTTGGCTACGGTCTTGGAGATGCGGACCATCAGCATGTGAATGGAGATGGTGAGCAGCGAAGATGCCACATAGCAGATCAGCATGCGCATGGCGAAATAGGAAACCTTGTCAAAATTGACTTTCCCTTTGCCGGCGGCAGCTTCGTTAATGGCAGAGCCGGCCAGGTTCGGACCGAGAAGGGAGAGAAGGTTGGAAAGAATACACAGCGCAAATATCAGAAGCATCAGATAGCGGAAGGGCCCCAGATACGATACCATCCGGCGGAAGGTACCGCGTGTATCCTTGGGCTTGCGCATAATGGAATCACGGGCTGCCATTTTATCACACCTCCCCCATCTGCGTATGATAGAGTTCACGGTACACAGGACAGCTTTCCATCAGCTCGGCATGCGTACCCTTTCCCAGGATCTGGCCTTCATGGAGCACGATGATTTCATCCAGATTCATGATGGAGGAAATGCGCTGGGCAATGATGACGCTGGTCGCAGCCGCATGATGCGCGTCTATGGCCTGGCGCAGCCGGGCGTCTGTCCGATAGTCCAGCGCCGAAGAAGAGTCGTCCAGGATCAGGATATCCGGATGTGCCGCCAGAGCGCGGGAAATCAGAAGGCGCTGCTTCTGCCCGCCGGAGAAATTGGCGCCATGGATAACAGAGGCGTGGTCCAGACCTTCATCATATGCCTCTACAAAATCCCATGCCATGGCATCCTTTGTAGCGGCGCGAAGGGATTCCTCTTCCAGATCACGGCCGAAGGAGATGTTTTCCCGGATGGTGTCGGCAAAGAGTACGTCGTTCTGGAATACGACGCCAAACTTTCTGTGCAGGTCATCCTGCGTATAGGCACGGACATCTTTTCCGCCGACAAAGACATGCCCTTTCTGCGGGTCATAGAAGCGCATGAGAAGATTGATAATACTGGTTTTTCCGCTGCCGGTGGCACCGATAATGCCCAGCGAACCGCCCTTCTTTACAGAAAAGGAAATGTCACTGAGGCATTCCTGACGCTCTTCCCCGGCAAAGCGCGCATGATCTCCGGGGTTTTCGTCATGATCCTCCGCGTCATAGCGGAAAGTGACATGGTCAAAGATGAGATATCCGTCGTCCGGCGCTGTGGCACATTCGCTTTCAGGAAGCGGGAGAAGGTCTTCCGGCACTTCCACGACCTGCTGGATACGCTTGGCGGACGCGTTGGCTTTGGACATCATCATAAATACGCGGTTCAGACCCATGACACCCATGAGGATCATGTTGAAATAGGTGAGGAAGGCCAGGATCACACCGGGCTGGGTGAGACCGTCATTGACACGGCGGGCACCGATAATGACGACCAGTGTAAGGCCTACATTCAGGAACAGCGTAACCACCGGTCCCGGCAGTGCCATGACAATGCTGGCCAGAATATCCCGCTGCGTAGCGGTTCTGTTCGCGGCATGGAACCGATTTTTCTCATATTCTTCCTTGCTCAGTGCTTTGACGACGCGAATCCCGGTGATGTTTTCGCGCATGATACGGACAATATCATCCATTCCGCGCTGCACGCGCTCGTACAGCGGAATGCCGCGGATGGAAATGCATACCACCAGTACAATCATGATAGGCGCCATGATGCAGAGTATGGAGGCAAGCCCGCGGTCCATGGTCAGGGTAATGGCAATGCCGCCCATGAGCATGATCGGTGCACGGATGCCGATCGTCTGTACGGACTGAATGAAGCTCTGTACATTATAGGAATCGGAAGTCAGCCGTGAGATGAGGGAGGGGAGCCCTACCTGATCCATCTGCTTTCCGGACAGATGCAGGGCTGTATGGAACAGATCCCGTCGGATTTCAAAGGTGCTTTCCTTGGCTGTGAGTATGGAAAGACGATTGGCACGTACGTTCAGCATACGTACGCAGACCGCGAGGAGAACCATCCCGCAGCCCCAGAGAAGAACTTTGGGCAGGCTCTGAAGAGGAACGACATGGTCAATCAGGTGTTCCATTACATAGGGAATCAGCAGTTCCAGGACAGTACCGGAAAGCTTGATGCTCATAACCATGGCCATGCGCGGCGCATACTTGCGGAGATATTTCCATAGAAACTTCATGGCGTGTCAGATATCGTCCTTTCTGCAATATAGACAAACACGATAAGAATGCCGTTTTTTCCAGAATTTGTCAACGATAGGATAACAGGGACAAAGCGTAAAAAGTGGTTCGCCGCAAATGAAAAGCTTGACAATGAAACGATTTCAAGGAAAAATGAAGGCACAGATGTATTAGGAAGAAAAGAACGCAGTCGGCAGGAGAACTGTCGGATGGAGAAGAAAGAAGGGGCTTATGCAGTACGCCAATATCCTTTCAGCCCGCTTTGTGGACAGACCGAACCGGTTTCTGGCGCATGTGACGGTGGATGGGACGGTGCAGACCGTACATGTGAAAAACACAGGACGCTGCCGGGAACTCCTCTGCCCCGGGACAGAGGTATTTCTGACCGCACCGGGTACGCCCCACCGGAAAACGGCTTATGATCTTGTATGTGTGCGAAAGGCCGGCGGACTTCTTGTGAATGTGGACAGTCAGGCACCGAATCAGGTCGCCAGGGAATGGCTGGAAACTCAGGGATTTGACACGATTGTCCCGGAATACCGGTATGGGGAATCCCGTCTGGATTTTTTTATGCAGCGGGGCAATGAACGGTATCTGATGGAAGTCAAAGGCTGTACACTGGAAAAGGACGGAGTGGGCTATTTTCCGGATGCGCCAACAGAGCGAGGCGTCAAGCATCTGACAGAACTGTGCAGGGCTGCGGAGACGGGCTGGTGTGCAGCGATGCTGTTCGTCATTCAGATGGACGGGATTACGGAAGTACGTCCGAATGAAGAAACACATCCCGCGTTTGGTCAGGCATGGCGGGAAGCACGGAAGGCAGGGGTCAGAATTCGGTTTCTTCCCTGTCATGTGGAACCGGATCGACTGTGCTTTACTTCCGTTATCACCGTATAAGCAGGAGCATGTGCTACGTGGCAGGATTGCGCAGAACAGGAATCTGCTTCATAATCTGATCCATCTTTTTTCCCAGCGAATTCCGGAAAGTCACCCTGCGCGATGAAAGACGGCCCTGGAAATGCACGCTGCATGGAAATCTGCTGCACAGGTCCGGACAGGCTTATGAAAAGCGAAACGGGCCTGATGATGCCCGTACACTTTGTCAGTAAGGAGGCATGATTCTTCGTGTATTCTTCCTTTGACCCCCTGATGCAGAAATATCCGTCACAGCGTTTTCCCATCTATGCCCGTGGCGGTATGGTGAATGCTTCCAGTCCACAGGCCGCATCCGCGGGGCTGGAAGTGCTCCGTCAGGGAGGAAACGCCATGGATGCTGCAGTGGCGGCGGCATCAGCACTGACGGTTGTGGAACCAACGGCAAACGGTATCGGTTCTGACGCGTTTGCACTCATCTGGTCTGCAAAAGATCGCAAACTGTACGGACTCAATTCCAGCGGACCCGCGCCTATGCTGGCTTCAGCGGAACAGATCCTGAAAGATGGAAACGATGTCAATGGCAGAATGCCCACGCATGGCTGGACACCGGTCACTGTTTCCGGTGCGCCGAAGGCATGGGCAGAGATCAATGCACGCTTCGGCAGACTGTCCCTGGCGCAGGACCTGGCACCCGCCGTACGGTATGCAAGGGACGGGTATCCCTGCGCCCCGAATCTGGCGCTCATGTGGAAGAGAGCATACGCCCAATACCGCCAGGTGCTGACCGGGCCTGCGTTTGATGCCTGGTTTGCAACGTTTGCGCCGGAGGGAAAGACCTATGAGGCCGGGGATATGATCCGGCTCCCAGACCATGCGGATACTCTGGAAGCAATCGGTGAAACCGGAGCGGATGCTTTCTACAGGGGTGAGCTGGCCAGAAAAATGGATGCGGAGAGCCGGCGGTTCGGCGGATATCTGCGCTATGAGGACCTGGCAGCCTATGAAGCCCAGTGGGTGGAGCCGATACGGGTCAGTTACCGGGATTTTCAGGTATGCGAGATCCCACCCAACGGTCAGGGCATTGTGGCGCTGATGGCGCTGAACATACTGAATCATTTTGCCTTCTGTGCAAAGGATGATCCGGAGACAGTCCATCGTCAGCTGGAAGCGATCAAGATCGCGTTTGCGGATGCCTTCCATTATGTGACTGATCCCCGATCCATGCAGATTGATTATCAGACGCTTCTGGATCCTGCCTATGGTGAACAGCGGGCAGGAGAGATAGGCCCCGATGCGAAGGTCTATTCGCATGCCATACCGCCAAGGAGCGGGACTGTCTATATGTGCTGTGCTGACGGAGAGGGCAATATGGTGTCCTATATCCAGTCCAACTATATGGGCTTTGGCTCAGGCATTGTCGTATCCGGTACGGGCATTGCACTTCAGAATCGGGGAAGCGATTTTTCACTGAATCCGGAGGATGCCAATTTCCTGCAGCCCGGCAAGCGTACGTATCACACCATTATTCCCGGGTTCCTTCTGCGCAGAGACGGAAGTCCTGTGGGCCCCTTTGGCGTGATGGGCGGTTATATGCAGCCCCAGGGGCATCTGCAGGTCGTGATGAACTATGCTGATTTCCATATGGATCCCCAGCAGGCACTGGATGCGCCGCGCTGGCAGTGGATGCGGGATAACCGGGTGACAGTGGAAACCCGGTTCGACGCACACCTGGCGGAAGCGTTGCAGCGCAGAGGCCACCATATTTCGGTCGACCTGAGCACACCCAGTTTTGGCAGGGGACAGATGATTGTGCGTCTGGACAATGGAGTGCTGGTTGGCGGTACAGAATCCCGTACAGACAGCAATATTGCCTGTTTCTGACAGAAATGAATGGTGCGGTTCCGATATGGAGAACTGCAAAAGAGGAGGACACGGAAATAACGCCGATGTCTTCCTCTTTTACATATTCGGTTCGTTCTGTCAGTAGATGGGAAACAAAGGTGACAGGCATTTCGATTCCTGCATCAGTTGAGCGTTCCGCCATGCCAGAGAAGTACGGTTAACGCGCCGTCCTGCGGGAAAGCTTCCAGACGGATCGGAAAAGGAAGCGTGTTTTCAAAGCACATGTCTGAGTAGGTGCCGACACATGCATCGAAGGCTATGGGAACATACTTGACTCCTTTGACGGTATGTACGGTCCAGTCTGTGATCCGCAGGGGAAGTTCCAGCACTGCATTGTACAGCGTTGTGCTCACCTGACAGACGCCCCCGCCTGTCCCTGTTCCCGTGGATCCGATGATATTTGCTGGCAGATATCCTTTCTTTGCACTGTAAGGTCCACAGACACGGTTGAAGGAGAATGTGTCCCCGGGAGCCAGGTTTACTTGAGAGATCAGCTCGCAGGCAAGGGCAATGTTCTTCTGGCGCTCCTTGGCAAGCGGCTCTCCGTCAGTTTTGGCATAGAAGGTTGTGAATCCGGCGATCAGGTCCCCGGATTCTGCCGTTTCCCAGGGCACAAAGGCAGTGTACGTCCCGGAAGAAGACGGCAGGACTGTGCTTGAGCGCCAGACAGGGAGCAGGAAGCTTTCTGCCTCTTTGCGAACAGAGACGACCATGTTTTTTGTCAGCACTGCACCTGGAAATTCATCCGTTTCAACGGTCAGCCTTCTATTTACTGTCCAGATGCCTGTACAGGGCGTATGACCGGGAAGAGGATTATGGACAGGATCCAGTGAAATAAACTCCCGGAGCCAGCTGGTCTGTGCGTAACCCGTTTTTCCCTGATAGCGCAGATAAGACCATTCTTCATCATATACAAGCACTTCAACCCGTACACTTTTTGGCACGTTCGCAATCCGCCGGGTTGAGTTTGGGGCTTCCCGAAGATGAAAAGAGGTGGTGGTTCTGGCCGTATATATGGCTTTCTGTTCCACACTGGACTCGGCTGCAGAAGCGTATAAGGCAAGGAAAACGAGAACACAAACGATGCGGTATATTCGTTGGAATTGCGGCATAGATATTTTCCATCCATTCTGTACAGATTATCAGTGAATGCTTTCCCGAGTGTTTGCAACCCGGTATTTCCGGTTTTTCCTAATCGCCGAGGGAAAAGCCCGCAGGCCCTGTTCACGGAAGAAAGAGCCGCCCATGCGGAACAGGACAATGCCTGTATTCCTGCCGATGCATCCGGGACGAAGTACATGCTTTCCGTACATGATCGAATGCATAAGTGCGTACGGCTTTTTCATCTGTCTGTGAACCCAATGAAAGAAGCAGGGGAAAAATCGAAGATTCAACAAGGTATCTGTCGAGATTTCTGCTTGGAAACACAGAACACAAGGTTCTCTTTCCTGCGGACTGCGGCTGCCTGGGAAGAATGCTGGTTGGAGATTGCTGAGGACGGTAGGAATCGTCTTTGCGATTGTAAATGATGGAGAGGAGGCAGTCAATTAGTTTCGCATGAAATCCAGGGTTTTGTCTTGAAGAAGAGCAAACAGTTACCGTCAAAAGCAGGTCCTGGATATTGTCTGTGCAAGGTATTTGCATTCGTCCATGCTTGTATTCAAAAAACGTTTGTGATGAGGCGCCTTTTCAATATGGTTTCTGTTGTTTTACGCGACATGGGGTATTGTGCTCCCCCTTTGATAGATGTCACGGTCTTTCCTGCAATGCCAGGAACCAGCATGGATAGGTGCATATCGTAACTCTGTTTGAGGTTCGTTCATCATCAGTCCACTTCGTGTGCGCATTATTCATTTTCTATGGAGCCAATATCCGCCTGGAAAGACTGTATTGGCGTATACATGCCAATATATCTCTTCAATCAGTGCGAATATATGAGCCGCGTCAATTGGTGCGCATGTCACGTCCAATTCAAAAATCCCCCTACAGAATCTGACTATCTGATGAACTCGAGCAAACAAAGTGAATCAATGGCAGATTTACGAATATAGCGATAAACAGATTAAAAACATATGTGCTGTTTTGGACGAATATGATAGGAAACACATGAATACGTGGACATATGGGAACATATGGAAGTAAGGAAAAATCAGGGATAAGAGAAAGATACAGCATGGGATTGAGAGAAGAAAGCCAAGAAATTGGGCGACTTCAGGAAAAATTGAGAAACACACGGAGACGTGGATAATGCACCATTACGAAAAGCCTTATAAATTCGGGGCTGAGACAATCAACATTCAGAAAAAAATCTCAAAAAAAGTAAAAAAATAGGCTGAAACCATCTTGCAATCCATTGAATCATCCTTTATAATCTCGACTGTTGTCTGTTTAGGGATGAAGTGATAAGTTGCCGTCCGGCCAGACGGGTAATTATCATGGACCAGCCCGAAAATCGGGCGACGGACTCGAGCGCAGACAGACCTGCACCTGCAGTGGGAATGCCGATGCGCAACGAGAACGATCAAGGAGGTTTATCAATGGCCACCCAGAAAATCCGTATCAAACTCAAGAGCTACGAGCACAATCTGGTCGATCAGTCTGCTACCAGAATCGTGGAGACTGCAAAGAGAACCGGTGCTCGGGTATCTGGCCCGATCCCGCTGCCCACTGAGCGCGAGATTGTGACGATCCTTCGTGCTACCCACAAGTACAAGGACAGCCGCGAACAGTTCGAACGTCGCACCCACAAGCGACTGATCGACATTGTCAACCCCAACCCGAAGACGGTGGACGCTATGATGAAGCTGGAACTTCCTGCTGGCGTCGAAATCGAAATGAAGCTGTAATGGCAGGAGGAACGAGAACATGAAAAAAGCGATCGTTGGTAAAAAGATCGGCATGACGCAGGTCTTCACCGAAGACGGCCGTCTTGTTCCGGTCACCGTCATTGAGGCGGGTCCCTGCACCGTTGTGCAGACCAAGAATGTGGAAACGGACGGATACGACGCCGTTCAGGTGGGCTTTGGCGAGCTGACCGAGAACCGCGCCAAGAAGCTGCTCAACAAGCCGGAGCAGGGACACTTCAAAAAGGCTGGCGTTGCTCCCAAGCGTACGCTGCGTGAGTTCCGCTTTGATGACTGCACCGGCTACAAGGTCGGCGATGAAATCAAGGTAGACCAGTTCGCTCAGGGCGACCGCATTGACATTACCGGCACCAGCAAGGGCCATGGCTACACAGGTGCTATCGCACGCTGGAATCAGCATACCGGCCCCATGGCACATGGTTCCAAGTATCATCGCGGCGTGGGCTCTCTGAGCGCAAACTCCGATCCTTCCCGCGTCTTCAAGAACAAGCACATGGCTGGTCACTATGGTGTGGATCGTGTTACGATTCAGAACCTGGAAGTGGTCAGCGTGGATGCAGAACGCAATCTGCTTCTGGTCAAGGGCGCTGTTCCTGGCGCTAATGGCTGCGTTCTGGTCGTCCGCGACACCGTGAAGGCTTGACGGACAAGGAGGAGAATGAATCATGCCTAAGACCGCACTATACAATATGGAAGGTTCGGCCATTGGCGAGGTGGAACTGAGCGAGAACATCTTTGCTGCTCCCGTAAACGTGCCCGCCATGCACCTGGCCGTCCGCTCCTACCTGGCCGCACAGCGTCAGGGAACACAGAGCGCCAAGACCCGCGGTGAAGTCCGCGGAGGTGGCCGTAAGATTTACCGCCAGAAGGGCACCGGTAATGCTCGCCATCATGGCAACCGTGCACCGCAGTTTGCTCATGGCGGCGTAGTGTTTGCTCCCAAGCCCCGCGATTATGTGATCGCAGTGCCGAAGAAGGTTCGCCGCCTGGCGATGAAGTCCGCTTTGACCAGCCGTCTGAACGATGGTGATATCATCGTGATAGACAGCATCAATCTGGCAGAAGGCAAGACCAAGCTGATGGCCAAGGCCATGAAGGCTCTCAAGGCTGACAGAAAGGCTCTTGTAATCCTGCCTGAGCGCAACGAGAACGTGGTTCGCGCCACTGCCAACCTGGCAGAAGCCAAGACCACCTATGTCAACACTCTCAATGTGTACGACATTCTCAACGCTGGCAAGCTGGTTCTGGACAAGGCTGCCCTTCAGAGTGTCGAGGAGGTATACGCATAATGAAAGATCTTCATGATGTGATTATTCGCCCTGTGCTGACTGAAAAGGGCCTGTTCGATGTTGACGAAAAGCGTTACGTCTTCGAAGTGCCGGTGACTGCCAACAAGTTTGAAATCAAGCAGGCAGTGGAAGCTGTCTTTGCTGCGGATGGCGTTAAGGTTGACCGCGTGAACACGGTTCGCACGATCGGCAAGGTAAAGCGCCAGGGCCTCCATTCCGGACGTCGTCCCGAAGTCAAGAAGGCTTATGTAACTCTTAAGAAAGACTCCAAGCCCATCAAGTTCTTCGATGGCTATGGAAACTAAGCAGGGAGGACTGAAACATGGCTATTCGTAATTATAAGCCGACTTCGCCCGCCCGGCGCTTCATGTCGGTTCTGACCTATGAAGAAATCACCAAGAAGAGCCCCGAGAAGGGCCTGACCGAATATCTGAAGAAACATTCGGGCCGCAACAATCAGGGCAAAATCACCGTGCGTCATCAGGGTGGCGGCAACAAGGTCAAGTATCGTATCATCGATTTCAAGCGCAATAAGCTGGATGTTCCTGCCAAGGTTGCTGCTATCGAGTATGATCCGAACCGTTCCGCATTCATCGCTCTGCTGAACTATGCAGACGGCGAGAAGCGCTATATTCTGGCGCCTCTGGACCTGAAAGTCGGATACACCGTTCTGGCTTCCCGCGAGAACGAAGTAGACATCATGCCCGGCAATGCCATGCCGCTGAACAATATTCCTGTCGGTACCCTGATCCACAACCTGGAACTCAAGCCGGGTCGCGGCGGTCAGCTGGTCCGCTCTGCAGGTCTTTCTGCTCAGCTGATGGCAAAGGAAAACGGTTATGCGACCGTTCGTCTGCCTTCCGGTGAAATGCGTCGTCTGCCTCTGGGCGCGATGGCGACCATCGGCACTGTCAGCAATTCCGATCATGAAAATGTCCGTCTTGGCAAGGCTGGCCGTGTCCGTCATATGGGCATTCGTCCTACCGTCCGCGGCGTTGTTATGAACCCCAATGACCATCCGCATGGTGGTGGTGAAGGCAAGAGCCCTGTGGGTATGCCGGCACCTGTTACTCCCTGGGGCAAGCCCGCACTGGGTTATAAGACCAGGAAGCACAAGAAGTATTCCAATAAGATGATCATCAAGCGTGCTGGGAATAAGTAATCGCCAAGGAAGGAGGCAGCTAACGAATGAGTCGTTCGATTAAGAAGGGCCCCTATGTAGAGGCTGCGCTGATGAAGCGCGTTGAGGAAATGAATGCTTCCGGTAAAAAGGCGGTTGTGAAGACCTGGTCTCGCGCATCCACCATTTTCCCGGATTTCGTCGGCCACACCATCGCGGTGCATGACGGACGCAAGCATGTTCCGGTCTATGTGACTGAGGACATGGTAGGACATAAACTGGGTGAGTTCGCCCCGACCCGTACCTTCCGCGGCCATGCCGGGGATAAGGCTACAGGCAAAAAGTAAGCGAGAGGAGTGAAATGAGATGGCAACCCGTATGAAGGAAAAGAAGGCAGCTCATGTCGCCAACCGTGACAAGCGGCCTCAAGCACACGCGCGTTACATCCGCATCTCCCCTCGTAAGGTCAAGATTGTGATTGATCTGATTCGTGGGAAGAGCGCAGAGGAAGCCCGTGCGATTCTGACCTATACCCCCAAGGCTGCAGCTCCTGTGGTTCTGAAGGTTCTCAACAGCGCGATCGCCAATGCTGAGGACGGGCAGGAACTGAACGTGAAGGACCTGTATGTCGCCGAAGTGTACGCCAACCCCGGCCCCACACTGAAGCGCTACGTAGCCCGTTCACGCGGCAGCGCATCCCCGATGCTCAAGCGCACCAGCCATATCAGCGTGGTGCTTGACAAGAAGTAAGGAGGATTATCCATGGGTCAGAAAGTAAATCCCCACGGCGCACGTGTCGGTGTGATCTATGATTGGAGCACCCGTTGGTATGCCGGCAAAAAGGATTTCGCAAACAATCTCGTTGAAGACTACAAGCTTCGTGAGATGCTGAAGAATAAGTACTATACAACCGGTATCAGCAAGATTGATATCGAGCGTACAGCTACCCAGGTGACGGTAAACATCTTTACCTCCAAGCCTGGCATGATCATTGGACCCAAAGGCGCGAATATTGAGCAGCTGAAGAAGGAAGTCACCGAGTTCCTCGGCCGTGCTGCCCATATCAATGTCTATGAGGTCAAGCAGCCTGACGGAGACGCACAGCTGGTGGCAGAAAACATTGCTCAGCAGCTGGAAAAGCGTATCAGCTTCCGTCGTGCAATGAAGCAGTCCATCCAGCGCGCCATGAAGGTCAACGGCGTGAAGGGAATCAAGTGCTCCGTTGGCGGCCGTATCGGCGGTGCCGATATTGCCCGCAGTGAGCATTATCATGAGGGTTCCATTCCGCTGCAGACGCTGCGTGCGAACATCGATTATGGTTTCGCCGAAGCAAAGACCACCTATGGTCGTCTGGGCATTAAGGTCTGGATCTACAAAGGCCAGATCCTTCCTGCAGCCAAGAAGGCTCAGGGCCAGAAGGAGGTTAAGTAACCTATGCTGATGCCGAAGAGAGTCAAGCGCCGCAAGGTAATGCGCGGCCGCATGAAGGGCGCCGCCCACCGCGGTAATTTCCTGGCATACGGTGACTATGGCCTTCAGGCCACAGAGCCCTGCTGGGTGACTTCGCAGCAGATCGAGGCTGCCCGTATCGCCCTGACCCGTTACACCAAGCGTGGCGGTCAGGTGTGGATTAAGATTTTCCCTGACAAGCCTGTCACGGAAAAGCCCGCTGAAACCCGAATGGGTTCCGGCAAAGGTTCTCCCGAGTATTGGGTTGCCGTGGTGAAGCCCGGCCGCGTCTTGTTTGAAATCAAGGGCGTTCCGGAGGAAGCTGCCCGCGAAGCACTTCGTCTTGCTTCCCACAAGCTGCCCCTGAAGACCAAGATCATTGCGCGCCAGAGTGAGGCGACGACTGTAGCGGGTGGTGAACAGTAATGAAAGCGAAGGAAATGACAGCGATGACCGTCGAACAGCTGGAAAATCAGGTAGCTGAACTCAAAACGCAGCTGTTCAATCTGCGCTTCCAGTTGGCTGCCGGTCAGTTGGACAACAACCAGAAGATCCGGGAAGTCAAACGTGATATTGCACGGACCAAGACCGTTCTTCGCCAGAAGGCGCAGGCTTAATGAACTTGAAAGGAGGCAGCTGCTTCAATGTCTGAGGAAAGAGGACTTCGTAAGACAAGGGTTGGCGTCGTGATCAGCGACAAGATGGATAAGACCTGTGTCATTCAGATCAAGACCCGTGTACGCCATCCCCTGTATGGAAAGATCATGAACCGTACAAGCAAACTGAAGGTCCATGACGAAAACAATGAATGCGGTGTAGGCGACACCATCCGCGTGATGGAAACCCGCCCGCTGAGCCACGACAAGCGCTGGCGCCTGGTCGAGATTATCGAAAAGGCCAAGTAAGCTGCTGTCATGAAGGAGGAAATACCCAATGATTCAGCCGCAAACGCGACTCAAGGTAGCCGATAATTCCGGCGCCTCAGCCGCAAACGCGACTCAAGGTAGCCGATAATTCCGGCGCCAAGGAAATCATGTGCATCCGTGTGCTGGGCGGTTCTTTCCGGCGTGATGGCTCCATCGGTGATGTCATCGTAGCCAGCGTAAAGACCGCGAACCCCGGCGGCACCGTGAAAAAGGGCGATGTTGTAAAGGCCGTTGTCGTAAGATGCCGTAAGAATCGTCGCCGCAAGGATGGCAGCTACATTCGCTTTGACGATAATGCTGCTGTGATCATTAACGATCAGAAACTGCCCCGTGGTACCCGTATTTTTGGACCTGTTGCTCGTGAGCTGCGCGAGAAGGATTTCATGAAGATCGTTTCTCTGGCTCCCGAAGTGCTGTAAGGAGGCAGAACCATGAACGTTAAGAAGAATGACAACGTTCTTGTCATTGCTGGCAAGGATAAGGATAAGACGGGCAAGGTTATCGCCTGCTTCCCCAAGACCCATCGGGTGACTGTGGAAGGCATTAACATTGTGACCAAGCATCAGAAGCCCCAGGGCCAGGTTACCCAGGGGGGACGCATTCAGAAGGTTATGCCGATCGATGTGTCCAATGTCATGGTCATCTGCCCCAAGTGCAATAAGGCAACTCGTGTGGCGCACAAGGTAAACCGCGTGACCAATGATGAGGGCAAGAGCGTTCGTCAGATGGTACGTGTCTGCAAGAAGTGCGGCGCTGAAATCGACTGATAAAGGAGGAAAAGCCCGATGGCTACTCGCATTAAGGAAAAGTATCAAGCCGAGGCGATTCCTGCTTTGAAGCAGAAGTTCGGCTATAAGAATCCCATGCAGGTCCCGAGACTGGAAAAGATCGTGATTAACATGGGCCTGGGCGACTGCAAGGATAACGCCAAGGCAATGGAAGTTGCCGTTGGCGAGCTTGCGCTGATCTCCGGTCAGAAGCCGCTCGTAACCAAGGCCAAGAAGTCCATCGCAAACTTCAAGGTTCGCGAAGGTCAGAATGTTGGCGCAAAAGTCACCCTGCGCGGTTCTCGTATGGAAGAGTTCATGGACAAGCTTGTCTCTGTTGCACTTCCCCGTGTGCGCGACTTCCATGGCGTTTCTGCCAAGGCATTTGACGGCCGCGGCAACTACGCTCTGGGCATTCAGGAACAGCTCCTGTTCCCCGAAATCGACTATGATAAGGTCGAGAAGATCCGCGGTATGGAAATGATCTTTGTTACTACCGCGCAGACCGACGAGGAATGCAAGGAACTGCTGAGCCTTTTGGGCATGCCCTTTGAGAAGGCGTAATTGAAGGAGGAAAAATACAGTGGCAAAGCTGAGCATGAAACTCAAGCAGGCTAGAACGCCTAAGTACTCCACCCGCGCTTATACCCGTTGCCGCCTGTGCGGTCGTCCGCACTCGGTCCTGCGCAAGTATGGCGTATGCCGTATCTGCTTCAGAGAGCTGGCCTACAAAGGCCAAATCCCCGGTGTCCGCAAGGCCAGTTGGTAAGCGGGGAGAAGAACGGAAGGAGGTTCTATCATGGTTGTGAATGATCCCATCGCCGATATGCTCACCCGCATCCGCAACGCACAGGTCGCAAAGCATGATACGGTGGAGATGCCCGCCAGCAATACCAAGAAAGCGATCGCCAAGATCCTGCTGGAAGAGGGCTATATCAAATCGGTAGAAAACATCAATGATGGTGTTCAGGGTACCCTGAAGATTACCCTGAAGTATGTGGATGGCAAGCAGACCCCTGTTATCGCGGGTCTCAAGCGCATCAGCAAGCCAGGTCTTCGCGTGTACGCGAGCTGCGAAGAACTGCCGAAGGTGTTCGGCGGTCTGGGTATTGCCATCATCAGCACCAGCAAGGGTGTTATGACAGATAAGAATGCACGCAAGAATAACCTTGGCGGCGAAGTACTCGCCTTCATTTGGTAACCGACGTCTGGAGGTGTAATTATGTCTCGTATCGGAAAGCTTCCGATTACAGTTCCCGCGGGCGTGACGGTTACGATTGACGACAACAACCTGGTGACAGTTAAGGGCCCCAAGGCCACGCTCTGCCAGCAGGTGAACAAGATCATCACCGTCAAGCAGGAGGGCAATGTTCTGGTCCTCTCCCGCCCCAATGAAGAAAAGCAGACCAAGGCATATCATGGTCTGTATCGTGCACTGCTGCACAACATGGTCGTTGGTGTAACCACCGGCTTCAGCAAGACGCTGGAAATGGTCGGCACCGGCTATAAGGCCAAGGCTGCAGGCGATGGCAAGTCCATCGAAATCAATATCGGCTTCTCTCATCCTGTGCATCTGAACGCGCCGGAAGGCATTACCTTCAAGACGCCGAACGATACCACCATGGTGATCGAGGGTGCCGACCGTCAGGCTGTGGGCAACATGGCTGCTGACATCCGTGCCATCCGTAAGCCGGAACCCTATCTGGGCAAGGGCATCAAGTATCAGGGTGAGCACATCCGCCGTAAGGAAGGCAAGACCGGTAAGAAGTAAGAGAGGGAGTGACTGCAAATGTTCAAAAAGCGCGACCGTAATGAAGTGCGCGAGATTCGTCACGCACGCGTCCGCAGGAAGATCAGCGGCACCCCTGAAATGCCGCGTCTGTCTGTTTATCGTTCCAACAAGCATATCCAGGCCCAGATCATTGATGATGTGAAGGGTGCAACGCTTGTCAGCGCTTCTACGCTCGATCCGCAGCTGAAAAGCCAGCTGGACGAGGTCGATAAGAAGGGCGCAGCCAAACTGGTTGGCAAGCTCCTGGGCGAGCGTGCTGTCCAGGCCGGCATCAAGACCGTGGTCTTTGACCGTGGCGGCTATGTCTACACTGGCCGCGTGGCAGAGGTTGCCAATGGTGCTCGTGAAGCCGGACTCGAATTCTAAAAAGGAGGACACACGCAATGCAACGCTACGAACAGAATAGCGAATTTAAGGACCGTCTGGTTGCTGTCAACCGCGTGTCCAAGACCGTTAAGGGCGGTCGCAACGCCAGGTTCTCCGCGCTCGTGGTCATTGGCGACGAGCAGGGCCACGTTGGCGCCGGGATGGGTAAGGCTGTGGAAATTCCTGAAGCCATCCGCAAGGCCAACGAGGATGCAAAAAAGAACATGGTGACCGTTCCGCTGAGTGGAACCACCCTGCCGCATGAAGCGACCGGATACTATTCAACCGCCAAGGTTGTTCTGATCCCCGCTCCCGAAGGCACTGGTGTGATTGCCGGTGGTGCTGCCCGTGCCGTGCTGGAAATGGCTGGTGTACGTAACATTCGTACCAAGTCTTTCGGCACCAATAATCCGATCAATACTGTGAAGGCTACCCTTGAAGCACTCAAGCTTCTGCGCAGCCCGGAAGAAGTCGCTCGGATGCGCGGCAAGACCGTTGAAGAAGTTCTTGGATAAGGAGGAAACATAAGATGAAGCTCAAGATTACCTTGACCAAATCTCCCATTGCCTCCCTGCCCAAGCACAAGGCAACGGTAGCTGCTCTCGGCCTGAAGAAAGTCGGTCAGACCGTTCTTCAGCCCGACAATCCCGCTGTACGCGGGCAGATCTTCATCGTGAAGCACATGGTGAAGGTCGAAGAAGTGAATGAGTAAGGAGGAATTCCCATGAGACTGCACGAGCTGCATCCCGCAGAGGGATCTACCACCGCTGCAAAGCGCCTGGGTCGTGGCGTGGGTTCCGGATTGGGCAAGACCTCCGGCAAAGGCCACAAGGGTGCAAAGGCACGTTCTGGCGGCGGAAAGCGCCCCGGATTTGAGGGCGGCCAGATGCCCCTGTATCGTCGTGTTCCGAAGAAGGGCTTTACCAATATCTTTGGAACCGAATATGCTGCTGTGAACGTGGAACGCCTCAATTGCTTTGAGGATGGATTCACAGTAGATGCCCAGGCATTGTTGGATGCCGGGATTATCAGAAAGACTCTGGACGGCGTGAAAATTATGGGCGATGGTGAGCTGACCAAGAAGCTCACCGTCAAGGCCGCCAAATTTACTGCCTCAGCAAAAGAAAAGATCGAGGCTCTCGGCGGGAAAGCCGAGGTGATCTGAAATGGTCGAGTCACTTCGTAAAGTTTGGGCCAATAAGGATCTGCGCAAAAAGCTTCTGTATACCTTTGGCATGCTGCTGATCTATCGCCTGGTGTCTGTGATTCCGGCGCCCGGCATTGACAAGTCGCGTCTCGGATCTTCCATGGACCTGCCGCTTCTGCAGCTGGTCAACATGATGACCGGTAACAGCTTCAGCAACATGACGATCATGGCCATGGGCATTACACCCTATATCAATGCATCCATTATCATGCAGCTTCTCTGCATTGCTATTCCGGCACTGGAGAGAATGCAGCAGGATGAATCGGGCGCAGGACGTGAAAAGATTACCCGCATTACCCGCTATGTGACCGTTGGCCTGGCAGCTCTGCAGGCGATCGGTCTCGTAGCCGGCCTGAATTACATGAAATCCGGCTGGATCAATTATCTCCTGGTCGGTATTTCCATGGCTGGCGGCACGGCATTTGCCATGTGGCTGGGCGAGCAGATCACGGACAAGGGTATCGGCAACGGTATCTCCCTGCTGATCTTTGTGGGCATCATCTCCAACCTGTTCAATGGTATCGTGTCCGGCTTCACCAATGCCAGCGCCAACGGCACCACTTCCGGTTGGATTAATGTGATCGTGGTTATTCTCGTAGCCGTGGTCCTGACCGTGCTCGTGACCTTTGTGGAGCTTGGCGAGCGCAGGATTCCCCTGCAGATTGCCAAGCAAACCAAGGGCCGCCGGGTATACGGCGGACAGAACACCCGTATGGCACTGAAGGTCATCTCCGTGGGTGTTATGCCTCTGATCTTTGCGTATTCCTTTATGGCTTTCCCGTCCACTATTATTCAGCTGGTTGACCCGCAGGCAAACCGCGGTTTTACCCGTTGGTGGATGGTGAACATGAGCAATGGCAGTGTGCTGTATATCCTCATTTCTGCTCTGCTGATCATTGCCTTTACCTATTTCTATTCTTCCATTTCCTTTGATCCCAAGAAGCAGGCTGAACAGCTGATCATGCAGGGTGCTACCATCCCTGGTCAGCGCGGAAAGAACATGCGTCAGTATCTTCAGAATACGGTCAACCGTCTGAACCTGTTCGCAGCGCTTTTCCTGGCAGTGCTTTCTGCGATCCCGTCTCTTTTGACCCGTGGTCTGAACGCCAGCGTTCCGTATGCGGCCAGCTCCATTCTGATTGCCGTCAGCGTTGCACTGGAAACCATCCGCACGATTCAGGGCGAGATGAGCATCCGCGGTATTGAATTGGACGTCGAAAAGGGCGGCTTTATGTCGTAAAACCATCACCGTGCGCTGCCTGGCAGCGCACGGTGTCATGATTGTCTGTTTTTAGAAAGGAGCAGGAGAATGAATATTATCTTTCTCGGACCTCCCGGTGCCGGTAAGGGCACACAGGCGCAGCGCATCTGTGACGCGCTGGGAATTCCCCAGATTTCGACCGGGGATATTCTGCGCAAGGCGATCAAGGACGCAACGCCTACCGGACTGAAAGCCAAAGCATATGTGGAAGCAGGCAAGCTGGTGCCGGATGATGTATTGATTGATATTATCAAGGACCGTCTGGCTATGGAAGACTGCAAGAAAGGATATATCCTCGACGGGTTCCCCCGGACTGTACCTCAGGCAGAAGCACTGGAAGGCATCGCAAAGATCGACTGCGTCGTCGAACTGGAAGTGGATGATGAAAACCTCATTCGTCGGCTTTCCGGCAGGCGCGTATGCCTGAACTGCGGTGCGACGTATCATGTGTCCATGCTGGGTGATCGCACTACATGTGAAAAATGCGGTGAGACGCTGATCCAGCGGAAGGATGATGCTCCGGAGACGGTGCTGAATCGACTCAATGTATATCATGAACAGACCGCTCCTCTGATCAAGTTCTATGAGTCCCGGAAGCTTCTGAAGAAGTTTGACGGTATGCAGGGTATGGAAGAGGTCTATCAGTCGATCATGGATACACTGGGAGCATTGGCATGATCACAATCAAGAATGAGGCGCAGATCGATGGAATGCGCAAGGCCGGTGCACTGCTGTATGAAGTGCTGGAGACTGTCTGCGAGGCGGTCAAGCCGGGCGTCAGCACCGGATACCTCAATGAGCTTGCCGATCACATGATCCGCAAGGCCGGTGCGGTTCCGTCGTTCTATCACTATGAAGGCTTTCCCGCATCACTGTGTACATCGGTCGACGATTGTGTGATCCACGGGATTCCTTCGGATAAGGAAATACTGAAAGAAGGTTCTCTGCTGAAGCTGGACTGCGGGCTGATTCTTGACGGCTGGCAGGCTGACAGCGCACGTACTGTGGGTGTCGGCCAGATCTCCGAAGAAAACCAGCGCCTTCTGGACACGACCAAGGCTGCTTTCTTTGCAGGGGCAGCCAAAGCGATCGCCGGCAATCGGCTGGGCGATCTGGGACGTGCCGTACAGGAAGTGGCGGAAGCGGCGGGCTTCACCGTCGTACGCGATTATTCCGGGCATGGGATCGGACGCGAGATGCATGAGGATCCTGCGGTGTACAACTTTGGCATCCCGGGGCATGGCCTGAAACTGCGCAAGGGCATGGCCATTGCCATTGAACCCATGGTTTGCGCAGGCGACTGGCATGTGCAGGCACGGCCGGATGGCTGGTTTGTGTGTACGCGGGATCATTCCATGACCGCACACTATGAGCATACGGTTGCCATTTTGGAAGGACAAAAGCCCGAAATACTGACCTATCCCGGATATCAGTGGAAGGAGGATGCGTGATGCAGCGCATTCCACTCGAACCCGGAAGGGTTGTCGAGTCCAGGCAGGGTCGGGATGAAGGCAGAAACCTGATTGTCCTTACGGTTCTGGATGCAGACTACGTGCTGCTCGCTGACGGGCTGACACGAAAGCTCTCGCATCCGAAGAAAAAGAAGAAAATGCATGTTCATGCCAAACCCTATCTTCTGGATCTGACGCAGTCTTTCCCCAGCGGACATCTGCAGGACAGCGATTTGCGTACCTTTCTGGAAGAAAACGGTTTAGGGCTGAAAAAGCCCCTGTGCAAGGAGGACTGAAAACTTGTCAAAGGATGACGTCATTGAAATGGATGGGAAGGTCGTTGAAGCCCTTCCGAATGCCATGTTCCGTGTTGAGCTGCCCAATGGCCACCAGATTATGGCGCATATCTCCGGAAAAATGCGGCAGAATTTCATTCGCATTTATCCTGGGGATAAAGTTACTGTCGAGCTTTCGCCCTATGATCTGACGCGTGGTCGGATCACCTGGCGCAGCAAGAGCTGATGAAAGACGCAAAGGAGGAATTCGCATGAAAGTCAGGCCGTCTGTTAAGCCGATCTGCGAAAAGTGCAAGATTATCAAGCGCAAGGGAAGAGTCATGGTTATCTGTGAGAATCCCAAGCATAAGCAGCGTCAGGGCTAATGACAAAGGCTCCGGACTTCGGTCCGGAGCCTTGCTTTTATATATGCACACTGAGGAAGCTTCCTGTCTTGGAAGCGCGGACGCAGATCTGGGAAGGGATGGATTCCGCAAGCTGTGAGACATGGGAGATAATGCC
This sequence comes from uncultured Eubacteriales bacterium, assembly GCA_902764915.1. Classification (GTDB taxonomy): domain Bacteria; phylum Bacillota; class Clostridia; order Christensenellales; family Aristaeellaceae; genus UBA2943. The sequence goes on along the minus strand of CACWXY010000006.1, from coordinate 35,739 downwards.
GATCTGTCGGGTATCCTCCGCCATGGATGTGAGCAGCTCGATTGCGCTCTGCAGCTCCCGATCGCTCAGTGTACCGAAGCCTTCATCAATAAACATGGCTTCCAGACGATGCGCGCCGCTTTGTTGCTGTACCATATTGGAAAGCCCCAGTGCCAGCGCGAGGGAGGCGAGGAAAGACTCGCCGCCGGAGAGAGAAGCGGTATCGCGTACCGTCTGTGTCAGGTGATCCTTCACGTCCAGCTGCAGATCACTGATGCGGCGCTTGTCGCGTGAGACATCCCGCAGAAGCAGCTCATACTTGCCTCCGGTCATGCGATCCAGGTGCTGGTTGGCCTGAGATAGGATTTCCCGGAAAATATCCGCTGCGGCATACCCGGAAAAACTGCCCTTGGGCATCTGTGCACTGGTGTCTGCGGAGGTAGCCAGGCCGGCCATGCGGGAAAGCGTCCGATAGGCATGCTCAGAGGAGCGAAGGGTAGCCATGGCACGGAGGATGATGGAACGTGCCTTGGCATGGGAGTCATACGTCTGTGTAAGCAGTGCCAGGCTTTCTTCCTTTTTCCGTAGCTGTGCGACCAGGTCTTCATGGGCTTTCTGCAGCTGTTCCATATCTGTATCCGCAGGGAAGCCGGCACAGGCTTCCGACAGCGCGCGCACCCGCTCCTGGGTAATCTTACGGTCCTCTATGTAGTCGTCCAGCGTTGCCTGTTGCCGGGAAAAATACGCTTCCGGATCCTCCCTGGCCGGTGCCAGCGCCAGAAGATAGGCGTCTTCGTCTGCAAACCCGTGCTCTTTTAGCGCAGTATGGAAGGCCGCCAGCGCGTCCTTCTTTTTCTGTGCGGCATCGGTCCGGTGCTTTCGGCAGGCGTCCAGGTTCCCCTGGAGGGTATTGACGCTTTCACGACAGGCGGCCAGCGCATTCTGCGCATCCTCTGCGGCCTTTTCCCAGTTCTGTGCCTTCTCCTTTGCGTCATGCATGGCGCTTTGTGCCGCTATCAGGTCAGGGTAGGAAAGTGTCAGTGCATGGCACTGCCCCTGGAGCTGGGAAAGCGACTGCTGGTTCTGGGAGAGCGAGGCCGTCAATGTATCCCGCTCCCTGACAATCGTTTCCTGGGCAGATATATGCGCGCGTAGGGTTTCCTGGGTCTTCAGGAGTGCCTCCAGCGTCTGCTCAAGGGACGCAACCTGTGCCTGCATCGCCTGCGCAGCATTTTTCTTTTCAAAGAGCAGTGTATCCTGGAAGGCCGGGTCGAGAAGGGTTTCCAGATCTTCCGACAGGGACAGCCGTGCAGCGGTTTCCAGGGCATGCGCTTTCAGTGTTTTCAGCTGGGAGGTATGAGCACTTACCGTGTTTTCCAGTGTGCGATAGCTGCCTTCCGCCTTTTTCAGCCGGGTATCATGTGCCTTGATGTCATTTTCATGAATCACGGCGGAGGAAAGGGCGGGAAGCTGAGAAAGCGCCTCCCGGGTCAGATGCGTGTGACAGACGGGACATACGGCCTCTTCCTGCGCTTCCAGACGCCTGCGCAGCTCCTGTGAAAGCACTTCGGACTGCATGTCCAGGTACTGCTGATGCAGGGCAAGGTTTTCCTTCGCGCACGCCTCATATGTCTCCATTGCCTTCCGGGCACTGTCAATCTCTTTCTGTAGGCTGTTTTCCTTGTCGGAAATATCCCTGAGCGCATCAAGAAGACCGTTCTTTCCGCATACCGCTTCCTGCGTGCTGCGGGCGTTTTCCAAGGCATGCCGGGCGTTGGCCAGGTCAGTCTGTACGGCGGGAAGTGCGTCTACAACCTCTTGCGCGGACTGGATCTCCGTCTTCAGCCGCATCAGTGTATCCGCGTATGTCTGCAGCGCCTGCGTCTGTTCTCCGCACGTTTTTTCCAGTACAGCGACGGCTTTCTGCAGTTCCTCCCGTTTTTCATACTGCGGCAGTGTGGCTTCGATCTGGGCAGCGGACTGCCGGCAAGCGTCCGCCATGGGAAGGTATGCCTGTGCATCCTTCAGGCGCTGATCCAGTGCCGCCTGCTTTTCCAGCAGCGCCTGCAGCTCGGTCTGTCGGGCCGATTCCTCATCCGCATAGTTCCTTTCCAGCTGTGCGCTTTCGCAGAATGCCTGCTCCATAGGGCGCACCTGCTGCCAGGCGCGGCGTGTTTCGTCAAGACGGCTGGCAAGAGCCTGCATGGCATCGGCCTTTTCTGCCAGTGTTTTCTCATGGGTAAGCTGCTGCTGCAGTTGCAGACGCGTCTTATGCATCTCCGTCATTTTCTCAAGACGAACGGCGCTTTGCACCTGTGCTGCCTTCATTGCTTCCAATGCTGTCTTCTCTTCCGCTGCTGCCTCTTTTTCCCGTGCGCACAGCATATCCAGGGTTTCCTCCAGCTGTGGATGCAGCACATCCAGACAGGCTGCCTCTTCCGCAGTCAGCATGGCCGGCGCAGGAAACGTATCCGGGCTCAGGGACAGGCGGATCTGTTCGACCGCCTGATCGCGGGAGGCGTGCAGACGCAGCGCGGCCTTGGACAGCAGGCTTTCCATGGCTTTATAGGGGCGCTCGTCATAGAGTTTCCCGATCATTTCCGTGCGTCCCTTATTCTCCTGCAGAAAGGCCCGGAACTCGCCCTGTGCCAGCATGACAATCTTGCGGAACTGGCCGGCGTCCATGCCGATCAGTGATTGAATCGCGGATGTGACCTTCTGTGCGCCTTTGCAGGCGGGAAAATCGTCGCCAGTCAGTTCTGCGTCCTTGTCTGCACTGGAACTGTAGGCATGGGTCTGCCGGTCGCGTTTGAAATGCATGCTTCTGCGGACCGTATAGTTCTTTCCGCACTCGGAAAAGGTCAGAATTACTTCCGTGTCAACGCTTTTGTCCACAAAGTCGGAGTGGAGCATTTCACTTTTCCGGTCTGTACCGCTGGCCTCGCCGTAGAGCGCGAAGACCAGGGCGTCGAATATGGTGGTTTTGCCGCTGCCGGTATCCCCGGTAATCAGAAACAGTCCGCTGGGAAGTTTCCGAAAATCGATGCTTTCGTCCCGGTAGGAGCCAAAGGCGCGCATCTGCAGTGTCAGTGGTTTCATGAGGGCATGTCCTCCTCTGTCAGAAAAATGTTCAGCAGATGGGCAGCACTCTGGTCCAGTGTATCCTCGTCCATGCCCTCTTCCTCCAGAATACGGGCAGCCATGAATACCAGTTTCTGCTCCTCCGGTGCTATCGGCAGGTTCGGATACTGGCTGGTGTAATAGGAAAGAAACATTTCCGGAAGCGTCTGTATGGGACGTGGCTTTTCCGTATCGGTGGGTGCGACATGTCGGGAAAGCTGCCGGTCCAGAAGCAGAAGCCGGCTGCCATGCGAGGCAAAAACGGCATCCAGACGCGACTGTGCGTCCGGTGGGATCAGGGGATCCGTGAGCCGTACATGCACATAGGCGCCGGGCGTGGGCGAAGCCAGCTCATCGCGTACAACCGCGTCAAGCGTGCCGGTTCGGTTGACAAGAGGATGCGCCGGCTGAAGTGGGACACGGCGAAACTGTACGGGCGCACCTTTTTCCTTCAATGTCACGTATAATAGCTGCCGGGTCTCATTCCCGTGCCCTTCCGCACCAGCCTCGCCGAAGTGATAGCACAGGGGGGACCCGGCATAGCGTACGGTATCCCGGCCCATGATCTGCGGCTTATGTATGTGTCCCAGGGCTACATAATCAAACCCGTCCAGTGCAGAAACATCCAGCTGTCCGACCCCGCCGACCGTGCTTTCCGAACCGTCCATCTGGGGCTGGGAAGCGCCTTTGCAGACAAACTGATGGGCGAGAAGCACGCAGCGACGGGAGAAATCCACATTCTGACAGGCAAGCATGCGGCGCGCGGCCTCAGTATAGCTGGCCGGGGTATCCTCACCCAGCACCTGTCCGACGCGTGCAGGAAAGAAGTAGGGCAGGAGATAGAAATCTACGGGTCCGAAGGCGTCTTCCAGCGTGACTTTCCGGAGCGTCGGATGCAGTACGCCGGACACGAAAAGCCCCTGATGCGCCAGCAGTTCCTGGAGATACTCGATATTTTCCGGCGCGTCATGGTTCCCGGCAATCATGAGGATGGGGATATGCCGCGCACACAGCGCTGTCAGAAAGCGGCTGCACAGGCTTCGTGCCTCCTGGGACGGCTGGGAGCGGTCATAGATGTCACCGCACAGAAGCACGGCATCCGGCTTTATCTCGTCACAGGAGTGCAGAATATCCTCCACCATCTGCGCCTGATCACCGGAGGCGGCAAGATTCAGGCCATGGAGGTTTTTCCCGAAATGCAGGTCAGATAGATGAAGAAAGGTCATGGGACAGACTCCTTTGCACATACAGCCCGTGCGGGCATGTCTGGCACCATTGTACAGGAAAACCCGCTTCCTGTCATGTATGGTCTGTGGCTTGAGAGAGCAGGGGAAAAGGGTGTATAATACCAACGAAATACAGGAAGATCGCAAAGGAGAATTGAACCTTGAGCGAGCATGAACAAGCATCCAAGCCTTTGGAAGAAGCCACAAAGGTAATGCCGGCAGTGACCGGTACGCCGCGACGCAGACGGACGCAGCATACCGAGCCGGCGCAGGAAACACAGGTACAGGCTTCGCCATCTGCGGAGGCTGCATCGACGCAGACTCCCCCGAAAACCAGCAGTGAGAGCAGAGGGGTGTATGTCCAGGAACTCCCGCGCCCGGCATCCCCGCTGAAGAATGCAACCCCGCGTCCGCAGGCCCTGGAGCGCACGGAACGAGACCGCAGGGAGGGTGTGCGCTATCCGGTGAACGCGCCGGGCTATTCCCGCCGTCAGCCCCTGGGCTATGACGCGGAAGCGGATGCGATCCAGAAGGAACGCATGGAAGCACAGCAGACGGAAGCCCCTCGGGAAGGGCATCCGGTGCTGGTGATTCTGACAGCGATCGTACTGATCCTGGGCGTGCTTGTCCTGGGACTGCACCTGATTCCCGAGGAGAGCCAGACACCGCTGGGCACGGTCAAGCGTGCGCTGATTGCGATGCTTTCCCCGGAAGCTGCAGTGGACGAAACGCTTCCGGAAACTTTGATTCCATCGGATACCGAAGCCCATCCTGTGACCGTATCCGCCAGCAGTGGAAATGCGCCGATGGAGATTCTCTTCAGCATGGAAACTGCGGATGACATAGAGGAAGTCCGGCTTCTGAACGCCTATGGCGAGGAACTCGAAACTGCCACGCAGGCCGAGGCCGGCGAGGGCACGATTTCGTGGATCATGCACTGGACGGTGGAGAACGACTTCAGCGGGACAGTGCAGGTACAGACACTGTACGACGGCGAATGGAACGATCTGGGAGAGCCGGTTATGATGCAGATCGGCGCGCCTCAGCCGATCCGGGAGATTTCGACCCAGGCACCGGTGCAGACTGCGCCTGATGTGGTGCTGGATTTCTCAGCTTCTCCGCGCACCGGCACAGCACCGGTGAATGTGGCCTTCAGTATGTCTACCAGCCTGGGCGCCACTGATATCCGTCTGGTGAACGAAAACGGCGAGGTTCTGGATGCGGAAGGCAGTGTACTGGTGGAAAACAGTACGTCCCGGATCTGGGCATTGAACCTGACATTTGAGGACAGCTATAACGGTACGGTCAAAGCACAGGTGCTCTCCGGTGATACCTGGATGGACAGCGACAAGTCCGTTACACTGGCAATCACCGGAAACCCCGCGACGATTGAGACGCCGATGCCGATGGAAACGTCGGTGGCGATGGAGAGCCTGCCGGAGATGACCGATACGCCCTCACCGACCCAGGAAATCCCTGCGGTGGTGCTTCCCCTGGAGGAAACCCCGACGCCGGTGATGGAAAGCACAGAGGATGCATGGGAAATTGCTGTGGAGGAGCCGGAAGAGGTATTGCCCACTGCAGTTCCCACGCCGGAACCGGCTCCCGAGCCTGAGGAGACGGCCCAGCCGCGTGTGACAGTCACGGCAGATGAGAGCGCAGACCCGAGCCTGATCCGGAGCGCAACGATTTATGTGGATACCAAGTCCGTTGCCAGCTATGACCGGCCGGTGGAAGAGATCATTGACATGCCGGACGCGGATCACTATGCGCGCCAGCCCTATGGTGTCATGACATACCGCGGCTCTTCCTTCCGCCAGAATGCTGCTGAAGGCACAGTATCCGGCACACCGTCTGCAATGAACATACGCTGGCGCCAGGAGGCAGGCAGTGTGAAAGGTGCATCCAGCACCTATTACGGGATCGGATGGACAGGCCAGCCGCTGATCATCAAGTGGAGCAAGGAAATCCGCGAGATGAGCAATATCTTCGAGGATAAGAAGAATACAAAAGCGCTTCGTGAGGTCATTATTGCCGGTGAGGACGGAAAGATCTATTTCCTGGACCTGGAAACCGGCGAGGCTACGCGGGACGTGATTCAGCTGGGATACCCCATGCGCGGAACGCCCAGTGTACACGCCATGGGCTTCCCGGTCATGGCGGTGGGACAGTATGCACGTAAGATGTCCAACAAGACAGGGGATATCGGACTGCGGGTCTATGACCTTCTGACGCAGAAACAGGCCTTCATGCTGGATGGTCTTGACGGGAAAGCGGGCCGCCCGTACTACGGGGTCGGTTCCTTTGAAACATCCTCGCTCTATGACTATTCCTCCGATACCATGATCAGTGCCGGCACGAACGGTATGCTGTATACCACCCGGCTGAATACGGCCATCAACCGTACCCAGAACACGCTGACCATGGATCCCCAGCAGGTGGTGCTTCGCACCAAGGCCAAGGGAGAGGACGATAAGCAGACTGCTGTGGAGTCCAGTCTGGCGGCCTACCAGAACTATGTGTTCTATGCGGACATGGCAGGCATTCTCCGGTGTGTGGATACCTCGACCATGACGACGCTGTGGGCCGTGGATACCGGGGACAGCGTGGAGGCAGCGGTCGCACTGGACCTGGATGCACAGGGGCAGCTGTGGCTCTATACTGCCAATACGCTGCAGCAGCGCAGCAAAGGTGACTGTGCGATCCGGCGCTATGATGCGCTCAGCGGCCGGCTGGACTGGGAATATCTTGTGCCGGTCACCAAGGCCACCAAGAAGCATAACGTAATCGGCGGGTGCAAGGCATCCCCTGTCATCGGGCGCAGCGGCCTGAACGATTATGTCTACTTTACCCTGTCTTCTGCCAAGGATGTGAACGGCAGCAGCGCAGAATCGGTACTCATTGCGCTTGACAAGGCAAGCGGAACGCTTGCCTGGCAGAAACCCTTCAGCGCCTATACCTATTCCTCACCAGTGGCGGTGTATACGGAAGAGGGCAGAGGCAGTCTGATCCAGGCGACATCCGACGGTACCCTGTATCTGCTGGATGGTCTGTCAGGCCAGACCGTGTCCACACTGCAAGTGGAGGGCACCATTCACGCAAGCCCGGCGGTGTATAAGGATATCCTGGTGATTGGTACCCAGGGAAAGGATACCTCGTTTATCTATGGGATTGATCTTCAGTGAAACACAGCCGGGAATGGTGATGATTCCGATACGGTATTTATTAAAAAATGTAACAATTTGTCATAATTTACAGCAATCCGGCGTCTGCGAAAAGGGTAAAAATCCCCGGAATGCAGGCGCCGCGTGCCTTGAAAGCGTGCTGCAGCGCTTCTGCAGGATTCGACTGCGTGTTGGACATTTGTTGGACATTATCGGTTATAATTCACACTGTATTCCCCTGCACTTTCTGGCGGGTAATCGGCCTGAGTGCGGAAGAAGAGAGGGGAGGAGAAGAAACTGACACTGGGTGACAAACTGTACAGGATACTGATCCAGGGCGGCTCCTGGCAGACGATTCTCAGGGGATTAGGCGTGACGGTCCTCATTTCCTCGCTGTCTCTTCTGATCGGAACGGTCCTTGGCGCACTGATCTGTCTTCTTCGAACAAGAAAGAACCGTTTCCTGCGCGGCGTGGCGTCGGTCTATATCGCCGTACTGCGCGGCACACCGGTGCTGATGCTGCTCCTTCTTCTGTTCTTCGGCGTACTGACCAAGTATGGTGTACCCCCGCTGATGGTGGCGGTCATCACCTTTTCCCTGAACGTATCCGCTCATATCGCCGAACTTTTGCGGGCGGCCTGGGAGGCAGCGGATGCCGGGCAGGCAGAGGCGGCCCGTACACTGGGCTTTTCCGCCTGGCATGCATTCCGTCTGGTAACCCTGCCGCAGATTCTGCGCACCGCCCGGCCTGTCTATCAGTCCACGGTTGTCAATCTGGTGCAGTGGACCAGTGTTGTGGGATACGTAACAATCACGGACCTGACGCGCGTGATCAATAATACCGCGTCCCGCACCATGCAGCCGCTCCTTACCATTACACTGGGTATGCTGATCTATCTGGGGCTCTCATATCTGATCTATGGTCTTTTCGCCCTGACCGATCCGGACAGAAAGGGGAGAAAAGCGGAATGAGTCTTCTGAAAGTCGAAGGGCTTTCCAAGTCATTTGGCACGCTGAAAGTCCTTCAGAATGTGGACCTGAGTGTAGAGAGCGGCGAGCGCATTGTCATCATCGGCGGCTCAGGATGCGGGAAGAGTGTGTTTCTGCGCTCCCTGGTACTTCTGGAAAAACCGGACGCCGGCCACATTTGGATCGACGGCGATGAGATTACGGCCAAAGGCGCGGACATCAACCAGATCCGCCGGCATGCGGGCATGGTTTTCCAGAAATTCTGCCTGTTTTCCGAGATGGACGTGATGGATAACCTGTGTCTGGCACCGGTCCACCTCAAGGGCATGACCCGCAAGGATGCGGAAAAGAAGGCCATGGACCTGCTCTGGCAGGTAGGCCTGAGCGATCGCGCGCATGCGGACCCCCGGCATCTGTCGGGCGGACAGCAGCAGCGCATTGCCATCTGTCGGTGTCTGATGATGGAGCCGCGGCTTCTTCTGTTTGATGAGCCGACCAGCGCACTGGATCCTACCATGGTCGGAGAAGTGCTGGCCGTGATCCGTATGCTGGCCAAGCGTGACATGACCATGCTGATCGTCACGCATGAGATGCATTTCGCGCAGGAAGTGGCAACGCGTGTGCTTTTCTTTGCCGACCACGGGATCTACGAACAAGGGACCCCGGATGAGATATTTATGCATCCCAGGCGGGAAAAGACGGTCGACTTCATCCGGAAAATGAAGTATTTCGAGTTTGCCATTGCGCACTATCCATTTGACTTCATGGCCATGCAGGGCGGGATACAGACATTCGGCGAAAAGTACGGCATGGACATACGCGAAATTCAGCATATGCAGATCACCTGCGAGGAACTGGTCATGGAAATGATCGGCAAGTGCAATATGCCGTCGGAGCATGTGGATATGCGTCTGTCCATTTCCTACGCTGAATCGGATCATACGGCAACCCTGGACCTCATATGCGGCGGTACGGCCTATAACCCTTTTGAGGCGGATGACGAGAATCTGGGGGTTATGCTGGTGAAAAAAATGGTCAAGCATTGGGATTATCGACTGGAAAACAGTCGGAACCATATACATGTTCTTTTATAATCCATGTTCTCTGCCGGAGGGCGGCTTCTTTCCCGGCAGCAGAGCAGGTTTCCCATGGAAGAAGCCATGATTCCTATTTTCAAAAAGGAGGAACAATCCTATGAAAAAGCTCAGTTCTTGGATCCTGGTTGTGGTCATGCTGCTGACCATGGTCTTTTCAGCCTGCGCAGAGACAAAGACAGTGCGCATCGGCGAACTGACATGGCTGAACAACACGGAAGCAGACCGTACCGCATACATGGATCATCTGGTGAATTATGTGTCCGGTGAAAAGACCCCGGACGATGATGTGGACATCCAGTATGAGACAGTCACGTTTGATAATCTGAACAGCATGCTTATGGGTCTGACCAGCGGACAGATCGACCAGATGATGATTTATTTCATCGTGGGCGCTTATCTCACCACCCAGAATGAAGGCATCGCGCTGGAACTGACCGCACCTTCCTATGGCCCCACTGCCAGCCCGGCGCTCGTGTATGCGCTTACAGACGTATACAAGGGAACGGACTTCAGCTTTATGATGCTGGATACGAATACCGAACTGTGCGAAGCCTTTAACGAGGCCATCCGCGCCATGAAGGAAGACGGCACACTGTATGCCATCGAGAGCAGCCAGATCACATCCGCCATCAGCGGTGAAGAGATCCAGCCCGTGATTCTGGAGAAGATCGACGGCGCGGACACCATTCGCGTGGCGGTTACCGGCGACCTGCCTCCGCTTGACTATATCGCGCCCGACGGCATGCCCGCAGGCTTCAATACGGCCGTGCTCGCCGAGATCAGCCGCCGCATCGGCAAGAACATTGAACTGGTAAGCATTGACGCAGGCGGCCGTGCGACAGCCCTGGCCAGCGGTGCAGTGGATGTCGTGTTCTGGGCGCGCGTGAATACACCTTCGGAAACGGTCAGCGGCATGCTCACCGAGGAAGAGCTTTCCATGATTGAGTCGCTGAAAACAGAGTTCGACGCATTCCGCAGTGCGGATGAAGATCTTCCGGCCGGCGTCATCTGCACGGATCCGTACTATCATGATGTTTTTGTGAACGTTGTGAAGGAATAATTGCCTTTGACACAATCGGAAAGAGAAAGGATGAAATGATATGAAGCGTTTTCTGGCAATGCTGTTGGTTCTTACCACACTGTGCACGCTGATGGTGTCTGTTGCCTCCGCCGGCAAGTGGATGCAGGACAGCACGGGCTGGTGGTATAAGGAGAGCAATGGTTCCTATCCCGCCAGCACATGGAAGAAGATCAAGAATGTATGGTATCACTTCAATCCCAGCGGCTATATGGATACCGGCTGGCTGACACTGAACGGCAAGACCTATCATCTTGCTTCCTCCGGCGCCATGGATACGGGCTGGAAGCAGATCGGCAATGACTGGTATTACTTCAATAACAGCGGTGAAATGGTGACCAACTCCACCGTCGACGGATATACCCTCGGTGCTGACGGAAAAATGGTGACGACATCCAAGGCCCCGACATCCAGTAATGTAAACGGCGTTGTGGCCCCGGCTATGACGGAGTATGCCAACGGTTTTGTGACCATCGGCAAGTTCACCTATTACTATGTCAACGGCTACCGCGTGACCGGCTGGCAGAACATCAACGGAAACCAGTACTATTTCTTCAGTGATGGTTCCATGGCGCAGAATCAGTGGGTCGGCGACAGCTACTTCGATGGACAGGGCGTCTATGATGCCACTGCTTCTTCCAGAAAGCTGATCAATACCGGCTGGACCCAGATCCAGGGCGATTACTACTACTTCTTCAGCAATGGCGATTATGCACGGGATATGTGGATCGGCGGCAACTACTTCGGCTCTGATGGCCGTTGGATTCCGTACTATTCTTCCACCTACACCTATGACTACACCTATCGCAACAGCAGCAGTGAGACGCGCACGAGCTATGTGGGCATTACGTACGAGCATACTTTCCATAAGCCCACCTGCCCTGAACTGGTCGGTGTCAGCGAGAAGCATCTGGTTTACTTCGACAATTACACCCGTACGGAAGTCCGCAATGAAGGCTATTTTGCCTGCTCTGAGTGCAGACCCTGACGGAAAGCGGCACGGATAAACCGACATGGGCCACGGCATGGCAGAGGAGGTTACACACATGAAAAAATGGCTTGGATGGATACTGATAGGCTCTCTTATTCTGGGCTGTACACTTCTGCCGGCTGTGGCCGGAATGGAGTCCATGTATATTATTCCCGACAGCGACTCCCGTCTTCTGACTTATCAGGAACTGTGGGAATATAAATATGATACACTGCTGTACGCGTTCAACGAGATCTATGCACGGCATGGATACAAGTTTGAAACCGGGAGCCGGTGTTATAACTGGTTCATGCAGATGCCCTGGTATTCGCCCAATATGAACGAATCGTCCTCGGATCACCATACGACCTATGCGCAGGTCACCACGCTCGAACAGAAGAATGTGGACCTGATCAAGGAAGTACGCGCTGAGATGCGCGCGATGAACACGACCAATCCCAAGGGCAAAGGTCTGCCCACACCGCCGGACACCCAGGTGGACAAGCCCCGCGGCTTCAGCTATGTACAGCTCAAGGCCGGGCAGAAGCTGCCGGTGTATGCGGCGCCTTCCACCCGCGCGTACCGTGCCAATTCCGGCAAGGCCATGTGCAGCACCAACGGGGCTGTCTATGCCATGGGCTGGGATAACGGCTGGATGCTGATGCTCTATGAGGCCAGTTCTGCTGGCCAGTACCGGGTGGGTTATGTGGACGGCAGTGCCATTAAGGGCACGCTTCCTGCGCTGGATCAGCTGGTGTGGGATGGGTCTGTGTGCGAAGTGCTTACAGCTACCACACTCACGGATGACCCGGCACTCACAGGAAAATCACTGACCAGACTGGCGGCCGGGACCCGTGTGACGTATCTTACGTCCATGTTCAACTCGACCGAATGGGACTATATCGAGACGATCGTGGAAGGAAAGACAGCCCGCGGCTTTGTGCCGCACGGCACACTGTCCATTACGGAAACGGACGTGGACGAGTTCGAAGAGGGGAACGGCTGACAGAAAGATTCCATGTCTTTCAAAGGAGGGTATGCATCATGTGCCGAGCAAGGCATGCGGGTACAGCGGTGCGTATCCTCCTTTTTCTGTGGCTCTGTTTTTTCCCTGCATGCATTTCCGCGGGATGCGCAGAGCCTGTCCTGGTTGAGGATGGGTACACCGGTGATACACGGATTACATTTCTCGGGGACTGTACCCTGGGCAGTGTGTACAGTAAAAGAAATGTACAGGCAGGCTTTGTGAGAACGATTGCGGAAAACGGACTTGCATACCCCTTTTCCTGTCTGCGGGATATGACCGGGAACGATGATCTGACTGTGGGCAACTTGGAGGGCGTGCTGTCAGACCGCAAGCTGGAAAGAGTCCGCAAAACCTACAATTTTATCGGTGCAACCGAATATACGCAGATTCTGACAGACGGCAGCGTGGAATGCGTAACACTGGCCAATAATCATACCCATGATTATGGCGACAAGGGGTATGCTGACACAAAGGATGCACTGGAAAACGCCGGGATCGCATGGTTTGACGCAGAGAATGCGTATATCTGGGAGGACCCGCGGGGCGTGAGAATCGGCTTTCTGGGCGTCAACTATTCTCTGTCCGGGAACCGGGCAACGCGCTACGCGGCCATGGCGCAGGAACTGCGGGAGAAAGGCTGCGCCTGTGTGATTACTGTCATGCATGCGGGGGACGAGTATCAGCTGAAGACGTCCGCGTATCAGGCACAGATCGTCAGTCTGGCGGCGGAGAACGGCTCTTGTCTCGTGGTCGGACATCATCCGCACGTAGTACAGGGCTATGCCGAGGTATCCGGCATGCCGGTGGTATACAGTCTGGGCAACTGTGTATTCGGGGGTTCCATCCATGTCAGGGATCCGAATGCACTGGTACTGCAGGCTGTGCTGCACTGGGAAAGCGGTGTACTGCAGAGCATGGACCTGCATTTCTATCCGATTCGTGTGACGACAGATGCATCGTATAACAATTACTGTCCATGCTTTCTCTCGGGAGAGGCCGCGCAGCAGGTGCTGGAGCGTATGGAGGCATCGACAGGCATAAGCGTGGGCGTCTGGGAAGACGGGGAAGGTGCGGTTGTCCATGTAGATGCTCCGGATGGCGGATGGGGTCCTGCCATGGCTGAATAAGAAAACGGCTCCCTTCCCGCACAGGGAAAGGAACCGGAGCGTGTCAGCATGGCTTACGGGTTGGGCTTGCCTGAAGGCGGGCCTTTTTTAGTGTTGGGAAACAGCGAATGCCAGTTGTCGGAGAGATAGGACACCAGTGCGGCAATGGACATGCCGACGCTTGTCCACAGGAGAATCGTGTCCAGCGGCAGGTGTGCGCTGTGGAGCTCCTTATGGAAGAAGCCGGCAATCAGTGCTGCGACAAAGAAACAGGTTGCTGTTTTGCCGACCCAGTTGGAGTGGACGACCACATCCCGGTTGAGAAGACGCAGTGCGCCGATGACCATCATGATTTCCTTAATAAAGACAATGCATACAGCCGGCCAGGGAAACACACCCTTGACCGTGTGCAGCATAAGAGCAGTGAGCACCAGCAGCTTATCAGCCAGCGGATCCATGAGCTTCCCGAAGGAAGTGATCTGATTGTTCCTTCTGGCCAGATATCCATCCAGCATATCGGTCAGACTGGCTACGCAGAAAAAGATCAGTGCACGGCCGGTATGCCCATCCAGATAGGTCATGGCAAGGAAGGGAACCAGGAAAAGACGGAACAGCGTCAGTACATTGGGCAGATTCAGGGTATCCTTAAGCAGGGCATAGATTTTCTGTTTCACAAAATAAGACCCTTTCTGTATTCCACTACAAGAGGGCATTATAGCACGGATCAGACACATCGCAAGATGTGCGGCACGGTTGTGTCACTCTGTACGATTGCGCAGAAGAGTAGAAAAGGTATAATGCGGGGGGAACACTGTATAGTAAAGAGGAGGAACTGGGAATGCGCGGGGACGGAAGAGCCAATGACGGAAGAGCCAATGATGAAGCGAGAAAGGTAACGATAGAGACAGGGTTTGTGCGCACAGCGGACGGCAGCTGCCTGATTGCCACAGGAAACACACGCGTGATCTGCACAGCGTCGGTGGAGGAAAGCCTGCCCGCATGGCGCAAGGCGTCAGGGCTGGGATGGGTTACGGCAGAGTATGCCATGCTGCCTGCATCCACAGGCCAGCGCAAGCGCCGTGACGGCGTGACCAAGGATGGGCGCAGTGTGGAGATTCAGCGGCTGATCGGACGCGCCATCCGCCAGGCGGTGGACATGCGTCTTCTGGGTCCGAGAACCATTACACTGGACTGCGATGTACTGGAAGCGGACGGCGGCACGCGAACGGCCTCCATTACCGGTGCCATGGTGGCACTGACCCTGGCTGTGGATAAGCTCATGCGCACAGGCAAGCTGAAAGTGTCGCCGCTGGTACACCAGGTAGCCGCCATCAGCTGCGGCATTGTGGACGGTGTGCCGTGCCTGGACCTGTGCTATCAGGAGGACAGCCACGCCATGGTGGACATGAATGTCATCATGAATGAGGAAGGCGCCTATATCGAGATTCAGGGAACCGGGGAAGGCCGTGCATTTACGCCGGAAGAGCTGCAGGTGCTGACAGGCTATGCCGGAAAAGGAATTGCGCACCTGATGGCAGCGCAGCGGGAAGCCCTGGGCGACCGGGCCAGTCTGATCTCTTCCCAGCCGGTCATGGTTGCAGCCAGCGGAAATGCGCATAAGATCGCAGAGCTGCAGACCATATTCGGCGACAGCTACCGGGTCGTGTCCATGTCGGATGTAGGCTTTACCGACGAGATTGAGGAAAATGCGGATACCTTTGCAGGCAATGCTGTGATCAAGGCGGAGGCAGTCTGCGCCAGGACCGGGCTTCCCGTGATTGCCGATGACAGCGGACTGATGGTGGACGCGCTGGGCGGCGAGCCCGGCGTGTATTCTGCGCGGTATGCAGGTGTGCATGGGGATGACGAGAAAAACAACGACAAGCTCCTGGAAAAGATGAAGGATGTAACGGACCGGTCGGCGGCGTTCCATTCCGCGATTGCTGTGAAGTTTCCGGGAGAGGAACCGCTGGTGGCGGAAGGCATCTGTCCCGGTACGATCCTCTATCAGCGCCAGGGCACCGGCGGGTTTGGCTATGATCCGCTGTTCCTGTATGAACCGCTGGGAAAGACATTTGCGGAACTGACCATGGAGGAGAAGAACGCCGTCAGTCATCGGGCCCGGGCCTGTGCGCGCATGCGGGAAATCCTGGAGGCGCGCAGCGTATGAAGGCACTGGTCATGAGCGATTCCCACGGCGACCGCGCTGGCATGCAGTTTATTGTGTCGCAGGCGCGGCAGCGTTCCGGCAGGGTGGATGCCTATATCCATCTTGGGGACGGGGCTTCGGATTTTCTGTCGCTGGAAAACTTCTTCCGCGGTCTGGACTCGGACTGTGCCATGTGGCAGGTGCGGGGCAACTGTGATTTTTCCGCACCGGATGTACCGCTTTTCCGGGTAGTGCCCTTTGGCGGTACGCAGCTGTATCTGACGCATGGACACCGGCAGATGGTAAAGAGCACGCTTGCCTATCTGGACGAGGAAGCACAGGGCTATGCATGTTCGATTGCGCTTTTTGGGCATACACATCAGCCGGACATGGAAATGGGAAGAGTCCTGAAGATCAATCCTGGGTCCATACAGGACGGACGGATCGCTTTTTTGGAGGTCAGCGAGGGCCGGCCGCGTGTGCAGCTGTGGCGTTTTGCATAAAGGTTTTTTGCCCTGCGCGCATTGTCAGAAGCGGCCGTGTGTTGTATACTTGTCTCAGATGGACCGGAATAACCCCAAAATTAGCATACCAGAGGAGGCATTGACATGGCAAAGACAGGCATGGTGATTACCATTGGCAGACAGTACGGTTCTGGCGGCCGCGAGATCGGCAAGAAACTGGCAGAAAGACTGGAGATTCCTTACTATGACAAGGAGCTGATGTCTGAGGCAGCCAAGGACAGCGGGATCTGTGAAGAACTGTTCGAAAACCATGACGAGAAACCGACACGGTCCTATCTTTTCTCTCTGGTGACGGGAATTCAGCATGGCAATGTGGCCACATCGCCCATGGACATGCCGCTGAATCACCGTATTTTCCTGGCGCAGTTTGACACGATCCGCCGCATTGCCGGAGAAGGTCCCTGCATTATTGTAGGACGCTGTGCGGACTATGTGCTGCGTGACCACAAGAATGTGCTTCGTGTTTTCCTGAAAGCGGACATGGAACATCGCAAGGCCCGTGCCATTGAGCGCGGAGCGGAGCCAATGAAGGCGGAAGACTTCGTGCGTAAGCAGGATAAACAGCGCGCTGCCTATTATAACTATTACGCGACAACCAGCTGGGGCGATCTGAACAACTATGATCTGACCGTCGATACTGGCCTTCTGGGATATGACGGGACGGTGGAACTTCTGTGCGAGTATCTGAAAATCCGCGAAGCACAGCTGGCGAAAGCATGAGGCCGCGCAGAAGGCTGCTTCTTTTCCTGATCCTTCTCTGCCTGACTGTGCGCCCGGCAGGGAGTGAGATGCTCTGGGATGAGAGCGATTTTGAAAGGGCACCGGCGGCGGAAACCTATGTGAAGCAGGTGAACCTGTCGCTTCTGCGGGCCGGGGTGCCGCAGATCAATACGCTGTTTGAGTGCTATGAGACGTTTGCCGTGCTGGGGATTACCCAGGCGCCCCAGGCGGAAAATGTGGAAGACATAGAGATTACGCTGTTTCTGGAATCCGGCAAGATCCGCAGAGCGGAACTGCATCTGTGTGACCAGGCATCCTTTGTGATTCTGGCAGCTGCCATGACGGCGATTGCCAGCGGTGAAGCGCCTGATGTATCCCTGAAGAGCTTTATGGATTATCCGGAAAAGTTTGCTAAGACAATTCAGCAGGATCCCCTTCGCTCCATAGAGTGTACGGTGGATGAAATGCAGGGCGATACAGTGCGTGTGTACTGCGCCTATACGCCCAATGAATACGGCGACGGAACCGCATGGATTACCTATACCCTGATCTTTCCACGAGAAACAGAGGAAAAGATCGGCAGCTTTGTGACACCGCCGCCGGAAACGGAAAAGGAAATCATCCGTGACGGAACGGATGATGACGGGGATTATGCGCCGTACGATGAGGGTACGCACCTGGAAATCTTTGTGACGCCGACACCGGAGCCGGATTCGGCTGCGGCGGAGGAGTGGTCCCCGTGATGCATGAAAGGAAGACGAACGCGTCTTCCTTTTATTTTGCACAGAACAGGACAAAAATCAAGGAAGATGCACAACCGTCACCTTGACGCAGATGAGGAAAAAGCCTATAATTCCACCCATCGTGTCCCAAAAGAAGGAAAGGAGGAGAGCATGCATGCGGAATACGGCGCACATATGGATGGGTGTACTGTTTCTGAGCCTGATGCTGATCCTTTCCCGGGGACTGGTGAGAGGGCCGGAACCGATGGAGGTTCCGCATCACGCGCCTTCTCTGACCGAAACCGCGCTGGCATGCCCCGCGGGACCGGAAACCCATGAAACAACGCAGAGCCCTGGGGATCGGGGCTTTGCTGGAGAAAAGAGCCTGGCCCTTCCTCTGCACGAAGGGGAAGGCTGCACGATCACGACCGACCGGAATGGATATCCGCTGCGCAGCCGTGTCTGGCGAAGAGAAGTCTATACGGTCTGTCCTCCGGAAGGGGTGCCGGGATAGAGGCTCTGCCTGTGTCACTTTAAACCCCTGCTATTGGAAATAATGAAATGGAGGATGACTGCGATATGAGCAAAAATCGCCGTCCCAGCAGAACCAGAGCCATTGTGGTGCTCTGTATTCTGCTTGTTTTGACCATTGCCTCCGGCGTGCTGGGTGCAACCGGCATGAAACTGGACAGCCGTGGCCTGTACAAGCTGCTTCCCTGGCTCCCGTCTACCAATGCCGAGAAGTGGCCGGACAGCCTGAGCCTGGGTCTTGACCTGCGCGGAGGCGTGTATGTGGAGTATTCCGCGGAGAAGCCGGCGGACATCGAGGGTTCCTTTGACACCCTGATGGACGGTACCATCGGCGTAATTCAGCAGCGTCTGACGGATAAGGGATATCCGGAAAGCACGGTGCAGAAGATCAACAACGGCACCGGCATCCGCGTGGAAATCCCGGACGTGACGGATCCGCAGGCCGTTCTGGACCTGATCGGAACCCCGGCTGAGCTTTCCTTCCGCGATCCGGACGGAAACGAGTTCATGACCGGTAAGATGGTGCAGACCGCTACCTATCTGTATGCGGACGGTGACCATCAGGTGGCCTTTACTCTGACCAGTGAAGGCGCAAGCCTGTTTGCCGATATGACTGCGAAGAGCATCGGCAAGCGCATTGCGATTTACCTGGACAATGAAGAGCTGATTGCGCCTACCGTCCAGTCCGCCATTCCCAACGGCCGCGGTGTCATCAATGGTATGGGCACGGAAGAACGCGCCAAGACCATTGCCGCGCAGATCCAGTCCGGCGCACTGCCTCTGGTTCTGACGCAGCAGAAGGTGGATACCGTGTCTGCTACGCTGGGTGACGAAGCACTGACAACGTCCATTAAGGCAGCCATGATCGGCATTCTTCTGGTTATGCTCTTTATGATCATTCGTTATCGCATGAACGGTGTCGTGGCTTCCTGGGCTCTGGTGATCTACATTATTGCCCTGTTCTTCCTGATTGCCGTGATTCCCGGTATCCAGCTTACCCTGCCGGGTCTGGCCGGTGTGGTTCTGGGCATTGGTATGGCTGTGGACGCCAACGTCATTATCTATGAACGCTTTAATGAGGAAATGCGTCTGGGCCGTCCCGCCCGTGCCGCTGTGCGGGCAGGCTTTAAGAATGCCATGAGCGCTATTCTTGACTCCAACGTAACCACACTGATTGCGGCTGTCGTACTTCTGATCTATGGCACCGGTTCCGTGCAGGGCTTTGCCAAGACACTGCTTCTGGGCGTTATCGTGTCCATGTTCTCGGCTGTCGTGATTACCCGTTTGCTTATGAATAGTTTTGTTGCGCTGGGGCTGACCAAGCCGAGCCTGTATTGCAGCGCGAAGGTAAAGGAGGAGCAGTAATGAACGTGAAGAATCGTTCCAGGATCTGCCTGACCGTTTCTGTATGCATTTTTGTGCTCGCTCTGATCCTGACACTGTTCGGCCATGGGATTAACCAGGGCATTGACTTTGCCGGAGGCCTTTCCATGCAGTATGACATGGGCAAGGAAGTCACCCAGAGCGATGTGGAGGCTGTTCTGAAAGAGATGGGCGTAGAAGCGAACATCTCCGTGCAGGGCGCCGCTCACAATGAAGTGAATATCCGTATCAAGGACATCAATACCGAGGATGTCCAGGCGATTCAGCAGAACTTTGAGACCAAGATCGCGGAAGTCTATCCGGATGTGAAGCAGAGCGGCGAAGTCAACTATGTCGGTCCTGTGGCCGGCAGAACGCTTCTGAGCAATGCATTCTGGTCTGTGCTGATCGCCAGCGCCCTGATGCTCGTGTATATTGCCATCCGCTTTGACCTGTCCAGCGGTCTGGCCGCTGTGCTGGGGCTGATCCATGACGTGCTGATGATGCTCTCCTTCATGGTTCTCCTGCGGTCCATCCTGCAGATGAACTCCACCTTCATCGCCGCCATGCTGACCATTGTAGGCTATTCCATCAACAATACCATTGTTATCTTTGACCGTATCCGTGAGAACACCCGCAAGTCGCCTGCGGCGGACCGCGTGACGATTGTGAACCGCTCTGTGAAGGAGTGCCTGGGCCGTACGCTCAATACCACGATTACAACGCTGATTACCATCGTGGCGTTGTATGTGCTCGGTGTGGCCTCCATCAAGGAGTTCGCTCTGCCGATTATCATCGGTATTCTGTCCGGTGTGTACTCTGCCAATATGATCAATGGCTATGTCTGGGCGTTCCTCGAGGGCAAGCTTCGCAAGTCCAAGAAGAAGGCATAAGAGAAACAGGTGTTGACGGGAGGTGCCTGCGCTGTGCAGTCACCTCCCTTTTCCGTCGGGAAGGGGGGAGAAAACATGATACGCTATGTACGCCGCGGCAAACCGCATGAACGCGCCATTGAAGGCGTGCCGGCGTGGCTTTCTGAAATCCTGTATAACCGGGGTGTGGATACCGAACAGAAGGCCCAGCGTTTTCTGCGCCCCCTGCTCTCAGACCTTCACGACCCTTTTCAGATGCAGGACATGGACTGCGCGGTCCGGCTTATCCGGGATGCCGCGAAGAACGGGGACAGGGTTGTCGTCTATGGGGATTATGACGTGGACGGCGTCTGCGCCACGACGATTATGCTGGAAACGCTCCGCGACCTGGGCATTGACGCAAGCTACTATATTCCCTCCAGGCATGCGGAGGGCTATGGTCTGAACCGGCAGGCAGTGAGCAGGCTGTCGGGGGATTTCCGGCTGCTGATTACCGTGGACTGCGGGATTTCCTCGGTGGAGGAAGTGGACCTGGCGCGCCAGCGGGGCATGCGGGTCATTGTAACCGACCACCACCAGCTCCCGCCTGATCTTCCCAAGGCGGATGCAGTGCTGAACCCGCTGCTGGGCGCGTATCCGTTCCGCAGGCTCTGTGGGGCTGGGGTTGCCCTGAAAATAACCCAGGCGCTTCTGGGAATGGAAGGTGTTCTGCGGCGGATTGACCTGGCGGCACTGGCCACGGTCGCAGATATTGTGACGCTGATTGACGAGAATCGGATTATTGTAGCGGAGGGCATGAAGCACATGGATGCAGGCGAGCGTCCGGGCATACGGGCCCTCTGTCAGTGTGCCTCAGTAACGCTTCCCATGACGAGCACGCAGATCGCATTCCGGCTGGCGCCGCGCATTAATGCCGGCGGACGCATGGAAGACGCTTCCCAGTGCGTGGAGCTTCTGCTGACAGGAGACGAGGAGACTGCCCGGCGGATTGCGGAGCATCTGGAGGAGAACAATCAGCGCAGACGCAAGGAACAGGACGAGATTACAGAGCAGGCGCTCGGTATGGTGGAGACATGCGTGGATTTTTATGACGACCGTGCGATTGTCGTCATGGGTGACGGATGGAATCGGGGCGTCATCGGGCTTGTGGCCGGTAAAATCTGTGAGAAATTCCATATGCCCACCATTGTTCTTACCAGGGAAGGAGCGGATGCAACAGGAAGCTGCCGCTCGGTACCGGGCGTCAATATCTATGACATGCTCCGGAAATGCGAGGGAGATCTGCATCATTTCGGCGGGCATGAACAGGCTGCTGGACTGACCATGCCGGCGGAGAAAGTGGATGCTTTCCGGAAGCATCTGAATCGTGCCATTCAGGAAAACTGCGATGCGGGGTGCATGATACCGGTATGCGAGTATGACGATGTACTCCCGCTTTCGGAAGTGACCCTGGAGCGCTGTGAAGCGCTGAAGATTCTGGAACCCTGCGGGTTTGGGAACCCGTCTCCCCGGTTTCTCATCGAAAATGCGCATGTGGATATGGCAAGGCCGGTGGGAAAGGACGGGCAGCATCTGCAGCTGACGCTGCGGCAGGGAACCGATTATGTAAAGGGAATCGCTTTCTCGCAGGGTGCGTTTGCCGCCACCGGGGTTGTGTGCGTAGATGCTGTCGCATGCCCGGGAGAAAACGAGTATCATGGATACCGGAGCCCGCAGCTGCAGGTGGAAAGCCTGCAGATGGCGCGCTCTGCCGAGGCTTTGCCTTCTGAGGAGCGCTTTTTTCTCCCCTGGTTGCAGGAAATACGGACCTGTGTGGCGAAAGAAGATGCATTCAGGGACAGTCAACCGAACGTTGCCGCATGCAGTGTCAATTTCGTTCGTGAACAGCTCCTTGCAGAGGGCGGTGTACTGCTCCTGGCACATACGCGGAAGCAGGCGGAATTCTGGCTGCAGGCAGCGGAGATGGATGTCGGCGTAGGCCGCATTCCCAATCTGCGGGGCTTTACATCCCTGGCGGTATCCCCACCCCTGGAGTCGCTGCCGGATGTCTTTCATTCCGTGGTATTCCTGGATGACACCTGTCTGCAGGAGCGTGTAGGCCTGATCCGCACATCCTGCAGGAGAGCGCGCCTGTACTGTCTGGAAGGCATCGGGTCTTTCTGGGAGCACATTCATATTTCCCGGGATGCCATAGGAAAGGTGTATCAGAATCTTCCTCTGCAGGAAGAAGGCCTCTATGCTTACTGCAGGCGCACGCAGCAGTCTCCTATGCAGGCGCTTCTGGTGCTGGCTGTTCTGGATGAAGCGGGGCTTGTCCGCATATCCGAGGACGGCATGCATGCCTCCCGTGTCATACTGACGCAGGAGGAAAAGGAAAAGAAAACCCATAGGCCGAGCAACAGTGCTCTTTATCAGTATATTCAAAGAACACAGTCCCATGGGAAGGAGGATGGATATGTTCACAGTATTTGAGGAAATGCCTTTGGACCAGATGCTGAATCGGGTCAAGAAGTACAATCCCGGAGACGGGTATCTGCTGGTGGAAAAGGCATATCATTACGCGGAGAAAGCGCATGCCAATCAGAAGCGCAAGAGCGGGGAACCGTACTTTATCCATCCCTGCTTTGTAGCGAGCATTCTCACGGAACTGATGATTGATCCGCCGACGATTGCGGCCGGTCTTCTCCACGACACGGTGGAGGATGTGGAGAGCATTACACTGGCAGACATCGAGCGCGAGTTCGGCAAAGAGGTTGCCCAGCTTGTGGACGGCGTGACAAAGCTCAATAAACTGGACTTTGCCAATCGCGAGGAGGCACAGGCGGAAAGCCTGCGGAAAATGATTCTGGCCATGAGCCGGGATATCCGGGTCGTGCTTATTAAGCTGGCAGACCGTCTGCATAACATGCGCACTCTGAAATACCAGTCCCGGGACCGACAGGTCGCCATTGCCCGGGAGACACTGGATATCTACGCGCCACTGGCTCACCGGCTGGGCGTGTACGCGATTAAGACGGAACTGGAAGACCTGTCGCTTCGGTACCTGGATCCGGACGGTTATCAGATGCTGGTGCAGAAGGTGGGCATGAAACGCCAGGAGCGCCAGGATTCGCTGCGTATGGTCATTGATGAGCTCAGTCAGAAACTGGACGAGGCGCAGATCCACTACGACATTGATGGGCGTCCCAAGCATTTCTATTCCATCTATCGGAAAATGGTTCTGCAGAATAAGCCCTTTGAACAGATCTTTGACCTGATTGCGATCCGCGTCATTGTGGATACCGTCCAGGACTGCTATGCGGTACTGGGCATTGTGCATACGCTGTGGAACCAGATGCCGGGGCGGTTCAAGGATTACATATCCGTGCCGAAGGCAAACATGTATCAGTCCCTGCACACCACAGTGGTGGGCGGGCGCAAGATACCGTTCCCCTTTGAGGTGCAGATCCGCACATGGGACATGCACCGGGTGGCCGAGTATGGCATTGCAGCCCACTGGCGCTATAAGGAAGGGAACGGCCCGGCCTCGGAGCTGGACAGTAAGCTCTTCTGGGTACGTCAGATCCTGGACTGGCAGAATGATACGCGGGATTCTCAGGAGTTTGTGGATACCCTGAAAACAGACCTTTTTTCCGAGGAAGTATTTCTCTTTACGCCCAAGGGCGATGTCATTTCCATGGCCAAAGGTGCGACGCCCCTGGACTTTGCCTATGCGATTCACTCCGCGGTCGGGAACAAGTGCATCGGTGCCAAGGTAAACGGCCGGATTGTGCCGCTGGACACGGAACTGCAGACGGGCGACCGTGTGGAGATCATGACCAGCACCAATTCCAAGGGCCCCAGCACGGACTGGCTGCGGATCTGCAAGACAGCGCAGGCGCGCTCGAAGATCCGGCAGTTCCTGAAAAAGGAGCTGCGCGGGGAGAATATCGAAATCGGACGCAGTATGCTGGAGCATGAGTGCAAGCGGCGCGGTGCCACGTTCGGGGATCTGATGAAGCCGGAGTTCTGTGAGCCGATCATGCGCAAGTACGGCTTCCAGGAGATGGATGATATTCTCGGCGCGGTCGGATATGGCGGCATGTCATCTTCGTATGTGGTGTCCCGCCTGATGGAAGAACAGCGCTCCCGGGAACCGCATCTGCCCAAGGCAGACGAGACCCCGTCGGCCAAGCCTACCGGGCATGTCAGCAACGGCGTATACCTGGAAGGCTTTGATGATATGGATATTCCGGTGCGCTTTGCCAAGTGCTGCTCTCCTGTACCGGGCGACGATATTGTGGGCTATGTCACTCGCGGACGCGGGGTTACCGTGCATAAGGCAGAGTGCATTAATGCGCAGAACGGAGACCCGGAGCGGCAGGTCAAGGTCGCTTGGGCGGATACGAACGCAGGTTCCTTCTGTGTGTCCATTAAGGTTATGGCCTATGATCATGTAGGACTTCTGGGCGAGGTTACCTCGTTCCTCGGAGAAATGGGCGTTCCGATCCGGAACAGTTCCTCAGGTATGGACAAGAATAAGATTGCAACGATCCGTCTGGTGCTGGAAGTACGCTCCCGCGACCAGATGGACAGCGTGATCCGGCAACTGCAGCGCAGAAGCGATGTCATTGACGTGTATCGGGTCACTGGCTGAGACTGTGCATGTGAAAAGACAGGGACCGTCTGGCAGCGCATCTATCCGCTGTGCCATGACTTACGAATGTCCCATTTATCAATGAAAAGAAAAGCACAAAACCGATAACGGACTGTGAAAGGCTCCCCCTGAAGCGTGCTGGTTTTTCTTTTTCCAGTGTCTGCTTCAGGGGGAGCTTATTTAAAAACTAAGGAAAAGGCATCGGATGCGAAAATGATACGCATGACCGGTCAGGTCTTTCATTGACTCTGATTACAGACAGCCGGCGCTGTTTTATTTACGGAAGGATTCCAGCAGCTCAATACGGCATTTCAGTTTTTTTTCCGCATTCAGATAGGTATACTGTCCGCTGGCATCTCCATAAAGCCCGTGCTGCTCGACGTCTGCACCGTATTCTTCCTGCAGTACCTTTACGACGGCATCTGTATCGTCTACATTAAAGGCGATGTGATGAATGCCTTCGCCCTTTTCATTGAGGATATCCCGCCATACAGAAGGTGCCTCATTGGGCTCAATAAGCTCAAGCTGAACGCCGGGACGCAGGTCAAAAAATGCCATTTTGCATTTGGCTTCCGGTGCCGGTTTCCCGGCGATGGAGCAGTGTGTGACTTCATATTCGCCGCCGGTGACTGTTGGAGGAACGGGAACACCGAACAGAGCGGCATATACCTGCTTCGTTGTTTCAAGATCGTGGACGACAAAGCCCACCTGGGAAAAACGGACGTGTTCAAGAATTTTGCTCATGCTCATAGATCAATCCTCCCTGCTTATGTGTACTTGTCTGCAAAAGTCATGGATCAGTCTTCCAGGAATGTAAGGGAGAGTGGGGCTTCTGTCAACGACTGGGCAAACGGCAGGATGCAATGTGATCCCCCAAAAGATAACCGGCGATTTCTTTGCAGTTCGCAGGCAGTGCGGAAAACAGAGATAACGCCGGTTTTTGAGGTGCAGGGAATGGGATCATATACGGAGCATGCTTGCCATTTCCTGAAACAGGCGTTATTTCAGCTGCAGAGAAAAGTGCGAAGCTTTCCCGGCTGATTCATGCAAAACCCCTGCCAGCCGGCAGCAAAAGCGCCTTCAATATTGGCCGGTGTATCGTCAATAAACAGTACACGGGAAGGGCTTAGTGCATAGCGCTGTGTCAGAAGACGATAGATGTCCGGCTTGGGCTTAAGCATGTGTTCCCGGGCAGAGACAACAATCCCGTCGAACAGGGTAAGAAAGGGAAACTTCCGTTCATTATATGCGAAGTGCTCATCCGGATAATTGCTGAGGATATAGAGCTTTTTTCCGTGTGCCTTACAGGTATGTACGGCTTCTACGCCCTCCTCCACGGCAAAATTGAATTCTGGCCAGCGGGTCATGAAAGCGTGGATCATAGGTCGCAATGCCTCATCCCGTCCAGTCATGGCATCAATGGTTTCTTCCAGGGAAAGCGCACCGCTGTCAACCATATTCCAGTAGGGCGTGCGGATCATTTTCCTGAGAAGGTCCGGATACTTGTCCTGCTGATCGGGGAAAAGGTGCGCAAGCACATCCTGCGGCGACATATCAATGAGGATTCCGCCCACATCAAAGACAACGGCGTCAATGCTGTCCCAGGGCATGGAGAGATAAAGATCATCCAGGGTTCGAAGGGGCATGGGACACCTCCGGTTCATTCTTGTACAAAGTGAAAGGGACCATCCGGACATGCAGCGGATACAGTGAACGCACAGCGGGTAAGATCCGCGTCCAGGCAGGCTGTGACGCCCTGATTTTCCCAGGTCAGGCGCAGCTGTCCTTCGGACGGTGTTTCGATCGTGCAGCGCGCATCAAAACCAAAGGCTTGACAGGTATTGCGCATCCGAAGAAGCGCCAGCTGAGACTGGACGATCGGCCATTGCAGGCGTGCCTCGATGTCCTGTACTGTGAGATTGGTTCGATTGATTTCCTTATGCCCTGCGGGACCGCTGCGTGCCACTGCGTCCGTATCATTGCGTCCCGCAAACAGGTCCAGGTACCATACCTGCGGTTTTCCGGGCATGAACAGCTGTAAGGCGCGGGCCAGAAGCATCTTCCGGTCATCGGCACCCAGTGCACTGTAATAGGTGGCGTTAACCTGATAATAGACATTCTTCTGACCATGCAGATTCTTGATCAGGCCGCCGCGTTCAACGATCCGATCAATCAATGCCTGAATGCGGTCTTCCGGCAGGAAGCCCTTCAGGTCCAGCATGGGAATGCCATCATGACAGCCCAGCATATTCACGGTGCGCATATGCCGCGCCTGGAGTTCCTCTGCCCAGCGCGCCAGCATATGTCCGTCGTGGTTTTCAATGGCGTCAATGACCAGACCCGGGAGGAAAAAGTCATAAGTCATGTAGCCTTTTTCCGTGACCTGTGCATAGCTGCCCTCAGCATAGGCGGCGTGGATTTCCGGAAGCAGGGTGACGCCATGACGGTCGGCCATGGTGCGCACACGCTCCAGTACATCCCAGGTTTCCGGTTCATTCATGAAATTGCGCCGCCCCGGCAGTTTGGAGGCATAGCCGAACGCGTCCAGGCGCACAATGGATGCGCCATAGCGCGCGAGCGTGGCAAGTACCTGATCATAGTAGTCCCATACAAGCGGGGAGGCAATATTGACATCCATCTGTCCCAGATACTTCCGTCGGCCTTCCAGGAAACGTATGGTTTCCGCCTGCTGGTCGTTGGACAGGAACGGCGGATAGTCGATGCTTTCCGGACGCATCCCGGAGGCAAGTGACGTTTGGATGCACTCGGAAAGTATCTGGGCCTGGGTGTACTGCAGGTGCAGGGCACGCATCAGGTCCTGCGTGTCAGGCGCATCGTAGTGCACATCCTGATAGAATGTATTCCAGTAGGGTACCTCGCGTCCGTCCGGGAAGCGGACCATCAGAATCGGAAGTCCGGGCTTGCGGAAAAACATGTCCTGGATATATTCCGGATCCGGCTGGATATAGCCCTCCGCAGTCATGGTGCCTTTGCCTTCCCAGAACCGGTTCCAGTCAATGAAGAAGTCCCGATAGGGCGAGGCATCTCCTTTTTCCACAATATCCTGGAACTGAGGGGAGAGTACAGAAAGATGGTTCAGGATAAAGTCAAGCTTCAGATCCAGTCCAAGCTTCTGCAGGCGCGGCATGTCCTCCGGACTGGTCAGACACTGGTTCAGATCATAGCTGATAACGGAGAACCCGCGGTCCAGGTCGGTATGAAACACGCTGGGGAGAATATAGAAAGAGCGGAAGACATCCTTCATCTCCGGGCGTTCCAGCAGGGACACAATCGATCCCAGGTTTCCGCCCAGACTGTCGGGATAGGCATTCAGCATGGCGCCGTGATTCATGGTATTCCTCCTTCAGCCTTCCTCCGCCATGAGGTGACGGTAGTCGGCATAACTCATCAGTTCGCCGGACTTGGACAGGATCAGCCGGGCCTTCTGTGCCTGATGCTCCAGCTTTTTCTGTTCAATCTCCAGAACCATGGTGGTAAACGGCGAGTCGGTTTTTCCGTCACGGTTGCGCGCTTTCCGATGGGCCAGTGTTTCTGCCGGCGTCGAATTCAGGAGTATCGGGATATCCACACCCCGCAGATAATCACTGTTTCCGTGCGTCCATTCAATGAGCAGGACCTTTGTCTCATGAAGATCCACGGTATCGTACCACAGTGCGGTAATCTCCCGGCCCATGCGCTTGAGCGGCAGTGCCGGCGCACCCTGGCGGAAGCGGGCAATCAGTGCGTTAACCTCGTCAAAATCCGTTTCCCGAGGCGTACCCAGATAATCCGCCAGTGCCAGGCGTCCGGCAGACTGATAGACCGCAAGCCAGGGTAGCGTTTCGGCTTCCCGTGGATCCGCGTCCGCTTCTCTGTCCCAGAGCGCATGCAGGGGCTGTGTCATGGCATCCGTGTACAGGCCGCTGTCCAGAAGACCGCGCAGTCCGCCCACACGGAAAACCCGCAGACGTTCCAGGTCATTGTCCCGGGGAATCCGGCGGGGATAGTTGTCTCCGCTGAGAATATAGCTGCCGATGCCCATCTCCCGCAGATAGAAGCCGAGCACGGAAGCGATCTCGCTTTTTCCGACACCGCTGCCGCCACAGACACTGATGACGGCGCGGGACTGGGGGTTGGTCTCCAGCACGTTCTGCAGAAGCGGAAGCAGGGCAGGCATGAGTACATTGGCTTTCTTCACATGATCCGGACCGATCTGTATGCTGTCGCCCGGCATGTCGCCATGCGGAATGGCGGCGGGCACATCCATCGGTGCCCAGATAAGGGAACTGTCTGTGGAACGCATGATTCATTCACTCCTCTGTCAGGTGCGGAAGCGGGTCCCGCGTAGTGGCGGCAGGACCAAAGAAGAACATAAGGTCCTGCAGATCGGTTTCCAGCATGTCTCCACGGCGGACATACTCGAGAACACGGGCATACATGGCTTCCCGCGGATAGGCCACGGCATGGAAAGTAAGGATGCCGTCCGTGATCAGCATATAGTGTGCGCGCTTGTCATGGTCATCCGGACGCCGGTAACTGACCGAACCGGGGTTCAGCCACAGGGCATCCTGGTCCAGCTGATGCACGCAGCGGCGATGGGTATGCCCAAAGATCATGCGGCGCAGGGAACAGCCGCTTTCGCCGGTATACCAGGCGTTCCAGCACGCGTCGAAGGCTTCCGTACTTTCCGGCATTTCATAGCTTCCGTCCTTCATCTGGTGCTGCATGACATAGGCGATGCCCGCATCGGTAAAACTGAGATGCGCGGGGAGCGAACGCAGAAAGGCGAAGTCTTCTTCTGTCATGCGCTCGCAGTTGTCGTGCACCCATTTCCATTTCCGGGTACCCTTGTAGGCCTCGACTTCTCCTGACTCCAGAATATGCAGAAGATGCCGGTCATGATTGCCGATAACGCAGTGCACATGATGCTGGCGCACCCAGTTTATGGCCGCATGCGGGTCTGTGCCGTAGTCCACATAATCCCCGGCACAGTAGATCCCGTCAACAGGCCCGGCATCCCGGTATACGGCTTCCAGTGCAGTTACATTGGAATGGATATCCGAAAGAATGAGAAGCTTCATGCAGCAATCAATGCTCCTTTGGCAGGATTCGGGTGCTTTCCCGCGGGATCAGCACAACAGGCATGACGGTCTGGGAGGGCACATGCTCACCCTCCATCTGGCGGATCAGAAGATCAATGGCCGTATCGCACATGGCAGCCAGCGGCTGCCGGATACTGGTCAGGGGCGGGGTCAGCATGGAAGCGAACGCGTTGCTGTTAAACCCGATGACCTTGACGTCCTCTGGCACGCGGCGTCCGCTTGCGGCACAGTACTGCAGTACATAGCTGGCCAGATGATCGCTGGTGCAGAAGACACCGTCTGTTTCAGGAAAGCGCTCGAACAGCGTGCGCACCAGCTGCGGATAATCCGCACCGAGGGGATTCACTTCTCCGGACTCCAGTGTCCGGTATTCATGTTCTGCCTCCTCCATGGTATGACAGAATGCAGAATACCGATCATGTGCCGGCATATAGATGTCACTCCAGGTTCCCACCATCACCGGGTGCCGGCAGCCGCATGCCAGCAGTTCTCTGGCAGCCAGCTCTCCGCCGGCGTAGTTATCACAGGAGACGGTCGGCAGCTGATTCAGATGGTAGCGCTCAAACGAGACAACTGGCAGGGAAGCGTCCAGCTGTTTATCAATGTCACGGGTGTGCAGGCCAAGAATAATACCGTCTACCTGATTGGCCTGCAGCATTTTCACATAGTCATAGGCGCTGTTGGCTGTATCGCTGTGCGAACAGTACAGAATAATTTTATAGCCGCGTACCGTGGCGGCGCGGATGAGTTCACCCACCACATCGGAAAAGAAAGGGTTGTTGATCTGGGGGACAAGCACACCGATCAGGTGGGAGCGCTGCCGCAGGAGAGAACGAGCCAGTTCATTGGGACGATAATGGAGTTCCTCCATGGCTTTACCGACTTTTTCATACATCTCCTCACTGATATATCCCCGTCGATTCAGCACGCGGGAAACTGTAGTGACGGAAACGCCAGCGCGTTGCGCTACTTCCTTGATGGTTGGCATGGTGCACATCTCCTTCTGTCAGACAGGCCGTGTGGATCAGATTTCAATCTCCAGTCCGTCATAGGCGACCTCCAGTCCCTGCTTTCCCGCGATGTCCACATACTGATCATGCGGCGGGCACCAGTGAGGCGACATATGGGTCAGATAGAAACGGAACCCTTCACCGCAAAGGTGATTATAGTGGAAAAACTGCAGCCACTCCAGATTCTTTTTCAGGGACATATGATTCTCGTCCCCTGCGCTGTTCAGGCCATAGGTACCTTCCATAATCACCGTATGATACACATGCTGGCGCAGGATTTCCTGCTGATCCGGGTCAAAGCGTCCGCTGTCCAGCGCGTACAGCAGACAGCGCCCATCCTTTTCAATGATATAACTGTGGGAAAAACCGGGCTGTCCATGATGCCCGCGTACCGGCGTAATCCGATATCCGCATGCTGAGAAGGCTTCACCCTCCTGGATGCGTACAAAGGTCATGCGGTTCTTTTGAAAGGTATCTGTGTCCCAGATGCGGCGCAGCGCTTCCTCGGTAAAGGCATTCCCATAGATGGTCAGATCCTGGATCGGCGTAAACCGTGCACCTCCGTGCTGGGTTCTTTCCGCATAGGGCAGCGCGTGCGTGCTTTCATCCGCTGCCCGCCACATGAGCTGCAGAGGCAGCACATGATCCTCATGGGGATGCGTGATGAGCAGCACCTGTGCCTGTGTCAGGTCTTTTCCAAAGCGTGAAGCATTGGGAAAGGCGGTCGGTCCGCAGTCCAGAAGTACCGTGTCGTCCAGCACGGCCGCGCTGTAAGCGCGTATATTGCGCCCGCCGTGCGTCCGGGCGTAGGTGCAGTGTTCACAGCGGCACCAGAAGCCGGGATAGCCTTCGCCGGCACCGGTTCCCAGAAAAGTCAGTTTCATAGTGCTCCCTCTTCCTTTCTCAGCCTTTGATACCCGTCATGGCGACCGACTGGACGAACTGCTTCTGGAAAACCAGGAATACAATCAGGATTGGCAGCGTAACCATGGCACTGAAGGCGAAGATCTGCCCCCAGTAGGTATAGACGCTGTCATTGAGACTGCGCAGTTTCTGCGGCAATGTCATCCATGTGTTGTCGCGCACGACCAGTGTGGGCCACAGAAGATCGCCCCAGGCGCGGATAAACGACATGATGGCGACCGTGGCATAGATAGGCTTGGACAGAGGCGTCATAATCCTGAAGAAAATGCCGGTATAGCTTTCTCCGTCAATGACGGCGGCTTCCACCAGATCCTTGGGCATGCCGCGGAAGTGCTGATAGAAGAGGTATACATACATGGGAATGGCCAGGTTCGGAAGGGACAGGGCCCATACCGTGTTGACCACGCCCAGATTCACGGCAACCAGGAAACGGTTGATGACCACAGCTTCTGTGGGAATAATGGTCAGGGAGATCATCAGAGAGATCAGAAACTTGCGGCCTTTGAATTCCAGAAGCCCCAGGGCATACCCCATCATACCGTTGATCAGAAGACCGGCTGCAACCTGTATAATTGCATTGATGGCAGAATTGCGGAAATAGTGCAGGAAATCCATTTTCTCGAACACCTGCACATAGTTGTCCAGCCCCATCTTGCCATAGGGGATAAAGGCCTTCATGGTGGTCATGTCAGAGATCAGCTGGGTCTCATCCTTCAGTGACGAGACGAAGAGAAAGACCAGAGGCGCGAGGAAAAGAATGGCGACAGCCACATAGAGCACATAGAACAGGGTATTGCTGACATACTTGCGGGTCTGATTCTGTGCCATTGCCATATCATTTGTCCTCCGTAACCTTGTTCTGCACCTGGGAGATCACCAGGACAATCAGGAAAAAGACGACAGCCAGTGCGGATGTGCGGCCGACGCGCTTATTGGTGAAGCCTTCCTCATACATGCGGTATACCAGGGTAGTGGTGCTGTTGCTGGGACCGCCCTGTGTCAGCATGAAGACCTGTGTGAACATTTTGAGGGAATAGATGGTATTGGAGATGAAAACATATACCAGGATGTTCTTCAGCTGCGGAATGGTGATATAGATCAGTTCCTGCCAGGAAGTGCATCCGTCAATGGTGCCGGCCTCATAGATTTCTTCCGGGATAAACTGCAGTCCGCCCAGAACGATAATCATCTGCATGCCCAGGCACTGCCATATGGACATGACCGCAATACAGGGCATGGCGAGGTTCGGATCCTGCAGCCATTTCTGGGCCGGTATGCCGAAGGACTTCAGGATCATGTTGAAAAGCCCGTCTTCCATGCCGGAGAAGAAAGCAGACCAGATGACGGTGACGACGGTCATCGTAACAACCTGCGGAGAAAAATAGATCAGACGGAAAATAGTGACCCCTCGTGCCTTGCGGTTTACCAGAAGCGCCAGAAGCGTCGCCAGGACCATGACGCTGGGAACAAGGATCAGGGTATATTCCAGGGTGTTGAAAAAGGACTGACGCGTTACCTTGTCGGTGAATACCTTCTCATAATTCGTAAAGCCCACAAAGGAAGTGGGGCGTTTCGCGCTGACCACCAGCTGACGGCTGGTAAAGGAATAGAATACCGACATGAAAAACGGCAGAATCATGAAAAGAAACAGCAGTATCATGGCCGGTGCGGAAAGGCCCCAGGCAGCCCGCTGCTGGGAACGGGTCAGCTGACTGCGGTGTTTGCGGTTCTTTTTCCAAGATGCTTCACTCATGTGCTGTATCTCCTGTCCACACCGGGTGCCCGGCGTCATATAGTGGGAAGAAAGCTACCCGGTCGGATGGATCCGGCCGGGTAGCAGGGAATAGAGGTCAGGGTTTACTCAATGTTCCATCCGTTTTCGTAGATGATTTCATCCACGTCAGCAGCTGCTGCGTGCAGAAGGTCGGCGGGCTCGCCCGTGCCGGCCAGAATATCGGTCACGACATTGGCTACAGCGTTGTATACGGTAGCGTGTGCGGGCGTGATGGGACGCAGATAGGAGATACCGGCCTCCAGCTGTTCACGATACAGATACAGACGTCCGCCTTCCTGCCATTCAGGCATGGTATCCATGACGGAGGAACGGGCGGGAACGCCACCGTTCACAGCGCAGACCATGCCAATGTATTCGGGACTCATAATGGCGTCCATGACGGTCCAGGCCAGATCGCCCTTGCCGTCGTCCACGGTCTTCTGGGTCATGACAACCACAGTGGAGCCGGAGCAGGTGTATACACCGCCGCCGAAATCGGGCATGGGAACGATAATTGCGTCATCGCCGAAAGCGCCGACGTGATCGGAATACTTCCAGTGTCCCAGCATGGAGAAGAGGGCTTCTTCCCGGCCGAAGAATGCGTCTTCATAATCGCAGGCAGGATTGATGAAGCCCGCGTCGATCATCTTCTTCATCCAGTCGTATGCCTTGATGGTGCCTTCGCTGTCCAGCGCACCGGTAGCGGTCATGGTGTCACGGTTCAGGAAATCACCGCCGTAGGAAGCAATGATGGGCATCCAGGTGAAGTACAGAGAGGTAACCTTATTCTGACGGATGTAGAGCGGATAAGCATAGCCGGCATCCTTGGCCTTCTGAAGGATCTCTTCAAATTCTTCCACGGTCCAGGCATCCTTGTAGCTGACAGGAATGCGGACGCCCAGGCTTTCCAGAACGGACCTGCGGGTCCACATGCCCATGCCGGAGTCGAACTGAGCAACGCCGTAGATCTTGCCGTCATAGGTGTTCTCGGCCCAGATGGAGGGAAGCACGTCCTGCTTCATCTCATCGGTTACATACTCGTCAATGCATGCGATCATGTCCAGATCCTGATAATAGGGGATCTGCAGACCGTCGATGATGATGACATCAGGCGTATCACCGACTACATCGGCGGTGCTCAGCTTATTGAGCAGCTCGTCCTGCGGGAAGGGCTGGAAGTCGACCTGAATGTCGGTATGGTTGGCGTTGAAGTCTTCAAACATCTGCGTGTAAACGACGGTTTCGGCACCGTCTGTTGCCCAGACAACCACGGTGGAAGGAGCGTCTGCCAGAGCGAGGGAGGCCATGCTGAGCGTCATAACCAGCGCCAGCAGGAGAGCAAGGAACTTTTTCATGGTTTTGCTTCCTTTCTTTTAGGTCCCGGTGTGGTTTAGCCATATGTCAATCGTTTGACATACTGACAAACCACACTTGTATAACGGATGGCCCAATTGTAGCGACACAAATAGCATATGTCAATCGTTTGACATATAGTTTTTCATGTAAATTTTTCCCAGATAGACAAGGAAAGACACTGTGGCGGACGAGAAAAACAAAAAAACGGCACAGCCCTGAGGGCAATGTCAATAAGTTAGTACAACCCGAATACAATAGCAATCAGAGAGCATCCAGATTTGAAATATGATCTGGATGCTCTCTATTTTATTGATATTGTTC
>CACWXY010000005.1 GCA_902764915.1 uncultured Eubacteriales bacterium | reverse complement strand
ACTATGATAACTTATTGTAGGCGTTTTCGCGCGATTTGTCAATAGATAAACCCACATTTTTAATTCGTGAGAATGCAGATTTTACAATGCTTCATGCATTAATTTGTCGCATGCTTATCTCTTAACTATTATGCTTGAGTTATTAACTCGCCCGGGAAATTGAGTTAAAAGGTGGAATTCCAGACAAAAAGACCTTCGCCGGCAGCAATCTGCCTGATGAGTTCCAACAGCTGTGAATCCGGATTAAACACAGTCAGATGCGTGTCATCGGGTTCGGAAAGGATCATGCTTTCGCCTATCATGATATAGAGATCCCTTTTTCTCATTTCATCGGCAATGTATTCCGGCAGCGGATTGATTACAGTTTCATCGTCTAAGGATAGGTCGCTATAGCAATTCAGCTTCAGAATCAGGTCGATATGCTTTTGTTTTATCTTTTCTATCCGATCGTCTTGCAGGAAATACTTTTCAACAGCAAAGTATTGTCCAGGACTGTCTTTAGGCACTTGTGACGGCAATATGTCAATAATCCAGTATGGGCATTGAAGCAGTTCTTCTACCGTTTTCCTCATTGCATAGACCTCCACAGATCCCGATAAATCGAGCTCGTCCATCAAACTCATTATAGGCAGGCGTGAGCTTGTCCTCAAGCATACTGTTGTTGTCATTTCTGCCGCAAACGGAAAACTTCTGTCAATGTGAAAGGAGTAAAGGGGCATGATTGGGCAGTCAGATCTTGATGTTGCTGCGGAAGGCGAAGCAGATGCTGCGCCGCCAATGAGAGAGTCTGTGTCAGGCAGAGCAATTCTTCTGATTTATTCGGTCCTGCTTTGATTTCGTTCCCGCAGGACATCACGGGCTTCCATCAGCGCAAAGCCCAGCAGGTTTTCTCCCTGCCACGCATTGGGATCGTTGATTCTTGTGTCGTCAATGCTCAGTTTCACACCCCAGATCCCATCGTATGGGCTGCCCTCGACCAGCACGCTGGCTCCGGTACTGTCCAAGAACGCAGACAGTTCGGCATTCTGTGAGAATTTCGCCAGATTTCCCTGGAGGACTAGGTTATACTTTTTCTGATCCCATAGTTCGCTGTCAAAATGCTGCACCTTTCGCCCCAGTGCTTTATACTCCTTGGGATGAGCTGCAGCCATTATTGCTTCATAAGCAGGGATATCACCCATTAGGGCCGCTTTCTGTGCCATCATGTACTGCTCTGCGGTGTGGTACTGAATGCCGTCCACCTCAAAGTGACAGTCATACCACTGGCTGAGGCAGGCTTTTGTGATTTGATTTGGATGGGACGTATGCTCCCAGAAGGCGATGATGTTCATTTTTTCGCCGGCATTGTATCGTTCAGCGATGGAAACTCTCGTATACTTCATATGTATCGCTCCTCTCTCCACTGACTCCGCAGTTCCATGAGAATGACGCCAAGGCGGTTCTCACCTTCCCAGGTGAACGTGTTCACGCCCCAGTATGTATCCTTCTTCCCTTTTCCGCCGTTGATCAGGCGGAGGTTTTCAGTCGCCATCAGCTTTTCTCGAAGGTCAGGATGGCTCATGAACTTCTGGCGCACAATTTCCCGCATGACAGAATCCTTGGCTTCCTCCCAAACAGGCTGCGGTTTTATCTGGTTTCCCTTTTGCTTTGCTTTGTCCGGGCCAACCGTTGCAAACCAGGCCCGCAGCGCAGGATCATCTGTTTTTGATGCCTGAAATGCCGCCTCCGCATTGAGATATACAGTATTATGATAGGCAACGGACGCTGAATAATCGTTTGACAGGCAGCTGTTTTCACCCTTGAAGGCAATGATCTCCTCTGGGAAATCCTCTGCCTTCAGCTGCCTGACCATCGGCAAAACTGCTGGATGAAGCATGTCTGCCACGGCGTCCGGGTCAAAAAGATGCTTCCGAACCGCAGTGGAACTGATACCCTCTATACCTGTGGGCGGTTCGATCACGGCAATCGCTTCGAGGCACGATGACAGCGCTGCGTTTTCAGCAATCTGCTGATCCAGATTGTCGCCTCTGGAAAAGACCACCGCGCCAAAGCGCGGCAGGAACGCCCGCTTTCGCGCAAGGGTATTGAGCAGTCCCAGTTTGTCCGCACCGGCCACAAACCAGACCCGCGCGTCCGGGTGCGTCAGCTGTATCTGCTCCATGGTACGCAGGGTGACGGCAATGGGCTCATTGATTTCGCCTGTATAGACGTGTAAGCGGGCATCATTCGAAATCATGCTTTCAAGCATCCTGAGGCGTGTATCGGAGGCTATGCACAGATGACCACATCCAGCCTGCACCATTTTTCGCTTCAGGTAAGCATGGCTTACCGGCACAAGGTATCCCGCCTCAGCGTTCATGGCATCCACGGCTGCCTGTATCAGCTTCAGGTGTGCAATGGTAGGCGGATTAAAGCTGCCGCCCATAACCATAACATTTTTCATCTTTTCCATTATCTTGCTCCTCTGTTGTGTCACGTCTTCCGTTTCCAGGTATAAAGCCTCCATATTCCCCACGCGGGTTATTGTCTCCGGCTCCGCAGTGTGCTCTCTGCGTAAAGTATCCATCTCCACGGGTAACAATTCCGGCTCAAAACAATGATGTACCTTGCTGCTGCCGCCGATCGTATAACGCCGGAGCACTTCAGCTTTGCCGTCTCCGGTGCCCGTGATTTCAAAGCCGTACTCCTTTTCTCCGCTTTTCACCATGAAGGCGAGGGATGTCTCATATTCTTCATCCGTGAGCGTCTTTCCATCCGGACGATACAGGCAGATATCCCAGGCGAATTCCCTCCCGCTGGCAGCTGTTTTTTGCAGGCAGGCAATTATTTCAGAAAAGCCTCTTTGTATTATCCTGCTGCTTCAGCGCAAGACCCTCTCTGCGGTAAGGGCGTCCCTTGGAAGCTGCCCGGATTGTTTCAGCATGTTCACTGTTTCTGAAATCCACTCTCCATAGTAATTATAATCCGGCTGCGACCACCAGTTCAGCAGATTGTTCAGCATTTGCCGGTCTTTGGCCTCGCCTGTGATGCCCCTCTGCTCCGGATCCTGATTGACTGTTACCGTGTGCCGGCTATCTGTGAATGAAAAATCGATCCGATAGACGCAAAGACCAGTCCAGCTTCTATGCGCATAGAGCGTATCGCCTTCCATGAACCAGAACCATTTATCCTCCATTGCCTGGGGGATATTGCCTCGCCGCAGAGCGTCGATCTGTTCTGCCGTAAATGTACGTTCCAGAATAAAAGTTGAATTCTTCTCCGGCATTTCTGCTGTTTTCCAGTCTGCTCTTGTAGCAATCCTGATTGTTTTCCTGTCAATGCCACCATTTTCTTCAGCCTGCTCTGCCTGAAAAGGCTCCGCTTTCTTTTCCGGTCCGATTCTTGCGTTCAGCAGCGCGTTTATGAAGTCTTTCTCTTTTTTCCAATTCTCTCTCATTGGCTGGAAAACGGATACAATGTGGCAATTGTCCTTCAAGGCTAAATCGATGCGGTAACAGAGGGTGCTGGTGAGCCACGTTCGACAGATGAACAGCGCTTCATCCTCCATGAACCAGCTCCATTTGTCATCCATATTGCCCCGATGTCCAAGGCGCAGCGCCTCTAACTGACTGTCTGAAAAAGAGCGTTTCAGCTGAAAGGACGACTGGGCAGACAAAACGGCCTTGATCCCCAGATCGTCCCTTGTGACCGCGCACGGATCAGTAACAGGCTTTTTTTCTCCAGGCATCGGGGACAGCTCATCCGCACTCCGGTTCTGGGTCTGCGTGCTCTGCATTTCCTTATCTTCCTTTTTTCCGAACAGCCTCTCCGACAAATGCATCCTGTCCGCTCCTTTTTTACCGTGTTGTCCGTGCTGCATCTCCGGTGAAAAACCGGTAATAACCCCTTGGATACCTGATTCCTGACTTTATGGAACGCATAGTGATTTCCACAGAATCCATGGCTATGACCAGCTCCGTCCTGCAGCCATCCTTCCAATCCGGAGACATGAGCCCTGACTCGCCGGAGGTATCCGTTGCAACGACACTCCCGCAATCCAGATAGATATTCTGGTGTTCTGCGTCGAATGCGCCATTTCCGGTCAGCATATTGGGCGATACATGCGTATGGCCGGACAGGAAGATGATTCTGCTATGGTGATCCAGGATTTTCTGCACCCGCGTGTTCTTATCAAGATAAGGCGCTCCGGCATTTCTGTTCGGGTTATGCACCAGAATCGGCGCATGACAGAGAATGATTTGCCAGGAAGCATGTGTATCCTCCCAATGTGCTTCCAGCCAGTCAAGCTGCCTGCCCTCGGGAAATAGAAACCTTCTGCTGCTTTCAACACACTGCAGGCCAATCAGATCCAGATCGTTAACCTGCAAGGCCCAGGCAAGGCTGCAAGGATCACAGGAGAAGGAGCAGCCCTTTTCGGAGGCTTTATCCAGCAGCGCTTTCTGAAAGCGCGCATAGCCTGTGTGCCGTCCTTTTCCTTTCCGCAAAAACGTGGATGCGTGATATCATGGATTCCCGGGACAGGCAGGATGATCTTATCCGGGGCGGAATCGGCAATGCAGCTCATGAACTGTGAAAACTGTTCCGGAAGCCCGTCATTCGTCGCATCTCCAAGGAGTAAAATGTGTCGCTCTCAGCAGCTCGCAATGCCCGTTTCATGATCCATGGCCTGGCAGCCAGATGCAGATCTGTGAGAACAGAAAAATGATGAGCGTCATTCAGGTCCTCTGCTGTGGGCAGATATGCGGCTGGTATTTCAGCAGAAACATCCTCATATGAAACAAAGTCCTTCGCATAGCATCTTGCCCATACATGCGTCGTCTTCCGGGAAATGCCGCGTCTGCCGGGAAAGGAGAAGCTGCCGTTTCCTGCCGGATCAATCGGAATATAAGCAAACGGTCCCCATTCGGTCAGCGGACCCTCCGCATTTCCCCATCGCAGGACAGCCAGCATGCATCCCTTTGCTTTCATGACATATTTTCCCTGGGCACATCCCGGCCAGATAAGGCTCGTCTGGATCTTGATCATTGGCGCTGCATCCCCTCTGCATTATGCAGGGTCATTTTACCAGATTGCGCAATCAGTTTTGTCTACTCCAAAGAGACAAATCAGTTGCAGTATTCCCAGCCTCTTGAAACATTAACTTCCTGTTTTGGGT
This sequence comes from uncultured Eubacteriales bacterium, assembly GCA_902764915.1. GTDB lineage: Bacteria > Bacillota > Clostridia > Christensenellales > Aristaeellaceae > UBA2943. The sequence continues at coordinate 152,799 of CACWXY010000005.1, read as the reverse complement.
GCTGATGCAGTATCATTGCCTCAACGCATCTGATGCTGAGGCAATGGTCGTAGTGCTTGGGGCCGCGCGTACTTTCTTGCGTGTTAAACCATCTTTCTTACATTTCTCGGTGCCTGTAATCGTTGGGCACTGCAGTTTTCCTTCGTGGTGTGCCATCCTCTGATCTTTCCATATCTCAGCCGTGTCCTGACAATCACAGGCTCAGCATGAGAGCTGTTCCGTACCTGGTATAGCCATGCATTTCACTGGGGCTATTTCCTGAGAGGCAGCAGCGGCACACCGCCCCTTTCCGGCACTCCTTTCTGCAGGTGATTTCTGACAATCATTGCCAATGCTCTTTGTCATCAGCATCTTGATTGAAACGGAACTGCATTCAGAAGGAAGCGTCAGGTGCCCTGATTGTAAAGGAACTGAGGAGGACATGGACAATGGGTGATACTGTGGGATGACGGACAATCCTCAGCACAGAAACGCAGGAAAGAGAAAAAGGCATTCTATAGGAAACTGGTGTGAGAAAAGAATCTGATTGTCACCTGTGCAATCAATGGTGCTCCTGATTCACAGAGAATGGAAGAGCTATTCGCGGTCTGGGTTTCGAATGCTGACAGTAAACAGGTGATTTTCGGATGTCAAAAATCACTCCCCAACGAAACCCGTGGGCAATGTGGGGAGTGCAGCGAATTGAAATCGGAAGCAGGGAACCGATTTCAATTCGCAGAGAAGAGAAGATGGCCAGGGTGCTGAAAACCTTTGATCTACAGGCATAGTTCCTGAGTCCCTGCATCCAAGGTGTACCGGTCACAGAACATGCTTGTTTAACAGGAAGGTAATCCTGAAAGCGTCGTAAGCTGGTATAGGACGGCACGTGTGCTTTCGTGTTTCGGATGAGGGGCATGTATGCTGCATGCAGTCCTTCATAAGACACCATCTTCGTCCGATACACCGAGAAATCACAGCAAGGATTCGAAGGCTTCCATTGCATCCGAAGCTGTACAGAATCTTATTCATTGGACATCTTGAGGACGGCAACGGCAAGCTCGTCATCCGGCAGCTGGACACAGACCCAGCGCTGTCCATTGATTTCATGGACCGGGCAGTCCATTGGTGAAGGCTCAGGGGACTGACTGGTCATGATTTCACCTTTTGGCGGTGCAGGAAAATCCCACTGAACCAGTACAGAATCGTGAAGCCGCTTTTCACAGGCACAGGCAAGAAGAATGCCGTGATCGAGGAGATAGCGCTTGACAAGCATGCCATCCGGGACAGCATCCAGTCCGACGGTATCCGTAAACCGACCCTGGCCATACAGAGTAAGCCACTTGCGGCGCAGTGCAACCAGCCGCACAAGACGGGCATACTGCTCGGGATCTCTGCGGAAGGTATTGTCCATGTACAGATCATAGCACCATAAATATGCGCCCATGGTGAAGGCACGGTACAGCAGCTCAGTGGAATGACGCGCCACATGCTCGGGACGCATGGCGGAATTTCGGCGGGGATTCATCATGTCGACAAGAATCTGATCCGGGAACGTATACTTATAGACTTCCGGCATGCGGCTGTGCAGGGGACAGTGCAGTTCCGAAACGAGCTGTCCGGAAGAATACAGGCCAAAGGCATCATTGCACCCTTCATAAATGAGGGCCATGCCCTCCGGCGCGTAATCGGACTGCAGTTCATTCAGGAGCTTTTCATACCCCTGGTTCCAGGCACAGGGATTCCCTGTGTGCTCCGTGTGGCCCGGATGGTAGCACTTGCAGCTGTTGGCCATGGCCAGCTGATCAAGATACATGCCGTCTGCACCGATCTCATGGGTCAGGTAATGCACTGTATCATACAGGAAGCTGCGCCAGGCGGTGTCATTGATGCACATGGAAGCGAAGGAAATATCATCGGCGCCGTATTTTTCAATATACAAAGATCCGTCCCGCCGCATGACTGCACTGGTGCGGATCCGCTCCTGTTCAGAGGCAAAGCCGGTATTGCACAGCCTGGAATTGATATAGAAGCATACATGTCCGCCCATCTGTCTGCACGCAGCAAGCGCGTCTTTCAGTTCCTGCTCCGTTCCCAGGAGCGGATTGGGCCTGTAATGCGGGAACCCATAATCAAACCCGTCCTCATGCCAGCCGGCAAGAAGCAGGTGTGTGAATCCCATCTTCTGCGCTTCGCGCATCAGTTCAGGGATATCCCGGAAGGTATGAACAATGCCGCCTCCCTGGTACTGAAAATCATAGTGCGCTATCAGACCAGGGCTTGTCTCAAACCATTTGGGACGATGGTTTCCTGGTGCACGCCGCTGCAGTGTGGAAAACCAGGCACGGTAATCATCCGCAGCCCAGTGCCAGTCGCCTTCGTGGAAAGCCAGAACACATTCGTCACTGGTCCAGACGCCGTTATGCGTGCCGGGACGATGTAAAATAGCCAGCCCGGCACCAGGGTCCTCGTTTCCAAAGGATTCCATACGCAGGGCTTTCATGGTCAGATGTGTATTTCGACAGGTGAGGTAGATTCCGGTGCTTTCCTGTGGATCAAACAGATCCATCCAGAGCATGGATGCCTGTCCGGAATAATTCAGACGCAGGACATAGGCGCCGCGCTCGTCCTCGATGCCTGTAGCCTGCCCAACATTGTATTCATAGACATATTCCTGCCATTTCCAGTGAATCATTCGGGGCGGGGAAGCCAGCTGGGCAGTCGGGTTGGTGATCCGGCAGCCGGCAAAGTGCGGATAGACCAGCACATCATCTTCCCACTCTTCGCCCAGCCATGCGCCGTCAATACAGGGGAATGCGATATCATCCAGTTCGCAGCCGGTCCGGTTGTCCAGTGAAAGCGTCCAGTATGTACGGCAGTCTTCCGGCTTCAGGCAGATAGTGATATCCGCTGCGAGTTCCAGCTTTTCTGTGCCTGCCATAAGCGCGGGGTAGTGAAGTCTGGCACAGGCTGACTGCGGCTCCTGTGTGATTTCTATGACAGGCTTCAGGGAAGCATCGGCCTTGATGTCTCTGTAGCGGGGAACATGAAACCGAAGTGATCCATGATCGGAAAGAAGCATGCCATCCAGCAGGGACCAGGTGCGGCGCACATGGTTTTTCAGGATATTGTCGCCGGTGCTCTCACGGACAAATTCCAGCATTTCCCCGTTGAGCGAGTCCAGGGCAAGGGAAACAACGCCATTGGTCAGATGAAGACGGGACTCATACATGGACTGTTACCTCCTTAAATCGGATAGGTTATGGCGGGAACGGACTGACGGTCTCTGGTATACATGCATGTGCGCAGAAGTTCGCCGGAAGCTTCCAGGTCTTTTCTCTCAAAGAGTTCCGTAATCCCAAGACGTCTTACATCCTGCATGAAATTCTCCACAGCCTGATCATGACCGGGCGTATTCGGTGCCTCACGGGCAAGCTGTGCATAGCGAATGGACAGGGCTTCTCTGTCTACACGCTCTCTGTCTGCTGCTGTCTGTGCGAGGGCAGCGGCCTGGGACAGAAGCGTTTGGGCACGGGCAAGGATCTCGTCTGTGAGATATGCTGCGTCCGGCATGTCATAGATGCCTGCGTGGCATGATCCTGCAGCCTCTTCCCACAGATGAACATAGGCCAGCATCGGTGCGGATGCGCTTCCATAATAGCCGCTTACAAAGTCTTTCGTCAGCTGATCCGTATCCTGGTGCGGATCCCAGAGCAGCTTTCCCAGAAGATAGGTTTTCAGCTGCCCCAGTGCGCTGCACTGCCCATGGGAGAAGTTTCCCTGCTCCAGGACGCCTTTGATGCCGTAGCGCTGGAAAAGAAGAAGGTTCTCTTTCAGGACACGGAGATTGGGGAAGGGAAGCAGATAATTGGCATAGTTGGTTGTGTAGTCCCAGATAAAGAGATTCTCACAGATGGCGGACCATTTCCGGAGATCATCCGGAAAGGAAGTGTCTGTAGACGGTGCATCGGCAAAATTGGACGCACTGCCGTACTGCACATCGATGCCGCCGCGCTCGCGATGGCAGGACCCGATGGGATGCGAGAAACAGCATTCAATGGAACAGAGGCGGACAATCACATTCCTTCTGGGACGGACGTGCCTGGGAGGACGGCGGCAGTACAGATAGGCAAACGTATGAATCATGACCTGCGGGTAGTCCTTCGCAATGTCATCGGCAATGGCGTTGACAAACCGGATGACGCTTCCGGCCTGACTGCCTTCCTCCTCGTCAATGGCACGGCACGCAGGGCATTCACAGGCGTTGTACCAGTCGTTCATGGAAACGGAAAAGATCCGGCATTCCGGATGCTCGTGAATCCAGCCCCGCACACCCTGTATGCAGAGCCGGAGTACATCCGGGTTGCTGAGACACAGCTGTGTTTTCTCTCTCAGACGGACATGATTCTTCATGGAAAAGTATTCGGGATGGGAATCGAACCATGTTTCTATGGGCACCAGTTCGTTAAAGGAATGAGAAAAATTATAGAACATAAGCTTTCCGCCCTGCCGCGGCGTGATTGTGGAACGGGCGGAGTTCAGCCGGAGCCGGACAGCAAAGGCACCGTCCATGGCTGCGCGCCAGAACAGCTCTCTGGCCTGGAAGGCCGGCGTCTGTTCCGTTACGCCTTCTTTCACCTGCAGCGGTGCAGACGGAACGGTCTCACAATCCGGTGCGAGAAAGCGAAACCCGAGTGACTCGAGAAAATCGTAAGTGCCGTAGACAATACCGCATCCTTCGGAGGCCTCCAGAAGAACACAGTCCTGGGAAACGCTGCGGCGGAAGGCGCCGCCGGGCAGGCCAGGAACGTGATCGTTCAGATGAACAGTGACGCAGGAGACATGCGGTTCGGGCTCCATACAGGTCTGGATTCCGGCGGCTGCAAGACAGCGGGTCAGTTCCTCGGCAGCATAGGAAACACACTCAGCTGCATCGGCACACAGACGAATGGAAACCACGCTTTCAATGCGGAGCATAGGCTGACCTCTTTTCGTCAGATTTCTTTGCGCATCAGCGTAAACCGCCGGGCAATCCGGAAGCCAGTGCGCAGGTAAATATTCTGGGCGCGGTTCTCTTCCCCTGTGAACAGTGTGGAGAAGGCAGCGCCTTCTGCGATAAACGCCTGCATCAGCAGGTGGAACAGTACAGGCGCAATGCCGCGATGCTCAAACTCCGGGTCAGTAAAAATACCGCAGAACCAGCCGCGCCCGCTCTCCTGCAGATCCACAGGCCCTGTGAAACCGATGATGTGCCGGTCGTGTGTGGCAACAATCATGGGCCGGGGACCGGAGGGAATCTTTGTGCCGTTGGGAATGAAGCGCACATCCGTGTTGGGGCGGTTTTCCTTCCAGCAGCGCGTTTCGGACCGGATGACTTCTCTCCAGTATTCATTCCCTACCCGGTCACAGATGCGGTCATAATCATAGTTAAGAGCGGCATCATACTGTCCGGTATAGATTCCCTGGGCAAGCAGCTGCTCCTGTTTTGCCTTCATTCCATCCCAGGGAATATAGTCCTTCAGGTTCAGGTACATGGCGATTTCACGGACGGTTTCCTGGAACCCCAGACGCAGGGCAAACCCATAGCCAGGAGAATCCATATCCATGCCGGGCGTGTTGTTATGATCGTGCCCCGGCGTTCCGGGGATACGCCAGTCCAGGTTTACGGGATTATCGTTGGAGATAGCGACAAAGTGCTTTCCATCAGCCTTAAAACGCGAACAGAGCGCTTCCACGAGGGCTCGACCGATGCCATGTCCGCGGCAGTCCCTGCGTACAAAGAAGCAGGTAATAAAGCCGGGCGTATTTTCATGGGTCTCCTTGTCCAGAAAGATTTTTTTGGCGATTCCGCTGATAAAGCCCACCACTTCACCGTTCTCTTCCGCGACAAGCGTATAGCGGGGATCATAGTTCGGGTCCTGTTCAAACTTGGTATGAAAGTATGGCTCCGAAAGGTCATAGTATACAACTTCACCCTCCTGAACACTGGCATTCCACAGGCCGATAACGGCAGAGAGATCAGATGGCTGGAACAGACGTACATACATCGTTGAATAACCTCCATTCGTGCAGAAAAGGGATATGCGAAAGCGGGCAGAGAAAGGTATGATTTCCCCTCTTGCCTCTCTGTTGTAACGGTCATTCTCGCGACACGATTGTACCAGAAAAGATGCCCGGGAGGAAAGGAATTTGCCCGGGAAAAAATCGAAAAAACTCTGGACATGGATGTGCCGGTGTATTGGGGGGGACGCTGCGCAAACGAAAAACAGAATCATCTCTTGCTGCAAAGAGATGATTCTGTTCATTTCTGGTACTGCAAACATCAGCTTTCGCTGTGCTTTTAGCCTTTCAGACCGCCGCGGGCTACGCCTCCGACGATGTACTTGCGCGCAAACAGGAACAGGATAATCATGGGAAGCACGACAACCGTGGAAGCTGCCATCTGCTGTTCCGGATTGGAACCGGCTTCTGTGGTAAAGACCTGCAGGCCCCAGGGCAGTGTACGATAGGTATCGGTGGCAATGACATACATGGGCCACATGAAGCTGTTCCAGCTGGCCAGGGCATTGAGAAGGATAACGGTGGTCAGCGAGGGGCGCGCCATGGGCACCATGACCTTCCACAGATAGTTCCAGTTACTGGATCCGTCAATGCGGGCGGACCAGTAAAGGCTGTCCGGTACGGTGTCAAAGAAGTTCTTGAGAATATAGGTGTAGAAAATGGAACTAGTAAACGGAAGCACCAGAGCCCACATGGAATCATAGATGCCCAGGTCAATGACTGTCCGATAGTTGGTGATGATGAGCATTTCAAAAGGCAGCATCATCATGCTCAGCAGCAGAGTAAACAGTGTCTGCCGTCCTGGAAAGCGCAGGCGTGAGAACGCAAAGGCGGCCAGAATGGAGGTAACGGTGGTTACCGTGACACTGGATACCATGACAATGATCGAGTTAAGAAAGTAGCGCAGAAAGGGCGCCTTCTGGAATGCCAGCTGGAAGTTCACGAGACTGAAGGAAGAGGGAAGCCATACAGGCGGGGAGGCGGTGACTTCCGCACTGGTCTTGAAGGCCGACATGAACATCCAGAAGAAGGGAAAGAACATGATAATGCCGGTTACCGTCAGAAACAGGTATGTGAATACTCTGGACAGTTTTCTCATGTACGCACACTCCTTCTGGCTGTAATCTTACGGATTCCCTGCTGCAGCATGGTAAAGACAAAGATGAACAGGAACAGGATCAGAGCGGCTGCAGAGGCAACGCCGTAGTCCTGATACTGCATCATACTGGTACGTATGTAATAGACAACCGTATAGAGATTGCCCATGGAACCGGGGTTCCCGCCAAAGAGCGGATAAAGCTCCGAGAATACCTTAAAGCAGCTGATGGTATTGACAATACATACCAGGAAAATGGTAGGCGCCAGGAGCGGCACGGTAATCCGGAAGAAAATCCGAAGACTGGAGGCTGCGTCAACCTTGGCTGCGATCCGGTACTGGGGGTCAATGTTCTGCAGACCGGACAGCAGAAGAATAATGGTAAACGGCAGTATGTTCCAGATGCCGAAGATCACCAGGGCTGTCATGTTATAGGCGCCGCCCTGTGCGGAGCGCAGCCATGGAATAGCCTTTACCCCCACAAGACCCAGCAGATAGTTGATGACGCCGCGGTTATTGAACATGAACTTCCAGGCAAGGCCAACGGCAGTTACGCTGGTGACCATGGGAAGGAAGAAAATGCTCTGGAAGATGGCAGAGCCCTTGAGCTTCTGGTTCAGGAAGTTGGCAATGACCAGAGAAAGGGCCAGTGAAATAGGAACAACCAGAAGCACATATTTCAGTGTATTTCGGATGGCCTGCCAGAAATTGGGGTCATTCAGCGTCTTGACATAGTTTCCCAGTCCCCAGGAAGAGAATCCGCGTGTGAGCATGCTGTAATCCTGCTTAAAGGACATGAGCACGACATTGACTACGGGATAGAGGGTAAAGACCGCTACGCCCAGGAAGAAGGGGAGAAGATACAGATAGGGCTCTATGACCTCAAACTTACTGCGATAGACCACATCGTTTTCGGCGGACTGTTTTTTCACGCAAGCTTCGCCCCGCTTTCCAGGTCAAAGACGAATACGCCGCGGCGGCGCACATTAAGCCGGGTGTTCTGCCCGTTGACCAGTCCGACTTCGGTGTCAATATAGGCGCGGAACTCGGTATCGCCCAGCGTCATAATTGCAAGCTCTTCCTTGCCCATGGTAAAGACCCGTTCCACATGGGCAGGAATCGGACCGTTCTCTTCCGGAATGAAAGCCTCTGCGCGGATGGACAGATTGACTCTCTTCCCGTCAGCAATGTTCTGGAACAGCGGCAGGGAGATGCCTTCGTCTGTCCCGTCGGCAAAGAACAGATGGCCGTGGACCGTGCCGGGGATGTTGTTGATGGGCGGATTGCCCAGAAAGTTGGCGACAAACTGGTTGCAGGGCTCGTCATACAGGCGCTGGGGCAGGTCGTTCTGCTGGACCACGCCGGCCTTCATCAGGATAACCCGGTCAGAGATGGCCAGTGCCTCCTCCTGGTCATGGGTAACAAAGACGGCGGTTACTTTGGTGCGCTGCTGGATACGGCGGATCTCTTCGCGCATTTCCAGGCGCAGACGGGCGTCGAGGTTGGAAAGCGGTTCGTCCAGAAGCAGGAGACGCGGGTTCTTGACAAGCGCGCGGGCGATGGCGACACGCTGCTGCTGGCCGCCGGAGAGCTCACCGGGCCGGCGCTGCATCAGTGTGTCCACATGCACCAGCTTGGCGATTTCGTTGGCACGCTCGATACGCTCCGGCTTCGGCACGTGCTGTGTTTCCAGGGGGAAACAGATGTTGTCCAGCACAGTCATATGCGGATAGAGCGCGTAATTCTGGAAGACGAGGCCGACCCCGCGCTTTTCCGGAGGCATATTCGTGACGTTATCCTTGTCAAAGAAAATCTGTCCGCCGGTAGGGGGGAGTATGCCGGAAAGCATATTCAGCAGGGTAGACTTGCCGCAGCCGGAGGGCCCCAGCAGGCAGACCAGTTCGCCGTCTTCGAGGGTGGCACTGAACTCACTTACAGCAGTGAAGTCATCAAACTTCTTGGTCACATGATCAAGTACAACACGCATTTACTTGTTTCCTCCCTCAGAAAAAATGAGGCTGGCAGATGCAGCATCCGACAGCCTCATGATAGACATGGTATTACTTGGCCTGCAGTGCGTTGTTGCAGGTTTCGACGAGCACTTTCAGCTGTTCAGCAGCATCCATGCCGCCGCCGACCTTCTGGGCGGTTTCCTTGAGCGCGTCACGGACCTGAGCGGAACCGGTGACATTGGGCAGAGCGCCGGCTACATCCAGATTGGCCTGGAGCGCCTGGAGGGAAACGGACAGATCCGCACTGTATGCCTTGTATGCGTCACAGGCCTGGGTGGTGCCGTAGGAGGACAGAGCATTGACTGCCTTCACCCATGCGGTGTTGACTTCAGGCTGGAGCATGTACTTGACAAACAGATAGGCACCCTTGTTTACGTCGTCGCCCTTGTCAAAGACGATGGGGCCACGGTTCCAGGAAGGATACCATTCGGTATTGATGCTTCTGGGCAGGGGCGCGCAGGAGAAGGTGGGCAGCTCAATGTAGGGCTGGCCAGCGCAGGAACCGGAGTAGGAAGCCACATTCGCGGCATTGAAGTCGCCGGAGATGTAGTCAGAAATGGTCGGGCCGTCGAGGAAGTACTCGTTCTGTACATTCTCTCCGTACCACTGCAGCCACTTCAGGGTTTCTTCCGTGTCAAACAGCACGCACTTGTTCTCCACGTCAATGTAGCCATTGCCGCTCTGGAGGATCAGGGTCTGCATAAGGTCGGTGAGGCCGTCCGCGCCGGAGTAGCCGGCAATGCCCTTGGCTTCATAGATGGCCTTGGACTGCTCGGCCAGCTCTTCCCAGGTCTTGGGGGGCTGGAAGCCCATTTCATCATAGATCGCAGTGTTGTAGAACAGAACGGGACCGGTGGTGTAGCAGGGCAGATAATAGATGCCTTCCTTTTCGAAGCCTTCTACTTCCTTGCGGAGCGCTTCCGGCAGGGATTCATAGACATCCACCATGCCGATTTCGGGGTCATAGATATAGGGCTTCAGGTTGACAACCTTGTTGTCGGGAACATACTTGGCCGCTTCGGAACCATAGTTGAAGATAATGCTGGGTCCGACGCCGTTGGCAGTGGCCTGATAAACCGCATCCGTAAATCCAGAGTAAGCCTGGGATTCCAGAACGGCTACATAATCGCTCTGGCTTGCATTGAAGCCATCAACGATCTCCTGAAGAGCAGCCTGCTGTCCTTCGGTAAAGGTGTGCCAGATGTGTACCTCGGTAGCTGCGCTTGCAGAGACTGTCATTGCAAGGGCGAGCATGAGAACCAGCATCAGTCCGACGAGTTTCTTCATGATTCTTCCTCCTATAGAGATGTATGATTTAGCGCTTTCACGCAAAATCTCAGCAGAAGATGATAAACCGGGAAACCGTCCTGTATAGGGAATCCGTCTGTACACAGAGATAAGTACCAAAGGCATCATACAGGATTTCAGGCGACATTTCAAGGGGATTTCCATAGACTCCGCTGTGTTTTTTCTGGGCGATAGCAAAAGAGCACGGATACGCCTTGCCTGTGGGAAAATGCAACTTTCTGCCGACAGAATGTGCAGCAGGCTGATGATGCCCTCCCAGCGCGCATGCTGACCTGTTCTGGCAAAAACTGCGCTGGTGCAGTTTCCCGTCTGCTGGGGTTTCACACAGTGTGCAAAGCCTAGACCACAAGGTGCATTTCATGCTGCTTGTGCGAGGGGCGATAGCCGTCCCCCGTACCGGCATTCAGGTCGATCTGCGCGGCGTGAATGCAGTATGATTACAGTCCTTCCTGGTGGGAATGGCATCAACCCGCTGTCTGCGGCTTAGCAGTTCCCAGGTGCATCCGGCCATGATGGCGCAGCGATCGGCGGTCCGTTCCTGGAACTGCCCTGCTGGCAGAGAGACTGCAGGGTACATTCATGATGAAGTGGCAGCGACAGGAGCCGAGCAGTGCATGCTGCAGACTTTGCCGGAGAGAATGGAGGTCGGGACTTCGGCGGAACATATGTACATGATTTTGCGCTTCGCGGGAAATCAAATGGATGTCAATCAATGCGGGTCAAAGCTGTCCCTTTTGCCAGTCTCAGGCAGTCTGCGGTGCAGACAGGGGAAACAGGACTGCACAGCATGTGGAATGCCGGAACCAGGGGAAAGGCTTGGTACATGGACCGATACGGGCGCCTGCCGGACTCCGGCTCAGAAAAGATCCCAGAAGCGGCAGGCTTTGGGATAAAACAGTGCAGAGAAAGGCGCGTCAGGGCGGTGTACGCAGACGCCTTCCATGAAAGGAAAGTCCAAGGGCGTTTTTATGCCGCACAGAAGCTGTGCCAGAGCACCTGGTGTAATCGTCAGATCCGGTTCCCTGTCCGTGCGTGACACCTGATTGTCTGCTCCCTGCCGGAAAGTGATCAGAAAGCGTCCGCTGTTTTCCGGGATCAGGGCGTCATCGACTTCTACACAGAGCGAGCCGTTCCCTTGACAACGGGCCAGCTGCAGCGCATTTTCCGCATGAACGACGCGGATCATGCCGTTGTGGACATGTGCACATCCGGTGGAAAGAGAGCCGGTGGAGAAACCGCCGGGCAGGAAACTGTACAGATCCATCTCTGCGGGCAGTGTCAGACACAGGGCGGATGCATGGGACAGAAAAGCAGTGTGGAAAAAGTGCAGAAGTGCCAGGAGCGCACGGGGCGAGGTATACAGGCACATACCTTTGTGTGAGAATCCGCTTTCGCAGTGCATGACCCGATCGACCATGTGTCCGATGAGAAAGCCGCAGGGCTGTTCGTTTTCCCACCATACGAAGATGCTCCGGCCTTCATTGAGGAACGCGCTTTTTTCCAGCCCGGGATCAAAAGATTCACGAATCGAGGAGAGATTGACGTTTTCCATGGCCTTTTCATAGACGCACAGCAGCGGTTCCAGAGAGTCTCCCGGGAAAAGCTGAGTTACAGAGCCGCCCTGATCCGGAATACGGCTCAGGTCTGCATGCGGGAGCGTCCATACATGCAATGGTGCGCCGGGCGCATACCCGAACTGCTTGTAAAAGCCGCGGGCAAAGGGATGCAGAGCTGCAAAGGGTGTGCCGCCTGCATGCATCTCCCGGTGGCTTTCGCTCATGATAGCCCGCACCAGGCCCATGCGCCGGAAGGGCGGAAGTGTGGCGACGCCGCCGATGCCGCCCATGTTTGCTGCGTGCCCGTCAAAGCGCACGCGGTAAGGATTGACGATCAGGGTGGCAGCTGGTGTCTGCATGCCGTCCACAAATGCACCATAGGTGGGATCCGGTGCAGGACGTCGGTGCAGGACGTGATGGATCCTGAAGCGCGGTACGTGACTGGTTTTCGTCAAAGGATCCGCCAAAGCAGACAGTCATGTTCCGCTGTGCCCAGAGCGTTTCTTCATTGGTAAGTCTGCGGGCTGTCATAGGGTGTCCTCCTGATAGGAATAGATGGGATATCTTCTGCCTGCAAAATATCATGAAGCGCTATCTGCGTCAATCTCAGAGGGCACGGGAAACATAAAAACATGCCGAAAGCCATCCGGCGAAAAGATGACTTTCGGCATGGATTACAGTGTGATATCTGCCGTGCGTCCACCGGAAGTAAAGAGGTGAACGCGTCCCGGGCAGGCATCTGTAGGCACCCGGAGATAGACGATGGCTTTTCCCAGAAGCGTACAGCGGTAGGGTACGCTGTAGGGGGTCAGATCATCGCATTGCCCGTTTTCGATGCCCATCAGGGAAATGGGACCCAAGGGCTGCACGTACAGGACCTCATCCAGAGCGGGGGAGCCGGCGGCATCCTTCAGGGTGATTTCCAGCTGCACAATGGACGGATCACAGGCATAGACCTGCTTGATGACATCCATTGACTGTGCCGTGCCGGGCGTTTTGAGCACGTCTTCCACGCCTTCCGCGACGGCCCGCAGTGTGCCTGCTTCATAGGGCACATCCCAGGTGATGCGGCAGGAACGTTCCGGACAGGGTGATCTGGTCCCCAGAGACATGCCGTTCAGGTACAGAGTGGCTTCCCTTGCGTTGGTATAGACACTGACCCGCCGGATTTCACCGCTTGCCCCCTGCCAGAGGAAGCTTTCTCCCCAGGCACCGTGATCTTCATCCGGAGAGCCCACGGCAATGCGCAGGTAAGGTGTTTCAGTCCACAGGGCTCTGCGCTGAGCATACAGCGGTTTTTCCATTCCTGCCAGCGTCAGTGCGCCGGCCTGGCTGATGCGTACCGGCCATCCCTTGCACTCACCGAGGAAGTCAATCCCAGTCCAGAGGAACTGTCCGGCAATAAAGTCATGATCCACAACGGCATACCAGGCATCAGGGGCATGGCTGTTTTCGCTGCCGAGAATGACTCGATCCGGGTAGCGCGCATGGTCATCCTCATAGAAGGATTCCCGATAATTGTATCCGGACAGGTCCAAGGTATCGGCCAGCCCGGTGCGGTTGGAGAGCTCCGGAAAGGACAGCGCGCTCAGAACCGGACGGGTTGTGTCCAGTGCATGCACGATATCCACCAGTTCCCGGGCAATGACGGGGAGGCGAGAGGCGTCCGGCTTTCTCACGTCATACAGGCGTTCTGCCAGTGGCTTGTTGGCGTCGTTGTTGCCCAGCACTTCCCTGAAAAGAGGCGTGACATAGGGATCGTTCGGATAATCGATTTCATTGCCGATGGACCAGAGAATGACGCAGGGATGATTCCGATCCCTGCGGATCATGCTCTCCAGATCACTCCTGTGCCACTGGGGAAAGTCCTCGGCGTATCCGAAATGCTTGGGCGGATACACGTTGTGGCCCTGCCACCATTTGTTTTTGGTGCCTTCCCATTCGTCAAACGCTTCATCCATGACAAGAAAACCCATTTCGTCACACAGGTCCAGAAGATCCGGGTCCGGGGGATTGTGGGCTGTGCGCAGGGCATTGCAACCCATTTCCTTGAATTTGGAAAGACGGCGTGCCCAGACGGCTTTGGGCACGGCGGCACCGAGACAGCCCGCGTCATGATGGACGCATACGCCCCTGAGCTTCATGGACTGGCCATTCAGGGAAAAGCCGGTGTTTGGATCAAAACAGAAGGTTCGGATGCCTATGGGCAGTGTCAGGCAGTCGGACATTTCCGTTCCGTCATAGACCGTGCACACAAGGGTATACAGGGACGGACAGTCCGGAGACCAGAGGCGCGGAGCGGGCACGGAGAAAGTGATGTCATGGATGCCGGCAGGACAGCTTGATTCGCTCGCCACGGTTCCTTCCGGTGCAAGGAGTCGGATGTCTGCGTGGGCATCCGGACCGCCCGCAACGGAAAAGGTACAGGCGAGCCGTGCCTCTTCTGAAGTGGCACGGCTGGTGCGCACAAAGAGCGTATCCCGATCGAGGAAGGCGTTTCCCGTGACCGTCAGGTCCACATGCCGGTCAATCCCGGAGCCTGTGTACCAGCGGGAGTCGGCGGTGTCCTCGTGCTCGACGCGTACACTGATCACGTTTTCGCCTTCCCGCACAAGTCCCTTCAGATCATAGGAAAAACTGGTATAGCCGTAGGCATGCTGTCCCAGGTAATAGGAATTGACCCAGACCCTGGCATGCTTGTAGATACCCTGAAATGTAAGAAAGACATGACCGGATGCGTCCTGGGCCGTCAGTGTCAGATGTTTGCGGTACCAGGATGTGCCGCCGGGAAGATAGCCCGTGCCGGAGGAGTGCGCGCGGTCAAAGGGGTGTTCCACAGCCCAGTCATGGGGCAGATGCACTGTATGCCATGCGCGGTCGTCATAGCCCATGAAATCGGCATCCGGCGCATCGCCCAGATGAAAGCGCCAGTCCCGGTCGATGTGTTGAGTTGGGATCATAGAGACCTCCTTGCAAGATAAAAAAGGGGATGCCAGGGCATTCGGCCCATGGCATCCCCGGAATATGTCAGCGATTACTTGGCGTAGACAGCATCCAGCTGGTTCTGGATTTCGGTCATGACCATCTCAATGCCGGCATCCTGCAGCGCCTGACGGAATTCCGCTACCAGGGCCTCGGGATCGTCGTTCATACCGAAGACGATACGCGGCATATAGGTGTTGTACACATTGGACAGGTTGTCCATGAATACGCCGACCATGGAGTTGTCATAGATGTACTGGCCATAGGGATAGTCAATCTTGACTTCGTCATACTTGGCGTACAGAGCATCGATGGCATCCCAGTCAAGCTGTGCATTCTTGTATTCGAGATTGTCGTTGCGGCCCCACCAGAAGTTGAAGGACACGCCGTCGGTGGAATCTTCGAAGCCTTCAGGACGGGAGAACAGGCCGTTTTCGTCAACGGTGTACATTTCGCCCTCAATGCCATACTGCATGAGATGATAGATCTCCGGATCATTGCGCATGAGGTCATAGACCATCAGGGCGCGTTCCGGATGCTTGCTCTGGGCAGCCACTGCCATAGCGCCATGGGTGATGTTCAGAGCGATCAGGTTGTTCATTTCCTCGCCGAACCAGAAGAAGCCGAGGTCAGAACCGGGCTGCTTGCGTTCCATGGTGGTGCGCTCGCCGGTCCAGGTCTGGGTGTGATGCTGATGAGCAGCCGTCTTGCCCTCTTCCATTTCGCCAGCAACGTCGCCGGTGTAGTTGAGAACGTCAGCGCGCCAGTAACCGGCGTCAGCCCACTTCTTCATTTCCTTGGCGAAGTTGACGAGCTCGTCGCCTTCCAGATAATAGCGGCTCAGCGTGTAGGGATTTTCCTTGCTCTCGCCGTAGAAGATTGGTACCGGGAAGCCTTCAATGGCGATGTTGCCGGTATGGGACACCTGCCAGCCGCCAGCCATCTGGGGGCTGTAGGAGGAACCGTTGCCGTTGGCATCCCACGGGATGACGTCTTCCTTGTTGTCCTTCACATACTGGAAGTAGACAGCCAGGTCAGCCCAGGAATGAACGCCGTTTTCCAGGCCGGCTTCGCGGGCCCAGTCCTGACGATACATGAAGCCATGGTTGGTCCACTGTGCATAGTTGTCTTCGGGCATGAGATAGATCTCGCCGTTGTACTTGCACAGATCCCAGTGCGCTTCGGAGACGGATTCCCAGGTCTTGGGCGCATAGGTCTTGAGCATGTCCTCAGACAGGGCCAGGAAGGCACCCTTCTGGCAGTTGGGCCATGCATCCAGCCAGTCGGTAGCAGTGCCGATCAGGTCGATGTCGCCGGACTGGGTGGCCAGAGCCAGGTTGTACTGGGTCTGCCAGTCGGTCCATTCGATCCAGCGGAACTCCAGCTCCGCATTGATCTTTTCGGTCAGGATCTCATTGATCTTGCCCAGAATTTCATCGGTGCGGTTGGTGGGCTTGTCGCCAGTTACCAGGTACACGATCTTCACATGTTCGGATGTGTCAATCGCGCTGTCTGCCATGGCGGGCAGCATGCACATGAGCATAGCCATCGCCAGAAGCATAGCAATGATTTTTTTCATAGAGGAAACCTCCTTTAAAATATGATTGAGCCCGATGGGCGCAATACCGAAGGAAAAGGGATCAGCCCTTGACAGCACCGACGGTCAGGCCGGCCACGAAGTACTTCTGTACGAAGGGATAGAGAAGAATAATCGGGCCTGTAGCCACAACAGCTGTTGCCATTTTCAGGGTTTCGCCGGGCAGGTCCGTGATGACAACGTTGGACCCGGCCACGGAGTTTTTCAGACTGGCCACCTTGTTGATGACGTTATAAAGGTGGTACTGCAGCGGACGATACTCCACCTTGGAGGTAAGGAACAGGGAGGAATAGTACCATTCGTTCCAGTAGCTCAGGGCAAGGAACAGCCCGATGGTGGCCAGAGCCGGCTTCAGGTTCGGCAGGATCAGCGCATAGAAGATGCGGAAGTCGCCGGCACCGTCGATTTTGCCGGACTCGGTGATCTCGTGGGGAATGTCCTTGACGAAGTTCTTCATCAGCACAATCAGCCACGGGCTCATCAGAAGCGGCAGAAGAATGGCAAAGTAGGAGTCACGCAGGTTCAGGGTCTGCACCATCAGCAGATAGAAGGGCACCAGACCTGCGGAGAAAAGGGACGTGAAGTAGATATAGAACATGATCCCGTTGCGGTAGGGGAAATCCTTGCGCTGCAGGGCATAGCCGGTCATGGAGATGATGAACAGTCCGATCAGCGTGCCGATGGCGGCCAGGGCGATGGTGACGACATAGGCGCCGATCATCTGGTCCGGGGAGCGGAAAAGCAGCTCATAGGAATAAGTGGAGAAGGCGCTGGGCCACAGGGTAAAGCCGGTTCGCCGGATCGCGTCCTCGGTAGAAAAGGAGGATGCGATAATCATCCAGAAGGGCGTAATACACAGAACACAGAAGATGGTCACCAGAATATAGGTAATGGTATTGATGACAATCTGGGACGAATCCTTCTTGATATGCGTTGTATGCATGGCAGGCTTCGGTGTCGTCATGATGATCATTCCTTTCTCTTGCAGTCGCTGAGCCTCAGAACAGGGCGTAGTCAGGATCCAGATGTTTCACAAAGGCGTTGGCTCCCAGCACAATGAAGAAGCCGACAACGCTCTGGAACAGACCCACGGCGCTGGACTGAGAGAAGTTAAAGCTGTTCATCATGGAGCGATACACATAGGTTTCGATGATGTCGGTGGTCTTGAAAAGCATGGAGTTGTTGCCGACCAGGTTGTAGAAAAGGCCGAAATTGCCCTTGAGAATGCCGCCAATGGCAAAGAGGAAAAGAATGACAACGGTAGGCTTGAGCGTGGGCAGCGTAATAAAGCGGATACGCTGCCATGCGTTGGCGCCGTCAATCTGTGCGGCTTCCATCATGGATGAATCCATGCCGGTGATGGCCGCGAAATAGACAACCGTTCCATAACCGGTGGACTTCCAAAGGTTCACCAGCACGATAATGAACGGCCAGGCGTTCGCGTCCTGATAAACCTTGGGCATGGTGCCGCCCAGGGAACGGACCAGATTGGAGATGAAGCCGTAGTCATAGTTGATGAGATTGTAGACAAGAAGGGAAACCAGAACATCCGAAATAAAGTAGGGGAGAAACATGATGGACTGGGCTGTCTTCTTGTAGATCTTGCTTCCCACTTCATTGAGGAGAATGGCAAAGGCAAGCTGCACCACATTGCCCAGTACGATGAAAGCAATGTTGTAGAGAATGGTATTGCGCAGAAGAAGACCCAGCTGGCCGGAAATGAAGAGAAACTCAAAATTCTTCAGGCCGACGAAGGGACTGGCAAAGATTCCTTTGTTGTACTGAAAATTGGTAAAGGCGATGTATGCTCCCGGCATCGGCAGATAGGAAAAGACGAAAAAGAAGAGGATGGCCGGCAGACACATGAGTATCAGGGCCTTATTCTGACCGAGGGTTCGGCCAAGGGAAGGTTTTACGTATTTTTTCTGGGGAGGGGTTACAGTCTTTTGCAAGCAGTACACAACCTTTCCGAATAATTTTGAAACCGGTTTCAGGAACGGGGACAACTATTGCCGTTCTGTCTCTGAAAAGGTTCCTCATGTAACGGATATCTGACATCGACCGGGAATGCTCCCTGTCATGACGTCAGCAGATATATAAATTATAAGGAAGGGGCATAATGATTGCAAGACTTTTTCAATAGTTTTTTTATTTTTACCAGATTACACATACCAACATAACTCAGACATCCAGTCGGCGGCAGGAATCCCGGACCTTCAGGTACACCGGAATGATCTGGTTCTGTGGATATTCGCCCGGGTCGCCCTCATACAGTGCGGCGTCCAGAAGCAGTCTGGCATAGGTCGGGTAATCATAGCCGATGGATGTGAGATGCGGCGCGGCGATACGGGTGACAAAGGTATCATCAAACCCCAGAAGGGAAATGTCCTGCGGAACCTGCACGCCATGGGCGAGCAGTCCCTGCAGAATACCGGAGGAAACCATATCGTTCATGCCCAGTATGGCAGTTGGCCGATGGGAAAGGGCGAGAATCCGCTCCGCGCCGATAACGCCGGAGGGAATATCGTACTCGGGAACTTCGATCAGCCATTCGGGATGCAGCGGCAGATGCATCGCATCCATGATGGCGGAAAAGCGGGTCAGACGCTGCACGGTACCGTAATATGGCGCGCCGGTATAGACAAAGCCGATTTCACGATGCCCCAGGGATGTCAGATATGACAGGGCCAGTTCCATACTCTTCTCATGGTCGACGGCAATCCCGGGAATGCCGGGACGTGGGCTCTGCGAACCGACCACAAGACGCATGCGCTCGCTCAGGGAAGCGAGCATGCGGATAAAGTCGGGATCCGGTTCCGCCAGATCAATCCGTCCGCCGCACAGAATCACGGCATCCGGCCGCAGTTCACCCATACGCCGGATCACGGATTCCTCGGTTTCAGGCACGGAATGCGTGCTCAGAAGGACCGTGACATAGCCGCGGCGATAGGCTTCTGATTCGCAGGCGGCAAAAAGACTGTTGTAATAGGAGTTCTCTGCATGTGCTACCACCATGGCAATCAGCCGGGAACGCTTTTCCGAGAGTGCGCGTGCCAGCGCGTTGGGCTGGAACTGGTACTTGTGAATCAGCGTCATGACCGCTTCCCGCTTTTTGGGCGATACAGCCGTGGTTCCGTTCAGAATCCGCGAGACGGTGGCAGGGGATACACCGGCTTCCTTTGCCAGATCATAGATGGTAATGTTTTTCTGGGACATGGTTTCCTCCGGGTCAGTAAGCAATCATGGGAAGACTGATGGGCCTGTCCGCGGCAGGCTTGCACTTTCCGGACAGGATCTCGGGCAGGCGCCGGGCTGTGTCCTCAGCGGCGCACTGCATGGCAGGATAGGGACGGAGCGTTACGTCGAACAGACCGATGGGATAGTTTTCCCCGTCAAAGCGTCCCAGCACAAACTGATCGTAACACTGGAACCAGTGGCATCCCGCTCCCAGCGGATGGGCGGCTACATGCTCTGCGTAATACCGGAACGCCTTGCTCCGCTCTTTCTCATCTTTCACAGCTTCCAGCCCTGTGGCGGTGAGCCCGGAATCCAGGGTGCCGAAATGGAACTCTCCGATGACGACAGGCAGGTCTACGCCCAGGGCGGAGACCTGATCGAGCGCCGCGGTGGGATCGACGGCATAGCAGTTGATGGAAAACACGTCAAAGTGCTCCCAGCCTGTGATGAGCAGTGGATCGGAAATCCAAGCCCAGCGCATGCCAAGAATCATATGATGGGGATCTACCGCGCGGCAGGCCTGCGCGGGAATGCGTACATAGGCTTCATTGAGTATGCGGGAAAAAGCACGAAGGTCATCCCGCGCTGAGGGCGAAAAACCGGAGGCATGCGGGATCGGCACGCGAAGATCATCAAAGGATGCGATCGGATGCTGCCATGCCGCGGAGAGTGCATCCGGTGTGTGGTACTTTTCCTGCAGGAAGGCAATCAGAGCAGCCTTGCAGGCTGTATCCTCCGGGTCACGAAGCACCTCGTCGGCAATGATCAGATGATCGACAAAAGCCCAGGCTGGCTCGTTGCGCAGGAAATACCCGACCATCCAGGGATCGTCGCGCCTGTCTTTCAGTGCCAGGGCACAGACGCGGGCGTCCTCGGCATACTCGGGAGAGAGCACATCCGGAAAATCGCGGAAAATGGAATGCCGGGTTTCAGGAAAACGGGGCAGACTGGTGACATAGGGCATGGCACCGTAGAGTGCAGGATCACTCCAGTTGCCGAGGGTATTCATTCCCATTCTTTTTAGCTGGGACACAATCATGCGCTGCCAGGAAGCATACCAGTCATCGCCGAAGGCACGCATCAGATTCTGCCGCTCAAAGGAATACAGGAGTCCGCCGGGACGGGATGTTTCACCAAAGGATGCGCGCATGTCCTCGTACAGTTCCGGTTTTTCCGCACGGGAGGGAAGCGGTGGCAGGACACCTTCCAGCCCGTCAATGCGCGCGTCACAGCGGGCGACGACGCAGTCGGCACCAAGGGAGAAGAATGCGCAGCCGGACGGATCGGTGAGATACCAGCGCCCGTCGGAGCGCGCTTTGGAGAAAAAGCCAGTGCCTTCTGTCAGCTTCATTGCGGGGATCCCGCCGAAGGCGTTCCAGGTGCTTTCGGGATAGGCCGGGGGAAGCGCAGCGGCGTTTTGCAGCAAACGGACCAGTTCCTTTTCGTCCCGGATCCTGCCTTCCCAGTTTTTTCCAGTGTACTGGCCGAAAGCATCCACCAGCGCGTCACCTTTGGGAAGACGGACCGGGCATGGCGTTTCATCCAGAGACATGTGGCGGACACAGACACGTACATCTTCGAAGCAGGGCATGGAGACAAGCTCCGCCTTCCGGATTGCACTGCGCGCAATCCGTGAACCGTGACAGACGATCTTCTGTGTTCCGACACGGTGGCCCGGGAAGAGAATATGCCCGTCCAGCCAGTTCAGGTCCAGCGCGATTGAAGCGCGCATGTGGGGCATCAGTCCAAAGCGAATGATGACACGGGGATCCGCTTCCTCACCATAGACGCGCAGTTCAAAAGCCTGAGAGTGTGCTGCACAGACTTCCCAGTCCAGATTCAGATAGCGAATGCTAGGATCCTGAAGGGACGGCAGAAGAAGGCTTCCGCCATCGGCGGCAAAGCACAGCACATGGTTGCTCTCGCAAGCAACGTTATTCTTTTCAAGCATAGCGGCATCAAGATGCATGGCACAGTTTCCCCCTGTTGAAATTTATGACTACAATGAGGATAAGTGATACTATAAACGATCCGGGAAGGTTGTGCAATGGAGCCATGCAGGCTTTCTGTCAGGATCGCAGTGAAAGGGAAAGACATGCGGAGACATTGCACACGCAGTGCAAAATCCTTATGATGCAGGTGAATCATGGGTAGAATGATCCGGAAAGGGTTCCCGCAAAAGGGAATGAAAGAGAACTGCGTATGTTCCGATTTCTTCAGAAACTCTCACGCACAGACAAGACACTGCTGTTTACCTGTTTCTTTGCCTTTTTCTGCAACGGAACCCTGTCGCTGACCATGGGATCGGTAATGCCGGACCTGAAGGCGGCATACGGGCTTTCTGACACGCTCAGCGGCGTGCTTCTGTCTGCGCACTCCGCAGGCAATATGATTGCCGGCTTTGTCAGCGGCGTGATACCGCTGTACCTGGGCCGGAAGCGTTCGATCACGCTTCTGGCTGCGACGGCGTACATCGGCTATCTGCTCGCCATGCTGTTTTCATCGCCCGTGATGCTGATCGCGGCGTTTCTGCTGACCGGTATCGGGCGCGGCAGCGTGACGAATTTTAACACGCGCACGGTCAATGTACTTACCGACGGAAGCCCGGCAGCGTCCAATCTTCTGCACGCCGTGTTTGCTGGAGGCGCGATTCTGGCACCCATGGTTTTCCTGGGACTGCGCAATGCGTTTTCCTGGCGCGTGGGGCTTTTCTGGACGCTGGGGCTGGGCTGCGCCTGCGTTGTCCGCCTGGCTACAGTGGAGATGGAAGAAGACCTGAAGCAGCGGAAGAAGGACGGACATCAGGGCATGGGTTTTCTCAAGGATCCGGCGTTTCGGATTCTGGCAATGATGATGTTCTGCTATCTGTGTTCTGAGTACGCCATCAACGGATGGCTGGTCACCTATATCCAGCACAAGGATGTGCTTCTTCAGACGTTTGGGCAGGATACAGCGGCACAGACAGCTGGCATGCGTGCTTACAGTCAGATGATGGCGACACTTCTGTGGGTAGTGATGCTGATCGGCCGTCTGGCTTGTGCGGCCTTATCCGGACGTTTTTCGCAGCGGAGGATGATGCTCGTCTTTTCGGTGGGCGTTGCGCTGTTCTTTTTCCTGATGCTGATGGGCCAGTCCGTTCCGACTGTCACATGTGCTGTAGCAGGTCTGGGACTGTGCATGGCCGGCATATGTCCCATGATTTATGCAGATGCGGCATACTATACCAATACCTATCCGCTGGCAACGGGTACCATACTGGCCATCGGCTCCGTAGGCGCGATCGTCATGCCGACCATGGTGGGCTTTGTGGCGGAGCGGCTGGGCTTTTTGGGCGGCATGGGCGTGATACTTCTGACAATGCTTCTGCTGATTGTGTTCGCCTTCCTGAATACAGTGACCAGACGCTCCTATGAGCGTGCATGAGGCTGGATTGTTGCAAAGAATGCTTTGCGCTACAATACGCTTTTAAGGGGGACGGAACATGGACCGGTTACAGACGTGGAGACAATGGTGGCACAGCAAAGAACGGCGGGGACAGCTGACGGAGAACATGCCCATGCGCGAGTGTACGACGCTTCGCCTGGGCGGTGCGGCGGATCTGTTTCTGGAAGCCGCGGATCCGGAGGAAACGGCAGAGGGCATGCAGACAGCCCGTGCACTGGGCCTTCCGATCACGCTCATCGGCGCCGGCAGCAATCTTCTTGTGCGGGACGGAGGAATCCGCGGGCTCACAGTGCGTGTGGGAAAGGGCATGCGCGAGGTGCGGATAAGCGGAAATACGCTGACAGCGCAGGCCGGATGCATGCTGTCTTCCCTGTCACTGCAGTGCGCGCACCAGGGACTTTCGGGCCTGGAGTTTGCCTGCGGCATACCGGGAACCGTAGGCGGGGGCAGCATCATGAATGCCGGCGCGTATGGCGGGGAAATGAAGGATGTCATTACCCTGGTGCGAGGCGTCAGCGCGCAGGGACAGGCTTTTGAAAAAACAGGCGAAGAGATGGCTTTCGGATATCGGCATTCCGCACTTATGGGCATGGATGCCGTGATCTTTTCCGTGGACATGCGTCTTCAGAGCGGAGAGCCGGAGGACATGCTTGCCAGGATCCGATCGCTGAAGGAACAGAGAGCGCTGAAGCAGCCCCTGGATGTACCCAGTGCCGGATCGACGTTCAAACGCCCGGCGGGGGCTTTTGCGGCGGCACTGATTGATCAGTGCGGCCTTCGGGGACTGTCCGTCGGCGGTGCACAGGTGAGTGAAAAGCATGCCGGTTTCCTGGTCAACCGGGGCGACAGCAGCCGGGACTATCTTGCCCTGATTGCACAGGTGCAGCACATCGTGCGGGAGAGGACCGGGTACGAACTGGAATGTGAGATCCGCATTGTCGGGGAAGACTGACAGAAATCAGAATGGAGGAGGACGTTCTATATGAGGTTTTTGCTTCTGACAGGCATGAGCGGCGCCGGAAAGACGGTGGCGCTGCGCTATCTGGAGGACATGGGCGTGTTCTGCGTGGATAACCTGCCGCCCAGCCTGATGGTGCGCTTCATGGAGGGCTGCAAAGGGGTTTCTCTGCGTGCCAATACCACGGCTCTGGCAGTGGACGTGCGCAGCTATGCGTTCTCGGACCTGCATGCGGTGAGCAAGACGCTGCTGGAGATTCAGGGCCTGGGCTATCATATGGAGACCGTGTTTCTGGAAGCCTCTGATGATGTGCTGGTGTCCCGTTACAAGGAATCCCGTCGGGAACATCCGCTGGCGAATGATCGGGTGACACTGACGGAGGCAATCGCCCAGGAAAGGGAGATTCTGCAGCCGCTTCGGGAGACAGCCAGCTATCTGATTGATACGACGAACCTGCGGCCCAAGGCGCTTCAGAAGCAGCTGGAGCAGATCGTGCGAGGCAGCAGCGAGAGCGAAGAGACCCTCATGCATGTAGAGGTCATGTCCTTTGGGTTCAAGCGGGGCATACCGAAATCGGCAGACCTGGTGTTTGACGTGCGCTTTCTGCCCAACCCCTTCTATATCCCGGAACTGTGCAGGCATACGGGGATGGATGCCGATGTACGGGACTATGTCATGCAAAATGAAGTGACGAAGACCTTCATGAATCATCTGACACAGCTGCTGGCATTTCTGCTTCCCAATTACAGGAATGAGGGAAAGCGCCGGATCGTGATTGCGATTGGATGCACGGGCGGTGCGCACCGGTCGGTGGCGATCTGCGAGGCCACGGGACAGTTCCTGAAGGAACAGGGCTATCAGCCGGTGATTACCCACCGGGATGTGGATCTGGAACAGGCGCACTGGAAAAACGGGTCGGAGATGGACTGACGGATTATGGCGGAACACAGGACATTTTCACAGCGCGTATGTGAGGAACTGGTGCATGAGAGCACGGATCGCGACTGCTGTATTCTGGCGGAACTGTCCGCACTGACACAGACCTCCGGTTCCTTGGGCTTTCTGGGCGGCGGACGGTTTTCAGTCACCTACCAGGTGGAAAGTCTGCAGCTGGCGCGCCGGATCTACCGGATGCTGAAGCAGGGGCTGTCACTGTCCCCCAGTCTGCATGTGGTGGAGCATCACCGGCTGGGCGGGCAGAAAACCTGCGTGATTACCGTGGACGGGGAGGACGCACCGCGGCTTCTCAATGATCTGAGCATGATGAGCACATCACCGGACGGCACCATGACGCTGCGGCGCATGACACCGCATGTATCGCTGTCCCGGCAGTGCTGCCGCAAGAGCTTTCTGCGGGGGGCTTTTCTGGGCTGCGGATCCATGACCGGACCAGAGAAAAGCTATCATATGGAATGGGTGACCGGGGAAGAAAACCTGACAACGGCCGTACGCAAGATGCTGGAACGCAACGGAATTGAGGCGCATGCCACTGAGCGCCGTGGAAGAACGGTCGTGTATCTGAAGAATGCGCAGGCGATTGTGGATGTGCTGGCGCTGATGGGTGCGCATGCCGCAGTCATGGAGATGGAAAACATCCGGATCACCAAGCAGGTACGGGGAAACGCCAACCGGGCATCCAACTGCGATGAACACAATACAGAGCGCATGCTCAATGCCAGTGAACGGCAGATGCGTGCGATCCGGAAGATTACCCTGCAGCACGGACTGGCCAGTCTGCCTCCGGCACTTCGGCAGATGGCGAGACTGCGCCTGGAACAGCCGGAACTGTCACTGGAGGAACTGGGGAAACAGCTGGACCCGCCCATTGGCAAGAGCGGGGTCAGCCATCGTCTGGCAAGGCTGGAAAAGATCGCGGAAACAATCCCTGAGGAGGAAGAAGATACATGATCGCAGCACTGTATGCATGCCTGTACCTGGCATGCGGAACGGTGATGGTGCGCTGGTTTTTGCCGCAGAAATCACTTCTGATCCGGGTATGGCTGGGACTGTGCCTGGGCTTTCTGATGCTTATGTGGTGTCCGGCACTGGGTGCTTTTGCGCTGGGTTTTACCGTGCAGGCACATATTCTTGCGCTTTTGCCGCTGGCCCTTTTCATGCTTGGGGCCTGGTGCTTCCGTGACAGGCGTACGCCGCGCAGATGGGATGCCGCGGATCGGCAGCTGGCACTGGAAATGCTGTGGATCGTGCTTCCGCTGACCGTGCTGGGGGGCTATCTGCAGTATACGCATACGGTGCGGGTAGCTGCCGACGGTGCCTGGCATGTGGGTCAGTCCACGTATGGGGATCTTCCCATGCATATGGCGTTTGTGACGGGCATTACAGACCATGCGTTCCCGCCCGAATATCCGTTTATGGTGGGACAGCAGCTCTCCTATCCGTTTCTGATGGATTCCCTCTCCTCCACGTTCTATCTCCTGGGCTTTTCTCTGCAGGCGAGCCTTGCAGTCCCAGGTACCGTCATGATGGCGCTGCTGTATACAGGTGTGCTGATCCTGGCGCGCTCCATGACAGGCGGAAAAAAGGCCGCCATACTGGCAGTCCTGTTTTTCTTTCTCAATGGCGGTCTTGGGTTTCTGTATAACTTTGATCAGGCGGCCGGGTACGAGTGGGACGGGTCGCTGACGCTGGTATCCCGTATCCGTGCCATATTGGAGGGATATTACCAGACGCCGACGAATCAGCCAGAACCGAATAATCTGCGCTGGTCCAATCTGATCGCGGACCTTCTGGTGCCGCAGCGTACGCTGCTGGGCGGATACTGCATGGTCGTACCCTGCATCTATCTGCTGTGGGAGCAGTTCCATGGGGACAGCCGGGGCAATCTCCGCACGTTATGTCTTCTGGGCATATGGGGCGGTCTGCTTCCCCTGATCCATACGCATTCGTTTCTGGCACTGGGACTGATGTCGCTGGGGCTTATGCTGTATGACGCGGTGCATGAGAAAGATCGGAAAAACGTGCTGCTGCAGTATCTTCTCTATGGCGGTATCGCGGTGGTGTGCAGCGCGGGACAGCTGTTTGGCTTTACGTTCCGTCAGGTTTTCCAGGGCGGAGAACATGTGTCCTTTGTCCGGTTTCAGTTCAACTGGGTCAACAATCCCAGCGGACAGGGCATGCGGGATTTCTATTTCTGGTTCTATATCAAGAATATCGGGCTTCCCTTTCTTCTGGTGCTGGGGGCTGCCTTTGAAAAGAAACCGCGCATGCGCGCACTGTTTGCCATGGCCCTGCCGATTGTTCTGGTGGCGGAGCTGATCCGCTTTCAGCCCAATGAGTACGACAATAATAAGCTGTTCTATCTGGCCTGGCTTCTCCTGTGCATGCCGGCTGCCGATTATGCCGGCATGCTGTGGCATCGCCTGCGCACGCTTCGCGCCGCCAGGGTCATGGCTGTGGCAGGATGCATCGTAACCTTCCTTTCGGCAGGACTGACCCTCTGGCGTGAATGCGTATCCGACTATGTAGCCTTTGGTGCGCCGGCTGTGGAAGCCGGACTCTATGCGAGGGAGGAAACGGAACCCTCTGCAGTATTCTGTACGGGAACCCAGCACCTGAACCCGGTTCTTTCCATTGCCGGGCGGCATATTGTGTGCGGACCGGATCTGTGGCTCTACTGGCACGGCATAGACACGAGTCTGCGCAAGCAGGAGATCGCTGCGGTGTACACGGCCCCGGAGAATGCCGGGACAATCCTGGAAAAGTATCAGGTGGATTACATTTATCTGAGCAGTTATGAGCGCAGTGATTACGGGGCAGACCCGCAGCGGTTTGATGCACTGTTTGAGAAAGTATTTGAAAACAGTGAAGCCAGTATCTATAAGGTCAGGTGAAAGGATATGGAGCGCTTTCTGCGCTATTCTCTGGAGCACAGCCGCGCGATACGCATGATCTGGATGGAAGAGGGAACACTCCGCCAGGGCAAGGTATATGTGGAAAAACTGGCGGAGGACTGTGTGCAGATCTATGTGCTGCGGCCTCCGAGACGGCTGGAAATCCCGATCAGGGATATTCTGTCCTGCGATTATACCAAGGATGATGAGGGGATTGACTGATGGACTTGTTTGACATGGCAGCCAGCATGAGCCAGCCTTCGCCGCTGGCGGACCGGATGCGCCCCAGGAATCTGTCTGAGTTTATCGGGCAGTCGCATATTGTGGGCCCGGGTAAGCTTCTGCGGCGGGCCATTGAAGCGGACAGACTGACATCCTCCATCTTTTATGGCCCGCCGGGATGCGGAAAGACAACACTGGCTTCCATTATCGCTTCCAGAACATCAGCCTGCTTTGTTCAGCTCAATGCAGTGACAAGCGGCGTGGCGGATGTGCGGGACGTACTGAAGCAGGCAGAGGATCGGAGACGGTATTCCGGACAGGCGACGCTGCTTCTGCTGGATGAGTGTCACCGGTGGAGCAAGGCCCAGAGTGATTCCATTCTTCCGGCGATCGAAAAGGGAATCATCCGGTTTATCGGGTCTACCACGGAAAATCCCATGATTGCCATGACACCGGCCATTGTCAGCCGGTGCCGGGTGTTTACGTTCTATCCGCTGTCCGACGCGGATGTACTGCAGGCCATGCATGCGGCGCTGAAGGATAGGGAGCGCGGATTCGGGGACATGCGTATTGAGGCGGATGCGGACGCCATGGCGCATGTGGCACGCGTAGCCGGCGGTGATGTGCGTTCGGCACTGAACGCGCTGGAACTGGCGGTGCTGACAACGCCTGCGGATGCAGACGGCGTGATTCATCTGACACTGTCCGTGGCGGAAGAGAGCATTCAAAAGCCGATGCTGGCCTGTGATGAATCTCTGTACTATGACATGCTCAGCGCGTTCTGCAAATCACTGCGGGGCTCCGACAGTGATGCGGCTTTGGCGTGGTTTGCCAGGCTTATCTATGCAGGCGTGGATCCGAGGCTCCTGGCACGGCGCATGATTGTGCATGCCAGTGAGGATGTAGGCATGGCGAATCCGCAGGCGCTGGTGATGGCTGTATCAGCCATGGAAGCACTGGAACATATTGGCATGCCGGAGGCACGCATTCCCATGGCGGAGGCGATTATCGCCATCTGTGAAAGCCCGAAGTCTGACAGTGTAATCAAAGCAGTCAGCGCCGCGTTTGCAGATGCGGAAAAAGAGCGGATCCGAAGCGTTCCGGTGCATCTGCGGGACACGCATTATCAGGGTGCGTCCCGAATGGGAAGCGGGGACGGGTATCTGTATCCGCATGATTTCCCGGGGCACTATGTGAAACAGGAATATATGCCGGAAGGCCTCCAGGACAGACACTACTATATGCCTACGGAGATGGGCGGGGAGGCGGAGATCCGAGCACGCAGGAAAGGGAGGGAAAAACAGGCGTGAAGAAACCGAGTCTGAACATCAATGTCCGGAAAACAGCCATGTTTTCGGTAATCATCAACGCCATACAGGCACTTCTGATGAGCCTCCTTCTTCTGTATCTGTTCCTGTCGCATCAGGAAGGCATGGGCACGACACCCGGGCGTATTCTGGCGGCGGCAGCGGCGCTTGTGGTGGGCAGCGGTGCGATTGCGGATATCCGCGATGCGCTGGCCGCACGGAAACTGATGGATAAGGCAGACGCCATGACACAGACCATGGAGGACATGGAAAACTTCAATAATACACTGCGGGCGCAGAGACATGATTTTCTGAATCATCTCCAGGTGGTGTACAGTCTGATGGAGATGCAGGAGTATGAGGAGGCCAATGCCTACATTGAAAAAGTGTATGGCGAGATTGCGCGCGTCAGCCGGGTAATGAAGACCCGCAATGCAGCCGTCAATGCGCTTCTGCAGGTGAAGCTGGCAGCCTGTGAAAAGAGCGGGATTCAGATGCGGCTGGATATTCGCTCAACCTGGGAAAGCCTTCCCATGCAGGGATGGGAAATGTGCAAGGTATTGTCAAACCTGATTGATAACGCCATGGACGCAGTGGAGGATGTCGCAGACAAGAAACTCTGCGTGTCACTTCTGGAAGATCTGCACAGTTACCGGTTTTCCGTATCCAATAACGGTCCCATGATTCCTGCCAAAAGCCGGGAAGCCATCTTTCAGGCCGGGGTTACCGGAAAGGCGAAAGGTCACGGCATGGGCCTGTATATTGTGCGCAAGACCCTGCAGGAGCACGGGGGTGATATCTGTGTGGAAAGTACCGCGGAAGAAACCGTATTTTCCGGTTTTGTGCCCCGGGAGATTTTGAAGGAAAAGACGGCATGAATGTGCAGGGAGGAAGATGATTATGGAATCGAACAACCCGGAAGCAAAGTTTCGGCGCTTTCCCGCGGACTACAGCGGAATGAAGCGGGAGGAAGCTGTGTTTGCGAAGATGCAGGATCCGTATGGAGTGCAGCGTGAGTACTGGATGGATATTCTGTCACCGCTGGAAGCGGACGGAACGCTGCGGCCAGTGATTCTGTTTGCGCATGGCGGCGCTTTTCAGGAACCCTGTGACCGGCGACAGGCGTATATCAGCCATTTTGCGCAGAAACTGATCCCCGCAGGCTTTACCGTGGCATCCCCGGATTATCCGCTGTTCCACAATGAGGAGGACAGAATGGCCTTTGGGGATGAGTATGCCCAGAGCGGCTTTGCGGCGGAGGGAATCCTGAAGGCAGCCAAGTTCCTGAAAGAACATGCGCAGCAGTATCACCTGGATGCCAATCAAATGATACTGATGGGCGGAAGCGCCGGCGGAATCGGCGGGTTTCACGCACTGTGCGATTCGCCGGACACGTTTGCGCTGTTTGTCAATCTCTGGGGTGCTCCGGAAACCATACCGGATGTGAGCGGATTCCCGCCTGTCTACTCGATCCACGGGACGGACGATGCTTTGGTTCCCTATGAACGGGAAATACCACTGCAGAAGAAACTGGAGGAGCACGGCATTCCGCATGTGCTGCATACGATCGAAGGCGCCGGACATACGCCCATTCCGCAGGCCATGCAGAACCTGCCTGCACTGCTTGCGTTTATCCGCAGGCATCTGTAGCACATGGAAGCGTCATTCGACGCTGTGAAGGGAAGTTTCCGGCATTCGCTGCCTGCCAGCATCCGGACTGCGCATTTCTGACAATGCACGCTGAAAACACTCTTCCCCTGGGCATCATGCGTACAGTGTTCCTCGACGATGCGCTGTACAGATCGGACAGAAAAGCGAGGAAGAAAGCCGTTCCCAAGCAGGTATCGTACGACGAGATGGAAAAAGCAGCCGCTGGTTCCCGGCGGAACGCTGGCTTTGTCAGCTTCAGGAATGCCTGCAGGCACGACTGGTCATGAAAGGAGAGAATACAGCAGATGGAATATCGTGTGGAGCATGATTCTATGGGTGAAGTAAAGGTACCGGCAGACAGATACTGGGGCGCGCAGACCCAGCGAAGCAGGGACAATTTTCCCATTGGCGTGGGTATCGAGACTATGCCCGGTGAGATTATTCATGCCTTCGGGATTCTGAAGAAAGCGGCCGCGCTGGCCAATTATTCGATCCGGCCCGATAAAATGGGGGAGAAAAAGCGGGATGTGATTTGTCAGGCCTGTGATGAGGTGATTTCGGGTCAGCTCCAGGCACATTTCCCGCTTGTTGTGTGGCAGACCGGAAGCGGCACGCAGTCCAATATGAATGCCAATGAAGTCATTGCGGCAAGGGCCAATGAACTGGCAGGGAAAAAACTGTGCCATCCCAATGATGACATTAATATGAGCCAGTCATCCAATGATACATTTCCGACGGCACTGCATATTTCGGCTGTACTTGCTCTGACGGATCGGCTTTTGCCGGCGATTGAGGGTCTTGTCAGGACGTTTGAAAAGCTGGAAGCGGAGAACCGGGATGCTGTAAAGAGCGGACGCACTCATCTGCAGGATGCGGTACCGATCTCCTTTGCGCAGGAGGTAAGCGGATGGCGTGCATCCCTGGAACGCGGTGCAGAGATGATCCGTATGGCGCTGAAGCCGCTGTACGGGCTGGCGCTTGGCGGAACGGCAGTCGGTACGGGACTCAATGCTCCGAAGGGGTTTGCTGAGAAGGCAGCAGAAGAGATTGCGCGGATGACGGGACAGCCTTTTGTAACCGAGCCCAATAAATTCCATGCGCTGACATCTAGGGATGAACTCGTCTTTGCGCATGGAGCGGTCAAGGCGGTTGCCTGTGACATGATGAAGATTGCCAATGATGTGCGCTGGCTGGCATCCGGTCCGCGCTGCGGACTGGGAGAAATACAGATACCGGAAAATGAACCGGGCAGTTCGATCATGCCGGGCAAGGTCAATCCGACGCAGTGCGAACAGGTAACCATGGTTGCCGTTCAGGTCGTGGGGAATGATGCTGCGATCGGGTTTGCCGCTTCCCAGGGAAACTTCGAACTGAATGTGTTCATGCCGGTGCTGGCCTACAACTTTCTTCAGTCTGTGCGGCTTCTGTCCGAATCGATTGTTTCCTTCAATCAGAACTGCGCGGCCGGCATCTGTGCCAACCGGGAAAAAATGCGGGAGAATCTGGACCGTTCTCTGATGCTGGTAACCGCGCTGAATCCATATATCGGGTATGAGAATGCCGCGCGGACAGCCAAAAAAGCGTTTCAGGAGAACATTTCCCTGAAGGAAGCCTGCGTGGCACTGGGATATCTTACAGAGGCACGATTTGATGAAGTCTTTCATCCTGAGCAGATGATATGATGCGCATTTCTGCAGCGCGGCCGGGATGCAGTGCAGGAAAGGCACTCTTTCCTGACACTGACTGCCGGTCAGCCGGCACGATAAAGCTATCTTGCCTGAGGCCGGTCCTGCTGACAAGCAGGGCAGGCCTCAGGCTTTTCCGTGAGCACTGTTGCGAGCGCGCTATATGCCTCCTGCTTTGGAGCCCGTCTCCTTCAGGGTGAACCAAAAGCGCTCTTGCCCTGTCCGGGCAAACATCTGACAGTTCTCCGCTCCCGATATTTCATCCCCCGCGGACGATACATGCGCCTTTCTTTTTCCGGACCGCGGATCCTTTTATCGAAGAAAGCGCCTGTGCAGGCTCCTTACATGTTCGGGGAGCAAGCGCAGGCGCTTCCTGTTCTTTCAAAGATGGAAAAAAGCATGGCTGGTTTCTGCGATCAGAAGCTGCCTCCCAGGTTTTCCAGCGTGTCAATGATTACAGTGCAGTCGGGAGATACATGCTGCATCACAAAGTACATCTGTTCCATGGGGATGGCTACGCAGCCGCCGGTATAAGGCTTGCGATCTCCCAGACAATGCAGAAAAATGGCAGAACCCAGTCCAGGCGTGCCTTCCGCGTTGTAGCTGATATTCAGGCAGTACTGGTATTGGTAGGCGTAATCCACAATATGCTCGCTGTCTTCCAGGTTCAGGTCAGGATAATCCGTGAGACTTACCAGTTCGTTGTAGTGCATGCCATCCCGCACATCGCCGGACCAGTAGGTGTTTTCGTCCACCTGTACATAGGGAATGGCGCAGCCGGGGTCAGCAGCAATGCCAAAGGCACGGTTGAAGGAGAATGTACCAACCGGGGACATTGCGTCGCCTTCCTTTGTTTTGCCAAGTCCATTCTTGCCGATGAAGCCCGGTGTAGACATAATCATTTTCCA
Source organism: uncultured Eubacteriales bacterium (assembly GCA_902764915.1). Classification (GTDB taxonomy): domain Bacteria; phylum Bacillota; class Clostridia; order Christensenellales; family Aristaeellaceae; genus UBA2943. The sequence continues at coordinate 118,950 of CACWXY010000005.1, read as the reverse complement.
TTCGCCGCTGGCATTCTTTTCATGCAGAGAAATCCAGGCTGTCGTATTTTCATAGGCGGCCACCACGAAAAGCTGCGTGGCTTCCTGCTTATCTGCAAGGGCGACGACCCAGTCAGGGGAAGCGTCCGCTTCCAGGCCTATGATTTCCCGCGGCGTCTGCAGTGCAGCATGCTCTTCTGTTTCCGCTGCCAGTCCATTTATGGTTTCGACAATAGCCTTGATGACGGCAGCCGCGTTCTCCGAGGGCGTACCATCGTCTTCATTGCGTAAAATCATCATCAAATACCCCTTGTGATCGAGCCCTGAAAACACAAAGTATTCCGTAGTGTCATCTGACAGCATATGCGCCATGGAAACGGAGCCGCACATAACTGTTTCCGTCTGTTCTCCGGAGGACGCAGCCAGTGTCTCCGCCAGTTCCTGCACAGTCGCACACGCATCATATGACTGCTCGTGTATGATGCCTACAATGACATCTTTGTTTTTGGCCATGAATGCGATTTCCGCTTCATCCGCATCAATTTCCGTCATATCGGCGGGAACCTTCATGGTGATGCCCAGCGCGGGAAGATCACATGTTTCCCAGGAGGAAGTGTCAATCTGTCCTTCGGAGCGTGCGGTGGTCGCGCCACAGGCGGTCAAGGAAATCAGCATACAGATAATCATTGCCATGCAGATTCGTTTCATTTTCTTCTCGTACTCCTTTTTGGTTCTTCTGTACTTTGCGCGGGCAGAATTGTCTGAACAGGTGTGTGCCCTGGCTTAAGGAAGCCTTCTGCGGCTGCGGGGGACTGACTGCAGCCTCTGTCAGTGCGGATAACCAGCCTTGCGGCCGTTCCTGCAGCCGCCATGCGGATAGGCGGATGCGGAGGTAACGCCTGTAGCAGGCTACCACATTGTCATTTCCGTGTAAACCTGTCGCAGTCCACGAAAACGGAAGAAAATCACCCGGCCACAGCGCGGAAAATGCGAGTAAACAGCCTTTATGCGCCTGGCGGAAAGCACAGCAGCTCATAGACATGTACAGAGAGGGATGCGCAGGGCTCATGCTGTACAGACCGGAAACAGGGATAAAAGGGTGGAGATCGTCACTCTGAACATGTGCAGACATGACAGATACAATAGCGCAGACTATCATCCTTGCCCGGGGAAAAACGTGGAGATGCATTGAGGCTGGCAGATGGGAACGATCCGGTGTGAAATCTGAAAAGCATGGTAAGGCATTGCATGTAAGACGATACAGGGATTTGGATACTCATTCATGGGAATCAGATAATGCAATGCCAGTGCCAGGGCCGGTTCTCTGCAAGGAGACAGAGAAACCGAACTGAAAAACAGAAGGATCGGGCATTTATGTATTGACAGCTACAGGACATTCTCTATAATTGCTCACGAGGTGAGATACTTGGAAGATGAGATTTATTTCCGTGAATCCGCTGAGAAACTTCTGAACCTGATGACCAAGTCCCAGAAAAAGCCAGTGCACAGGAATGCCAGAAATCTGTCCATGGGTGAAGCGGGTGTAATGCATTGCCTGCGCGCGAAGCAGGAACCCATGTCTGCAGGCGAAGTAGGCCGATGCATGGATATCGGCACGGGCGGTGTGGCCAACCTTCTGAACTCACTGGAGAAAAAGGGGTATGTCATTCGGGTGATGAACCCATCAGACCGGCGGGGGATTATGGTATCTCTGTCTGATGCGGGCAATCAGCTGATTGAGGAAAAGCAGCAGGAAGCACTGAACATGACGGTGGGGCTTCTGAAGCGGCTGGGAAGGGAAGATACGGAGGATCTGATTCGCATCTATCAGAAGATGCTGGATATTGCGGAGGATTATCTTCGGAATCATTGCAAGGAGACAGAGTAAACCATGTGGAAGATTTTTCGATTCATGCGCAAACGCGACCGGGGGTATGCGCTTCTGTGCCTGCTGCTGGTGGCGGGCCAGGTGTGGGTGGATCTGACCATGCCGGACTATATGAGCGACATCACCCGTCTGATTGTGACGCCAGGCAGCGCCATGGGGGATATCTGGATTGCTGGCGGCAAGATGCTGCTGTGTGCCCTTGGCAGTGCAGCACTGTCCGTGATTGTGGGCTTTTTCGCCGCCCGCCTGGCATCGAATTTCAGTTTCACCATACGGGAAAAGGTATTCCATCAGGTGACGGATTTCGGCGCAGAGGAGATCAAACGTTTCTCTACCGCGAGCCTGATAACGCGCACGACCAATGATATTACACAGATTCAGATGCTGGTGGCGATGGGGCTGCAGGTGATGATCAAGGCACCGATCATGGCCGTATGGGCTGTACTGAAAATCGTGGGAAAAAACTGGCAGCTTTCCCTGGTAACCGCGGCAGCTGCTGTCATTATTATGCTGGTGATTCTGACGCTGATGCGTCTGGTACTGCCCAAGTTCCGCATTGTGCAGCAGCAGATTGACGATGTGAACCGGGTGACCCGGGAGAACCTGACAGGGCTTCGGATCGTGCGTGCGTTCAATGCGGAAGCGTACCAGAAGGAGAAATTCGAGACCGTCAACCAGAACCTGATGGCGACCCAGCTGTATACATCCCGTCATCTGGCGGTTCTGATGCCTGTGATTTCCATGGTTATGAGCGGACTGTCCCTGGCAATCTACTGGCTGGGTGCATCTCTGGTCAATGGAATTTCTATCACGGGCCCTGCCGCGATTCTCCAGAGGGTGGAGATGTTCAGTGAAGTCGTGGTTTTTTCGTCCTACGCCATGTATGTCATCATGTCCTTTATGATGATGATCATGATTTTCATGATGCTGCCCAGAGCCCAGGTATCGGCAGCACGTATCGAGGAAGTGCTTTCCACCGGTCCCCGGGTTGCGGAGGGCGGCGGTGTGCAGGGCACGGAAAAGGGGAGCCTCTCCTTCCAGCATGTGACCTTCCGCTATGCGGATGCGGCAGAGGACTGTCTGCAGGATATTTCCTTTGAAGCGCATCCCGGGGAGACGGTTGCCTTTATCGGTGCGACCGGCAGCGGAAAGAGCACGCTGGTGTCTCTGGCGGCCCGGCTGTTTGACGCGACTGAGGGCGAGATTATGCTGGATGGAAAGGATATTCGGGATTACACCTTTGCGCAGCTGTACAGCAAGGTCGGGTTTATCTCACAGAAGGCGGTGCTGTTTTCCGGTACAGTGGAAGAGAATCTGACTTTTGGGGATGCATCCCATCCCATTGCGAAAGAGGACTGGAGCACGGCACTGGATATTGCACAGGCCAAGGGCTTTGTGGAGAATCTTCCGGGAAAAAGCGGCGCCACGATTGCCCAGGGGGGCACCAATCTGTCAGGCGGGCAGAAGCAGCGCCTGGCGATCGCACGCGCAATCGCCAGGAAACCGGAGATACTGATCTTTGACGATTCCTTCTCTGCACTGGATTACCAGACTGATGCCGCTCTGCGCAGGCGGCTGGCCACGGATATGAAAGGCACTACCTGCCTGATTGTGGCACAGCGCATCGGTACCATCAAGCATGCTGACCGTATCGTAGTGCTGGATGAAGGCCGGGTTGTAGGCATCGGCACGCATGAGGAACTGCTGGAGCACTGCGGTGTATACAGGGAGATTGCGGCATCGCAGTTCTCTCAGGCGGAACTGGAGGGAGTATAATGCAGGGAAACCGAAACAGAGCGATACGCCGCGGACCGCATGGCGGTCCAGGCAGAGTGGCGGAGAAACCGCATGACCTGAAGAAAGCGATGAAAGACTTACTGCATTACTGCCAAAAAGATATGACAGTTATCATCATTTCTCTGGTTTTTGCCGCCGGCGGAGCCGTGCTGACAATCATTGGCCCCAAACAGATCAGCCGGATTACGGACCTGATTACTGAGGGACTGATGACACGGATCGACATGGAAGGGATCGCCCGGGTGGGCATTGTACTGGCGGCTATCTATGCGGCAAGTGCGCTGCTGACTTTTCTGCAGCATTATCTGATGGCAGGGTTTAATCAGCGCCTGTCCAAGCGGATGCGCAGGGATATTGTGGAACAGATCAATCGGCTGCCGCTGAGCTATTTCAATTTCCATGAGCATGGCGACGTGCTGTCACGCGTGACGAATGACGTGGATACGATCAGCATGTCCCTGTCCAATTCCCTGGCAACCATTGTTTCTTCTGTGGCACAGTTTGTGGGCTGCCTGATCATGATGATTGCCACCAACTGGATTATGGCGGGAACCTCGGTTGTGTCTACGCTGATGGCCATGGCGCTTATGATGGTTATTATCGGCAGGAGCCAGAAGTACTTCGTGGCCAGGCAGCAGACGCTGGGCGATCTGAACGGATACATTGAGGAAATGTACACCGGGCATGACATAATCCGCATTTCCAATGCGGATCAGCAGGTAAAGACAGAGTTTGACCGGCTCAACGGCGCAGTCAGGGAAGCCAACTTCAAAAGCCAGTTCCTGGGCGGGCTGATGCAGCCCCTGATGGGCTTTATCGGCAATTTCGGCTATGTGGCGGTATGCGTTGTCGGTGCAGTGCTGGCCATGAACGGCAGTATTACCTTCGGCGTGATCACAGCCTTCATGATCTATGTGCGCCAGTTTCAGAGCCCTGTGCAGCAGATCGGGCAGGCCATGACCAATATGCAGTCAGCGGCTGCAGCCGGAGAGCGGGTATTTACGTTCCTGAATGAACAGGAAATGGCTGATGAATCGGAAAAGGCCGCGCAGATCAGCAGTGTCAGGGGTGAAGTGGAGTTCCGCCATGTGAAGTTCGCGTATCCGGACAAGCCGGAGGAGATGGTTATCAAGGATTTCTCGGCCCATGTACTGCCCGGTCAGAAAGTGGCGATTGTCGGACCTACAGGTGCCGGAAAGACGACGCTGGTGAATCTGCTGATGCGCTTTTATGAGACCACAGGCGGTGATATCCTGATCGACGGAGTCAATATCCGGGACATGAAGTGCAGTGAAGTGCATGATCTGTTTGGCATGGTGCTGCAGGACACGTGGCTGTTTGAGGGTACCGTGCGGGAAAACCTTCTGTACAATACCAAGAATGTGACGGAGGAGCGCATGAAGGCCGCCTGCAAAGCCTGCGGCATTCATGCCTTCATTAAAGCGCTGCCGGATGGCTACGATACCGTTCTGTCAGACAATACCGCGATTTCTGCGGGACAGAAGCAGCTGATGACGATTGCCAGAGCCATGATCCAGAACAGTCCCATGCTGATTCTGGATGAGGCAACTTCTTCCGTGGATACACGCACGGAACTGATCACCCAGCGGGCCATGGATCAGCTCACCGAACACCGCACCAGTTTTGTCATTGCCCACCGGCTGTCCACGATCCGCAATGCAGATATCATCCTGGTACTGCGGGACGGTGACATTGTGGAGCAGGGAAGCCACGAGGAACTGCTGGCCAGGGGCGGATTCTATGCTGAACTGTACAACAGCCAGTTTGAACAGGCTGCCTGAACAGGGCCTGCATGGCGGCTCCCATGGCATCACATCATTGGACGGCAGAGGAAAAGGCTGCGCTTACATCACCGATTCTTCTGCTGGATGCAACGATTGCAAGACGTAATATGCGTGCAATGATAGACGGAGAACAGCCTGTCATGCTGGTTCCGGACGGCAGGCATCAGCTTCTTCATGCGAGTGATGCACAGAAGCGCTGATTTCCGGTAAGCACAGAAGAGCCATCCGTTCCAAAAGCTTTCGGAACGGATGGCTCTTTTATGCTTTCTTTGGGGTATGAAAGCCGAAAAGATCCTTCCGGCTTTCAGGTGACCGCTGACATGCCCAGGAAAATGCCATGGAATATCGGCATCAGCAGGATAGAAGCGGTACAGACCGCCAACTCGATGATCGCCGGCCAGTGCATGGACGATCCGTTATTTCCCTGCCTTCAAAGCCCGGGCTGTTCTGCTGCATGCTTTTGCAGGGATGTCTTCCTGCGTGCAATCAGGATACCGGTCCGAGAAGATCGTATTCCAGCGTATATGTGCCCTTTTCGGATGCGAATTGGATCTGGCCGTTGCCAGCATCGGTAAATACTGCATGAAAGGGCTTCTCCGCATCCTGAGCAAGGAAAAAGTCTTCCATACTTTCAATGGGAATGATGTCGGTATCATAGCATTCCAGTTTCTGGGAATCCGGGTTATACATGCCTGCCAGATGGAGATTTTCGTCACCCTGTCCGACAAAAATGCTATAGAAGAACTGGTTCTCGTCCAGCAGTCCCAGCCAGTGGAACTCCGTATAGATATCCTCCTCATCATTCCGCCATACGCCTTCAAACCTGCCGATGGGTGTAAACTCCAGGTCCTGCCCGATGTTCTCATGGCCGTCCTTCCATTCCAGTGCACCGCTTTCTGTCAGAGCAAAGGAACTGCCATTGTTGTCAACGTCAAGACCTTCATAGGCGCATTCGCCGAAGGTTCTGTCCAGTGTATGCAGATCCATTGTATAGGCGGTCTTGCTGGAGGAAAGGGACAACAGCGAATCTGTCTCCTCATTGTACAGACAGGAATACTCCCAGAGCGTACCGGTATTGTCATCCTGCTGGAACAGATCGACAGATACGCGATAGCCTTCTTCTTCGTAAACAATCTCAATCAGGCCGTTCATCATGGCCCAGTTGCCTTCGAATTTCATTCCGCCTTCGGGCTGAGGAAATTCGTCTGCGCATGCAGATGCAAGGAACAGGCCCAGAATCAGCGTGCAAACGAACAGAATACGTACGGCTTTTTTCATGGTTTCAGTCTCCTTTTCATTTGATTGTCGAAGCGGTGCATGGATATACAGCAGCCTCTGTGTGCGGAAATCCATGGCGCTCTTCCGCGGACTTGCGGGAACTGGCGAGTATGCCGCCAGCGTGCCGAAGAGTCTCTGTGATTCCTTCAGGCTGTCTGACGGATGCGTAGAAGTCGAGAGATCACTGTGAGGTCCCTGCATGTGAGTATACTGACAAACATGAGAAATCTCAACGGTAAGTGCATGGAAAGTGCGGCAGGACAGTGACTTCCCCAGCTGGCGACCGGAGGAATATCCATACAGGTGCACAGGTACGTCATGGTATTGCCGTCGAAACCGGGAAATGCATGAACAGGCTGTATGCTTTACTGGCCGCTTCCTGGCATTGTAGAAGGGACGCTCTGGCTGTATCATACATCCGCCACTTATCGGTGAGGGGCATACGGGCTTTGCGGGAAGACAATGTCATCAATGGAAAGAAGCATAAAGATAAGGATCATACCGGTGAAGGATCTTTAAGCCTGGGGAAAGTGCGGATGCTTCCAGTTTCCTGCATGACGATCTGCAAACTGTTGAACGGGGATGGATAAGGCATTGGATCCCAGAACAGCAGCATTATCAGGGTCTGGCTATTTCAGAAAACGGAACACATTGATGGGAGGAAACACAAGACATGCCATTTGTACAGACAATGCAGCCGCAATACAGGGATGCAGAGGCGGACGGCCTGATTGGGCTGAAAGGCGCCATGCACTATTTTCAGGATATTCATACGTGGTTCATGCACAGCCTTCACAAAGGCAATGATGAACTGCCGGAAACATACGGCTCTGCATGGGTCTACACCCGCTGCCTTGTTTCGCTTCTGCAGAGGATCGATTATACGGATTCCATGACGCTGCAGGCATGGATGGAACCCTATCGTCAGCCTGTCCTTGTCAATATTGATCTGCTTCTTCACCAGCATGGTGCAGTTGCAGCCATGGGCAGGATTGAGAACTGTGTGTTCAGTCTGGAACGCCAGCGGCCGCAGCGGCTGAGCGCCATTGCGTTTCCGGATGGCGTTGCGGAAGAAGTCCCTCACTGCATTCCGGAATTCCTGCGGCTGGAAAAGAGTGCGGAAGGCATGATGGAAAGATATACCCGTACTGTCCGCTATTCCGATCTGGACAAGAGCAATCATATGACCAATCTGCGATATATTGATATCTTTCAGGATGCGTATGATGCATCTTTCTGGCGGCAGTTTGGTGCTAGAAACATGGAGATATGCTTCCTGTCTCAGTGCCGGGAAGGGGAAGTACTCTCTGTTCGCAGCCGGGAAGAAGAAAACGCTGTCCATATGGCTGCTGTTCATGCAGACGAGAGCGTGGCGGCCGTCTGCATGTTTTCGAGGTAATCGTACTATGCAGATGCCAGGAAGATGGACGCAGTTCTGCCATATGCAGACAGACTGCTGGATACAGGAATCACTCTTCCTCATAGGGAAGTGCATTGGACGTATTTCATGCATGCGGCAGAAGCACAAACACGTATTATACACAAACCGTTCATGCAGTCTTCAGCTGAACCGTATATGATAACGGTACAGAGGAGGCGATTTGTCCATGCATTGTAAAAACTGTGGTGCCATCATCAGCGGAGGTAACTTCTGCACGTACTGCGGAGAACCTGTCGGGGAAATAACCAGCTCGATTTCGCTTTTGAATAAAGCGGTGTCGACAGCAGCGGATACCAACCAGTATAATCTGGTGCTTGTTTCCTGCGGATCCTGCAATAAGACACAGACAGGCGATCTGCTGGAGGATATCTTCGGCTATACGGACGCGGAATCCACGAACCTGATTAATATGGCGCCTGTCGTGGTGGGAGAGCGGCTCAACGCGAATGAGGCTCGGACAGTGGCACAGCTGCTTACGGAGTACGGCGTGCAAGTGTCGATTACCAATCAGTCGGACCAGTATGTGGATCTGACAAGTCAGGCGACGACGTCTGTCTTTGATAAAGCCGGGAACCTGCTATCGGGGGCGGCAGCCATCATTGGTGCACTGACGGTGGGAAACAGAATCAGCAGCTATCGCCGATACAAGAAGCCGTCGCTGCTGGAGCGTATCTTCCATGTTGGGTATAGGCCGGAACCGCCAGCTTATCGAAGGAATTTCCGACCGCCGGTGAAAAACCGGCCCAGCTTGCACCGCGGCGGACGATCCGTACTCCGGAGAGACCGCGTCCGTCTACGCCTGTGCATTCCGGAAGACCGGATGGACATGGCGGGATGCAGGGTGGGCATGGAGGAATGCAGGGCGGACATGGCGGCGGACATACGCCAGGGCGGCGCTGAGGCGATACGCCGCGAGTGACTTCTTCCAGGCCGGGAAGAATCAACACAGGGATGAGAAAAGGCTCACATGATCCTGCGATCCTTTTCCTGAAAATACAGGCTTGCAGTCTCAAGTGATTCAGGCAATGGATGAATGCACATGGGATGCAGAAAAACAGGGAGACGGCCTTAGCGGAAAGCGGCAGACTGCCACAGGAAAACACCGGTTGCATCAGGATGCGGCAGGACCGAGGTGATCTGTTCCGTCAGTAGCATGCATTGCCGATCTTTCGACCCTTTGGATTCCCCGAAAGGCTCATGACGCAATCAATTGCACCAGTGCCATATATGACAGTATTCTGGTGTTCGTACTACGCGACAGCTGACTTATCATGATAAGGGCTTAAGGCTGGGAAGATGTTTCTTTCCCGGCCTATTTGATTCTATGAGTACAAGCCTTCTGGGACCATTCTTCGCTGACACCCATGATCTGCCTTTTCCGAAATGGGGTAAAAAACACCTGCTTTCCTTTGCTGCGGATAACGAATTGCTGGCTGGACCTTTTTATGCTATATAAAAAATGAATGGTCGCAATATCGAAAGGACTGTCGTTCTGTCTCGGTTTATGAATCCGGTATGCATTGCATTATCCGATATGCATGAAAATGTGAGCTGCTCGGCGCGAGAATCCGGAAGGTACGCTATTGGGACGCGGCTGCAGGATAATAGAGGAAAGAATGATCGCTGTACCATTCTGGCCAATACAGCAGAATCCATCTGTGCACGGCAAAAGACGGCGCATGGCAGTGCGGAGGGGGCTATCAGCCTGCTTTTATCAGCTCGTATATGGCGGGAGTCTGTACTGCGTGGGTAAGAAGGAAAAGGGGAAGGATATGGATACTGTGAGCGATATGATTCTTGTGGATTTGGATGACAGGGAAATCGGACAGGGCGAAAAGCTGGAAGTCCACAGACGGGGACAGCTGCACAGAGCTTTTTCCGTTTTTCTGTTTGACAAAGATCGACTGCTGATCCAGAAACGTGCAGACGGAAAATATCACAGTGCGGGATTGTGGGCGAACACCTGCTGCTCTCATCCGCGTACAGGCCAGACGCTTACCGAGGCAGCGGGCAAACGGCTTTGGCTGGAATGCGGAATTGCGAATGTGCCGCTTAAGGAAGCGGGTTCCTTTGTATATCGCGCTGTATTCTCCGATGGACTGATTGAATATGAAGTGGATCATGTTTTTGTGGGCGCGTATGCGGGCTCCTTCAAAGCGAACCCGGAAGAAATTTCTGAACTCCGCTATGTTCCGATGAATTTGCTGAAACAGGATATGCTGACGTCCCCGGAACACTATGCACCATGGTTTTTTACAGCGCTCGGCATAGCGGAAGCGTTCTGGAAACGCTGCGCAGGATGAGGCTGGCAGGACGGAATGATCATGATGGAAATGCAAAAAGAGCAGACCTGTCCCGGCTGTGGTCAGCACACTGCTTTTCCAGGTGATCATGGCCTCTCTTTCTTCAGTCAAGATTCCCAGGCGGCATAGGGGAAACTGTTCCTCCGGCTGCCGGAGAAGATGACCTCTTTCGGGGCACCTGACATGCATGTCCGTAATGATACCAAGCTGGTCTGCGGGGAATCCCCCTGCGGATCAGGAAAAAGGGGTGGAAGCAACATGATGTACTTTCAGCGGCTGTACCTGGATCGGGAAAAGGATATCGCGGTGGAACTGTACATGGAGGGCGAGCGGCTGCTTTACGTGATGCGCACGCCCAACCATCATACGGGGAATCTGATCACGAATCTTGCCCGGCTGTGCGGACTGGAAACTGTTCTGGACGAAAACGGTCTGAAGGTGATCCGGGATGAGATCCCCTGCTATTTTGACGGCGACAATCGCCGGGTATATATCCTGCGTCTGGGGAACACCAAAATAGCCAACATCTACCCGGATGGACGGGTGGAGATGAAGGCATCGATCCCTGCGATTTCCAAGACACTGATGAGCCAGACCAAGGAATACCGGCTGGGTGTTGAAAAGACCATCGTAAAAACCTATATTCGCAGCGAATGCAAATTCCGCACGGATTTACATACCCACATGAACGGCAATCTGCCCCCGGACGCACTGATTGCGCTGGGAATCATGCACCAGATCGAATATCCGTATTATTACATCAAAAAACTGGGCCTGTGCTGTACGCAGTCACAGCAGTCACAGCTGGAGGCCCGGCGGAAACTGGTGGATGCAGACCTGACAGCCCTGCCGCTGACAGTCCATCGCCGGGAACGCAGAATTGACGATCTTACCTTCATCAACTTTGCTGACCTGATACTGGGCAACCTGTCTGCGGCAGCGGACAACATTGAGAAGATCCGCAATTCCCTTACCATTCCCAAGGACGGTCAGGCGGTCTTTGACAACCTGGAAAAAGTGTATCTGTACCGATACGTGTTTACCAAGGGTCGGATGGCGAAGGACCGGTTCACAGGCATCAATATTGAGGGTATTCCGGACCGGGAAGTGCGCGCTTATGCGGCGCGTATTCTCCGGGACAGGGAGGACCCGCGCTACAGCCATAACACGCTGTATCAGGATCTGCTGCTGTGGATTGCACGGGAATATCAGAAGCATGGCATACAGTATGTGGAGATCACGGATACCGCCCTGCTCAAGCGGGAGGAGTTTCCGGATAAGCTGCGCCAGATCCATGAGATCATGCCGAGCGTTACACGGGAAACCGGTGTGCTGCTTCGCTTCCTGGCCGGTATCCGCCGCATTCCCCTGACCATTATCAGGGATCAGACAGAGCCCTGCGATTATCTCATCGATAATCTGCGGTGCCTGCGGGTGGTGGCTGGCGATCCCTATGTGGCAGGCAGTGATATCATCGGTGAGGAGATTAATGATATTCTGGAAATGCGCGGCGTAATCCAGGAACTGGTGGAGATCGCCGGAGCACATCCCGGCTTTGTGATCCGCATCCATGCGGGTGAGAACGACTCTCTGCGGGATAATGTAGCCAACAGCATCCGATGCGTTGCGGAATCCCTGGCGCCTGGACAGCCCATGCCGCCGCTGCGCATAGGACACGGGCTGTATACCTGCGATCTGCGCAGCGCCAAGGGAAAGAAACTGCTGGAGGATATGTGCCGATACGGTGTGACGCTGGAATTCCAGATCACATCTAATGTGCGACTGAACAACCTGAGCTATATGAATCGACATCCGCTGCGCCAGTATCTGCAGGCGGGCATCCGCTGTGTGCAGGGGACCGACGGCGGCGCGCTCTATGGCACCAACTCCATTGACGAGGAACTGAGTCTGGAAAAGCTACTGGGGCTTACCTTCCCGGAACTGTGTCGGATGCGGCAGGCAGAGGATGCCATTCTGGAAGAGAGCCTTCGCGTATTCGAGAAAAAGCGATGCACTTTCCTGGAGGCCTGCCCTGGCGGGGACATCGAGCAGTTCTATATCCGCAGGATCGAGTCTGCGCAGATGCCCCGGCGGAAACTGTGGAAAAGCAATGGCCGCGTCAGCGCGGAGGAAAGTCTGAAAGGTCAGCTGACGGTCCTGCCGGAGGGAATGACGCCCATTGTCATAGCCGGCGGAAGTTTTAACAGCAGCGGACGGCGCACGCAGATGCGGGATGAGGATTGCGCCTTTATTGATGAACTGGTTTCAAAGGCTGACCCAAACCGCATATTCTTTGTGGTGGGCCATACACTGGCGGCTCAGGAGGGATATCTTGTGCGTCAGGCCAAAGGGCGATTCCGTGTGTTTGCCATCGTGCCCAGCCAGATCACGCGGCAGGAAAGGACACGGCTTCGGGAGGCAGGCATCGGTGTTCTGGTATCCATTGAAAGCTCCGGCATGGGACTGTACAAGAGTTTTTCCTATGAGGTTTTCAAGCGCTACTCTTCTGTGCTGCTGGCTTTTGACGGCAATTCAGCGGCTCTTAATCTGATCCAGGAGGCGCGCAACAGACGGAACAAGTGCCGGATTTTTGTCAATCCTCATTCCCGCGGTTTGTCCGAAAAGGCGGATCTGCTCAAGGGCTATGTGACGTATCTGCAGAATCCCAGGCAGGTCCTGCAGGAAACGGACACCGTGCTGCTTACAGGTGCGACTCCCTGAAGAAGGGCAGGGATGGAAAGGAACCGTCATCAGGATGGTTCCTTTTACTATGGTACAAATGTGCCGGCACTGCCTGGCTTCAGCGGTCTTGCAGTCCGTTATGGATGTACAGTCCAGATGCAGCGTCCTGTTTATCAGGAAGTATTGACGACGTGTCTGAGACGTTCAGGGTTGGACGTAAAATGCAGCGTTCTCTTATGAAGCAGAGAGAGGATTTCGTTTTTTGCGTTTGAAACAACGAATTATGTCTCATGATATCGTATGGTTTACGGTATAATCAACAAGACTGCCTATAAGCAAGTCATGTTTGACTTTGACAGTGATGGGCCAAGAATAAGAAATGGTGCTGGAATTCATCCGGCACCTGAAAGCATATGCGAGAGAAAGAAAGCAGGAAAAGAAAATGAATACAAATTCGGAACAGGAAGAGAATAGCATGCACCTGCGGAAAGGCGCTTCCGCGGGTGCAAAGATGGTAAGACGTCAGTATTTTCAGCTGATACCATATCAGGTGCTGCTGCTCATTGTCAACGCCGTCAACGGGATTGTCGACGGTGTTGTATCCAGTAATGTGATCGGCCATACTGCCATGACAGCCATAGGAATGTTTGCCCCCTTCAACCATCTGCTGTATGCGGCGAGTATGATGCTAGTCAGCGGGTCTCAGATTCTTTGCGGAAGATATATGGGGAAAAATCAGGGGCAGAAGGTGAAGAATATCTTTACTGTTGATCTGGCGCTTTCCCTGGCGGTTTCCCTGGCAATTACGGCAATCATGGCTGTCGGTGCGGCGCTGAACTGGACACGGGTCTTTGCACCGGATGCAGTCGAGCGCGCTGCCCTCAATGAGTATTTTTTGGGGCAGGCCATTGGCATTCCTGGGCTGATTCTGGGTCAGCAGCTGTTCGCATTTCTCTCCATGGAAAATCATACGCGGAGAACCACGGCAGCAACACTGGTCTGTGTTATCAGCAATTCACTGCTTGACGTCCTGTTTGTTTCAGTACTGAAGATGGGAACCTTCGGGCTTACTTTGGGAACTGCGATATCAGAGTGGCTTTTCTTTGGTGTTCTGGTCATGTGGTATGTAAAGTACGGATCCGGCAGGCTTACCCTGAAGGGAATGGATTTTCATGAAGCCAGGAGTATTGTAGTGCTGGGGTATCCGGGATCTCTTTCCCGATTCATGGAAATGTTCCGCTGCCTGATTGTTAACGCATTGATTCTGCACTACGTGGGAAGTACGGGACTGTCCTCCTTTGCTGCTTCCAATTCTGTGATGGCTATTTTCTGGGCGCTGCCTTTCGGAATGGTGGCGGTGGACCGCATGCTGCTGAGCGTCAGTATCGGAGAGGAAGACCGAAAAGGGACGGAGGATATCATGCGGATTGTCACCCGTTGGGATGCACCGCTTACGCTTTGCGTGTCCATTCTGCTGTGCCTGGCCGCGGAACCCCTGACCCGGATGTTCTTCCAGGATCCGGGTGATCCGGTTTACGCAATGACCGTCATGGGTCTGCGAATCCTTCCGTTCTGCATGCCGCTTGCAGTGATTACGCTGTCCTTTGCGGTCTATGCCCAGACCATGCAGAACAAGCTGCTTTCGACCATACTTCCCATATGCGAAGGTGTTGTCTTCGTTGTGCTCTTTTCCCTTCTGCTGATCCCCTGTGTGGGAATGAACGGCCTGTATGTGGCGAATATTCTGAACAATATAGGCTGTATGATGGTCATAGCTGCCTTTGCCATGGCCCGCATCCACCATATTCCCCGTAACCTGAAAGATCTTCTGGCTTTTCCGGACGGGTTCGGGGCAGACGAGAAGGACTATCTGATATTGTCTGTCAGCGGGGAAAAGGAAATTTCCACGATTGCCATACAGGTGGAAGCATTCTGTCTGGAACGGGGGATCGAGCGCCGCAAGGCGGTTTTCTCCGGTCTGGCTATGGAAGAAATGGCAGGGAATATCTTTGCGCATGGCTTTTCCACAGAGCATCACATCATGGAAATCCGGGTGACATATACGGATGATGACGTGATTCTTCGATTGCGGGACAATGGACGTCCTTTCAACTCGGTAGAGCAGATGCAGATGGCATTTCCGGAAGACGGCGTTAAGAATGTAGGACTGCGCATTCTCATGGAATCCGCGAAGGATGTGCAGTATCATATAGGGGCGCAGCTCACAAAAGGTATTGCACGGGATGTGCAGTACAAGAATGTTCTGGGACTGAATGTGCTGATGATTCGGATCTAAAAAGGACGCCTGCAGTCTGTGATGTGACGATGACCCGACGGACTCCCGGACGGGTGCACTGAAAGGAAAAAACAGGAAAGTGCGGATTATGGGAGAAACGGCAGGAATGCCTGTGCGGTGCACAATGAAACGATAAGAATATGCTGTGATACGGGAGGCGGTCTGCAGTTTGGGAGCAATCCCTTACTGCAGAAGCAGCCGGCCATGAAAAAGGGACTGCAGCCATGCATGAGATGTGACAGAAATGCATGGCTGCAGTCCCTTCCTGTTTTTTGGAAAAAAACGGAAGCAACCTGGCTTCATGGATACTGCCAAGCGCAGGAAATCAACGATGGCAATGTGTCTGCTGCCTGCTTTGGCAGATCAGGCAATAAAGACCAAGCGTGCAGAGGAAAATCTCCGGCTCAGGATTGCTTTCCGGTTATGACCTCGCGAATCTCGTCTGTCATCGGTCCGCCGTACTCATCAATCTGGAAGACTTCGCCATAGGTGGTTTTTTCCGGGAAAGCGTCAGGGAACCGTTCCACGGGCGCTGAGAACCGTTTCTGCAGCCGTTCTCTCAGGCGGGCAATCGCTTCCTCTTCTGAGGTTGCTTCCAGTACATCTGTCCAGTGCCCGTCATAGGGGAGCCACTCCAGAAGCTGCGAGCGATGGGCCAGTACACCCTGGATCTGCTGGTCCACGGCTTCGTCGCACCTGACAGCGAGATCCGGACGGAAAGGCGCCGGCATGGTAAACCGGTCTTCGCAGTACAGAATCACCGGATGCGTATGCAGGGCGGGGACATCGGGACAGATCAGCGGCACACCCACCAGATAGCTGCAATCCATGACCAGCTGGCCGCAGGCGCGATGGTCGGGATGATAATCGCAGCTGCGATGAGTAATGATAACATCTGGCTTCTCTTTCCGTATGTAGCGGATCAGCCGGTCCCGGGTGGGAATATCGGGTGTAAGATATCCATCATCGATGTCCATGGTCTCATAACGGATTCCGCCGTAAAGCCGCGCGGCTTCTGCCATTTCCTGACTTCTGCGCACTCTCAGCTCTTCCGAAGTGATGGACATGTGGCCTGCGTTTCCGTTGGTCATGGACAGGAAAATCACTCTATGCCCGCGACGGTGCATCAGAACGGCCAGTCCGCCGCAGTCCAGGTCCATATCATCCGGGTGGGCACCGATCATCAGAAAGGTCATCATAAAACTCCCTCCTTGTTTTTCAGCAGTGCGCATACAGACTGCACGGCATGCAAGGTCTGATCATAGCTGTAAACCGCACAGGGGACAAAAGGCACATGGCTAAGAATATGCGGGGAATCCAGGCATACCATGCAGAAGCGCGGATTCCACGCGCATATGGTCTGCATGGATGCCTTCAGGCGCAGGCATTCGTCTTCACTGGTAACGGAGAACACCACAGCCGGAGCGCGCTGAATCAATGGCTTCAGTGCCTCCAGGTCTGGTGATACGTCAAACTCTACGGCATTGCCGCCGAGGAGAGAAGCCGCCAGCGGCGCAAAGGAATCGAACAGAACATCCCCCTCTTCCACACCCAGCCGGGCAAAAGAGCGGCGCGAGAGGAACAGCGTGCCCTCGGGAAGCGGCAGCATATGCACCGGATCCCTGGCGATACGCACTGTCTGCCGGGACAATGCCTGGGCAAAGGCTTCATGGGCTGACCAGTCCTGCTTTTCCACATGCTGCATGGGCCGCATGTCGCCCAGGGCCAGCTTTACGGCAATGATGCGGCGCACGGAGTCATGGATGCGCTCCATGGACAGTTCTCCGCTGCGGGCAGCTTCCAGCATGCGCTGCACAATGGGCGGCTGGACATCAAGCCCGTCGGGGTCGGCATTGTCACCGCCGTTGCCGATGATCACCATATCACAGCCCGCCTGTGCGCACAGCACAGCCCCCTGAGGGGCACCGTACTTCTTTTCGACGGCGGCCATCAGCACGTCATCGCTGATGATCAGGCCTTCAAAGCCCATTTCCTTCCGGGCCAGGCCCTGCAGAACCCGGTCGGATACGGTATTGGGGATGCAGCGGTCGTCCAGGGCAGGGTAACAGCTGTGAGAGGCCATCAGACTGCACATGCCGTCTTTCATGGCGCTGCGGAAGGGAACCAGATACTTTTCCCTGATATCCTCCAGAGAATCGCGGTGTACGACAAAGTCAAAGTGCGTATCGCCGTGGCCGTGTCCTCTTCCCGGGAAATGCTTGCCGCAGTCCAGTATCCCGGCCGCACGAAGCCCGCGGGCCATGGCTCCGGAATACACAGCGTCTTCATGCGGGTCAATCGCATAGGAGCGATTGCTGAAGATGGGGGTTTCTTCATCAAAATTGAGATCAAAGACAGGGGCAAAATCGTGATAAATGCCCAGCGCCTTCATTTCGCGGCCCATGATGTAGCCGGTCAGAAAAGCATTGTCGGGATCCCCGGTAGCACCGATGGCCATGGCACTGGGGAATACAGTAGCACCCTTGCGGATACGAGTTACACGGCCGCCCTCCTGATCAATGGAAATCAGAGCCTGGAGTCCTGTGGTTTCTGTTATCACATCCTGGATTTCAGCGTTCAGAGCGGCAATCTGATGACGGCTGGCACAGTTTTTCCCGAACAGGATGACATTGCCGATCGCGTTTTCCTTGAGAAAGGCGCGGGTGCGGTCATCCATGCAGGTGACTTCAATGCTGGCAATGACCATCTGGCCGATTTTCTGCTTCAGTGTTAAGGAAGACAGGATCTTTTCCGCCTCGGCCCAGGGAAGATCATGAATATTCATTTTTCTGGCCTCATTTTCTGTTTTATAGAAAGGCATGTAAAAAGCACATGGCATAAGAAAAGAACGAGAAAAAAACAGCGTATTTTTTCCGGGATGTGTCTGTCAGCAGCTGTAAAAATAGCACAGGCAGTCTGCACCGTCAAGCAAGGCCAGACGCTTGACGAATGGAAAAAGGGAAGCGTACAATGCAAGCCATTAAAAGACAGACAGGGGGACAACTATGCATACAGTCCTGATTGCGGAAGATGAAGTACTTGTGCGGATGGGAATGAATGTGTCCGTTCCCTGGGAAAAATACGATATGACTGTGGTGGGAGAAGCCGCCAATGGAAACCAGGCACTGGAATTGTTTGCGCAGAAGAAGCCGGATGTTGTGATTACGGATCTGTATATGCCCGGTGTTGACGGAATGGAACTGATCCGCCGTATCCGGGCGACAGGACGGCCGTGCGCTGTGATTGTGGTGACATGCATGGATCGCTTTGATCTGCTTAAGGAAGCCATGGATCTGGACGTGGTGGCCTACCTGGTGAAAGCCACCATGAGCATTGCGGAAATTGAGAAAGCGCTGGAAAAAGCTGTGCAGCGGCTGGGCAGCACGGGGCAGGAACCGGACAGGGAAGATTCCGTGCGGCAGACGCAGAGAAGGATGATGGGCGACTATGTATGGCATCAGACACTGACCTATGAGCAGTTTTCCGCCAAAGCGCCGCTATGGGGAATGCCGGCGAATGACAGCTTCTTCATGGTCTGTATCGTATATACGGCGCGGTGTGAAATGCCCTGGCAGCTGAAGCGGATTCTGTACCAGATGCTCTGGGAACGAATGGAGCCACTGCAGCTGCGTTATCTTCTGCAGGATGATGATGTACTGCTGCTGCTTTTCAGCGAAAAACCTGATCTGGATGCACTGCAGAATGTACTGAACGGTTACGGCATGTACATGCAGGATCATTTCTCGGTAGACATGCACATCACGGCATGTACCGCGCCGATTCCCATGCTGCGCCTGCCGAGCATGGCGCACGTCATGCGCGACTGTGCAATGCAGAGCATGGGGCCGGAACTGGAAATTCAGTGGATGGACCGGGAAGGCCGTCTGCTGAAAACCCAGGTCGAGGCTGCCCTTGCTCATATGCGGTCTCTGCTGTGGCAGACGAATGACTTTGTGTTTGCCAGGCAGGCTGTACATCTGACCAATCAGGCGGAGCTGGCGCTGTATGAGGGAGACAATGCTTTCTGGGACGCATGTGCCCGACTGGCACGCCTTCTATGGCAGCACCAGGGGCTGACGCTGGCGGAGCAGACGGATCGCATGCAGGAGCTGCGCTCCGGTCATACGCCGGCGGAAGCGCTTTCCCTTCTCTGCAGTACAGCCGTCGCGTCTCTGCCCCGTTACCGTACGGAGATATGCCGGGTAATTGCGCATATCGTGGATCATCTGGAATGTGACCTTCCGCTGCAGGAAAGCGCTGCCATGATCCCCGTTCATCCCCAGTATCTGTCCAGTCTTTTTAAGAAGGAAGTGGGTGTGGGATATCTGGAATTTATTCATACAGTCCGGATCATGATGGCACAGATGATGCTGAAAAACGGAGCATGGACCACGGCACAGGTGGCCGAAAAATGCGGCTTTTCCGATACGGCGTACTTCAACCGCCGATTTAAGACGATGGTGGGCATGACACCGGGCGAATGGAGGCGGCACGGATGAAAAGACTGCTGCGTTCCTTTCAGTTCCGCATGATTGTGCTGTCTTTTCTGGTGATTCTGCTGACACTGGTACTGGCTGTTTTTCTGGTATTTGGGCGCTATGAAGCATCCATGGCGGACAGGACCCGGGAAAACACCATGCAGGCATTCCATACGGCCGGAACCCAGATCGATCAGATTCTGTCTGAAGTACGGAATACTGCGGCCCATCTGCAGCAGAGCTTGTCCGTGGAACGGTTCCTTTTCGGCACGTTTGCCTCAGATGCTGAACGCATGCAGTACCTGCGAAGCGTGTTGTCCGCGATCGACTTATCCTTGGCGGACAGCGGCAGCCTGAACGGGCTGTTCTTCCTTAAGGACGATGGCACCATGATCGGCGCGACCCGTGGCTGGCACTTTGTCCATGCGCAGGGCGAGCATTCCCTGTTCCTGCGCATCCGCGGAGCCAGCATTCCCGTGGAGGATCGGGTGGTGTGGCTGGGCACATGGAATGCATCGGACATGATGGGCACTTCTCTGGGGCAGACATCGGATACACAGCTGATTGCCGGTGCGTACCGGACGAAGTATCGCTACTCATTCTCGGACAGTCCGCATTATGTGACGACGGTCTTTTCGGTAAAGCCGGAGGCTTTGCGCAACTGCTTTGCGGTGCTGGAGGAAGAAGACAGGGAGATCTTCCTTCTGGACGGTTCGGGTCGACAGATCATTGGACCGAATGCCGATGCCGCCGGTGAGATTCCCTGGTTTTATGGGGACATATGTGGGCAGGATGCGGCAGCAGGCACGAATCTGATGCAGGGTGATACCAAGTATCAGATGCTTCCCTATCGACTGGAAAACTCCGGCTGGATGCTGGTGAAAAAGACGCCCTATGACCTGTACCGGGAATCAGCCACGCAGATGCGGCATTTTACCTGGATTATCAGCCTGGCGGTGCTGGCAATGACGCTGATTGTATATACGGTATGGGTTTCCTATCTGTTCCGTCCGTTCAAGAGCATTCGGACAGCACTGGAGCGCATTCAGAAACAGGATCTGTCTGTGCGTCTTCTGGAGCCATACCAATATGACGAGTTTGAACTCATCCGCACGGAATTCAACAGCATGGCTGACAGCATCAGCTATCTTCTGGAACAGACCCGGGACATGGAGCACCAGCGCATTGAACTGGAACTGCGCAATCTGCAGAGCCAGCTGAATCCGCATATGCTGTTCAATTCCATGACCGCGATTCGCTGGATGGCCATGATGTCCGGTGCAGAAAAGGTGAGCGATATGCTTATTGAGCTGGCTGAGCTCATCCGTCCTCTTTTTGCGGAATGGAGACTGGTGTGGTCTTTGCGGGATGAACTTGCATACCTGGGTCATTATACGAAGCTTCTGCGTTTGCGCTATGGCGGGGTCGTGGACATCCGTTTTCTGATGGAGGAAACACTGCAGACGATTCAGCTTCCCTGCTTTACTCTGCAGCCCCTGATCGAAAACAGTGTGGAGCATGGCATCGGGGATAAGGGCACGCTTACGGTGACTGTGGAGGGAAGTGTGGAAGGGGACTGTCTTGTCATGCGTGTCATGGATAATGGACAGGGTATGGAAGCGGATAAGCTTGAGAGAGTTAGGGAAAAGATACGGACAGGCGATGCCTCGGATCACGACGCCGATGCTCGACAGATCGGGCATTCTGGCATTGGTCTGGTCAATATTCATCGGCGGCTGATCATGTACGGCGGCTCCGGAGGACTGAGCATGGAAAGCGAGAAGGGCGTCGGCACGACAGTGACAATCCGCATTCCTATCCACCCTGAACAGGAACCAGCCACAGGAGAAAAAGACATAAAGATGAACAAAATGTTCCAATAATGTCCTGATTATACATTTATAAGAACTACTGGACAATTTTCATGTACAGGCAGAACAATCTTTAAAAAATCCAATTTCTTCCTGGAGGAACACTTTGATTTCTCAATTGAAGACGGAAGAGGATTATTTATAATATAGTCAGTGTCTATCAGCGTTGTCACTGTAACCAAAAACTGTATGGATTGCAAAGGAGGATTGCCTGTATGAAGAAAGTGCTCAGTTTCCTTCTGGCACTGGCTATGGTCATTTCGCTGCTGCCTGCCGCAGTTGCCGATGACGAACCGATTGTGGTCACCATGTGCCTGAACCATTCCAGTGATCTCGATGACGGAAAATGGTATAATTCCAACGAGATCAAGATGCTTCGTGAACTGTACAATATTGACCTGCAGTATCAGTATTACGACAGTGAACAGTACGCCATGCTGTTCGCAGGACGCGATTTCCCGGATATCATGACATGCAATGCGGATTATCTGGACACCGTGCGCGACAATGGCTATGCGCTGAACCTGGACGAATACAAGGACCTTCTGCCCAATGTATTCTCTGATACGTACACAGCGACCAATGAACTGTCCCGCGCCATGCTGGGCGGCGAAAACAAGGAACTGCTGTTCCTGTTCCCCTGCATCGGACCGGAAGACACCAACTGCGATGACAATACTTCCTGGGGTATCCGTCTGCGCTGGGACCTGTACAAGGAACTGGGCTGCCCGGAAATCAAGAGCGCGGATGACTGGATTGAAGTCATGAAGCAGATGGTCGCCATGAATCCCACCACAGAAAACGGTGAAAAAGTATACGGCATCGGTACATGGAATGCCTTCTCCCGCTTCTATCAGACCGGCTGCATGCTTATTGACGGCGGCAACCTGAACCCATGGGTGTATGGCGGCACCATGTATATGAGCGGCTGGGATGACTGCGTACTGTACAATGGATATACCAATCTGGAACGCTCCGCCTACTGGACGGCCATGAAATTCTTCAACAAGTGCTGGCGGGAAGGTCTGTTTGACGAAGAGTCCTTCTATATGACCTCGGATCAGCTGAAGGCCAAGGTACGTGCGGGCCGGTATGTCTCCGCCGTGCCCTATGAAGGCAAGGAGCTGTACAATGAACTGAGCAAGGACGATCCCACCACTACCACAGCCATTGTGAACATTGGCTCCAACGCTGCGTTCTGCTTTGCCAACAAGCCCCAGATGACCGGCAATGCGCCGTCTGATAATATCTTCATCAATAAGAAGTGCAAGAACCTGGAAGCCACGCTGACCGTTCTTAATTTCTTCTCAGATCCTGATATCGTGCGTACCTGCTTCAACGGCATCAAGGGCGTGGACTGGGATTATGATGAAGCCGGCGTTCCGCACCTGACGGAAAAGGCCATCAGCGACATTCAGACCTATGGTGCCAATACGGATGAATATTATGCTAATACCGGCATTTATGGCGGCTTCTCCGAATGGACACGCTTTACCGGCACCGGCATTCATCCCGACGGCTATACCTACGATCTGGGAAAGACCTTCGAAGTGCGTGCCATGACACTGAATTCCTGGCAGAAGAATTTCGCCGATTACTTCGGCGTGTCCTGCCCCTCTGAATACTATATGCAGCAGGTGAATGCGGGACTTGTAAACGACCTGTCAGGGGATTACGGCCAGATGGTGGCACTGGGCATCACCGATATTCCCATGGATATCAAACGCATTATGGATGAATGCGCTTCCATCGCGGAGCGTGCCATGCCGGAACTGATTATGGCGCAGACCGATGAGGAGTTTGCGGAGATTCAGAACCGTCTTTTGACCGAATGGGAAGAAGCCGACGAGGCAACTGCCTGGGCGTGGTGCGAGAATGCATTCAACGAAGCCAAGGCTGTTGTGGAACCTGCATTCCAGATGTATCAGCAGTCCCGCAAGTGATGGAAACTGTCGGGCTCTGATCGCAGAAGGGGAACAAGGAGGGAACTTCTTGTTCCCCTTTCGTCCATACTTTGATATGCTTGGCAGAAAGTGAGGGAACCACTGTGCAAACCAATCTGAGCCAATCCATCCGCCCCCGGAAGAAGAAAAGGAACTGGCAGCTGTTTTGGATCCTTCTGCCGATGCTGATTCTGGTGGTCATGTTCCACTATGTTCCTCTGGCAGGCTGGGCGCTCTCCCTTTTCGAGTATAAGCCGGGTTATCCCTTGCTGCAGAACAAGTTCATCGGGCTGAAGTATTTTCAGATGATTCTGACAAAATCCACGACCCGCCGGGTGATGCGCAATACACTGATTTTTTCGTCCCTGGATTTTCTGACACTGCCGCTGCCCATGCTGCTGGCAGTTCTGCTCAACGAAATCCGGTCCGACCGGTTTCGGAAACTGGCGCAGGTGATTACGACACTGCCGCACTTCATTTCTTGGGTGATTGTGTATTCCCTGGCCTTTGCGCTTTTCAGTTCGGAGGGGCTTCTGAATCAGCTCAGGGCGGAACTGAACCTGCCTGCCCAAAGCATACTGACAGACAGAAACGCCGTTTACTGGTTCCAGACACTGATTGCCCTGTGGAAGGGACTGGGATGGAGTGCGATTATCTATATCGCGGCCATTGCGGGGATTGATCAGGAACTGTACGAGGCGGCAACGGTGGACGGTGCAGGCCGGTTCCGGTGTGCGCTGCATGTGACGATTCCGGGGCTGATGCCTACATTTATCGTTCTGATGCTGCTCCGGGTTTCCAATTTCATTAATTCTGGGATTGATCAGTACTATGTATTCCAGAACAACATTATCTACAATAACATTGAGGTTCTGGACCTGTACGTGTACACGGTGGGCCTGAAAAAACAGGACTATTCCTATGCGATCGCAGCCGGTATCATGAAATCCTTTATCAGTATTGCGCTGCTCTTTATCGCCAATACCACAGCGAAAAAAGTGCGCGGCGAGTCCATTATTTAAGGAGGGTGGAGTCATGACGCGAGAGAAAAAGCTGTCACCGGGCAGGAAAAAAACGATTCGTGAATCCACCGGCCGGAAGGTTTTCGTTGTATGGAATTACCTGTTTTTCCTGCTGCTGATTCTGATCTGTGCGTTTCCCCTGTACTATATTCTGGTTCAGTCCCTTTCCGGATCTATTGTGGCGGGCAAGGGGATTCTGGTACCGTATCGGTTTACTTTTTCCAATTACAGAGACGTGTTCCGAATGGAGGGAATTCTGGATTCTCTCCTGATCTCTGTGTCGCGTACGGTGATCGGTACGGTGATTACGGTATTCTGCTGCATGCTGATGGGATACCTGTTCACCAAGGAGGAACTGCCCGGACGCCGGTTTTTTTACCGGATGGTTACGGTGACCATGTATGTGTCCGGCGGGATTATTCCCACGTTCCTGGTGATCCGCATGTACGGACTCATCAACTCATTCTGGGTGTATGTTCTGCCTACTGCTGTCAGTGCATACTATATTATTCTGATCAAGACATACATTGAGGGCCTGCCGTCATCTGTAGAGGAAAGCGCCATGCTGGACGGAGCGGGTCCGATGACAATCTTTCTGCGGATTATCATGCCCATGTCGCTTCCCATTGCGGCCACCATTGCAGTCTATGCGTCGGTGTATCAGTGGAATTCCTGGTTTGACAATCATATCTATACCTTTACCAATAACGCACTGACAACCATGCAGTACAAGCTGTACAAGTTCCTGAACCAGGCGGAGCGGCTGGCGGAGCAGATTGAAAGCATGTCCGGCGATACCTCCCGGCTGGATAATGCGTTGACGCCGCAGGGTGTCCGCATGACAGTGACGGTAGTGGCTGTGATTCCGGTCATGATGATCTATCCGTTTCTGCAGCGGTATTTTATCAAGGGCATCAATATCGGCGCGGTAAAGGGATAAGAAGGAGGCAGCCATGCATCCATCGGAATGGGCCCGGCAGACAGTGCCGGAGGAGATTGATCTGATCCGGACGCTGTGCGCGATCCCGGCCTTTTCGGGGTATGAAGCGCAGCGGGCGGATTATATCCTGCAGTGGCTCCGCCGCTTTGGTGGAAACCCTTTTCTGGATCAGGCGGGCAATGTATGTCTGCCCTTTGGCAAATGGCAGCAGGGAAAGATCCGGGTGTATGCGGCACATATGGATACGGTCTTTCCGATGGATACGGAACTGGCGTTCCGGGAGGAACCGGACCGTCTGTGTGCACCCGGCGTCGGGGATGATACTGCCAATGTAGCCGCACTGATGCTGCTCTCGCGTCTTTTGCTGACCCGGAAGGCGTCGCCCCGGCAGCCGGTGCTGATTGTCTTCAATACCGGGGAAGAAGGACTGGGAAATCTGCGGGGCAGCCGGGAAATCGGCCGGGCCTATGGAGACAGAATGGACCAGTTCATTACCTTTGACGGCACCTATCACCGCGTGGTAGACCGGGCTGTAGGTTCCTGCCGATATCGGATCTTCGTGCGCACGGAAGGCGGACATTCCTATGGCGCCTTCGGACACGCCAATGCGATTCATCAGGCGGCGGAAATCATTCATACGCTGTATCTCCAGTGGGTGCCCCGGAAAGAGAGCACCAAAACCACGTATAACGTGGGTACGATCGAGGGCGGCACATCAGTCAACACCATTGCGCAGGATGCCTGTTTTACGTATGAATACCGCTCTGACGATCAGGCATGCCTGCAGGAGATGCGTACGGGCTTTCAGGGAATCATGGACGGGTTTCGCGCCATGGGCTGGCAGGTGGAAGTGGAACTGCTGGGCGAGCGTCCCTGCATGGGGCCGGTGGATCCGGAAAGACAGGAACAGCTGCTGCATGCGTGCGAGGAGGATATTCTCTCCGTGACCGGTGTGCGGCCTGTGAGGGGCTCTTCCTCCACGGATGCCAACATTCCGCTGTCTATGGGGATTCCTGCGACTTCCTTCGGACTGTATGTCGGCGATCAGTCTCATACCCGGGAGGAATGGCTGGAAACATCCTCACTGTGTCCGGGACTTCAGATCGGCCTGGCGGTCCTGCGCAGGGCGTTCGAAGGGGAAATGTGACCATGGCCTGAGTACAGTGCATGACAGAATTTCTTTTCCCCGTGACAGGGAATCATCCGGACAGTACCGGTAAAAGAATAAAAAGGCTGCGGCCATGCATCTGACAAAGCCAGCACTGCATGGCCGCAGCCTTTTTTCCGTGGAAAATCTGCTTCTGCTTTGGTTCGAGAATGTAGGTTTTCCGCATAAAGGCCGGATGGAATACAGGATCGATTCTTCACTCTGCCATCGGCATCATACATTCAGACCAGGAAAGCAGCGGTCTCATAGATCTTCCAGCTGGCCGATTTACGCCGCTCACCGACGAAGCTTCTGTAGATTCCGGCCTGCTGCTTGAGCTGTGCATGGGTGCTCTGCTGATCGAATCTGCCGTGGTCTGTCACCCGGATCTGATTGGCATGTTCTGCCGTCTTGAACCGATGTGCGATCATGATCACAGCCTATCCGTCAGACCGGAAAATGTGTTTCTGTCAGCAGTGCTTGGAGATACGTTTTGCAGCGAACCCATGGACATCCTTACTCCGTATCTTCCGCCGTGTCCTCATCTTCTTCATCCATGAAGTTTTCCTCTATGTCGGAAAGAGGAATATCGAGCTCATCTGCATACTTTCCGGCTGCCGTGGCAATCAGTGCTTCGGTTTCGTCCATGGAGCATCTGACAAGCGCAAGGAGATACCGTATCAGCGGTACAGCCGGGTTCTCTGGATCGGAAGCCATGCTTTCCAGCGTTGTGGAATAGCTGAAATCGAAATCAATACCGTTCCAATGCTGGATGAGATGATTGTTCACGTATGCGGTGAATGCTTCGTCCTCATAGTCCTCTGCGAGCAGGTCGTCATATATGTCTCTGTCAGACAGGCATACATTGGGGATACCATCCACTTCCACCAGATTCAGCCACTGGGATGCCGTTCCGTCATTGAACCGCACTGTTGCTACCACGTTCCCGGAAACCGGTCCGCATGCCATTCCGCCTTCTGTGATCCCGCATTTTGCTTCCTCAATAAAGTACCGTTTCATACTGCCATCCTCCCTGATTGTTTTTCGCTTGACGATGACAGTATACCCTGGATGCATGCCGTTTTTTATAGCTCATTTCCTATAAAACGGCACTTCAGCATTCCAGTTCCTCCAGATGCACATCCTCCGGACGCACGGTCCCGAAATAAATCGCTCCGAGAAGCTGCTCTGCCGCTTTGAGGCCCGTATAATACCTGGACTGTTCCGCTTCCTGCAGGCTCTGATACTTCTCCATGGTTTCCACCATGTCTCCGTTCGGGGCAGGATTGTCCCGGGATACCCCCAGCCAGCGGGACTTCCAGTCCATGCCGCGTGCAAAGGCGTACGCGGTTCCGTCTCGGTACACGAGCTTTATGGATATGATAAACCCGTACTTTTTCCATGCGCTCTGGAAAACATCGATAACCTTTGGCTTTTCTGTGTCTCCGGTCAGGACTCTTTCCCGGGCTCTGGCATACGCGAGAAGCTCACTGTCTTCGTTTAGGATGCTCCGGATCTTTTTAGGAAGACAATAGGCGGTTCTTCTTACCGGCACAGTTTCCACTACAAGGGTGCCGTCTTCGGTGACACGTTCCGCCTGCCGGTCTTCCGTCTTTGCGTCAATGGTAAAACCAAGCCTTTCCGCGATACTGGCATTCATGCTGATCTGCCCGAGCTCGGAAGCCTCATACACCGCATGATACGCATATTCAGATTTCAGTTCCGATCCGGATGTAGGTTCCAGACTGAGAAAAATCATGGCGTTTCCGCTTTGCCTTCTTAACACATCGATCATCATGCGGAAAATGCCGTTTCTTCTGCAGTCTTCCCGCACATAGGCGCTTTCCACATAATAGATGACACGTCTTTCACCTGCTGCCCGAAGCGCGTCCATCCGCTCTGCCATTTTCTGCAGCAGTTCTTTTTCCTCTTCCTCAGAGACTGCATGCTGAAACAGCCTCCAGTATGGGTTCAGCAGAGAAAGCGTCTCCTCCAGATCGAAAATGTCGGGTGTGATGTATCTTTTGAGCTGTTCAAACGCCGGCCGGAAGATGTGCTGCATGACGGATGTGATATCCGCGGTCAGGCAGCCTATGACTTCGTCCTGGTAGACAACGTACACGTGGGCTTTGATCAGGGCGTCCGGATAGCCTTTGTCCTCCTGCACGGTTCCTGTATACTCTTTCTGCATCTCATGAGCGATGTAGATCATATAGGGGCCGCAAGCCAATGACAGGACAGCCTTCAGCGCTTTTTCTGCCATTGCTTCATCTAAAAGCCCCATGAGATTCCGAAGGAGAGTCTCATGCTTTCGGCTTCGCGCATTTCCACATTCCTTCAGCTGCATTTTCGTGCCGTGGTATTTTTCCATCTGATCCTGCCTCCTGCCGAACAATAATGTTTCAAGAGGCATATCAAAATAGGCGGCAATCATATCCAGCTTGGCCAGATCCGTAATCCCGCTTCCATTTTTGGCCTTTTCCAGATTGCTGATATCTGCCTGATACATTCCCAGATCTTCTGCCATCTTTTCCTGAGAAATCCGGCGCAGATATTTCCGCTCCTCCAGAATTCGTTTCCCGATTTTTTCAAAGTCAATCATGGCGGCCGCCTCCTGATATCTCGATTATCCACGAGACAGGATCTGCTTTTCATAGCTCATTTTCTATACTGTAAGCGGCATGCTCTGCAAAGCCATGCCTGTACTGCATGGGCTCAGGGGCAGGTCAGAGAAAAGCATCCGTTGCCTGCCAGGTCCGTTTCTCCTGCATCCCATAGGAATGGATGATGCGCAGCAGTTCTGCGTGTGCGAAGGAATAGCATTCCGGGTTTGAGGCGAGAACGGTTGTCATCGCCCCGTAGTCCACTTCCTCCAGTGCAGGCATGGCAAAGATGCCTCCAGCTTCTTCAACCAGCAGTGCACCGGCCGCAAAATCCCACGGCTTCAGAAGCATTTCAAAGAAATAGTCCACACGTCCGCAGGCCAGGTGAGCCAGATCCAGCGCAGCGGAACCGGAACGGCGGATGTCGGCGGATGCAGCCAGAAAACGTCCCGCAAGAGCAAGGGACATCTGGCTGTATTCCGGGTTGTAGGGAGCGGTACCGAAGGCGACCAGTGCCGAAGACACGGGGACTGCGGATACATGCATAGGTGTGTCGTTCAGAAAGGCACCTTTTCCGCGCTCAGCGCTGTAGATCTCTCCGGCATAGGGATCCACAATCACGCCGATCATCGGCTTTCGATCCTTCAGGAGGGCAATGGAAACTGCTGAACAGCGGTAATGATGGATATAATTGGTGGTTCCGTCAATAGGATCCACAATCCAGGTCCATCCGTCTCCCAGTGCCTGATTTTCTTTTTCTTCTCCAATCAGCTCGGCTTCGGGGAGAATTACCGCAAGCTTCTGTGCCAGAAAGCGCTGGATCTGTTCGTCCATATCAGTCACCCAGTTCGCGTGTCCTTCTTTCTCCTGGATGCGGGATGCCTGATGTTCCCGCATCATTTCTCCGGCCTGTACGCTGACCTGTTCAATCTGTTTCCGCATGGAGTATGGCATGATGTTTCTTCCTTTCAGATCGGTTCCCCTGATTTCCTGTCAGGGATGAACTTGTTTTTTCCGGTACTGGATTTGTGACATACCGCTGCATGACGCATGCTTTCTGTCACGTCGGCAGAGCCTGTCCGGACAGGGCAGGGTACAGGTCATGGGGCATCAGGAGGGGTGATCAGTACAACAGCTACGTCATTTACATTGGTACCGGTCGGCCCTGTGAAAAGCAGGCCGTTCGTTTTCTCCAAGGCGTGATAGGCATCATTATCACGAAGCACTTCATCAATTGTCCTGCCTGCCATGCGCAGCGCCTCCTCGGTATCCCCGTCTGCGTATCCGCCGGCGGCATCGGTAGGCCCGTCTGTGCCGTCAGAGCCTGCGGAAAAGACGCAGACATTGGCAATTCCGCTGATTTCTCTGGCTGCAGCCAGGGCCAGTTCCTGATTGCGGCCGCCCAGGCCCTGCCCGGTCAGTAAAACAACGGTTTCTCCGCCCGCAATAAAAGCCAGACGTTTCCCGTCCATACAGTGTGTACGGGCGATAGATCCCAGAAAACGTCCTGCTTCTTTGGCCTGGCAGGACAGCCGGTCTGTCAGGATGAAAGGCTCATACCCGAGTGCTCGGCAGGCTTGTGCAGCTCCCGCACAGAGCTCTTTTACGGATCCGTTCACATAGGTTTCCGTGCCGGACAGAGATTTCGGAGTCTCCTGCTGCAGACACGCATGCGCTGCCGCAGACATCTTCAGGGAGTATTTTTCCGCGATGGCCAGGGCCTGCTCGCAGGTACTGGTGTCTGCCACGGTAGGCCCGGAGGCGATCATATCCAGGGGATCACCCAGTATATCGGAGAGGATAATCGAAAGCACATGAGCCGGAGCGCACAGATGAGCCAGCTGACCGCCTTTGACGCAGGACAGGCGTTTCCGAATGGTATTGACTTCCACGATGTCCGCACCGCAGGCCATGAGCTGCCGTGTGATATTCTGCAGCTCTTCTCCTGGAATCTTTGGCTTTTCAAACAGTGCGCTTCCTCCGCCGGACAGGAGAAAGACAACGGTGTCCTTCTCATGGAGTCCCTGTACTGCCTGGATTGCTGCTTCGGTGGCGGCAAAGGAATGCGCATCCGGAATGGGATGCCCGGCTTCGTAGCACTCAATGCGCGGAAGCGGTCCGGGTACGTGGCCGTACTTGGTGATGACAATCCCGCATGTCAGCTGCGTGCCCAGACAGTCAGCAGCTGCTTTGGCCATCTGCCAGGCAGCCTTTCCCACGGCGAGCAGGATTACGCGTCCGGGAAAGGTGCGTCCAGTGAGTGTCTGTCTGACCGCGGTATCCGGCAGTACATGCTGTATGGCTTGTCTGAGTATGATGTCCGCGTCATGCCGAAGCTTTGCCTGCAAATGAAACGCCTCCTTTGGGATGAACGTCGGCAAGAAGAGGTGAAGGAAGGAAAGCCTGTGCTGCGCTATCGAGCGAGCGTCAGAATACCTGCGCAGCAGGAAACTTTCGTGAATGTGAGGTCCGGGAAAGTACTTCTCAGTTCATCAGCTACAAAATAGATTTCGTCATCGTCCCATTTGATGCCTGCTTTCCGGCGGCACTGCTCCCATTCCGCACGCGTTTCAAAAGCCACATCCCCGATCAGGATCTTTCCGTGTGCATGCAGACGACTACGCAGAATGCGGAGAAAGTCCGCTTTCTGTGCATCCGTCAAATGATGCAGGGAATAGGTGGCAATGATGTAATCGTAATTCCGATGCCGCAGCGGTTTGGCTAACCCCTGCGTAAAATCTCCCTGAAAGAGATGAGCACAGGGCATCTTTTCGCAAGCCAGTGCAAGCATTCTTGCGGAAAAATCCTGCCCATAAATGGTGCACCCGTGTTCATACAGCTTTTTTGTCAGTGTGCCTGTGCCGAATCCGATATCAAGCACAGCTGCATGGGGCTTTTCCATAACGGTCTGATAGATGCGGTTCAATACCTCTTTGTAACCTGCAAACGGATAGCTGTTTTCCTCGTCGGATACTCTGACAGTGCTGTCATATCCATCTGCCCATAAGTCAAAGCCTTGATTGTCCAGCATACGAACCTCCAAAGATTCCGATAGATGGTAAGATCGGTCAGTTTCCCGTTTCCGAATCAGCGAAAAGCCGAAACATGATGGAAGGATTTCTGCGATTATTTGAATGGATGTATAGACACTGCCACTGTGTGCCGCGGTTTTTCTGCGGCGGGGTTCCCTGGTTCCTGGTTCCGGGTTCGTCCTGCATTGGCTGCATAGAAAAGGCCTTCGGAAGGCTTTCTGTCCGTATGCTCCGGTATCCCGGTTCCCGAATGGAACGGATACAGGACCTCTTCCGTGCTCTGGAAGATATGGACATCTGCCTGCAGCATGGCTTCTGCTGACAGAGCGCCGTTCGCTGCGTTTCCTGCCAGCCGGATTCATTATACCGTACAATGCACTCCAAGTGATGGTCGGCATGAATGTTTTATCCTGCTGCCACAGGCTGAACCTGTATCTGACTGTGGAAAGCACGGCGTTGCAGAAAAGGAAAAAAAGAGCGCACGAACGGGGAATGGGCTGATGTCCGTGCACCCTGTGCGCTGCTCCTGTCAGGCAGGACTGATTTCTTTATGAAGCCCTCATGTTCCGATCTGCTGCGCACGGGAGCCTCCCTTTTCCGCACAGCATTCGTCTCTGCCGTAATCGTTTTGCAGACAATGGCTTCCGGGAAACAGCCGGACAGGCAGGCTATGCAGCAGGCACGATGCTGATTTCAGGCGGATGGAAATCCTTCCGATACGTATGGTTCACCGGGCAGAGACAGACGCACTTACCGCAATCGATGCACGGCTTCGCGGCAAGAAAAGGTTTATCGGTAAACTTCAATCGGCTTCCCAGGTGGTGAAACGGATAGAGAATGACTGTATCCCCCAAGCGCCATGTGCATAAAGAGTGATCCGTTTCCTGGTGCGGATCATCTGCGCTTTGCAGAGGATTCTTCCCCTCAGGCAGAAGAGGGTACCGTCTGTGCATGAGATCATTTAGCAGCATGGCAAAGCCCGGAACGGCTTTGACAGGGCATACCTTTTTCTCTGTGGTGTTTTGACTCTGCACGGGAATGCGCCTGCATATCCGCCGCCTGTAAAACCAGAACTGACATTCTGATTCCCTGTAAGGGTCCTGCTTTTTCAGACAGACCGTGGGAGATTGCGGTATCCTGCATGCGTGAACGGGCACACAGATCTGGAAAGGCGTATCGGAATGAATGGAGGAAAAGTCCGGATGCCTGTCAGCAGGCTCCAGCTTATGGATCTCTCAACTGCCTGACCGGACTGTGAAGCATCAGCGGATGATGTGACCGGCATCATCCAGGCAGATTTCGGCTTCAAACTGATAATACGGGTCACCGCGATCATACGTTGTCTTCTGAAGAACGCGACGGTCCGGCACGACTGACAGCTTCGTAATGGTACCGTTCACGTTCAGCTGGATCGGCTGAGAAAAGTCCACCATCTCCTCATTCAGAAGAAGACAGAACGTCCCATTCAGGTCACGAGTGTCAATGGTAATCGTGTTCTGTGCACGGTCGAATCTGGCGTCAATGCATCCCGTATCTGTGCTGTAGGGAGCGCTGAGATAGTAAAAGCTCTCTGTCTCACGCTGTGGTGCCCGCGTGCGCAGATCCCAGATGACACGCTCTGGAATGGGACTGCGGATAAACGAATTCATATAGTCAGGCGGAAAACTGTCAACATCCCAATGTGACCGGTCACCGTATGCAAGCCAGTGGGCTGGATCCTGCATGACCGGAATAGGTATTCTGCTGCAGTCGTCAAAGTTATGGCCGCAATTGTAGTGGATGAGTGTACGATGCTCATACCCGCCGTATTTCTTTCGAAGTTCGTCCAGCTTGATCCCGTATGCGGCCGTGACAGTATTCCGGTCGTAGTCATCGTCATACTCTCCCGCCTGCAGCTGGATAGGGAGATTATACAGGTTCAGAAGCTGTACGCCATTGGGATGACCGGAACTCATATTGACTGCAGCAAAGCGGTCTTCCATGCGCGGCACGATGGCATATACACCGTCTCCGCCGGCAGAAAAGCCTTCCAGGTAAACGCGGTTGGGATTCACATCCATGGTGACGATCATGTACTGGATCAGACGATCGTAGAGCGGATAGGACTCAGGATTGAAGTGAGTATCCCAGGTATCACGCACGCCTCTGACCGCCACATACACGCCACACTCCAGCTCGTCGCTGTAGTAGGACATCATGTAGGACCATTGCTCGTTGTTGAAATCCGGCGTATCATCACTGCCGCCGCCGTGCAGGGCAATATACAGCGGATAGCCATGGCTCGGTCTGTCACCGATGACCGTGACCGTGTAGCGCATGACGGCCTCCTGAAAGACCATGGTGCATTCTGAAGTTTCACGCTGGACTACAGGGTCGGTCCGGTACTGTGCCGGGCATCAGCTCCCTGTTGATTTTGTTTCCTCTCATCCATATCCTACTGACTTTGCAGTGGATGCCTCCGGTCATATGACGGGACGGTCCCGTGCGGTTGAGGCTACATGCCAGGACATGCAGTGGCTGAGGACTGTCATCGCGCAAAGCGCGTATCCGGATGCGGAACTGCATCTGACGGAATGGTCATCAAGCCCTTCTTCCTGGGACTGCACGCATGATTATCTGCAGGAGGCTGCGTATATTGTGAAATGCAATCTGGACGGCATCGGGCTTGCAGATTCTCTTTCCTACTGGGCGCTGAGCGATGTATTTGAGGAAAACGGCGCAGGCGACAGCGTTTTTCACGGCGGATTCGGGCTGATTCATTTTCAGGGGATTGTCAAGCCCAGTTTTCATGCCTACAGAATGCTCTCCCAGATGGGTGATACATGGCTGTACCGGGATGGGCATTCGTTCTTTACCCGGCGCGCTGACGGGAGACTGGCAGGCATACTGTACCATTATCCGCTCACTGATACAGTGGGCATGTCCGTCTATCCGGACCGCAGAAAAGCACAGGAGGAACTGGAAAAAGGGGAGCCTGTTATGTTATCCTATACCATCATGGGGCTGACACCGCAGGCGACAGTCCGGATCGAAACGCTGGACCGGACGCACGGATGGGCGCTGCCGCTCTGGCAGCAGATGCATTGCCCATCATCGCCCACACGGGAGGAAACGGCTCTTTTGCAGGCAGCTTCTCAGAATACGGGGAACCAATGGCAGACTGTGGATGCACAGGGCGTTCTGCATCTGAAATTGGCGCTTACACCGTGGAGTGTTGTGTGTCACTCAGGAAGGATAGCCCTATCATAATAATCAGGGCTGGAAGGTATTGGAACGCTGTGTCATCTCCCTGCTGCCAGAAAGCTGAATGCAGGGAATGCATGGCGTGTATCCTTTGTGAGAGCGGAAAGGAACGCAGATGAAACAGGTCATAAAGGCGTATAAGCCGATTCTTCAGGTGTATCCGATGCTGATGATCATATACTACGGGCTGTTCTGGGCTTATCGGCAGACCGGCACGGAATAACTGGAAGGGATTCTGCGGGGATGCCGTATATTCACCTATGATTTTGGACTGCTGATCTTTGCAGGCGGCTATAAGCGGTTGGCTCTTCTGCTGAAGGCGACGTGCTTTCGGCGCATTCCGTTGCGGTGCGCCGGCGTCCTTCTTGCGGATGCTGTATGTACGCCGATCGGTTTCCTTCTGAGCTACCCGGTGGAAAAGGCATTGGCGCAGACCCCCTCTTTCTGGTGGGGGATTCCGCTGATCGCAGGTGGGATAGGACTGAGTGTTGCGGTTATGCTGCTGGCATTGCAGATGCTGAAACAGCGGAGGTTTCTCTATTACTACATTATCTTTTTTGCAGTGTTCTCAGCCTGTTTCCTGTGGTCGAAGAGCCTGGAACCTGGCAGTCTTCCCTATTTCCTCGAGGCGGGAATGACAACCCTGATCATGGTTCTTTTTGTGGAAGTCGGTTGTCGAATGCTTTCGGAAAAAGAGCCGGGGGACAATAATGAAAACACCTGCCTCGGATAGAAAGCGCGGGAAATGCATCAGAAAAAGCTGCATACATATCGGGAACCAAGCGGCAGAGAAAGGTATGCCAACGAATGAGAAAGGTTCCCTGCGAACTGTGCTTTCCCCAAAAGCGGCTGCTTCATGACCGGTAGCCGCTCTTTTTCTGTCACAATGGGCAACGGCGTCTTCCTGTGGTAAGATAGGGAAAACGGAGGGAGTAATGTGTGAAAATCCTGAATTTTGGTTCCATGAACAGGGACGATGTCTATACGGTGGATCATTTCGTACAGCCCGGCGAGACGCTCAGCGCGGCTGCGCTTACCGTAAAGGCGGGCGGCAAAGGGCTGAATCAGTCTGTTGCACTGCGGCGAGCCGGAGCCGATGTCTGGCATGCGGGCTGCGTCGGTACAGGCGGAGATATGCTTGTGAAGCTTTTGCAGGCAAGTGGCGTACATACGGAGCTGGTGCGTTCCGTCCCCGTATCCCAGGGGAACGCAGTGATTCAGGTCAACGAACAGGGGGAAAACTGTATTCTGCTTTTCGGCGGCTCCAATCAGTGCATTACGGAAGAACAGATCAGTGAAACCCTGTGTGCGTTTTCTGCCGGGGACTGGATGCTTGTGCAGAATGAAGTGAATTCTGTGCCGCACATGGTGGAAAATGCTGCTGCAAAAGGGCTGCGGATAGCGCTGAATCCGTCACCGTTTGACGGAAAACTGGCGAATGTCCCGATAGACGCACTGTCATGGCTTATCATGAATGAGATTGAAGCAGCACAGATGACCGATGAAAAAGAGCCGGAAGAAGCCTGGAAAGTGCTGCATGCACGGTATCCCCGGCTATCAGTACTGATCACGCTTGGTGCACTGGGAAGCCAGGCCTGGCAGGTTACAGGAGAAACAGTGAAATCCCATTTCCAGCATGCATGTACCGTGAAAGCCGTGGATACTACTGGAGCCGGGGACACCTATACCGGGTATTTCCTCGCGGGACTTATGGAAGACATGCCGCTTTCCCAGTGTATGGAGAGGGCTTCGCGGGCAGCAGCGATCGCCGTGACCCGTATCGGCGCTGCGGATTCGATTCCCTGGAGCAGCGAACTGGAAGCAGGAGGCGAGGACAGATGACGGAGAGTGCATTGCGGGCACTCATAAACGATCTGACACTGGAAGAAAAGATTGGTCAGCTGGTACAGCTGCCGGGCTATTTTCAAAGCGAAGGCGCTGTGACAGGGCCGGCAGGGGATATGGGGCTGACCCAGGATGATCTGCGCCTGGCAGGCAGCTATCTGTCCATCATCGGCGCGGAAAAGATTAAAAAGCTGCAGACTGCGTTTATGGCGCAGCATCCGCATCATATTCCCCTGCTGTTTATGGCGGATATCATCAACGGTTATCGTACGGTATTTCCCATTCCGCTGGCGCAGGCATGCACTTTTGATCCGGAAGGCGTGGAGGAAGGCGCCGCGATTGCTGCGAAGGAAGCTGCGGCTGCGGGCATTCATGTGACATTCTCGCCTATGGCTGACCTGGTGCGGGATGCGAGATGGGGCCGTGTCATGGAGTCGGCCGGGGAGGATCCGTACCTGAACGGCTGTATGGCAGCTGCCATGGTTCGGGGGTATCAGGGAAAGAGCCTGCATGACAGAGGACACATTGCTGCCTGTCTCAAGCACTTTGCCGGGTACGGTGCGCCGGAGGGAGGACGGGACTACAATAATGTGGAGCTTTCAGAACGTACACTGCGGGAGGATTATCTGCCCGCGTACCAGGCAGCCGTAGAGGCGGGGTGTGAGGTTGTCATGACCTCCTTCAACACGCTGAACCGGATTCCTTCGGCTGCCAATGAGTGGCTTGTGAAGGAAGTGCTGCGCAGGGAAATGGGCTTTACCGGCATGGTGATTTCCGACTGGAATGCCTTGGAGGAACTGCTTGCCCATGGGATAGCCGCCGATCAGGGGGAGGCCGCGTTTCTTGCGCTGCGGGCCGGGGTTGACATGGACATGACCAGCCCTGTCTATGCAAGGAATCTGAAACAGCTGGTGGAAAGCGGAAAGGTGCCGCTGGCGTGGGTGGAGGACAGTGCATGGCGCGTGCTGCAGCTGAAGAATAAGCTGGGGCTTTTTGAGCATCCATTCAAGGATGCGGACGAGGAAGAGGAACGAGCGGTTCTTTTATCGCCCGCACACCGTGAAGCAGCCAGAAAGATGGCGGAGAAGTCCTTTGTTCTTTTGAAAAACGAGGATCATATGCTGCCATTGCAGCCGGAAGAAGCCGCTTTTATCGGACCCTATGTGGATCATATATATCTCAATGGCGCCTGGTCAATCTTTGCGAATGACCAGGATACGGTAACAGTGAAGGCAGCGCTTGCGAATGATCCGCGCACCCGAAATGTACCCGTGGCGCCGGGATGTCCTGTCCATGATGCGGATCAGCCGATCATGGGATTTCAGCAGCCCGTTGCAAGAGACGAAACGGATGCGGAAGCGGCACTTCAGGAGGCAGTGGAACTGGCCCGGCGGTCGAGAAAAGTTGTGCTGTGCCTTGGCGAGCATCGGGAATGTACCGGAGAGGCAGCGAGCAGGGGTGAGCTTACGCTGCCGAAGTGCCAGCTTCGCCTGCTTGATGCAGTGACTGCCGTCAATGAGAATGTTATTGCAGTGCTCTTTGGGGGACGCCCGCTGGACATCCGTCCGCTGAAGGAAAAAACCAAGGCAATTCTGGTTGCCTGGCTGCCTGGCACAGAAGGCGGCCCGGCTGTGTTGCGCACGCTTCTGGGAGAAAGTCATCCCAGTGGCCGTCTGAGCATGTGCTTCCCTTATTGCGTGGGACAGATGCCGATTCATTACAATCATCTCAGTACCGGAAGACCTTTCCATGGAGACTGTCATGATGGGCGCTTCGGATCCAAGTATCAGGACATTCCCAACGAACCGCTGTATCCGTTCGGTTTCGGGCTGACCTACACCACATTTTCGTACTCACCGGTGGTGCTCAGTGCGGACAGGATGAAAGCAGATGAAACGGTGACGGCTTCGGTAACGGTGACCAATACGGGAACATGTCCCGGCACAGAAACGGTGCAGATGTACCTGCGTGACATTTCTGCCAGTGTAGCCCGGCCTGTGCGAATGCTGAAGGCCTTTGTGAAGATCTCTTTAAATCCAGGGGAAAGCAGGGAAGCTGCCTTTACAATCAGCGAAAAAATGCTGCGTCTGTATGACCTGTCCATGCGCTATGTCAGCGAACCGGGGACATTCGACGTCTTTATTGGTCCGGACAGTCAGACAATGAACAAGGCGCGGCTGACGCTGGAAGAAGACAGCATGGCGCAGGAAATGGAATAAGCGGAGATGACCGCCTTGCCGTTGCCTGGCGGCGGGAATGCTGGCGAGTTTCCCCATCCAGATATCCTTTGTCTGCACCGCAAATAACGGGTGCTCCCATCAGAAATATACTGCCACAGCATGGTTTCGCGGCATCGGCATTCCCATGGGAGAGCATTCTGCAGCGCTCTCCCCCATGGGAATGCCTTTGTGCGACCTGTGCACTGGGTCGCAGGTAGACAGAGCGGGGGGCTTGGGAAAAAGCAATGCATAATACACTTGTCTGATGGAAGAAGATGAATTGCAGAAAAAAAGCCTTGACAGGCCGAAAGGGATATGGTAGCATACCGATGTTAGCAGTGACTAACCGCTTGAAACAGCAGGTCCTTTCTGTCGGGAATGCCATGCTGTTTTTTAAAGACCAATGGTTAGAAATATCTAACTTTTTCAAAGCAACATGCTTCAGATAAGCCGTGGACGAACAGACATCCGGCTGAAAATGCATGCAGCAGAGAAATTCAAAAGCTATTCATGATCCCGGAAGGGATGCGGATAGACCATAAAAAGAAAGGAAGTTGTTTGGTATGAGCAAGGTTGCAGTCATCTATTGGAGTGGAACGGGAAACACGGAGGCGATGGCCAATGCGGTTGTGCAGGGAGCCAAGGAGGCAGGTGCTGCGGTTGATCTGCTCACCTGTGCGGAGGTAAGCGGTGTGGACGGATACGACGCCGTAGCGCTCGGATGCCCGGCTATGGGTTCGGAAGAACTGGAGGACAGCGAATTCCTGCCGATGCTGCAGGAAATCGAGCCTTCGCTGTCGGGAAAAAAGGTAGTGCTGTTTGGCAGCTATGACTGGGGCGTAGGCGAGTGGCTGGACAACTGGGAAGCCCGGTGCGCAGAAAAGGGCATTTCGCTGGCAGCAGAGAGTGTAAAAGCCAACAATACGCCGGATGAACAAGCCCTTGAAAACTGCCGGAAACTTGGTGCTGCGATCGCCTGAGAGGGAGGAAAAATTATGAAACGCATCATGCGCAAGCTGATTCCGCTGGCGCTGACACTGCTTCTGCTGGTTGCCATCAGTGCGGTCTGCCAGGCAGAGGAAAAGGGAAGCTATGTTCTCATGAACATTCCCTATGAAGCTTTCTATGCCGCTGAGGTAACGGACGCTTCCACTTTGGATGCCGTATCCTCCTCCACCCTTATGAAACCGCGCACTGGCACGCTGGCTGGAGGAAGCTACCACGTGGATCCGGAAGGCAGCGATATTTCCGGCGTGATCTTCCCTGTGTATGTGGAAAATCCGGATGTCCTGGCCGGCCTGGGCGGCATCGAGATCACCACAGACAGCAAGGCAGTCATTACCGTGACCAATAAAGGCGAGGAAAAGCCTACTGAGTATACCGGGAAGGATGCGCTTTTTGAAGCGCCCAGCTATTCCTGGTATGTGCTGGAGGAAGTTCCTGCCCAGTACAAGACACTCAGCGTTGAGAATGCGCCTGCATTCAGCGCTGTAAGTACGGAAGCTGCCGCAGTGGAAGCGAAAGCAGCCTTTGTTTATGACAAGCATGCCGATATCGTGATTGCCATTTCCGGCCTGGATGACGTACTGGGAGATCAACCGGTCAGTGGTGTGATTCTTACGGCAGACGATGGAACAAAGGTCGGATTGCGTCATATCGCCAATATCTGGCGAGGCAAGCAGCTGGGCTTCGGTCTGGACAGCGCTGCCTATGCGGCTCTGAAAGGCAAGACGATTGTCGGAATCAAATATCTGACCGCAAAAGACCATTTCACTGTATCGACGGATCTGACCGTCGCAGAGGACGAACGTCTGGTGAAACTGAGCAGCACTTACATCGAGCTGTTCCCTGAATTTGCCAAGGAAGAATACAAAGACTACTGGATGGAATGCATTCAGGCGTATGGCCTGGATGATGACATGGCTGCCTATTATTATACCTATCTGACCCAGAACTTCCTTGGCCGTCTGTACGGCGAGGAGGCCATTGCAGCCTACACTGATCCGGCAGGCATGGTGTTTGACTGTTTCTTTGAAAATGAAATCGCCCGTGTGACGGTCAACGGCAATGTCATTTCCGGCACGGACGAAAATGGCAATGAACTGTTCCGTCACACCTACGCCTTTGTGGAAGATGAGACAGTCACCTTCTTCGGCCAGGAAATGCCTGCACAGATGCATGTGTACAGGACCGAAGACGAAGACGCCGGGATGTTTACCTATTTCGCCTTCTCTGACGATACACTGGCGGAAACGCAGCACATTGAGTTCCGCTATGGCGCTTCCCTGGACAATATGGCCAGCTATTCGGAAGGGAATTATGCCTACTGGCTGGCAGCTGGGATTCAGGATGGGTACAGCGATAAGCTGATCAAAGCCTGCATCAAGCTCTTTGTGGATGAAAACGTAGGCGAAGCCGTGGAAGAAGCTGCGGCACCGGACGTCATCGAAATCTCCACTGCCGAAGAACTCGCAGCCATGAACAGTAATCTTTCCGGGCATTATGTGCTTACGGCGGATATTGATCTGGCGGGCGTGGAATGGACGCCTGTGGGTACATTTATGCCTTCCGGCGAGAGTGAAGAGGAACAGGAGATTCCCGCGGCAGACTATGCATTTACCGGCACCTTTGACGGTCAGGGGCATACCATCCGAAACCTGACGGTCTATCAGCCTGAAGGCTGGGCTCTGGGCCTCTTTGGCGTGATTTCCGAAACGGCGATCGGGAACTTTACGCTGGAGAATGCAGTCGTGGACGGCTCTGTCATGACCGCGGACGTAGTCGGCTATGCGTATGCTTCCGTTGTGTCCAATGTCACCCTGGTCAACGGTACGGTGCATGTGCACTATACCGATATGAGCGCAGAGGGCATGTATGGCGGTATTGTAGGTGCCGGCATGGGCGGTCTTATTGAAAACTGCCGGGCAGAGGCACAGATTGTCATTCCCGACGGCACAGCGAATGCGGGGATTGTAGGCGGCGGCCTGGAAATGACAAGTGTAGTAGACTGCTATGGTACAGGCACGGTCACGGCCGGAAACAACTGTTATGGCCTGGGCGGCATCTCCGGCTGCGGTTTCGGAGCAGAAGCATTTACCGGAAACACAGCTGAAAATGTGACGATTACAGCCGGTAATGACTGCTACTGGATTGGCGGCATTACCGGGTATGCAGGCGGCTATGCGGACTATGGCGTACCGGTGACAGCCGTGAGCGGCTGCAGCGTGAAAAACGTGACGGTTTCCTGCGGGGAAAACGCTGCCGGCGTGGGCGATATCGTCGGTGACGGCTTCTACAGCGAACAGGCTGCTTCTCTGATGGGAGCGCCTTATGACAAGCCTACAGAGTATGTGATTACGGATTGTACGGTAGAATAAAACGAAACCGATACAGGGAACGCCGGATGATACATCTGGCGTTCCCTGTATCGGTTTCGGAAGAAAAGAACGCTTGCAATCTTTTCTGTTTGGAATACAATTAGTTTGGAATTACTAACTTTACGCGCAGCCGTGACACGCAGGATGCCGGTTTATATCGGCAGAAGAACACAGACCGCAGTGCGCAGGATCTTCCGAAGGAAGGGCATAGGACAGAGGAACTGCTCGGCACAGAAGGAAGCATGGAGGAAGAAGAGCGTGAAGCCGTATATTCCCGAAAAACTGGTGGCAGTCAGCCGCTATCAGCGCTATTTTCCAACGCTCAGTATACAGATGCAGAAGGATGTATATACGCGCATGGCGGAACTGATTAAAGAGGAAGGTGCGTATTGCGACAAGGGCAATTACAAGCATATGGCGCAGATCCTGACTTCCAGAACCATCCGGTCAGGATATTGCGGACAGCGTACGTCTGCTTCGGAATTCCTTTTCCGATTCGTTTTCAACAGACAGATCATGGCATGACGAACGGCTTTTTCTTCTGCCTTGCCTGGAAAGAACAGCACCTTCCTATTCCCGGGAAAGCGTCAGAATCGTGGCCTCGGATGCGGGGCCCATGTAGAGATCCCTATCCTCCGGAACGCGGAGTCCGTCCGGCACATCGATCAGCTGTACATGATAGGTGTCAGGCGGCAGTTCCATGAGCACCTGGCCGTTTTCGTCGGAAGGCTCGCTGTTCCGGCAGACTTCAGCTGTGCAGAAGGCACAGGTAACGCCTGACACAGGAACGCCGTCCGGGTCCACGATTTGTAAGGAATAGGTACTTTGTTCGGACTGTGACGCCGTATTTGCCGGAATGGTCAGAGAAGATGCCCATTTCGAAGCAGGTGCCGGAACCGCTGCGGCGTTTTCTGCCATGGGAGCAGTCAGTACAGAGGGCAGCTTTGCGGCAGTCTGTGCTGCGGCAGCATCCGCCGGCACTTCGATGCTTTCCCCGGTATGGTCTGCCAGGGCAGACTGATACAGTGCTTCCAGTGCCTCAAAAGTCAGAGGCGCCTGTACATTATAGGTGACGATGCCCTGCGGGTTCAGAATCATGGTCTGGGGCATGGCATCGGATGCGTTCAGCAGAGCCAGGATACCCTTTTCCTGACTGTCCAGCGCAAAGTCCAGATGATCCCAGCCTTTGTCTGCGAGAAAATCCTTTGCTCTGCTGGCGCCCGCCCTGTGATGCACAGCCAGGATTTCTGCATCCGGATGCGCGAGCTTCAGCTGTTCATAGCAGGGAAGCTCTTCAATGCACGGCGCGCAGGCAAGGGACCAGAAGTTGATGATCACTACCTGACCCCGGTACGCTGACAGACGGAAGGTTTCTCCGCTGAGCAGCTCTGTGGAAAAGTCCGGTGCCCGATTCCCGGGTTCTGTTCCGATCAAAGGTTCGGAAGACAGCGGATCCGCTGTTTCCATATCTGTCCCGGCAACCGGTGACGGAAGGCTCTTCTGACTGACTGCAGGCGCTGCCAGGTTTCCATAGCCGACAGCCAAAAGCAGAGCCGCGACGGCCA
Source organism: uncultured Eubacteriales bacterium (assembly GCA_902764915.1). GTDB lineage: Bacteria > Bacillota > Clostridia > Christensenellales > Aristaeellaceae > UBA2943. The sequence goes on along the minus strand of CACWXY010000005.1, from coordinate 74,196 downwards.
GGCACCAGACGATCCGCCCTCGTGTTTTTCGCTTGCGGATCACTGGCTCGGGGTCTGCATTTTTGCCGGTTTCCGGACCTTTCAGAGTAATCTTTCCGCATTGCAGGGAGATCGCACCCTGGCTGCATGCCTGCATGCATTTTCCGCAGGAGATGCATTCGTGATCTCCTACATGTCGTACATCCATCGGGCATGCCATCACGCACCGGCCGCAGCCGCTACAGCGTTCCGGACTGACCCTGACTCCGGTCAGGGCAAAGCGATTGAAAAAACTGTAGATCGCGCCCAGCGGGCAGAGAAACCGGCAGAAGCTGCGGTAGCAGAAGACACAGGCCAGGCCAATGGCCAGCATAATAACCCATTTCTGCGTAAACACGGCTTTCAGCTGGAAAAAGGAGGAACTGTTTGCGGGGTTCTGCAGCAGCCCAACGGCGCCTTCCAGGGTACCGGCCGGGCAGATATACTTGCAAAAGGCTGGCAGCGGAATGCCTTTTCCCACACCGAAGAGCAGCGGTATGGCAATGACAAATACGGCCAGTATTCCGTACTTCAGGTAAGACAATGCCCGCGTTATGCGGCTTTTGCGGATCTTGAGCGTAGGAATTCTGTGCAGCAGCTCCTGGATCAGGCCCACAGGACAGATCCAGCCGCAGATGGTTCGGCCGAGAATTACGCCGAACAGGGCCAGGATCCCCATGATGTACCAGGGCGCTGTATGCCCCGCTGCACTCAGGGCGTTCTGTAGGGCACCGAGCGGGCAGCTGGCAACCGCAGCAGGACAGGAATAGCAGTTCAGTCCCGGTACGCACACGGCTTTCAGACTGCCGGTGTAGATATGCCCGTCAATGAAGCCTTTCAGGTTCGCGTTGTACAGCAGGGCGGCATACAGCTGTACCAGCCTGCGGGTGGAAGGCTTGGGAATTTTTGGTTTTCTGCTTTCTTTCTTATCCAAGACCGATACACTCCGTACAGATGACAGCGCCCTTGGCCAGTACATCCTCCAGACCGCCGTTGAGGATGCCTGCGAGAATCAGCACAGCCGCCAGTGCTGTGACGATAACGCGCAGGGCACGTGTTTTCATGCCTGCCGCCTGGTGAACCGCGCGGTCCCGCAGGGTGCTCAGATCTCTGAGAAGGTTTTCATCCCGTATGCATTGCATGGCTTTTTCATCTCTGATGCCAAGCATCAGACCGCTGATGGTCATGCCCAGGCTGATGAAAAAGAAGGGAAGTACCGGCATAAGCCTTGCGCCTGCCTTTTCCCGTGTGTATATATAGTCAAACAGATCTCCCGTCGCCTGCCTGGCAGTACCGTCCCAGTACAGACGCAGCGCGCCGGCAGCCAGAAATCCCGCCACCAGCGCACAGAGAACCGACTGAACGATCAGGAATGCCTGTCTTCTTCTCAATGAAATCCCTCCTGTCCGGGTATGCGTTCCGTGCATGGCATGAAGCGCCATCAGCCGATATCAGCGCATCGGCACCTGCTGTCTCAAACAGAATGTACAGGTTTGCACAGCAGACTGTTTTATTGTACTATGCCATCAGGAAAAAGACCAGGAAGGCAGCTTTCACCTTCCGTCAGGAAGTATGTATGGTCTGCGCGGAAGAGCGTGTTCCCGGCATTATGTGAAAGCCAGTAAAATGCAGAGCAGACGCAGACTGCGAAAGCAGAGCCTGCGTCTGCTCTGCCAGTGCGGAAAGAAGAAGCAGAACAGCATGAGCGCAGAATGGGAATTGCTGGTCGGCGGACAGCAGGCATTTCCGGTGATCCTGGAGGAGATCCGAAGGGCTTGTCAGTCGATCTATATCAACATGTTTATCTGGCGCAATGACAGTATTGGGAAAAAGCTTGCGCAGATGCTCCTGGAAGCGGCGGACCGGGGTGTAAAGGTACAGATCGTCAAGGATCGATACGGGATTCTGTGTGAGTACAGCGAGGAAGACCAGAGCTCCTTTTTCCACAAGGATCCTGGCGCCTGGGAGACTGTGGAGGCCATTGCCATGAAGGCCATGTACCAGCCCGGTATTTTCCTGAAACCCTTTTCCAGGGGCGACGGAGTACTGCTTGCCAGAATGCAGGCGCATCCGAATATCCGAATTCAGTCCGGGACATACCGCCGCGATCACTCCAAGTTCTATATTATTGATGAGCGCATCGTGATTCTGGGCGGCATTAATGTGGAGGATAAGGAAAACGGGGCGGACCGTCAGGGACACCGCTATCTGGACTATATGGTCCGGGTGGACAGTACAGAGGCGGTGCAGGCGCTGCGCAGGGCGCTGGACGGTGAACCAGGCAGCGGGGAAGGCATGTTTGGACTGAATCTTCCGGGACGGCCGGAATGCTTTGGCATACGCCGGCGCTATACGGAGATGATTGATGCGGCGCAGGGATCGCTTTCCATTGTTATGGCGTATATCATGCCGCTCAATGACATCATGCAAGCGCTGGAGCGCGCACTGGACCGGGGCGTGAAACTTCGGCTGCTGATCCCCGCGAAGGCGAATTATCTGAATGCCTCCAACCGTGCATCTGCACTGCAGTTATATGATTATGCCCGAAAACACGGCGCCAGAGCGGAGATATACCTGGCAGGCGTGATGACGCACATTAAGGCGCTTGTCAGTGAGCAGACCATCGCCATCGGGTCTGCAAACATGACGGGAAAGGCTTTTGTGCAGCTGGGTGAAATGAATATTTTTGTGCCCAATGACGGCAGCACGTTCGCCCGGTCCGTGCAGGAGAGCTTTCAGACTCTCTTTGACAGTGCAGAACGGGTGACAGACCGCCGTCAGCTCAGACATGGAAAACTGCCGCTTTTCCTGGAAAAATGCACCATGAGCCGATGACTGTCATCCATGTGCTGCAGTTCCCGTCTTAATCCGGCAGAGAGCGGGGCCGATGGGAAATGGCAGCTTGTGTGTCCGGCATGCGAGAGACGCGGATGGACATTCATGCCCGGGAAAAGGAAGCACAATTCTTTCGCATTATACATTCCGTTGCATGCATGGACGGTCAGTCCATACCCAAGGCCTCCCGCCGGGAAATGCAATCCGCCGGGAGACCTTTTTCGTAAGGCGCGATTGTTCGTTTACTGGCGGGAACAATGCGTCCGAAATCGTCTTTTCCAGGGGTTCCCGGCGCAGCTTCTGCGGATAAGACTGCCCGTGCTTCCTACAGCCTTCACACCGGCCTTGCCCGCTTAACGCCCGACGGTTTTGGAGTAGCAGATGATGTGTAATCAGCGGCTCATCTCTTCCGCACGAAGAATGAAAGCTCTTTTCTGCAGCGGATGGCTGCGCTGCCTGCTGATTGAGAAAACATGCCTGCATGGATGCAAGTTGATTTCTGTATATGTATGAGCGGAGCGGAAATGGTTGCCAGACAGAAGACATGACCGGAAATGAGGCGCGGGCATACGTCTGCATAATGGAAAAACTGCCCGCAGCGCCAAGGACAGAAATCGCATTATTCTGCGGAAAAAGGCGTGATTTCAAACGTGGATTGTGCGAAAATAAAGCGCATCCCGCAGTCGAAGGGACCATACACGCTCGAAAGGACTGCGGTTTCATCTTTCACGTTCTGCGAGGAGAATACTGCCGCATGGAAAGATGAGGGCGCAGTGCGGCATCAGAGAATGGAAGAGTGTTATTGCCGCATTGAAAATGGCTATGGAAGGAGACACTGGCCTCATGCTGAAACCCGGCTTGTATGAACAGATTATCAGCCAGTCTCTGGCGCATGAGTTATCGCTGGTTTCGGATGCCTGCAAGCATGTGGAGAAACTGGATGCGGCAGAAGCACCGCAGGCATTGGCTGAATATGTGGCCGAAGCCGTGAGGGAAACGCTGAACGCCATGCCTTCCGGTACGGAACAGCAGACAGCACAGAGAATCGCCCTGGTGAATAAGGTACTGGAGGTTCTCTCTGCACAGAAAGAGGATCTGACCGAGAGAACTGTGGATGCGAAAGCGCAAAAGCTCGTGCAGATTCTGGAAGAGAACGATCCGAAACGCATTACCGGCATGACGGCGGCCCAGATGCCCAGACCGGAAACACCTATGGCTGTCAGCAGCCTGTTTACAGGTGCTGCGCATGAACCGAAAATGTTCACGGAACTGCAGAAGGAAATCGCCAGCGCGGACCGGATTGATATGCTGGTGTCGTTCATCAAATGGAGCGGACTGCGGCTGATCATTGACGCGCTCAGAGAGTTTACGGAACGGGGTGGACAGCTTCGGGTCATCACTACTTCCTATATGGGTGCTACGGAGGTCAAAGCGGTAGATGAGCTGGCGATGCTGCCCAATACAGAGATCAAGGTCAGCTACGATACCGCCCGTACGCGGCTGCATGCCAAAACGTATGTGTTTGAACGGGAAACGGGGTTCTCCACGGCGTATGTGGGTTCCTCCAATCTTTCCAACGCTGCCATGAGCAATGGCCTGGAATGGAATCTGAAGCTGACAGCAGTGGACCAGCCGGATACGCTGCGGAAAATCCGTGCCACCTTTGCCAGCTACTGGAATGCGGACGAATTTGAAACCTATACCTTCGCAGCGCATTCCCGCCTGGCAGAAGCGCTGAAGGGTGAAAAATGGAAAGGGAACAGGCCGGTCTTCCTGTTTGATGTCCACCCCTATCCCTATCAGCAGGCGATTCTGGATCAGCTCAGAGCAGAAAGAGAAGTGCGAGGCTCCTATCATAACCTGGTGGTGGCGGCCACGGGCACAGGAAAGACCGTGATTGCAGCGCTGGACTATCGTCTTTGGCGGAAAGCGCATCCGCAGGCGCGCAACCGGCTGCTCTTCATTGCCCATCGGGAGGAAATACTGAAACAAAGCTTGGCAACCTACCAGGGCGTTCTGAAGGATGCCGGCTTTGGCGAACTCTGGGTGGGCGGTTATCAGGCGGCAAGCCTCGATCATCTGTTTATTTCTGTGCAGACACTGAATTCCCAGGCGCTGTGGAAGCGTCTTCCTGCAGATTACTATGACTATATCGTTGTCGATGAAACGCATCATGCAGCTGCGGATTCCTACGCGGAGGCGCTGGAAGGCTTCAGGCCGCAGGTGCTGCTTGGGCTTACTGCCACGCCGGAGAGAATGGATGGCAGGTCCATACTGCGTTTCTTCGATTATCGCATTGCGGCAGAAATCCGGCTTCCGGAAGCCATTGACAGGAAACTCCTATGTCCTTTCCAGTACTTTGGTGTGTCCGATACCATTGACCTGAATGAACTGAAATGGACAAGAGGCGGGTATGACCGGACTGAACTGAGCAATGTGTATACCCTTTCCGGCACCGTCGCCAGGCGGCGTGCGGATCATGTGGTGCAGAGTCTCGTGCGGTATGCCGCTGACATGGAGAACGTGAAAGCACTGGGCTTCTGTGTGTCCGTGCAGCATGCGCATTTCATGGCAGCGCATTTCAATGAAGCAGGCATTCCCGCCATGGCACTGGACAGCCATTGCAGTGAAGAGGCGCGCCGCACGGCAAGGGATAAGCTGGTGCATGGGGACGTGCGGGTCATTTTCGTAGTGGACCTGTATAATGAAGGCGTAGACATTCCGGAAGTCAATACGGTACTGTTCCTGCGGCCTACAGAATCCCTGACCATTTTCCTGCAGCAGCTGGGCCGCGGCCTGCGCCTGAGCGAGGGAAAGGAGTGTCTGACGGTTCTGGACTTTATCGGTGCTGCCAATCGCCGGTATAACTTTGAGGAGAAGTTTGCCGCTCTCCTGGGAAATGATCATCACAGCGTCAAGGAAGAAATCGAGCGCGGTTTTACCGGTGCGCCAAGAGGCTGTTATATTCAGCTGGAAAAGAAGGCCTCCCGTGCAGTCCTGGAAAACATCAGCCGCAGCTTCCGGGGACACAGTGAACTGGTCAGCCGGATCCGTTCCTTTGTGGAGGACAGCGGACAGACACTGACGTTTGCCGGTTTTCTGGAATGGTATCATCTGACGCCTGCGCATATCTACAGCAAAGAGACCACCTTTGCCCGGCTGTGCGTGGAGGCCGGTGTGAGAGATGACTTCCGCGAGGATACGGAGGCCACGCTCAGCAAGGTATTCTATCGCTTCGTGTCCTTTGATTCCCGCAGATGGATTCATTTTCTTCTGGACCTGCTGCCCTGCCTGGATGATGTGGATTTTGCTGCGCTTCCGCCACTGGAGCAGCGGATGCTGCAGATGTTCTATATGACCGTCTGGGACAGCTATGCCGAAGACTGGAACAGCGATGATGTGCTGGAAAGGCTGTATGCACTGTCAGACAGTCCGGTGATGCTCGCGGAACTGATGGAACTGCTCAGGTATCAATATAATCATATCGATTTTGTTGATTCCACCACCGACCTGGGCTTTGACTGTCCGCTGGACGTGCATTGCACCTATACCCAGCGGCAGCTGCTGGCGGCCCTGGATTACAGGAATTACAGTGCGATGCGCCAGGGCGTACTGTATCTGCCGGAAAAGAAAATTGACGTGTTTCTGATTACACTGAATAAGAGTGACAAGGACTATTCGCCTACCACCATGTATGAGGACTATGCGATCAGCACAACCCTGTTCCACTGGCAGAGTCAGTCGACGACTTCGGCAGATTCCGCAACCGGTCAGCGATATATCCACCATGCCGAGCAGGGCGGGAAAGTGCTGCTGTTTGTCCGCGAATTCAAGCACGAAGGGCTGAGAACTTCTCCCTATACGTTCCTGGGGCAGGCTACGTATGTCAGTCATCATGGCAGTAAGCCCATGAATATTGTCTGGCAGCTGGAAAAGCCCATTCCGGCGAAGTATATGAAACGGGTGCAGCAGATGATAGGGTGATCTTCTGCCTGGTATGAATGTGAAATCTGAAAACAGTGAGTGCACCGGGAACGCATACAGAAAAGGTATACGGATTCGTGCTGCCTGGATACACAGCAGGTATTTCATGCAGAAGAACTCTGTGAAAAAGGTGCAGGATTCGCCGACAGCATTGTGTGTTCCTGCCAGGCGCATGCTTTTCTCCAATGCATGCCTGCAGCAAAAGAAAACGCGATATTGAATGGAATCAGTGAAAAGGAGCCGACATGAAACAGGAATTGAAGCTTTGGTATCGTCAGCCTGCCGCACGGTATGAGGAGACACTTCCCATCGGCAATGGACGTCTTGGCGCAATGGTCTTCGGTGAAACGGGACAGGAAAGACTTGCACTGAATGACGATTCGCTCTGGTCAGGGTTTGCACGTGAAAAGAACCGCCCGGAAGCCAGGGCGTATCTTTCTCAGGCACGGCAGCTGATTAGGGCAAACAGGCTTGCAGAAGCCGAACGCATGATTCAGGATCATATGCTGGGGGAATATACCGAATCCTATCTGCCCCTGGGAGAGCTTCAGATGGATTATGCGTATCCGGGAGAAGGCAGAATAAACGATTACTCCCGGTCGCTTTCCCTGCATAATGCTGTTGCGTCAGTTTCCTATCAGACGAATGGCGTAAGATATACAAGAGAGTATTTCGCCAGTTTCCCGAGCCAGGCTGTTTTTGCATGTCTGCGCTGCGAACACAGGCAGATGTCGCTGACGCTTCGCTTTTCCTCGCCCCTGCTGCATCAGGTCCATGCATCGGAAAAGGGCCTGGAGATCACGGGTCAATGTCCGGAACATGTAGACCCGTCTTACTGCCCGAGAGAAGACAGAATTGTGCAGGGCAATCGGGGAATGCATTTTTCCGCATGCTGCAGTATTCTGGATACGGATGGCTGCATTGACGTAGCGGGGGATGCCATCTGCATATCATCCGCCTCGGTTCTTGTGCTGGCGTTTTACAGGGGAAAAGAGCGTGTATTTGGAAAGGGGGAGACGTATGCTCTCCTGAAAGAAAAGCATGTCAGGGATTACCAGAGCATATTTGACAGGGTGGAACTCTACCTGGGAGAACAGAAGGACGAACCAACGGACAGAAGGCTGGAACAGCTGAAGGAAAAGGATGACGATCCTGCGCTGTATGCCCTGTATTTCCAGTATGGGCGGTACCTTCTGATTGCTTCCTCCCGGCAGGGAAGCCGTCCGGCGAACCTGCAGGGAATATGGAGCTGGGAGATGACGCCGCCCTGGTCCAGCAACTGGACAACCAATATTAATCTGCAGATGAATTACTGGCATGCCTGCAGCTGCAATCTTCTGGAATGCATGGAGCCATATTTCTCTCTTTTGAAGGCAATCTGTGACAATGGAAAAGAAACAGCGCGGACCCACTATGGCTGTCGGGGGAGCGTACTGCACCATAACACAGACGGCTGGGCATGCACAAACCCGATGGGGATCTTTTACGGAAACGATCGGGGCTATGACGGGTGCGTTACCTGGTCTTTCTGGGTGATGGGCGAGGCCTGGCTGAGCAGGGAACTGTATCAGTACTATGAGTATACTCTGGATGCGGATTTCCTGCGCCGTACTGCCTACCCCATTCTGAAGGAAAATGCGCTCTTTCTGAATGACTGGCTGGAAGAAAATAACGGAGTATACGAAGCCCTGCCCTCCACATCCCCGGAAAACAAGTTTCTGCTTCCAGACGGAACACCCTGCTGTGTAAGCAAAAACTGTGCCATGGATCTGGAACTGATTCAGGAAGTGTTCATTCACTTTCAGAAGACCTGCGATATTCTGGACATGGATGATCCACTGCTCCCGGAGATACAGAAGAAGCTTGCCCATCTTGCCCCACTGAAGACAGGCAGCCGTGGTCAGCTGCTGGAGTGGGGAGAAGAATATCCCGAAAAGGAACCGGGACATCGGCATATGTCTCACCTGTACGGTGTCTATCCTTCTGAACTGTTTGCGCATCAGACTGAACTGATGAAAGCCAGCCGAATTTCCCTGGAAGAACGCGTTCAGCATGGAGGCGGATACACGGGATGGAGCTGTGCCTGGCTGGTCAATCTGTTTTCCGTATTCGAAGAGGCGGACAGAGCTTACCAGTTTCTGCATACGCTTCTGGCTCGATCTACGTATCCGAATCTCTGGGATGCCCATCCGCCGTTTCAGATCGACGGCAACTTTGGAGGGACGGCCGGCATTGCCAACATGCTGGTTCAGGACCGGGGCGGCGATCTGAAAATCCTTCCTGCGTTGCCTTCTGCGTGGAAGAACGGTTTTGTGAAAGGCCTGCGGATCAAGGGCAATCGAACCATTGATATTGAATGGAAAGATGGAAAGGCGGTCAACACCCGCATCTCTACGGACGATACAGCCGATACCGGCAGGGCACTTCTTGCAGACGAAGGGAATGGTTGAAAGACTGCTGTGAACCAGTGACACCAGGATGGGGAGCTCCTGACGGCCATTGCAGAAAAAGACTCCCGTTATGTCGGCAGGAAAGAGCTGTGGCTGTCATCATGAAAAAGAAAAGCAGAGAGAAGAGTCTGTATAGCCTGCACAGTGCGATGAATCAACAGCGCACTGTGCAGGCTTATCTGTTGCGAATGTTTGTGGCAGTTCAAAAGTCCGGCTGTATGACAATACCGGACGCTACTTGCCTCTTTATCTGTGGCAGCCTCTTAATTCCGTTCGGTCAAGAGTTTCTCTTCCTTTTTTACGACGGATAATTCTGTTGCTGCAAAGGAAATGTACCGGCTTGTCTTTCCTGGCTTTTCCTACCCTCTGTATGTGTTGCAGGATACCAGCAATTATGTTTTGCATACACTCGGAAAGAAACTGATACCTACCATAATATCTCTGATCAGTATGGTTGTATTTCGCATGCTGTGGACTCTTACCATATTTGAACACTTTCATTCATTGTCCTCTTTGTACATGCTATATCCATTTTCCTTTGTGGTGAGTGATGAAGCCGAAAGCTAATATTATTATGCATGTGGACATTCAGGAAGCGCTGTTTCCGAAATAGAGGCGATAGTGTTCTGCCGTTTTTGATCGAAAAGCCGGATGCAACTTGAAGAACTGTTGCCCACTTTTTTGCCCACTGACCTCAACATTACCGTGTCCACATGAACACACAAAAATGGGAAGTCCGATAAAATCAGACTTCCCACGCGTGGAGCATAGGAGATTCGAACTCCTGACCCCAACACTGCCAGTGTTGTGCGCTACCAACTGCGCTAATGCCCCTCAACACACGGAATGATATCACTACTTTCCATTTTTGTAAAGGGGAAAATTTGTCTGCAGCATGTGCAAACGGGTGTGATTCTGTCCATCAATTCCATGCGCTGAAAAACTTTTTATAGCACAATATCTCCGGGGCGATATCCTTTGGGCAAAGGCTCTTCCTTCAGAAAGACAAAGTCAGGATTATTCAGTACCGGTAGAAATGCTTCGTAGGGAATAGTGTCGAATTCCTTGGCATATCCGCTGGCGCCGAACCATCCACCTTCCCGGCTGCCGAGGTTTAGGTCTCTTGCAAACTTGGTACGATTGGAACAGTCATGAATGAGAATCGGGAATGATTCGTCTTCTGCGATTTTCATAAGGTCAAGGGTAAGATTGCGGCTCCAGATCGGAGAGATGTAGCCCAAGCGGGACATATACAGATCTTCGCCCAGATAATTCTCAAGATTGTTGACAGTCAGATGCAATTCAGCGCAGTTCATAAAGTCTATGCCGGTAGCGAAGACTCCGTCTTTCTTGGCAAGGAAGACCTCATAGAAATCCGGCGTCATCGGTGTCTCAATGCCGACCATGGGGATGAACTTTTTGGCAGTCGCCATATTCCTTATTACGGCATCGGACCCGTTTGTAGCTCCCAGGTTAAAGCGCAGTTCATCTAGACCGGCTTCTCCTAGCATGCGAAGGTTGGACTCTGTTGCCAGCGTTCCGTTGGTGTACATGTGCTGATACACCCCGGCGGCATGGAAGAATCGAATGATCTCTTCATATTTTTCGATCTCCATAAAGGGCTCCAGGTATACGTAGGAGACGCCGGTAGGCTTTTTCTGAATGCTCATGAGCAGTTCCAGATCCTCAATCCGATAGCGGCTGCCGCCGATTTCCCACATACTCTCCCCGATGGGTTCCTGCTGATCAAGTTCGCCGTAGTTATAGCAGAAGGGGCAGGCAATATTGCACCGGTTTGTTTTCCGAATGGCGCTCAGACCGCTTCCGAACAGGCAGGATTTGCAGCCCCGGGGAAACCGGTCGGGATCTCCGACATACAGCGTTCTTCCGGCTAACGACTGCAGAGAGTGAATGCGGTCCATCTTTTCCGCATGCATGGCTTCGACCGCATCTTCAATCTGTGCCATGGTGGCATATACAATTTCCATCTGCCGGGCAGGCAGTGGCTCTTCCGGGTCCATCTGTGCAAAAAACGAAAACCACATCAGCGCATCCTGCTTGGATATCTTCATAATAATCTTTTCCTTCCTGTCTGGTTACACATGGCATTATAGCATGAGGCGAATCATTTGGGCGGGTAATCCAGGAAGTTGATGCATGCTTTCTGGAAAACCTGTTTTTGGAAGGCAGCGCATTCCGCTTCACCAATACGCAGCGCGTCATGGAGACAATCTGGTCCCATGACAGTCAACTCTGGCTGAAGCAACGCTTTATCGGCAAATAATGTCCGAAGGACGCTCTCAACGCAGGCTTTTTTGCGCACAAAGCGCAGCTGGCCATACATTGACCATGCTTTGGAAAGCGTGACTTCATTGGCCTTCAGGTATGTGCGCACATGACAGAGCAGGGGATACAAAGGGAGCACAGAACCAGCGGGGTGATCATGCCACAGTCGGCTTTGTCATCCATAGAGTGCCGGAAAGTGCCACTGCCTGCATAGGCATGGGTATGGACCTGATGAAGGATCTTGCGGAACCGTTTCTGGGCTTCCGGGGGTGTATTATGGTCTGTTACTGCAAGCTGAAACTGGCCGACTTTGGCAGGACAGCATTCTGTGCACAGGCAATCGCTTTGGTACGATCCCGGATTACACGCGTTGGACAAACGCAGCGGAATCGGAACGGTCCGGGATTGCCTTCAATTCCGGCAGTGTGCGCAGGCACAGTACAAGGGAAATCCTGTGCGCCCGGACTGCATATGACTCAGCATTACCCAGCGGTGCGGAACGGATTGACAGTGCGAGCGTATGGGAAGAGCGTCATCCAGTAAGGTACGAAAGAGCACGGGGCTCAAGAGTGAAGTCTCTTATCTGAGTGAATAATACTGTCGGGAAAATGGTTACGGGAGCGTTCGCTGCAGAAGCTCTACAACATGGGAAAGATAGTGTTCGGTAAAGCCGGACACATCAGGCATGGCGGAGAGATAATCCAGATACACGCGGGGATGATGAGCCTGAAAGGTGAGGTCAATGCCAGCCTGCGGATTCCCCCAGAACCAGTAGGTCTTTCCGAACTTTCCCCAGTTGCCGCTGAATGGACTTTTCCACAGAAACGGAAAAGGCAGTGCGGAGCCCTGTATTTTCATGTGGAAGGCAGAAAGAAGGGTATCGCTGGCGTTGCCAAGCGTGTCTCCAAGTATGCCGGGAATCTGGGCGATCATGTCATTGAAATTACAGATATTGAAGATGCTTCCGTATATCCCCTCTGAAGATACGCCTTTCCAGTTCCATGCAAAGAAAGGCGCATTGGCGACATCAGGTGTGGCGAAAGTATAATCGAATACGTTTCTGGCAAGCACGCCGCAGTCCAGGTACAGTTTGCCCAGAAGATTGGCTACGGCAGCGCCGCGGCTGTGGCCTGTAATGACATACACATTCCGGGACAGATAGAAGGGGAAAGTGCGGTTGACCTCCTGAAAGACATGCATGGCTGCGCGGAAAAAGCCCTCATGCAGTCCGTAGCGGACTTCCGCTTCTCCCAGGTGAAAGTTACTTCTCCAGTCGCTGGGAAGCGGATCATGCTCCAGACCGCCATAGGAACCGCGAAGGACAATCAGGATCAGGTTGCGTCCGTCAGGCAGCCGTCTGGTGCCGGCGGCAAAGGCGACTGTATCCTCAGGATATCGGGGGTCCATGGGATCATCATAGTAATGGCAGAAGATACTGTTTTCCATCCCCATGTCCCGGAAAGAGGCACGGATGGTGTTTTCCTGATAGGCCGAAGCTGCCAGAGCCAGCAGCATATGAGAAAGCGGCGGAGAATAGGTCTGGCTTTTCTGCCCGGAAACAAGGTCCGGTAGGGTCCCCTCAATGCTTACCACAGTGCGCTCGGAGGGATACCCTAGGGAAATATGTGTTCTTTCTGCGGCCGTGATGTCAGAATATGGTGCGGTCCATGTGCGGGACAGGGAGGGGGCATCCAGTGTCAGGACGGTATCGGAAAATGTCACAAGCAACGCAGGATTTTCCTGCCAGGCGGTGAGCGGGAGTGTCAGGTAACGTACGCCGGATGCGGTTAGCATTGGTGCAGACTCACAGGAGGTTGCGGTGACGGAAAGGGAAAATGTATTTTCCGAAGACTTTCTGACATGGGAGATGATACCGTGAACACAGGAAAGAGTTACTGTTCCTGCAGGGTAGGTGCTGGATGCGTCTTCCGGGTCTTCTGTTCGAAGAATCGCAGAGATTTCGCCCTGGTCTGTGAACCACACAGAATCACCGGATGCATTGGTAAAATCCGTTTGGGCAAGTAGGCTGAATAAATCCTGGCTATCGGTCAGCGAAGCAGCCAGACAGACCGAGGAGAGGGTCAGCAGCATACCACAGAGGATCAGAAACAGTGCTCGTTTCATGACAGAAACCTCCTGAAGGAAAACCATGGATATGACAGACGGTCAAGCGAAAAGAAGACGGCGAATAAATATATGCCGCACTCCAAAACGATTATAACACGATGCATGGGCCAGAAAGAAGAGACTGCGGAAGAAAGTTGTCAGTCTGAGGAAATGATGCTAAGATGGCTCGGGCTATCCGGACATGGAAAACGGAATAAGAGGGGGACTTTAATATGACGCATTTTGAGGAAAAATATGTGATTGATTCATTCCGCACACTGCTGGGCATGGACAGTACGACGGGCCAGTTCCGCGAAGTGCAGGACTGGATTGTGGAAGAGGTCAAACGACTGGGCTTTGTTCCGCAGGTTACGCATAAGGGCGGTGTGATTGTTGATCTGGGCGGAGAAGGCGATCCCCTGGTAGTCACGGCGCATCTGGATGATATTGGCCTCATGGTTCGCAAGATTAATGCGGATGGTACGCTGAATGTCTGTAATGTAGGCGGACTGTATCCCTTCTACTGCGTAACGGAAAATGTGCGTGTCTATACAGCGGACGGTGAGGTATATACGGGAACCGTATGCCGCACGCCCAACTCCGTGCATGTGACAGAGGAAGAACTGCGGCAGTCTCTGGGAGACTTCCGCAAGAATGTGTGCGTCGTGCTGGATATGCCGGTGAAGACAGCGGAAGATACCCGTAAGCTGGGCATTGAGACCGGGGACATGATTGCCCTGGAACCGCGCTTTACCATGAGTAACGGTTATATCAAGAGCCGCTTTGTGGACGATAAGGCATGCGTGGCCGTACTGCTCAATGTCATGAAGACGATCCGGGAGCAGGGCATCGCGCTCAGGCGCAAGGTATACGCCTACTTTGCCTGTTATGAGGAGATCGGGCACGGAACTACCTATCTGCCTGCGGATACGAAGGATATTCTGTCTCTGGATATTGCGCCGACAGGGCCGGATCAGAATTCGGAAGAACATCTGGTATCCATCTTCGCCAAGGACAGCCGTTTCCCCTATCACTATGAGATGACCAAGGAACTGCGCAGAGCGGCGATTGATGCAGGCGTGGATTATGTCATAGATGTGTTTACACCGCACTATGGAACGGATGGCGACGCCTCGGTGACTGCCGGGTATGATATCCGTCACAGTGCCATTGGTCCCGGCACCTCAAACAGCCATGGATATGAGCGTACGCATATTGATGGGCTCAGGAACACCTATGCACTGACTATGGCCTATATCAAAAAGTAATAGTCGGCAGTGAAGCCGCCCGATGGCTTCACTGCCTTTTCTGGTTCTCTGCGGGAAAAAAATGATCGGGAGGCTTTTTCCGTGGCACTGGCAATGCCGACAGACAGGAGCGAAGAAAAGAACATGGGGATCGTGAAGCAGGCGGCATCCTTTGCTATAGTATGCAGCCGGACACGGAAAAATGTGATATGATTGCAGAACTGAATCTCGGGGACAGCCTGCGGTTTGCGGAAGGACAGCAGAAGGAATGTCCCTGGACGGTACTGATCTGATCGGTCATGGTATGACGGAAGAAGATCGGAAGGTACTGAAAGAAGACATTAGGAGGACGGAGCAAGCATGAAATTTCAGGGCATCCGAAAAATCCTCGAGGGGAAATTCATCACCCGCTATGACGTGGACTATGTAACAGAAGAAGGCCATTCCAAGACTTATGAGATTATCAGCCGGAACCACAACATGCAGACACTGGAAGAACTGCAGAACCGACAGCCCAATGCTGTGGTCATGATTCTCACGGACGAAAGTGGAGAGAAGATCCTGCTTAACCGGGAGTACCGCATGGCTATGGCACAGTGGTTATACAATTTCCCGGCAGGCCTCATTGACCCCGGGGAAACCACCGAAGAGAGCGCAAAAAGGGAGCTGTGGGAAGAAACTGGACTCACGCTCACCCATGTTGATGACGTGCTGGATAACAGCTACAGTGCAGTAGGATTTGCCAATGAAAGGAACATTACGGTATTCGGCAAAGCTTCCGGCGCATTCAGAAAGAGCACTTCGGATGTAGAAGAGATTGTTCCGGGCTGGTATACAAGGGAAGAGGTGAAGCAGCTGCTTCGGACAGAACCTTTTGCTGCCCGTACCCAGGCCTACTGCTATGCATGGGCGATGAAGGAATAAGCACGGCTTATTTGCAGGATCCCGGTCAGGGAACGGGTGTGATCGTTAGAGCGCTTCCGTGTGGATTCAGCAGACGTTTTCTGAACTGCTTCTTCGATGCGACTATCCAGAAAACATGCGGGAGTGTCCTGGTGATACGAGGCACGGATGCGAGTCTTTTGACATGGCGGTGGAAGAAGTCTGTATGCAGATGAGGCGATCTGGAACTGACTGGCGCATGACAATAACATGCAGAAATCCGAAGCAGGGGAGGAAAGGCGTACAATGGTTTCCTATCATGTATGCATCAATGGCATCTGGGTGGATGCATATTACAGCCAGAACACAGTGAATACCGTTTTTCTTCCTCTGCTGCAGCGGCTGACGGCACTTCAGCAGAAGAAGGAAAGACGGATTCTGGTTATGCTGGCAGCACCGCCTGGATGCGGAAAAACCACAATGGCAGGTTTTCTGGAAAAACTGTCCCGGGAGCAGAAAGGACTGACTCCTGTCCAGGTGATTGGCATGGATGGCTTTCACAGAAGACAGGAATACCTTCAGAGTCATTATGTGGAACGGGATGGGATGCGTGTTCCCATGGTGCAGATCAAAGGCGCACCGGTTACCTTTGATCTGCAGAAGCTTACAGACAGCGTGAGAAAGGTCGCATCCGGAGAAACATGCGGGTGGCCTGTCTATGACCGGATGCTTCATAATCCGGTGGAAGACGCGCTGACAGTGGATGGGAAGATCATACTCCTGGAAGGCAACTATCTGCTGCTGGATGAGGAAGGCTGGCGAGAGCTGTCTTCCTATTCGGACTATACCATTTCTGTCACAGCGAATGCCTCTGTGCTGCGGTCCCGTCTGATTGCCAGGAAAAAGCAGACAGGAGTGGAGAAAGAGGCAGCGGTCCGTTTTGTAGATTACAGTGATATGTCCAATGTATACCTGTGTCTTCAGAAAACCATGAAGGCAGATCTTTCTCTGCGGCTGGATGATAAAGGAGCGTATCAAGTGATCGACTCTCTGGCATATGGAGTAACTGTTTAGTCAATCTTGCTTATCCAATCCATATAATGATGCGAGCGTCAAAATCCCCCTTTTGACGCTCGCATCATGACATTTATTTCACAAAAGATTCATTAAATTTACATAAAAAAGGACAGAGCGCAAAGGGAGAACTGACTGGAATGCCTGTTTCTTTCAGCACGCCCATGAAGAAGTGCGGACTCCCGTACAGGCCAGAAACAACATGCGAAGACAGAATGAGAAGTGCATGAACGGATCGAAAAGGACCTGCTATCAGCGGAGAAAGCCAGTCTTTTGCGGATAGCTGTTTTGCACGCAGAACGACGGTGATGCTTCTGCACGAAATGTTCTTCTGCGATTGCATGCTGTAGAGGACCAGCGACAGCATGTCGCTTTTTTCAGGTGTATCAGGGCTGAAAGCAGTGCGCTTGCGAAAAAAGACATTCATGCACAGGGCCTGAGAAGGGAAAACATGTTCTGACACGGTCAGCGGATGCAATCTCCTGCAGAACGTGGTACAATCTGAGCCAAAGAATAAATGAACGTGCGGAAACAGCATGACTGCACGGACAGGGGGACATATGGGACTGTTTGACAAAAAATACTGTGATGTTTGTGGAGAAAAGATTCGTTTCCTGGGGAATCGAAAGCTGGAGGATGGAAATCTGTGCAAGGACTGCGCCGAAAAGCTTTCTCCCTGGTTCTCCGACAGACGAAAGTCCACCGTGGAGGACATTAAGGCACAGCTGCGCTATCGTGAGGAAAACCGGGCAGTCGTGCGTTCCTTCCAGCCGGATATCGAACTGGGCGAATATGGCCGCATTGCCATTGATACAGGAAAAGGACAGCTGGCAGTGCTTCGCCCGGGAGAGAGCCTGAGCGGGAACCCGGACATCGTTTCTCTCCGCCAGGTGAGGGGATGCCACTGGGACGTGAGCGAGAGCCGCCGGGAAGAAAAGCAGAAGGATGCGGAGGGCAGGCTGGTGAGCTATGATCCGCCGCGGCATACATACAGCTATGTCTTTACGCTGACTGTGGATGTGGATGCGCGCTGGTTTGATGACATGCAGATCCGTCTGAATCGCCAGTCTGTGGACATTGAGACCGGAAAGCCGCTGGAGCTTGGCGGCATTCTTTCCAAGGCCAAGGTATATTCGCCGCAGGAACCACATCCGGAGAAGAATGCGGACTATGTAGCCTTCCAGGCGCTTGCGGAGGCCATGAAGACAGCCATTCTGTCACCGGAGACACAGAAAGCGCCGTCGCAGGAAATGCCTTCGATGCCGGAAAAGGTGGCATGTCCTTTCTGCAAGGCCAAAGCTGTGCCCAACCCGGACGGAACATGCGCCTACTGCGGCTCAAGGATCCTCTGATACAGCACGGAACCTGTCGTTGCTTTTCCCAAACGGGAATGCTAATATGGCATCCTCTGCCGCAAAAGGGCAGGGGATGTTTTTTGGAGGAGTGAAGACATTTGGAAAGGTCAGGCCTTCGCAGAAAGTTTGTCGGCGACCGCGCGTTCTATCGCATGGTGCTCGCAGTGGTTATGCCTATGATTATCCAGAACGGGATCACGAACTTCGTATCGCTTCTGGACAACATCATGGTAGGGCGCATGGGAACCGAACCCATGAGCGGAGTGTCGATTGTCAATCAGCTGATCTTTGTGTACAACCTGTGCATATTCGGAGGCCTGGCAGGTGCCGGAATCTTTACGGCGCAGTATTTCGGACGGGGCGATGAGCGCGGGATCCGCTACACCTTCCGGTTTAAGGTTCTTCTGGGTACGGTCCTGACGGTGCTGGGTCTGGGCATTTATCACTTTTTCGGAGAGCCGCTGATTTCACTGTATCTGAACGAGTCCGGGGACGGCGGGGATCTGGCGCTGACACTGCAGAGCGGTCTTGATTATCTGCATGTCATGATGCTGGGCCTTCCGGCCTTCATGCTGGTACAGGCCTATACTTCCACGCTTCGTGAGTGCTCTGAGACTGTGCTTCCCATGAAGGCGGGCATTACCGCGGTGCTTGTGAATCTTGTGTTCAACTATCTTCTGATCTATGGACATGCTGGCTTCCCGCGGCTGGGCGTGGTCGGCGCAGCGGTGGCAACAGTTCTGTCTCGCTATGTGGAAATGGCGATTGTCATGATCTGGACACACAGGCATCTGGACAAGAATGCCTGGGCACGCGGTGCGTGGACATCGATGCAGGTGCCGGGAGATCTGATGCGTCAGATTGCGGTGAAAGGCCTGCCGCTGCTTCTGAACGAAGCACTCTGGTCTTCCGCCATGGCTTTTCTGAACCAGTGCTATTCGGTGCGGGGACTGAGCGTGGTAGCCGCCATGAATATTTCCAGCACGATTACAAACCTGTTCAATACGGTTTTCCTGTCCATGGGAAGCGCCGTGTCGATTCTGGTGGGTCAGCGGCTGGGCGCCGATGATATGGAAGGCGCACGGGATACGGATAACAAGATGATCGCCTTCTCCATGTTCCTGGCCCTGTGCTCCGCGGCAGTACTGATTGTGCTGGCACCGCTGTTTCCGCATCTGTACAACACGTCCGATTCTGTACGCTCGCTCTCGGCGACCATCATGCAGGTGTTTGCCATATTCTGGCCGCAGGTGGCGTTCATGAATGCGACATATTTTACCCTGCGCTCGGGAGGCAAGACAATCATTACCTTCCTCTTTGACAGCGTTTTTGTATGGGTGATCTCCATTCCCATTGCATTCCTGCTGTCACGTTTTACCGATATTCCGATTGCCTGGATTATCGCGTGTGTGCAGGCCGGCGACTGGCTCAAGTGCATTCTGGGGTATGTCCTGGTGAAAAAGGGCGTATGGCTGCACAATATGGTGGCTGCGTGAAAACGGAAGAAAAGGTCCGGTCTTCCAACAGGGGACGACGGACCTTTTTCTGTGGATGGAATTGCATGCCTTGTCCGACAGAATCAGACACGAAACAGACGGGCGGTGCGCCGCCTGCGCCGGGGACGCTTCCCGCGAGAAGCGCGGAATGCCTGGATCTCCTGCGCAATGGTCGTATAGTCCCGCTCATAGAGAACGGCGGATATCTGCGTGTGCAGCAGCGGCGCGGAAACCTTCTGCAGGATGGAAGAGGCTACCGACTTCTTGGAGCGCCGGGCGTAAGCCGGCAGATGGTTCAGGGCGAGGAGCCGGTTGAGCTCCGGACGCCAGAGCAGGGAAAGCTTTTTTTCCATCTTCAGACAGGGGTTGGCCTTCGGCAGGCGCAGCCAGTGGAAGGAAGGTGTGTGATCCGCCTCTTCCCGGACCATCAGAAGTCCCCAGGACGCCGGAATATGCTCTGAGGCATGTTTCATATGGCTTTCGCCGATCACAAGCAGATTGTAGTCAAAGTACTGGTCATAGTCCCGTACCTGACGGGAGAGCCGGGTATAGGTATCGGCATCCGACTTGATCTCCATACCGCACAGCGCGTGTGGCATGACCATGATGGCATCCGCGCGGGACTGGCCCATGGTTTTTTCTTCTAGGAAACGGATTTTCCCGAAGACCTGTTCCATGTACAGGTACAGAGGCTCCCGGATGGAGGCATCATAGAGCATAGGTGGTCCCTTTCTGTGTTTGATGGGGAGAAGTTTTCCCAGCCTTTGCCGGAAGCCTGCGATGGATAGTGCATGATTGTATCCGGCACCATGCATTGTCCGGCATTTCTGCTGCTTTCACAAGGCAGGGACGGAAGCTTCCGTCTGGGGCATTTCCGGGAAAAGCCAGCCCCGAATGCCAGACCACAGAGCACCGGCTGCTTTTTCTGGACGGATGCATACATCCCCGGCAGTCCTGTGAAGACAGCGTGCAGCGCCTGACGCGGAGGGCTGATTGACCTTTCGCAGCAAATGACGGTGCTGTTCTGGAACAGTGGAGCCAGGCATGAGATATTCTTCTGTGCACTGCAGGAGGACAGCGCCTCCCTGCATTTCGGATGGATCCGGGTCCTGCAGCATATGCGGCTCCTGTCATGTTCTTCCGGAAGCGTCCTTTATTCGGTCCAGCAGGAGAAACATCCCCTGATACAGCAGCCGGAAAACGGCGCTTCTATGGAGATAACCTGGATATGCCGGAAGCAGGCCGGAGAGCAATGTAGACAATCCGGAAAATGCTGCATTCCAGTCATGCTGCTTTTCCGGATTGTCTTTCCATCTGTATGCGTCAGACACCGCGCTTTTTCAGTATGCCGCTGAGTATGACGGCAGAGACGAGCCCTGTGAGGAAGTCTGCGGCGGGCTGCGCCAGAAGAATGCCAGTAAACCCGAGCCATGCCGACAGGACCAGCATGGTGACAACAAACAGAATACCCTGGCGGGAAAGTGACAGAATCAGCGCACCGGAAGCGTGTCCGACAGCCTGGCATACACAGGTGGTGACCAGCGGGACCCCTACAAGAAGGGAACTGAGCTGCATGAAGCGCAGCATTCGGATGCCTACTTCAATCACCTGCGCGTCGTCCAGAAAGCGACGCATGAGAAATGGCGCCCCGAAGAAGAGGGTTGCGGCAAAACACAGACCAATGCCGGCTTCCAGCAGATAGGCAAAGCGCAGCGTTTTCCGGAAGCGGGGACCGTTGCGGCTTCCGAAGCAGTAGCCGAACAGCGGCTGACCGCCAAAGGCAAACCCGATCAGGGTCATGAGGCAGAGCATGTTGATCTTCATGGCAATGCCCATGGCGGCAATGCTTACATTGCCATATGGTACCAGCGCACGGTTGGTAATGGTCATGCTCAGACTGGACATGATGTTGGTGATGGAGGCGGGGATGCCGATGCGGAGGATTTCTCCGATGTACCGTCCGGCCTGCCTGGCCTGAGCGGGATCCACATTGACCACGCGGCATTTTTTCCGGATCATCAGTACATAGAGCGCACAGGACAGAAGATTGCTCAGGGATGTAGCCAGCGCAGCTCCGGCGGCGCCCATATGAAAGGTGAAGATAAACAGCGGGTCCAGGGCGATGTTGGCGACGGAGCCTGCAATGGCGCCCCACATACCCAGGGAGGCCAGGCCTTCAGAGCGCAGCTGATTGTTGGGAATCATGGACAGGATAATAA
The DNA here is from genome assembly GCA_902764915.1 of uncultured Eubacteriales bacterium. Classification (GTDB taxonomy): domain Bacteria; phylum Bacillota; class Clostridia; order Christensenellales; family Aristaeellaceae; genus UBA2943. The sequence continues at coordinate 52,244 of CACWXY010000005.1, read as the reverse complement.
ACGGTGTGCCCAGGGCAATCCATGTAAAATAGGCGGAAGCATGGGGCAGGGAAGCGTCATTGGCGCCCAGAAGACGTAGAATGGGCCTCTGAAACACCAGCATCAGGGCCATGAACACAAGCCCTGTGCCAAAGGCTGCATACATGCAGAACGCGGATACATGCCCGGCTTCCTGATCCTCCTTCTTCCCCAGAAGCCGGGACATGAGCGAGCTTCCGCCCAGACCCCAGATATCGCCCATGGCGACTGACAGGACAAAGATCGGGGCACACAATGACACGCCGGCGACCAGGTTGGTGTCACCTGTCATGGCGATAAACCAGGTATCCACCATGTTGTAAACCACGCTGAGCACCATGGCCAGAACGACCGGAGCGGCCAGCTTCAGATATGCCCGGGGTACCGGCACTTTTTCAAATACATCCCGCTGCATAAAGGTTCTCCTTTCCCACTGCGGCCGTCCGCAGCGGAACGGCCTGCATGAAGCGCACGAACTGCCAGCATGCGCGCATTCAAGTATGTAGCGTATGAGACTTTCCGGGACAGTGTCCGGGGCAGGGCACTGGACGTGTCAGGAAAGCTTTTCCAGCACCGGAATCGTATCCAGGGGTGCCGGCAGTGTTACGGTGGCAGGGCCTTCCAGTGTTTCTCCGGTATCCACATTTCTCCAGTGCCCCTTTGGCACATAGACCGTACGTTCCCGGGCGCCGCTTTCCATGACAGGGGCCACGAGATAGGCTTCTCCGAACATGTACTGGTCCTTCAGCTCCTGGCAGCCAGGATCCTCGGGAAAAGCGTACCACATGGCACGCATGAGCGGCGTGCCAGCTTCGTGCGCTGTCTGCATGAGGTGGCGCACATAGGGCCGGAGGCTTTCACGGCGCTGCAGGTACTTGACGAGAATCGGATAGGCCTCCTCGCCAAAGCTCCATACCTCGTTGTCGGCACCGGAGGACAGCGCTTCCGTACCGTCACGGCGCAGCACCTTCTCTGCCGGCCGTCGGTCGCCGTGCAGGCGCATGACAGGACAGTAGCAGCCCCACTGGAACCAGCGGATGAGAAGCTCGCGGAATGCGGGGTCCTCTGTCCATCCGCCGTGGAAGCCGCCGATATCCGTGGTCCACCAGGGAATCCCGGCCATGCCCATGTTCAGTCCGGCACAGATCTGGCGGCGGAAATAGCTCCAGTCACTCATGATATCGCCGCTCCATACCAGCGCGCCATAGCGCTGGCTGCCGGCCCAGGCACAGCGCAGAAGATTGACGGGGTTCTCCTGGCCTTCCCCGCGCATGCCCTCATAGAAGAGACGGGCGTAGTACTGCGGCCATACATTGCCCACCTGCAGATTGGAGCCGATATGATAGCGATAGGCCTTGAAATCATAGGTGCCATACTCAGGCTCGGCCTCATCCAGCCAGAAGACACGGATACCCAGGTCGTAGTAGTTTTTCCGGATTTTTTTCCACACATACTGTCTGGCTCTGGGATTGGTGGCATCGAAGAACATGGAGTCCTCCACAAAGCGCATGCCGATCTGTTCGCCATACTCAGCGCGCACCAGCAGTCCCTGCTGGTACATTTCCTCATAGTTTTCGCTCTGCAGGGATACCTGCGGCCAGACAGAGACCATGAGCTGGATCCCCATTTCCTGGAGCTCTCTGACCATGGCGGCAGGATCGGGGAAAAACTCCGGGTCAAACCGGTAATCACCCATGCGCGGCCAGTGGAAAAAGTCGCAGACGATCACGTCAATGGGAAGCCCGCGCTTTTTGTATTCACGGGCAACGGACAACAGCTGTTCCTGGTTCCAGTAGCGCAGCTTGCACTGCCAGAAGCCCAGACCGTACTCGGGCATCATGGGTGGGAAACCAGTGGCAGCGGCATAGTTCCGGCTGATGTCCTCCGGCCTGTCCCCGCAGGTGATCCAGTAGTCCAGCTGACGGGTGGTGTCCGCGTGCCAGGTAGTGCGGTTGCGGCCAAAGCTGACGGAGCCGATGGCCGGATTATGCCAGAGAAAGCCATAGCCGCGGCTGGAGATAAGCATGGGAACGGAGGCCTGGGAATTGCGGTGCGCCAGCTCCAGTGTGCATCCTTTCCAGTCCAGGTATTCCTCCTGGTATTGGCCCATGCCATAGATGTGCTCACCCTCCTGTCCGCGGAACGTCGCTGTCAGTGCATAGTCCCCGCCAAGATGTGGCTCAAACTTGCGTGCGTTCAGGATCAGTGCGTTTTCGCCGTCTGTCTCCTCCAGCAGAAGATCTCCCTTCTGGTTATAGAAGGCAATGTGCGCCCGCATTTTCCAGCCGGCGGCGGTGACGCGCGCGGTCAGTTTTCCGCAACGTACGAATGCATGCGTTTCATCTGTGACGGCAGCTTCTGTATCCTTCGTCTCCACTGGATCCAGAAGCGCAAAGCGGTTGTCCGCAAGCTCTCCCATGGGTACGGCACGCACACGCAGGCTGTCCGGTCCCCAGGGCTCGATGCACAGGGTTTCCCCGTGATGCCGGAACATGAGGGCTGTATCCCTGATTTCAAAATAGTTCATATGGTTCCTCCTTGGCCAGGCATATCCGTGCCTGCATTCTGTGATAGGGGGCGCCTGCTGCGAAGACAGCAGGATTGTAGCATGCTTACTCCAGCAATGCCAGCAGTTCTTCCTTGCTCAGGCTCATCAGGGATTCACCGCGGCCTTCCAGAATGGCTTCGGCCAGATCCTGCTTTGCTTCCTGCAGTGCCAGAATCTTCTCCTCAATGGAGTCCTTGGCGATAAGCTTATACACCGTGACCTGTCTGGTCTGTCCGATGCGGTGCGCACGGTCCGTGGCCTGATTCTGTGCAGCCAGGTTCCACCATGGGTCGTAGTGAATGACCACGTCCGCACCGGTCAGGTTCAGTCCGGTGCCGCCGGCTTTCAGGGAAATAAGAAATACGGGTACGCTGCCACTGTTGAACGCGTTGACAAGCTCCATGCGCTTTTCCTTGGGGATGGCTCCGGTAATGGTATAAAAGGGAATCTGCGCAGACGTCAGATCCTTTTCGAGCAGATCCAGCATGGAAGTAAACTGAGAGAACACCAGCATCCGATGACCGCCGTCAATGGCGCTCTGGATCAGTTCCAGGCAGGCTTCGCGCTTGGCGGAGCCGCCTGTGTAGTTTTCAAAGACCAGGGAGGGATCACAGCAGATCTGCCGGGTGCGCGTGAGCTCTGCCAGGATTTTGATTCTGTCCTCGCCGGAATGCTCATCCGATGCAGCAATCGTGCGGCGCATATGGATGACCTGTGCGTCATAGAGCTTCTGCTGTGTGCTGGAAAGGCGCGCATAGCGCACTTCCTCCAGTTTGGCGGGCAGATCCCTGAGCACGTCCTGCTTGCGTCGACGCAGGATAAAGGGTGAGACCATTTTCTTCAGCTGCGCGGTAACTTCCTCATTCTGGTCCCGGGCAATGGGGTTTTCAAAGCGCTGTATGAATTCCTTGGATGTGTACAGAAAGCCCGGCATCAGGAAATCGAATATGGACCAGAGTTCCGAAAGCCGGTTTTCAATCGGTGTGCCGGTCAGCGCATAGCGGTGCGCGGCATGCAGTACCTTCACGGACTTGGATATGCCGGCGTTCTGGTTTTTGATGAACTGGGCTTCATCCAGCACCACGGCATGGAACAGAATCTTCTGATAAAAGACAATGTCCCGGCGAAGGAGGTCATAGGAAGTGATCAGTACATGCGGTGCGTTTTCCGGTATGCTGGCTGCCGCCGCAGCAGCCGTCTGCGCGGAAGGTGCGGAAAGCGGGGCGGTTTCCGGCAGCGGATGTTTCCGCGGGCGTCCGCGGCGTTTCTGTGCAGGTATATCCGCAGGTTCGGAAAGCGGCAGGGGATCCGGTACATTGTCTTCCGCTGAGGTGGCATCCGTGCCACCCGCGGATTGCGGCAGCAGGTCTCTGAAAAGCTGCTGGCGCTGGGCAAGCGTCCCGGCCATCACCTGCACCTGGAGCGCAGGTGCAAAGCGGCGGATTTCCTCCTGCCAGTTATAGACCAGAGAGGCCGGGCAGACGACCAGGCTGGGGGCTTTTTCCCCGCTTTCCATGTTGGACTGGAACAGCGCAATCATCTGCAGTGTCTTGCCAAGCCCCATCTCATCGGCGAGTATGCCCCCGAAACCGGAGAATTCCAGAGTGCGCAGCCATTTATATCCGTACGTCTGGTAGGGCCGCAGTACCTGTTCCAGCCCCTCCGGGACGTCGAAATCGGCATCCCTGATGGAGCGGAAATTGCGCACCAGTGCACGGTAGTGCCGGTCCCGGCTTCCGACAAGGTCCTCGTGGGCTTCCAGAAGCTTATCCAGGTACAGTGCACGGAAGGCAGGCAGCTGCACTTTTCTGGCAAGCGCTTCGGCAGGCAGGAGATGCAGCGAGGAGAGCAGCGTATCAACGTCACCCAGCTGGCTTTCCTCCTGCAGGTCTACAAAGTCGCCCGAGCGCAGACGATAATACTTCTTGTTTCTGCGATAGCTTTCCAGTATGGACAGCAGTTCTTCCTCCGGTACATCCTGAGAGGTGATGGACAGATCCATGACGCCGCTGTCAATGGAAACGCCGACGGAAAAGCGCGGCGCCTTACGCACATGGATGGAGCGGATAGCGTCCGTGACACGCACTTCCCCGAGCTCGGAAAGCGTGCGCATGCCGGACTGCAGGAACGCATACAGTCCGTCTGCGGACAGGGGCTCAGAGCGGAAGGCATACGTATGCTCGTCGAAGTGCGGCATAAGAGAGGTAATGCACTGACGGATCTGTTCTTCGGCTTCCGTGTCCCGGCCTTCGCCGCTTTCACTGCTTTGCAGGAGCGGAAAACACGTGTCGCCGTATCTCACCTGACAGCGCACCATGGCCGTGGAATCCTCCAGGTCACAGAAGAAGGTGAAGGCAGGCTGAGGCGGGACAAGGGCCAGAAGATCTGCCGTGACCTGATTGTCGAACTGAATGCAGGGACTGTCCATGAGCACGGGCAGTACCTGATACACATAGGTGGGGAGGCTGGAACGGTAAAAGCGGACGCTGAACTTGCCGCTGTGCGGAGCGACCGACGAAAACGGCTGGAGCGCCTTTTCTTCTTCTGCGGTAAGCCGGCTCAGACCCTCCTGTGTCAATGTGTACCGATGATAGGCAGCAGAAAGAATCATGGGCAGCGTTCCCGAAAGCGTGATGCCGGCCAGCTGATCACGGATGTCATGGAGTTCCTCGGCTTTGACAGTAATTCGCAGAGGCACATGCTGCACGGAGATCGAGGTCTGATGACACACAAGGATAAAATCGTTGGAAAGATCCAGGCGCGTGCCCAGTGCCGTGTCATACAGCCGGTCCAGAAGAATCCCCGTAAGCGCAAACTGGCTGGCGATGGTGGGCGTGATGAACAGATTTTTGATAACCGTCGAAAGAAACGCCCTGTTTGTCTCAGACCATTTCTGCAGGAAATCCATCCATTTCGCGCTGGTTTCGGTAAGGTCTGTCAGGGAAAAGACAATGCTTTCCTTCTTGGAAAGCGTATAGGTGGACTGTTCCTCATACGCTTTCAGAAAGGCAGGCGGGTTTTTCAGAATATACTGATGGCCGCCTTCCCATCCGACCTGAAAGCCCAGTACAGGCTCGTCAAGCGTGCCGGCCAGACGGGGGGTGATCCGCAGACGTCGGCGCGGCAAAGCCGCTTCCTCTCCGTCCAGACGGCGAATGGTATGGACAGGCGCAAAAAAATGGGAGAGCACCTGAGAATAGGGATCATCCAGAAGCGTGGGCGGTTTCTGCGCTTCATACTCCTGACAGACACGCAGAAGCACCAGTTCATGTTCACAGAGCATGGAAGAGGCATCCGGGGTCTGCTTCCTGGAACAGGAGCATTCATGATACATGATTTTCCGCTGTGAGATACGGAGGTCTGTATGATAAGAAAAAGGACCATCTGAGAGCACACAACGCACGGTAAAAGTGCTTGAGGCTGTATTGAGTGCTCCGCACAGAAGCGACGCGCGCTTCTCCGGATTCTGCAGACCGTTCTGTTGATAGACATCCTCAGCACGCCTTACAAAGTATGCATTGGTCTGCATGTCTTCCGCTGCGGCCTTGATATCATAAAACATGATGCCCTGCACATCCGGCCATGCGGCGGTGACGGAGTGCATATCTGCCGGGATGCTGCCAAGCTGGTTCCAGTATTTTTCCTTTTCCCAGCTTTCGTAGCGCTTGGCATAGAGATTGTCCGGCTCTGTCAGTACGATAGGACCATGAAGCTTCTCATACTGCAGAAGAGCCATCGCAATATGAATGCAGAAACCTCTGCAGCAGGTGCATGACATGCGCAATGGGTTCCAATCCTCATCCCATTTTCGCGGCACATGCCCCAGACTCACAGTATAGATTTTCCTAGGACTTACCTTGATCTGGAATGTCGGTCCGTGATAGGAACGGCGTTCCGGTCCGAATTCCACAGTATCGAAGGAATGCCGCGCTTCTGCCATCAGTGAAGGAAAACCCAGGTCATCCAGATCAATCGTTTTGGTAAGCCGTTCAGGCCTTTCAGAGTCTGCCATCGTATCACTCGTTTCCAATAAAATCGTATGTATTGTACGATACCTGCAGGGGATATGCAAAGAACAGACCAGAAGAGGGAAAAGTCAGTATCTTCCAGAGGCAGCTGTGCCTGTACATTGCATCTTTTGGCGCTGGGACATACAATGGACAGCGGATGCCAAAAAGGCATAATGATGCAGCAGAAAAAACGGCCTGAAGGATTTCATGCGCGGTGCAAAGCATCTGACTGCTTCAAAAAGAGGACAAGAGGAAAAACCTATGGATATAGCCATGATACTGGTGCGCCAGATCCTGCAGATGTTTGTGCTGGCAGGAATGGGGTATGTACTGTTTCGGACGAAAAAGATTTCCCAGGAGGGGAGCAAGGCCCTGGGAAATATCCTGATTTATCTGGCGCTGCCGGCGGTGATTATCAATGGCTTTCTGGTGGAACGCACGCCCGAGCATATGCTGGGCATCCTCTACAGCGCGGTATGCGCGGCGGTACTGCTGCTCCTGTCGATTCTCATTGCACGCCTGTTCTTCCGCAGAGATCCTATAGCGGCATTTGCCGGCGCATTCTCCAATCCCGGGTTCTTCGGGATTCCGCTGATCCTTGCCTCTGTAGGGCAGGGCGCCGTGTTTTATGTGGCGAGCTTTGTGGCCTTCCTCAATATCGGACAGTGGACGTATGGTGTGTCAATTCTCACGGGTCAGCCGATCCGCCAGGGACTGCAGCTGAAAAAACTGATGAAGGCACCGTTTATTATTGCGATTCTGATCGGCCTGTTCCTGTTTTTTACGCAGCTTCCGCTTCCCAAGGTCGTGAGTGGCTGTCTTTCCACGGTTGCCGGACTGAACACACCGCTTGCGATGTTTACGGTGGGGATCTATCTGGCACAGACGGATATTCCGCATATGCTGCGCCGGCGTTCGGTGTATATGGTATCCCTTGTCCGGCTGGTGGTGATTCCGCTTCTGTCACTTCTGCTGCTGACGATGGTGCCGGCCTCGCTGCATGACATGAAGCTGGCGCTGCTTCTTTCCATTGCCTGCCCGGTAGGGTCCAATGTGGCGGTCTATGCACAGCTCCATGACAAGGATTATCCGTATGCGGTGGAAACAGTGATTGTATCAACGCTGTTTTCGATTCTGACCATACCGCTGCTCATCAGCGGCAGTGCGCTTCTGTGGTGAAAGGCACGGAACGCCAGCTCCTGCGGCCATGCAGAGGCCTTCTGTCTGTCGTGGCAGCCGATGGTTTTCCGGCATACAGCCCTGTCCGCTGGGACAGGGTTTTTCTTCAGCATTCTTTCGCAGGAGATTGCGATCGGGAATGGACAGCGCAAAGCATTCCATGATATGATATAAAGGAATATCATGATATGCGAGATAACCATTGGCAAAGACGACGACAGAAGCATATACTGTCAGGGAGAACATGCATACTACGCAGATGACAGGCGCATCCGATGGATGCACCGCAGGCGAAAAAAGGGAGACAGCAAGGAGGCAGCAACATGATTTACCGTACTTTTCAGGACTGCAGGCTTTCAGCACTGGGCTTTGGCGCAATGCGTCTGCCGATACTGGACGGAAATGACAGCCGTATTGACGAGGCGGCTGCGCTGCAGATGGTGGACACTGCCATGCGCGGTGGTATCAACTACTACGATACGGCCTGGGGCTATCATGGGGAAAACTCCGAACGTGTCATGGGAAAAGCGCTGGCCCGCTATCCCCGGGACAGCTTTTTCCTGGCGACCAAGTTTCCCGGATATGACCCTGCCAACTGGGGAAAAGTGGAGGAAATCTTTGAAGCACAGCTGAAAAAGCTGAATGTGACATACTTTGATTTCTATCTGTTCCATAATGTCTGTGAGATGAACATTGACGCATATCTGGATGATGAAAAATACGGGATCTACCGTTATCTGATGGAGCAGAAGAGGAACGGACGGATCAGGCATCTGGGCTTTTCGTGTCATGGGGATATGCCGGTGCTCAGACGCTTCCTGGAAGCATATGGCAAGGATATGGAATTCTGCCAGCTGCAGCTGAATTATCTGGACTGGACATTCCAGCACGGCAGAGAAAAGGTGGAACTGCTGAAGGAATGGAAGATGCCGGTGTGGGTCATGGAGCCGCTTCGGGGCGGGAAGCTGGCAAGGCTTTCGCAGGAGAATGAAATGGCACTGAAAGCATTGCGGCCTGAGGAAGAGATCCCGGCATGGGCATTTCGCTTCCTGCAGAGCATTCCTGAGGTAACGGTTGTTCTGTCAGGCATGTCTGATGAGGCACAGCTTAAGAAAAATCTGGCCACCTTTGCGGAAGACAGAAAGCTGAATGATGAGGAAATGCAAGCGCTGATGGATGTGGCCGGGCGCATGCTGTCTGTAGGTACAGTACCCTGTACAGGATGCCATTACTGTGTCAGCCACTGCCCGATGAGCCTGGACATCCCGCATCTTCTGTCCCTGTACAATGAGCATGCCTATACCGGCGGCGGGTTTATTGCGCCGATGGCGCTCAGCGCCCTGCCGGCGGATAAAAAGCCCTCTGCCTGTCTGCAGTGCCGCAGCTGTGAGCAGGTATGCCCGCAGCAGATCAGGATCTCCGAAGTACTGGCGGATTTTTCCCGGAAGCTGGGCTGAGGCGAGGAAACACAATGTGACAGTCTGCCGGGCTCTGAAAAGGAGCGGCACAGGCAGATGACGATGGACAGACTGCTGAAAAAAAACGCAGAACGAACGGATTCCCTGGCGGGTTCCGTTCGTTTTGCGTTGTGACATATTCATGAAAGATGGCTTTCCCTGCCTTACCGTTTTTCTCAGACAGCACAGGGAGATCACAGGCCAGGCACAGATGGCATCAGTCCGACTGCCACGGCTGTTTTTCAGCCTGAATGGGCCGGCCTTCCTGAATGGACTGCTGGATGAGAAGGCTTATGTACTGATCCTGCAGCGCTTCCCGCAGTGCGTAGAAGGGCTTTTCTCCCGCAAGGAATGCAGCCATGCCGTCCATGCAGCAGGCGACTGCGATCTCGTCATCGGCCAGCCGCATCGGATAATAGGGATTCTCATACAGCCATTGGTCGCCGGCCATGATGCCGCGAAGACTGAAGCCTTCCAGGTTTCCGGCAAGCCCGGTCTGGACGCGCCGCAGATCATAGGTATACGGAGTCATACGATCCTTGAGCCGGGTCACTTTTTCACCCACGATTTCACCGCGTTCTGCGCGCACGAGTATGGTCGGCGTACGGAACCAGGAGCGCTGCTGCATGCTCTCGTAATCTCCTATGGCCACTCTGTCGCCATAGTCAAGGAGGAAGAATTCTTCGGACACATCCTGCAGTGCATCGCTTGTGGGATCACCGGCACGCGTGGGACCGGCGGCACGCTGAAACTGCTGCCGGAAGCCATGCACCAGGGGGCGTTCCATGGAGACGTTCAGAAGACGTCTGAGCACGGCCAGCGTATGATAGTTCTGCACAAAGGACACCCGGGCATGGTACGCTTTCCCCAGCGCACCGGAGTTCGCGATCCGGATCCGTGCAGCATGCATGGGCTGGAAGGGATACTGTTCGGCCACAAGAATCGGGGCATGCCCGGTGTCCTGATAAAGTGCCTGCAGTTCTTCGACACTCTTTGCCAGAAAGGTTTCAAACATTACGGGGAGATGATATTGCATGCACTCCACGGCAATGGCATGGATCGCGTCTGCGGGAATGGCGGCAATGAGAAAATCCGGTTTTTCCGCCGCGGCCTCGGCAATACTGGAGAAGACGCGGGTGTGCCATTCGTCCCGGGCAGCGGCTTCGCTTCGGGGGCTGGCACATACAACACCCAGCATGGTAAAGCGCTCGGGCATCCACTGTGCCGTGCGCATGAAGAAGCCGGCACGCCAGCCGGCGCCTACGAGAATAAAGCGATAAGGTCGGTTCATTGCTTGTCCTCCTTGGGGATATCCCTTGTCACGATAAGATCGCAGTCCAGTCCTGTCACATGGGAACAGGCGATCTGTCCCGTATGCACAGGTGCGGTAAGCGTCATGCTCTGCAGTGCGCGTGTCAGTTCAGGAATTTTACGGCAATGTTCCCTGTAAGCGTGCGGTGCGGATCCAGGATTTCCTGCCGGGCAAAGGCTTTACCCCGCCGGCAGCGGTGTCCGGAAATCTCCGCAATCTGTCCGGCAGCATCAAGATGCACGGTCAGAAGGCAGCTGTTGGGACAGACCACACAGGGAAAACGCTGGGTGTGCGGGTCGGACGCGACTGTCTCTGCCGGGTCCTTCTGAAGACTGAAGCGCGGCACTGCCTGAGGCGCCGTTCCCTGCAGGAAGGAGACTGCATTGCCTGCCACGGCTGCGGCTTCCCGGACCACATTGTCTACCAGGTCATGCACATAGGCGACATTGCCGGTGGCGAATATGCCGGGGATACTCGTCTGCAGCCCGGCATCCAGTTCCATGAGATCGCTGCCGGGGGAAAAGGCAATCCCGGCATCACGGGCCAGTTCGCATTCCGGGATCAGGCCGACGGAGAGAATCAGCGTATCGCAGGGGATGATCCGCTCTGTTCCGGGAAGGGGCTGCTGTCATGACCGACATCCAGATATTGGCGGATGTCCATGGTTTCCTTTGTGCCCAGGAGCAGCGTACGTCCGTCGCCCCAGGTGGGATATCCTTGAGACAGAGCGCAGCAGGCGGCAGCCCTGGCGGAATGGCACATGGCACATTTCTGCATGGCAGTACATGGACTCTTCCAGCATATGTTTCCGAGACAGCGGGAATCCATCCGATGAATTCGCCGGGATATGCAGCCTGTGAGCGGCTTTTCACAGAGGATATCCTTTCCAGCCTGCACTGCGGAGAGAATCATGCCTTCATGGAAGGCTGGAGGCGTGATGATATCCACCGCATCCATGCAGTCATCTTCCGGCATCTGCACAAAGTCCGTAGAGACAGCGGGAATGGAATAGCGCCGGGCTATCTCCGGAAGATGCGCATCTTTGGAACACAGGGCCCGAATGCCTGTGCCCACAGTAACGATCCACCGCATAGGAACCCCACAGTCTTTCCCCAGGGGAAGACAGAGACAGTCGATGGAAATCGCGGCGTCATGTGCTTGTCTGTAATAATGCGGAAGGCATGATCCGTTCGCTGGTGCATGTCAGATGCTATACTAACAACAGACCATGGGAATGTCAAACCGGATGCCGTGTCCGGGCGTGTGCAGCGGTCCGGGTATCTGCCGCTATGGTTGCTGACTGCACAATGATCCTTTATGATTCAATGGCAGTAATCCCGACGAAGAAGTGGGCTGCGCGCTTGGAAGCAGGGCATATCTTTCAGGTGCCCGCTGCCAATCCGATGGATAGCGAGACAAGAGAAAAACGGAGAGAACGACGGATGTATTCCGCAAGACAATGAAAGGAGAACAGACAATGACAACACCGGATATGCCGATCCGCATAGGGCAAAAGGAATGCAAGAACCGGGTGACCATGGCGCCGACAGTGAAATTCAATGCGGGCACAGACGGTATGGTGACTGACTTTTTCGTGCAGCATTACGCGATGCGCGCCAGGCATGGCTGCGGCTTGGTCTGCGTGGAGGCTACGGCAGTATCGCCGGAGGGACGTCTGTTCCCTTCCCAGCTGGGGCTGTGGAATGATGCGCAGATCGAAGGACACCGGAAAATTGTGGAGGCATGCCGGCCTTATGATGTGCTGATTCTGCCGCAGATCCATTACGGCGGACTGGGCACGCATCCTGACTGCGGGCGTCTGACATCGCCTTCCGCTGTCAAGTGGAACGTGCGCGGGGAGGAGCGCATGGCGGAGGAACTGTCGAAAGAGGAGATTCACCGGATTCAGCGATGCTTTGTGGACGCTGCTGTTCGCGCAAAGGAGGCAGGATATGACGGTGTGCAGCTGCATGGCTGTCATTCCTATCTGATCAATGACTTTGCTTCCCGCGTCAATCAGCGGACGGATGAATACGGCGGAAATACGGAAAACAGAGCGTGGTTCGGCTCGGAAATCATCCGGGGAATCCGGGAGGCTTGCGGAGAGGATTTCATCATTTCTGTGCGCATTTCCGGATATGATCCGACGGTGGAGGAAAGCCTGGGTACGGGGGAATGCTATGTCAGAGCGGGATGCGATTATCTGCAGGTTTCCAATGGCATTGAGGACATCCGTACACTGCCCCATGATGAAAGCCTTCCCTATAACCGTGTGGCGGCGCTGGGAGTTGCTTTCCATGCACACTTCCGGGGACGGGTGCCGGTATCCCTGGTCAATGGCATCCGCACACCGGCACAGGTCCGGTATCTTCTGGAAAATGATCTGACTGACACGGTGGATCTGGCATGCGGCGTTCTCGCGGATCCGGCTTTTGCAGAAGCCATTCTGTACGGCGGGGACTATGTGAAATGCGTCAGCTGTCCACACTGCGGCTGGGGCCCGATGCATCCGCATATATGTCCTGCACTGAAAAAGAGGGGCAATGAAGAATGGGTGTGGGAAACGCACCGGTGATCGAGGAAAGGCGGGCAAACCCTGTGAAGACGAAGGCACGGATCGGAATCAGAGAAACGGCGCTCACGCCGGAAGTGACAGATGAGCTGCTTCGGATGTCGGAAGACTGGGAGAAGGAAAACAGCTGCCATGGATATCGGAAGAATGCGGAGACGGATATTGCGGGAAAACGCATTTTTACTGCGTGCAGCGGCGCACAGATCATCGGATATCTTCTGGGCCATGGGGAAAAGACAGACAAGCCGAGCTCCATGATACCGCAGGGAGAGACGGTGTTTGAAGTCGATGAACTGTATGTGTGTCCTGCCTTTCGCGGACAGGGTGTTGGGGCACAGCTGTTCCAGTACGCGGAACAGGCGGTCCTGGACGAAGCGTCATTTCTCACGCTCACTGCGGCAAGCAGAAATGGAAAGGCGATCCTGCACTTTTACCTGGAAGAAATGGGCATGACATTCTGGAGTGCAAGGCTTTTCAAGCCGCTCCATGCCCTGCCCTCTGCCTGTGGTGGAGAGACTGCGGCATCTCCGGACGAAACCTGAAGAAAGCGGCTGACGTACGGACAGCCGATGATCAGCCGGACCGTGAAAGAGGATGCAAAAGAGACCGGGAACTGTGAAGAGACAGGTTTCCGGTCTCTTTTTTTCAAGGGCGTGCGGCAGGCCCGGAAAGAAATCTGCGCTTTTCTGAAAAAACCACTTGACAGCGCAGGGAAAACCTCTATAATTCGATTTGATCCAATCGAATTGGATCAAATGCAAATATTGTGAAAAGGAGGAGCGATCATGCAGCTCTATGATTACTCGGTACCGGATACCAAAGGACAGGAAAAATCGCTCAGGGATTATGAAGGCAAGGTTCTTCTGATTGTCAACACCGCTACAGGCTGCGGTTTTACACCCCAGTACAAGGATCTGGAGGACATGTATGAGAGCTTCCATGACCGTGGACTGGAAATCCTGGACGTGCCCTGCAATCAGTTTGCAGGCCAGACGCCTGGAACGGATGACGAAATCCACGAATTCTGCACGCTGAAGTACAACACCCAGTTCCCGCAGATGCACAAGAGCGATGTAAACGGCGAAAATGAACTGCCGCTGTACACTTATCTCAAGTCCCAGAAGGGCTTTGAGGGCTTTGGACACAGTCCCGCCGCGCTGGCCATGAGCGTGATGCTCAAGAAGCTGGACAAGGACTACAAGAACAACCCCAACATCAAGTGGAACTTCACCAAGTTTGTCTGCGACCGTGCAGGCAATGTGGTGGCACGCTTTGAGCCTACCGCGGACATGAAGGAAGTCCGCAAGTGCGTGGAAAGTCTTCTGTAAGGGAAGCAAAGGAAGGGACAGGACATGACGGAAGCAGAACAGATGGAGGAAGCCCTGAAACTGAATAACCAGCTCTGTTTCCCGCTCTATGCCGCAGCGCGGCAGATCGTTGCTTCCTATACGCCGTATCTGAAGCCGCTGGGACTGACCTATACGCAGTACATCGTGTTTCTGGTGCTCTGGGAGAAGCGGGAGATATCCGTACGGGATCTGTGCCATATGCTGCACCTGGACAGCGGCACACTGACACCCGTTCTCAAGAAACTGGAGACGGAAGGCTATCTGGTCCGTTCCCGCCACGCGGCGGATGAGCGTGTAGTCATCCTGAACCTGACTGAAAAAGGGAGCGCGCTGAAGGATGCATGCCGCATGATTCCCCTGCAGGTGGGACAGTGCGTGCAGCTGACGCCTGAGGAGGCCTTGTTTCTTCACCGCGTGCTGTATAAAATACTGGATGCGGAATCAGGAAATGATTCTGAGTGATATCGAATAGCGGAGGATACGAATATGGCAGTGAAAGTGATTACCGAAGCAAATTTTGAACAGGAAGTCGTGGGAAGCGAAAAGCCGGTTCTTGTGGATTTCTGGGCATCCTGGTGCGGACCGTGCCGTATGCTGAGCCCCATTGTGGATGCCATCAGCGAAGAAGACGACAGTATTGTCGTAGGCAAGGTCAATGTGGATGAAGAGATGGAACTGGCACAGCGTTTCAACATTAGCAGCATCCCCTGCGTCATGCTCTTTAAGAACGGTGAAGTGGCTGCGCGTACCGTGGGCGTTCAGCCCAAGGAACAGCTGAAGGCTGCACTGGGTCTGTAACAATCAGGGTTTTGCCGGGCAGGAAACTGTCCGGTTTTTTGCGTGCATGCGGGATTATGCAGTCCATGATGCCAGGAGAAGTTGGCGGATCACTTGTCACTCCTTTTTGGCTTGTGCTACAATGCCCGGGAACGACTGCCTGATACAGACAGGAGAGAAAGGAAACGAAAGCATGTCACAAAACCCGACAGGGAGAAGGGCTGCCAGGCATCAGGCGCAGCCAAACCCGGAGGTTGAGAAGGCCAAGAAGAAAAACCGCGCGCAGCTTTTGTTCTTTGCCATACTGGGCATCATTCTTCTGGGCATTCTCGTGGTGATTTCGCCTCTGGAACCCTTGCAGCGAGCGGTCTATACCACAGGCTCCGAGGATGGGCTGGTGGCAGAAGGCGGACTGCGCGACGAACGATATATCGGTCTTCGGATTTCGGAGGCCATGGCCAGCAATCATACCTCTGTTCCCGATGAGAACGGCAACTATCCGGACTGGATTGAAATCTGGAACAGCTCCGATCACAGCATCAATCTCAAGGGTGTGGGGCTTTCCGACAATGAGACGTCCATCAAGTTTCTCTTTCCCAGTATGGAACTGGGAAGCGGCGGACGGGTGATTGTATTCTGTGACAATACCAACCAGGTGGACAGCGGGAGACCGCTGCATGCGCGCTTTAAACTGTCCTCGGTGGGCGAGAGCGTGTATCTGTTTGATCCCAACGCCTTCCAGATTGATTCGGTGACTTTCCGGATCCTGTCCAGTGACCGAAGCTGGGCGCTGATGGATGACGGAAGCTACCAGGAGACGGACGACTTCAGCCCGGGCTATGAGAACACCGCGGAAGGGCATCAGGCTTACCGCAATGCCACTCTGGCTACAGCCGGTGCCCTGATCATCAATGAAGTGATGGCCAGCGCGCGCAGTGGGCTTCCGGATGAGGACGGAGAATACGCCGACTGGGTGGAGCTGTACAATACCACGGATCAGCCGGTCAGCCTTGACAATTATGCGCTGTCGGACAATGAGGCCAAGCCGCTCAAGTGGCGGTTCCCGCAGAATGCGGTGGTTGCGCCGCACGGGTATTATCTGGTGTTCTGTTCCGGCAAGGATCGCAGGGATGATCCCACCGCCATACCGCATACGAACTTCGGCATCAGTGCAGAGCATGATAACGTGGTGCTTTCGGACGGATACGGGCATCTGGTGGACCGCGTGACGATTGACAATCTGCCGGTGGACACGAGCTATGCGCGCAACGAAAACGGCGTGTTCTCCGTGCATTCGCTGGCTACCCCCGGACGGGACAATGCGGATGAGGCAGGGGCGGACCTGGAGATGCGCAGGCGCAATACAAGCGGCGTGATCATCTCTGAGGTCATGGCCAGCAATGATGCGACCAGTGTCTATACGGACAGTCCGCTGGTGGACTGGGTGGAGCTGTACAACGGCTCCACCTCCACCGTGGACCTGAGCGGTTACGGTCTTTCGGACGATATCAAGCGTGCGCGCAAATGGCAGTTTCCGGAGGGAACCTCGATCGCTCCCGGGGAGTTCAAGGTCATTTTCTGTGACCGCGATACCCAGGCATCCGATGGACTGCATGCCGATTTTAAGCTTCTGCGAGCCGGCGGAGAGGTTGTATGCTTCAGTGATCCTTCCGGTCATGTACTGGACAAGCTGGTATTGCCGCTGATTCCGACCGATGTCTCCTATGGCCGATCCCTGGGGATTTCCGGTTTTTTTTATTATAGCTCGCCAACCCCCGGGCAGATGAATGGAAATGACGGGTTCCTGGGGTATGCGGAGGATCCGGACTTTCTTGTGGCACCCGGGCTTCACTACCAGACCGTGCAGACGGGTTTTACAGTACCGGCGGGTACGGTGGTGACCTATACCATGGACGGGTCCACGCCCACGAGAGCTTCAACCGTGTACCATGGGGAAACACTGGAACTGAACTTTACCACCGTGCTGCGGGCCCGGGCATTCCCGGACAACAGCATGTATCAGCCTTCCAATGTAATCACGGGAAGCTATTTCATCAATACCTACCATACGCTGCCGATTGTGTCGGTGGTGACCGACCCGGATATCCTCTATAATGCGGAGCATGGCATGCTTACGGTGGGCGATAACGTGGTCAAGGAACCAGGCGTACTGCCGTTCCCCAATACGATCTATCGTGAGGTAAAGACCAATGGGCTTCCGCAGCCGGTGCATGTGGAGTACTACGGTCTTGACGGGGAGGTCATCCTGAACCAGGACGCGGAGTTTAAGCTCATGGGCGACTATTCGCTGGATATGCCGCAGAAGTCCATGAAGTTCCGCGCCAAGTCGCTGTACGGGAGCAAGTATTTCCCGGCAGCGCTGTTTGCGGACCGGCCTTATACCTACTATAAATCCTTTGTACTGCGCAATTCCGGCAATGACTCCATGTTTACCCGCCTGCTGGACGGGTTTGAGTCCAGGCTTCTGGACTATTACGGTTCGACGCTGATTCATCAGGCGTGGAATCCGGTAGTCGTCTACCTGGACGGCGTGTACTGGGGACACATGAACATGCGCGAGCGTGTGGACAAGTATTTCATTGCACAGTTCGAAGGCCTTCCCATGGACCAGGCCGACAAGATCACGATTCTGCAGGGCAACGGAACGCTCAAGAGCGGGTCCCAGGATGCCCGGCGGGAGTACCGGAATATGGTCAGCCATATCAAGGACTCTTCCCCGGACAAGAATCCGGAGGACCTGCAGTATATTCTGGACCGGGTGGATGTGGACAATTACTTCGAATACATTGCCATGGAGATGTTTGTCGGCAACTCCGATATCGGCAATATCCGCTGGTACCGCACGCCGGAGGAAGGCGCGAAATGGAAATGGATCTGGTATGACGCTGACTACGGCCTGTTCGTGTCATCCTTCAACAGCCCCTGGTCCTATACCAAGACAGCCGGCATGGGACAGCAGAAGATCAATAATACCATTCTTCTGAAACTGCTCACGGTACCGGAGTATAAGGATAAGTTCCTGCGAAAACTGGGCGATATTTTCCAGACACTGACGACAGAGAACATGCTGAAAGTGCTGGAGCCGTTGGTGGAGCAGATCACACCGGAAATGTCCCTGCACTGGGAGCGCTGGGGCGAAGAGAACGACCAGTTCGTTATCAGTGAAGTGCCTGTGACGGCAGACGGCGCCTACCGCTACTGGGAAAAGCGCGTGGAGAGACTGCGCAATACAGTGCGCAAGCGTCCGAATCTGCTGTGGGGATATATTCAGGAAACGTTTTCGCTGAGCAACGATGAGATGCTGGAATATTTCGGTGCGCAGCCGGAGATCCCGGCCGACGCTGTCTGATGAATAGAAAGGAAGGAAACATACCATGGAACATCTCGCATTACTGGATACCATCAGTGCCCAATCCATTCTCAAGTCGGATGCTTCGCTGTCCCAGTATTTTTCGGAACAGTTTGCGGCTCTGACGCCGGCCAAGGTTGTCCTTGCGCTTGTCATGGGCTTTGTGGTGGGCCTCGTGGTGGCCTTTACATATAAAAAGTGCTACCGCGGTGTGCTCTACAGCCCGAACTTTTCCCTTACCCTGATTATGCTGACGCTCATTACCACACCGGTTGTCATGTGCATCAAGAGCGATATTTCTCTGTCCATGGGCATGGTAGGCGCGCTTTCCATTGTGCGTTTCCGTACGGCAGTCAAGGAACCCATGGATACGGCGTACATGTTCTGGGCGCTGACAATGGGCATACTGCTCGGTGCGGAACTCTATGTCATTGCCGTATGCGTGGCGCTGGGCATTGCGCTGATCCTGTTCCTTCTGACATTCATCAAGTTCCAGAATCCGAATACCTATCTTCTGGTGGTGCACTATGAGCCTTCGGTAGAGTATGACATCTCTGAGCAGCTGCGCCGGATGATCAAGTACCGCCGTCTGCGTTCCAAGACTGTGACGCGCTCCGGGGCTGAGATGACTGTGGAAGTGCGGCTGGATAACAAGCAGGACCTGGTGGCGGGCATGCTCAATATTGAGGGCGTTTATGATGCGACACTGGTTGCCTGCCAGACTGAAGCGGGTGCCTGAGCAGGCGGGAAAGGAGGCCTGACCCGATGGCAAGCACACTGCCGCTTCGGCATGAACTGAAATTCTATATCAATGATACGCAGCATTTCCTTCTGGGAAAGGCGCTGGACAATGTTCTGCAGCGGGATCCCAATGGGGATGAGAAGAATGAGTATCATATACGGTCCCTGTATTTTGATACGGTCTTCAATGATGCGCTGATGGATAAGTATGATGGGGTGCAGAACCGCGACAAGTACCGTATCCGCATCTACAATTTTTCCGATAAGGTCATCAAAATGGAGTGCAAGACCAAGATCGGGACACTGATCTCCAAGCGTTCCATTTCCATTCCCCGGGACCTGTGCGAGCAGCTTATTGCAGGGGATCCGACGGGCCTGGAAAATACGCGTTCGGGTCTTCTGGGCGATGTGTACCGGGAGATGACGATTCATCTTCTTCGTCCGGTAGTACTGGTGGACTATGTGCGGGAAGCCTATCTGCATCCGGCGGAGGAAGTGCGCATTACCTTTGACAAGCAGCTGCGCACCGGCATGCTTTCCACGGATCTTTTTGATCCGCATGTGCCGACCATTTCGCCGTTTGACCATAACCTGATGATACTGGAAGTCAAGTACAACCGCTTGCTTCCCCCTTATATCCGGGATATCCTGAACACCTACTGTGCCAATGCTGTCCAGAGCGCGATTTCCAAGTATACCTGGTGCCGGCGGTTTGAAGAGCTGGAAGCCTGAATAAGGAAAGCCGGGAAAGCGATACGCATCGCGAAGATTTTGCTACGCCCCTTCCGCTGTATGGCAGTGAGCATACAGCGGAAGGGGCTTTACTCTACTGTGAAAAGTCTGCGGCATGTGCACGGTTCCGGGAAGAACAGAGGCTTATGACGGGATTGTTACACGCAGCTGGCATGAAATGCAGCAGGTGGTACGTTGAAATGAAGAGGAAAGGGGCGGGATACAATGCGTATATGTCTTATGCTGATGATCGTGCTTCTGCTGTTTCTGCCTGCGGAGGCGGTCTGTGCGGAAGAAATTCCGGAGGATATTCTTCATGAAGTGCTGCTTCTCAGTGTCAGTCAGGATATCGGAGCCTTTGGCGCAGAGGCACACACTGTACTGGGTGCGGAGCAGGAGAACGATCATCTGACGGTATACCTTTCAGCAGTGGCCGCCCGGTATGGATTTATGAACGGGGCCTGTGTGGAAATGACGGGCTGGAGCGGGCCCTGCGCAGTGCGCTTTCATCGCCTGAATGCGCAGTGGCAGCTGGAGGACTTTCTGGAGATCGAGGATTACAGCGAGCTCCCTGGCATCTTTCCTTCCGCCATCGAGAAAAAGTTTTACGCGGATGACAAGGCGGAGGAGCGGGAAAAGGAAATGCGAGCCGCGGTGCAGGATAACCTGCAGCGGCTTTCCCGCACAGAGCCCCTGGCGCTTTACCGTGAGGTCTGCGGGGCACTGCCCAATCAGCTGGTGATTGCAGGGAATCTGCTGCCCTTCGACGGCACATTACATGCATGGACACTGACATGTGCGGATGTAGAACGGGA
The DNA here is from genome assembly GCA_902764915.1 of uncultured Eubacteriales bacterium. GTDB lineage: Bacteria > Bacillota > Clostridia > Christensenellales > Aristaeellaceae > UBA2943. Next base: position 31,364 of record CACWXY010000005.1, on the reverse strand, counting down.
GGAACAGGGAGAAACCGTGGTTTACTCCAAACGCTGGGAGCAGGAAAATGGCGCACCGGACCGTCTGGAAACCCGCCTGTCCAACGGACAGACCTATGACTGGGGCGGAACGACGGGTACAGTTGTCTATGAAAAGACACGCAAGGCGGATGGAATGGTTCTGGAGACCGTGCGTGCCAGGGAAACGCTGACAGAGCTTACTGTCGACATGCAGGATGCATGGGGGCAGATCCGGTATGTTTTTCCGCTGACGGAGCAGGCGCTCCCGGGCGGCGGACGGATGCCAGGCTATGAGAAGCCGCTGGTCACGTGTGAGGGTGCCTGCAGGATGGACACAGTGCTTCTGGAAGGCGCCATTGATGCGCTTCCGGGGGAGCGCAGGGGACAGTGGGAGGCAGAGAGCACGGTTCTGGTGACAGGGGAGGAACGATTCACGCTCTATAAGGACTGCTGCCGGCATAAGCTTGTCTGTGAGAAGAAAACCGGGGACGCATGGACATGCGCATGGGAGACGGAAGACTTGATACCGCGCACGGACTGTCCGCTGCAGATGGACTGCATGCAGGGGCGCATTGAAAAGCAGACCGGCCGCGGCATACGTCTTCAGAAGGATGTCGTGCGTATAATCGGAGGGGATGAAACCCCGGATGTATACATTGAACTTTCCAGAGACGGGGATTGGTGGGTGGTGGATACATACTGCGCACAGAGTCTGGGAATCGACGCGGAAGTCTTGAATGATGCGGTGCTGTTTACCCACAGCAGCCTTTCCGCCGATGACAGCCGGTTTTTCTGGCAGGGTACACTCGACCGGAGGGCCGACAGGTTTTCTTCCTGGGACATATGGGTGTGGGAGAGCGAGACAGGCAATGCTTTCCAGGATTTCAGACCGGCATTGTGGGAAATGTATATTGGTGAGGGCCTGATGGATCCGGTGCTGGGTCTGGGCAGCATGGCCCCGCTTTATGCGCTTCCGGGCCAGGCGGAGATGCTTTCCGTCTATACGGCTCCGGATAAGGCAGCACCGCACGCAGGTAAGGGAAAGGCTGCCGTATCTCTGAAAGGTCCCCTTGCAGTCCTTGGCCGGGAAGGGGAATGGGCCTGTGTGGTCTATGAGATCGGCCATAGCAGATATCGCCTGGGCTGGGTGAAAAAGGAAGACAGCAGATGGCTGGGGACAGTGTGGGATTATCTTCCGGAGGCTGCCTTTTCCAGGGAAAGCGGAAAAACGCGCCTTAAAGCAGTGCTCTGGGATGACCCCTGGTATCTGTCGGGAACGGCTGCGTCGGTTCCCGGGAATGCAGAGGTAACCGTGCTGTATGCCATGGACCGGATGTGCTATGTGCAGTACAGAGCCAAAGGCAAGGTCATACGCGGGTTTATGGAAAACGACGCGCTGACAAGGTAAGCCTCCGGCCATGCGCTGCTGCCGCGTGGGACGGATGATGCGGGTTATCGGAAGGGAAAGCGGCCGGCAGGATCGGAATGATCTGTGCCAGCCGCTTTTATGCTTCAGAGGAAGCGCCTGAAAGGCGGGAGTCTTTCCGGGATCAGGTGAGTGCTTCAATGGCTTTGCCGGTTTCCTCCATCAGCACGCACAGCTTGTCGCAGAACGCGTCAAAGGCGGGATCGAGTGTCATAATGTCCGGATCACGGCGGAAATGTGCCGCTGTACGCGCAATCGCCTGATGGAATGTTTCCTCCTGATGATAGGCAGGGTTGAGGCGGTGCAGCTTGCGGGTGTCGAACATGACACTGTTGGACTTATCGCCGATCATGGCGCCCGTATAGTCATACAGCCGGGTGCGTGCCAGCAGGGAAGAGGGTACATAGCAGGGAATATACGTTCCGCCGAAGGCCAGGGCGGTCGTGCGAAGGATCTGGTTCCAGGTGAGCAGTTCCTCGCCTGTGATGTGCACGGCTTCGCCAATGGCGCCGATATGTCCGAGCAGACCGACAAAGGCCCGGGCAAACTCGTCTGATGAGAGCACGGCCCACAGGGATTCGCCGTCGCCGCATACAGGGACCGGCTTGTGGTCCAGCATGCGCCGCACGATCTGCCAGGAGCCTTTATCGCCATGGATGGGGACTGGCAGGGTGCTGTCGGAGAAAGTGTGCGAGGGGCGTACAATGGTAATGGGGAACCCGTTTTCCCGCCAGGCTTTCATGAAGAGCTCTTCACACGCCTGCTTATTGCGGGAGTAAAGCCAGTACGGGTTATGCAGGGGCGTGGACTCGGAAATCATCACATGCCCCAGGGGCTTGCGGTAGGCAGAGGCGGAGGAGATAAAGATAAACTGCCGGGTACGTCCGGAAAACAGACGGATATCGGTTTCCGCCTGGTCAGGAGTAAAACAGATAAAGTCGGCCACTGCATCAAAGGTTTCATCGCCAAGCGCTGTGCGCGTGCCGGCTTCATCGCGGATGTCAGCAGTCAGGGAACGCACGTGCGGGAGCGATACAGGGTGATTTCCCCGGTTGAGAAGTACGACTTCATTCCCTTTGTCTGACAGAAGACGGGTAATGGACATCGAGATATTCCCGGTGCCGCCAATCATGAGAATTTTCACAGATCATGCCTCCTTGCGCGTCAAACAGGATTTTGTATGAGCGCATTGTGGGGGATAAGGAGGGGAATGTCAAGCTGGGATAGGGCTGCTGGACAGGAAACGGGGGCGTTCATGAGAATAAATGCGGTTTTTATGTTGAAAAAAGGACAAATCAGCGGATATTCCTTGCGAAAGGATACGATTCATGGCATAATGGACAGGAATCAAGCACAGTCTTGGATTGTGAGAAAGAGGAGTGAAATGAATATGAAACGGATGCTTGTTCTTTGCATGGCACTTGTCATGCTGATGGTTCCGGTGCTTTCCGTGGCTGAGGGAGCGACGGAGACCGCTGCACATTTGCAGATCGGGCTGCGTCTTACGGACCTGCCGGAAGATGCCGATCAGACAATGACCCTGGCGAGCCAGATTCTGGAGTATGTGGCTCTGGACGGCGGCATGCAAGTAAACAGCGACGGCATCATGCAGTATGTGCTGCAGGTGCTGGTGAACGGAAGCAGCGCTGCGCTGGCCGAGGCCACACTCTCTGGTGACGATCTGGTCGTATACAGCAATCTTCTGGGCGAAAGCGCCGTGGCACTGAACCAGGCGGAAGCGGAAACGCTGCTGGGCGAAGTGGGAACGGATGTGTTTGGTTACCTGGAGAAGATCTTTAAGCCGGCGAGTATCGTTTCCAGCGTGCAGATCGACGATGCTATGATGGAAAATCTTTCCAACGGAAAGACGGTCGAGGTCATCGGCACGATTTTGAACAATCTGCAGCCGATGGAAGAGTTCACGCAGCCCGAAGGCGCTGACCCTGCCGGCGTTGGACTGTCCTTTGTCATGGAGCCTGCGGATTTCATGAATCTGATCAGTGCGGTGAAAGAGGACGTAACGGCCAACTGGGACAGCATCTCCAAGATTGAAGGCCTGGGCGGGGTAACGCAGGAGAAGGTTACGGAAGCCCTGGATAAGATGATTGCCGACGTGGAAAAGAATGCAACACGCATGACGGTCGAAGTTTATCTGGATGAGGATAATTCTTCTCCGGTGGCTTTACTGTATCGGGTAGACGTCAAGGAAGAGGACGAACAGGAATACGACGATGACCCCAAGGCAGTGGGATCCCTTCTGCGCAAGACCGAGGATACCGAACTTCTGTATTACGGAAGCTCTCTGGTGGATGCGGACGATGACGTGGAGTTCGACTATCAGGTCTCTGTAGGTTCGGACAGCGTTGAGGTGACCCTGGACGGCTATAAGGTAGATGACGGCAAGCAGGAAGATCCGGTTCATCTGGCTCTGACAGTGACACCCACTGAGGACCAGAAGATGGCGATTACGCTGGATGCGTCTACGCCTGAGGCGGGCTTCAGCTGTGAATCGCTTGCGTACAGTGACGATGTCGGCATGCATCTGGACAATGTACTCAGCGTGACAAGCATGCCGATGAAGCTTGGTCTGAATATTCTGTTCTATCAGGGCGAAGTGCTTGAGCCTCTGACATCGGAAGGTGCAGTCCGCATTGCAGAGATGGACCAGGAAGCACTCGGCGAATGGGTCAACAGCATCAGCCAGAATGCCATGATGGCACTCATGGGAGCGCTGCAGCTGCTGCCGGAGGATGTTCTGAGCAATGTAATGCCGCTTCTTACGGGTGGTCAGTAATTCAGAATGAATGGGAAGCCCCGGTGTCAGACCGGGGCTTTTTCCATAAGCCGGATGCTCGCAAAAGCATCCGGCATGACAGAAAGGATATCAGAGCCGATGAAACAGTGGATTCGAAAAATCAGCATATCGCTTGCGCTTGCCGTGGCAGAGATGGCACTGGGCATCCTTCTTCTTATCAATCCCATGGGTCTTGCCAGTATGGTAATGATTGCACTGGGGATTCTCCTTGTGCTTCTGGGCTGTCTGCACACGTATGAGTATATCCGCCTGCCAAGGGAGGAAGCGATTAAAACCTGGAAGCTGTCTTCCGGCGCAGGCCTTCTGGTGCTGGGCATTGCATCTCTGGTCAACTGGCAGTGGATGGTGCAGCTTATAGGCACGCTGACGACACTGTACGGTGCGATTCTGCTGGTTTCTGCGTTCATGAAACTGCAGATGGCCATTGATGCCCTGCGCGGAAGACGCCGCTGGTGGTATCTGATGGCGATCAGCTTTGCATGCTCTGCCATACTGGCGACACTTCTGTTTGCCAAGGTACTGACGGGCACGAATGTATGGACCTGGGTCGGCATTCTTCTGATTGCTGTAGCTGTCCTGGACGGTGCCTACTTTGTACTGGGCAGAAAAGAAGGCCGGGGGAAAAATGTCAATCCCGGCGGCAGGAACGAATGAAAGTCTGTACTATGCGTGCGTTCATAAAAACACTGACAGAATGTAAACAGGCCTCCGTTATGATAAGCCTGGCAGTAAGAGAACTGACAGACAATGAGGAAAATCATAACGGAGGTTTTTGCATATGATGCCGCATGTGAAGTACCTGGTTACGGGGCCGCCGAGATTTCCGGACGGTAACGCAGGTCTGGGCTTGCCTGTGCCCTGAGCAGGATTGGATGTGCGCAGGCGTCTTTGTGAAAAGGAAATGAGAGTGGTTCGCCCGGGCAGCGGATAGGGGAAAGCCTGTAATCAGGGAATGCGGAAAACGCTGTTCTATACGGCAGGGAAGCACATGGGAATGCTGGAAAAGGTGGGATGCTGCCGACTTATGTGTGCAGTGGATACCTGACCGGCATGGATGCCCTGTGCGATGCCGGGCACGTTCCGAAAAACGCTTCCGAAAGAAGGAAATACAGTCTGCTGAAAGCGGACACGCGGCTGTGTCCTGCACATGAAATGCATAGAGGAAAAAGCCACACCGGCAAGCCGTACTCGGAGTGCTTTCCGGTTTTTTGTGACAGAACGCGCCTGCATGTCAAAAACTGTGGTAGACTCTAAAGGAACGACAGTCCCATAAAAAGTTTCCTGCCGATGGAACCATGGACGGATGATTTCGTCAGACAATATGCCGCTGCAAAGTGCAGTGTATGATAAAGGAAAGAAGGTTGAATCCATGAAAAAGATGACTGCGGTGCTGATGGCATGCCTGCTGATGCTCTGTGCAGCCGGTGCGCTGGCACAACCGTTGCTGGGCGGATGGACCGTCGCAGATGATACGGGCGTGGGGGAAATGGAAAAAGAGCTGTTTGACCGGGCTATGGAGGGACTTACCGGCGTTTGTTATGAACCGATCGCGTATCTGGGGCATCAGACAGTGGCCGGACAGAACCATTGTTTTCTGTGCAAGGCAACCGTCGTGTACCCGGATGCCGTGCCCACGCTTGCGCTGGTCTATATCTATGAGGCACTGGACGGGCATGCGGAAATTCTGCATATCGCTGACCTGGATATAGCGGCGCTGTCAGTCCCCGCACTGTCTGCGGACGAATAGAAGCGCCTTATACTGGGAACTGCCGATGCGGGCAGAAGGCACGGAAGACACGGCGCTGCAGGCCTGCAGGAGTGTGTACCGGTTTCAGGGAGGGAGAAGCATGCCGGATACGAATATTCGCTATGTTGAGGAAGCGGACAGGGCATTCTGGTTTTCGCTGGATCGTCATCTGCCGACAGACGTGTTTGCGCGGAAGGTACGGGACCGCATGGGATATGTACTGTCTGCAGACGGACAGAGGACCGGGATTCTGCGCTGGTCGCTGTTCTGGGACAGCATTCCTTTCTGTAACCTTCTGTTCATTCGGGACGGCTGGCAGCGTCAGGGCCTCGGCCGGCAGCTGATGGAGCGATGGGAAAAGGATATGGCCATGCAGGGGTTTCCTCTTGTCATGGTATCCACCCAGGCGGATGAGACGGCACAGTACTTTTACCGGGCACTGGGCTACAGAGACTGCGGCGGATTTATTCTTCCGTTTCCTGGATATGAACAGCCGCTGGAAGTCATTATGGCAAAGGAGACAGGCATATGACGCTGACGGGTACGCAGAGACTGGAAACGAAGCGGCTGATCCTGCGGCCGTTTCAGAGGGAAGACGCAGAAGACATGTTCCGGAACTGGGCCTGTGATCCGGAAGTCACACGGTACCTCACCTGGCCGGCTCATGAGAGCGTGGATGTCACGCGTCATCTGCTGGAGGACTGGATTGCCCGCTATGGAGGCATGGATTACTTCAACTGGGCGATCGAGCATCGGGAGACCGGGCATGTGATCGGCAACATTTCGGTTGTCAGGCTGGATACAGTCAGGGAAGCGGCAGAGATCGGGTACTGCCTGAGCCGAGCGTTCTGGGGACAGGGTATCATGCCGGAGGCACTGCGGGCGGTCATGGATTATCTGTTTGACACGGTCGGGCTATGGCGGGTAGCGGCGTGTCATGATGCGCGAAATGCCAAGTCCGGACGCGTTATGGAAAAAGCGGGCATGCTTCGGGAAGGCGTCTGGCGCGGAGCAGGCAGGAATAATCAGGGCATCTGCGATGAAGTATGGTATGCTGCGCTTCGCACGGACAGAGCACAGGCATCGGACGTGAACAGATCCCTGTAAACATGGATACGTTGGCGGTTCCTCATTCCGGGAACCGTTTTTTTGCGCAGTTCCTGTGCGCAGGCGCAGCGCATGAAATGGACGCTGCCTGTGCCGGAGCCATTGGCAGCCTTTCCAGACTACAGACAAAAAAAGACATCTGATACTGTATCAGATGTCCGAAAAAGAGGCCGATTCAGAACGGCGGTGCGGAGGCGTCCTGCAGCGGCGCAGTGTCCATGACTTCAATGGTGACACGGTTCCCGGACAGATGCGGCATACTGTGCCAGGCAAACAGCAGGGTACCGGCTGTCACCAGTACGGCCAGAACCGTGACCAGTGTGCCCCGCCGGCGGACAGCACGCGGATGGAGCGCGGAAGCGCGCAGATGCTTCATGACCTGTCGCGCGATCAGACCGGTAAGAAACCCGCTGAGAAGACCGGCCAGCATCAGTATGCCGAGATACCCCAGCATGGCTGAGGGCGTGTGCAGGATCAGAATGGCCATGGCCACCTGTCCGATATTGTGAAACATACCGCCGCCCATGGAGACAATGACAGGGGAAAGCCGGGGAATGCGCCGTAGCAGAACCATGGCGGTAAGACTTACAAGGCCGCCGGAAAAGGCATAGATGATGGTGGTAACCCCGCCGAACATCATGCCTGAAAGCAGCACTTTCAGAGACATGAGAATAAAGGCGGTGGGTATGTCCAGCATATAAACGGCAAAGATCAGAACAGAATTGGAAAGCCCCAGCTTGATTCCGGGTACGCCGGGAGAGGGCAGCATGGATTCGATATACCCCAGCACCAGCATAACCGCCAGCAGCATACTGGAAACCGTGATCCTGGCTGCGGTGGAGGACGCCTGTGTTCGGTTCATGGCTGCGCCTCCCTGGATGCATACATGGCCCGGATTTCCTCCGGCGTAAACAGTTCGACGGCTACTGCGTTGGGCAGGCACAGGATCATGTTCCCAAGAATACGGTCTGTACGGTTTTCAATGGAAACCATGCCCTGCTCGACACAGTCCTGATTCTCGCATGTGGCGCTGAGCATATATACGCCCTTCGGTGTCAGACGCAGCGTGTTTATTTCTTCACTCCCGTCATCCCGCGTCTGGCGGATGGGAATATCGACCTCGCCTTCATCCGGAAGCGCCAGCCAGTAAGACCCGCTCTGCAGTGTAAGAAGCACATAAGCCGGAGCAATGTGCGCTTCTTCCGCAAGGTCCGTGGCGGTAGCAGGCGCATCCTGCGCCATACCGGCCATGGGGAACAGCAGAAGGCAGGCAAAGAGAGAAAGAAAACGACGGAACATGCAGCAGCCACCTTTCGTGGAATCAGCGTCCATAGGATGAGAGATATCGGTCATGCCGGCTGGCATAGTGCACCAGCAGGAAGGAGACCAGGAACAGGCAGACGACAAAGCACACAAAGACCCAGGCATATGGTGCGCGCTCCGTGGTCGCGATATAGTCATAGGTGCCATGGAGAAGCGCGGGCATGAGAAGCGCCATACTGCGGCAGACCAGGGAGGCAGCCCGGTTTCCGCGCCGGTCAAAGCGCTTGGAAAGACCATACCATACGCCCATGAAGACACCGAAGCATGCGTGCCCGGGGATCGCGGTTACGGCGCGGATCAGTGAGGTGGAAAAGCCGTAGCGAAGTACATACTTGATGTTCTCCCAAAGCGCAAAGCCAAGGGAGATAAAGGTTGCGTACACCACGCCGTCAAACTGGCAGTTAAACTCAGCACTCCGCCATGTAGTACGGTACATGAAGAAGAACTTGGAGCCTTCCTCGGCAAAGGCAACAATCAGGAAGAACTCCAGAATCGGGTACAGCGCTGACCGAGAGGATACCGCGCGGTCCAGTATTCCGATCCCGATCTCTTCCAGTACAACGGAAGTGAGTGTGGAAAAAATACCGGCAAGCACCAGACGCCGCAGAAGATACGGGCTCTCCCGGTCCAGACGGTCAGAACGGTAGACATAATACATCAGCAGCAGAGCCGGTATGACGGCAGACGCGATGAGTATATAGCTGTGAAGTCCGAAAAACAAGAACATGGAAGAACCTCCGGATATCCCAAGAAACTTTCAGGGAAGAAAGGAAAGGAAGGAAGCCATACAGTAGCCTTCAGCACTGTCAGTCCTTACATGCGCCCAGACACCGTCTTCGGACAGGGAAAGGACCAGAAGCGGCTGATGAGGATACAGCCGCATCAGGATCGGATAAGCCTGACCGGGGCCTTCTCTGAGGTTCAGAGAGGAGTCTTCGGCAATGCCTTCCACACTGGCCATGCGCGCTTCGCTCTGGGGTGTCACGGTTACCGGCATCAGTGTGGGGCGCGGGGTAGGCGAAGCGGTCGGCGGAGGTGACGCAAAGAGCGCGGCGCGTGCTGTTGAAAGCGCAGCAGTACCGGAAGCCATCTGCATCAGCTGAATGCCGGGATAATAGAACTGCAGTATACGGTCAAACGTGAAGCCTTCCTGCTGGGCCATCCACTGTGCACCGCGCTGACTGAGACCCACGCCATGCCCATATCTGCGTGCTTCCAGAATAAAGGCGTCCTCGGTCTGAGAAACAGTGATCAGCTCGTTCTCCAGTGCCGAAAGAGACAGTCCCATGGCAGGCACAAGCGAGGGATACAGTGCGATGACGATCAGCGCAGGATCACTGACAGCCGTAAAAGGCGCACTGCTGTCTGTGCGCGCAGACCAGGCAAAGGAGAGCACCAGTTCCGTGTACTGCCGGTTTCCTGCCTGTGAGGGGGCCTGCAGAGAAACGGAGAGAACCCGGTCAATGCGCATGTCCTGGGGCTGCTCGGAAACACCCAGGTTACGGGCCAGCGGCAGGAGCTTTTCGCACAGGAGCGCGTGTACTGTTTCCGGTAGCACAGGCGATTCTTTTTCCATGCGGAACATTCGCACAGGGCTTTGCGGATTCAGAATGTCATAGGGATCCTCCTGACGGGAATAGACGGGAAGATCAGTCATGCCTGGCCAGGCTTCCGACAGCAGTACAGTTTCACCGCCGTTGCTGGCACTGTAATAGCACTGCAGGAGCTGTCCCTGATAGGTACCGACAATCCCTGCGGTTTCGCTGACCGCCTGGGCGATACGTGCGTTCTGTGCAGCATTTCCCCGATAGACCTGGTCATTGGTGGTATCAGTGACGTCCCATGTGCGTCCTTCATTTCGGGCGCGCAGTGCGTAGGTCCGTGCACATACTGCCTGGGCTTTCAGTGCTTCCAGCGGGAAGTCTTCGCCGACTTCCCAGGGAAGAACCCCCAGAACATAGGATTCAATGTCTGCGGAGAATACGGCTTCCATGCGACTGTCGCCGGCGCGTACTGTCAGGTCCCCTGGATACGCGTTTTCAAGCCCCATGGGGAAAAAACAGCTGGACGGTGTGTGCCGGACGAGCTTGAGCTGGGAACCCATATCCAGCTGCATATGGCCGTCATGCACGATCAGGTGTCCGTCGGCAAGGACAATACAGAGGGAGGTTCCGTCCTGAATGCCACAGGAGAGTATGCCGTTTTCCAGGGTATAGACACCCTGGATCTGGACATCCATGCGGGTCTGCAGCGCAAGACGTGACAGCAGCACGCGAATGTTCGGCGCGGCGTCCTCCGCCGGGGCCGGAAGGGCGCAGAGGACCAGAAAAAACGAAAGCAGGCCTGCACACAGACGTTTCATGGTTTTACTCCTCCTCTGCAGAAGACGGACTCAGGAAGAATGCCACTTCTGTGCATAGACATCAGGCGCTACGCCTTCCTGATGCCGGAATACCTGCGCAAAGTATGCGCGGGAAGGATATCCGCATTCCGTGGCGATCTGCTGCAGACTCAGACGGCTTTCCTGCAGCAGCTTTTTGGCCCGGTTCATGCGCACACGGGTGAGATATACGGAGAACGGCTCTCCGGTCTGCGCATGAAAGGTCCGGGAAAAGTAAGCGGGACTCATGCCCACCAGCTGACCGGCGTGCTCCAGGGTATAGCTCTGGGAGCAGTCAGCTTCAATGGACTGCTTCAGCCGCGCGATACGTTCCATCATGTTTTCCGGTTCCTGCTTTTTCAGGCTGGCGGAAAGGGTACGGAACCAGATCCGCAGGCCTTCCCGCGGACGCCGGGTCATAACGGATAGGTCCAGTCCCTGGATAAGTACGGACGTGGGCAGGGAGGGGTGACAGGTCCAGAGCGCTTCCATGATAGGCTCAATATACCCAAAGCAGCGCTGGCCGGACTCCCGACGGCCCATCAGATCCCGGGAGACAATACGTCCCATCAGATAGGACTGATTCTTGCGAAGAATTACTTCCACCTTTTGCCGGATTGCATAGGTTTCATCCAGCGGAATGGGCGAACAGGTGCGGATCAGGTCGTAGGAAGGCAGCAGATGATTCTGGCTCAGCGCTTCGGAAGCGTCTTTTCCTTCAGGTGCCAGGTAAAGCGCATAGCCCGGGATGCTTTGTGTATTGGCATGCTCTGCTGTCAGCGCACAGGCCAGCCAGAGTGCGATGGCGCGATGAAGGGGAGCAGGGTAGGCGGTGTGGCAAAGCAGCACATGCATTTCATGCGGCTGCGTGAGAATATGGCAGGAACCGAGCGGCTCCATTGCGGCTCGGATCCATTCGCAGACCAGTATGCTCTGTTCTGCGGAAAGGCTCTCCTCCAGTGGTATATACAGGTACTGCCATGCATACCCCTGACCTGAATGGCCAGCGGACTGGAGAAGAGCCTCGAATACGGATGAATCCGGGTCCCCCTGTGCGATAACTGCAGAAGACACGTGATAACTCCTTTTTGGACAGCGTGGAATTGCTGGAATATGAGGATACCAACGATCTGGGTGAGTTATGGAAGTACCGGGAAAATCATAGCACAAATATAGCTTTCCGTCTAACCTTCTCTTTATGCACGAAGCTGGCTGTTCATTCCTTCAAAGAAGGCAGTATCTGCCGGATAAATGTAGGATATGCCGATGCGCTTGAGAAGAATCAGACGCAGTACCTGGCCTGCATGTTTCTTATCCATATGCATGCTGCGCAGAAGATCTGTCTCCGGAATGGGCGGAATGGCTGTGGGAAGACAGAGCGCATGCAGCAGAGCATCCAGTCTGTCGGCTGTCCCGCTTTCTGTCAGACCGCATCTTTCCGACAGGCGCGTGATTACGTGCATGCCGACACTTACGGCCTCGCCGTGACGCAGACCTTCGTAGTGCTGACAGGTCTCTATGGCATGGGCCAGTGTATGCCCGAAGTTCAGTGTCATACGCACGCCGGTGTCGTGTTCATCCTGCTCCACAACAACAGCCTTGTCATGAATGCAGTGATACAGGATCTGCGGCATCTCCGCCATCAGCGCACTGCGGCCCAGCGGTGCAAGACGCTCCAGAAGCGAAAACAGCACGGGGTCCTGGATGCAGCCATACTTGACCACCTCGCCCAGACCGTCACGCCAGTACTCGTCAGGAAGCGTGGTGAGGACATCCGGATCACTGAGCACCAGAGACGGCTGATGGAATGCGCCGATCAGGTTCTTGCCCTGGGGAAGGTCAATGGCGACTTTCCCGCCTACGGACGAGTCGACCTGGGCCAGCAGTGACGTAGGTATCTGACAGAAGCGCACGCCACGGAGCCAGGTGGCGGCAGCCAGCCCTGTGAGATCGCCGATCACACCGCCGCCCAGTGCGATGATCAGATCAGAGCGTGTGATACCGTTTTCTGAAAGAAAGGCATAGACCTGCATCAGACAGTCCATGCACTTGGTACGTTCGCCGGAAGGCAGTGTCAGAGAGACGACCTCCACAGCGGCTGCCTGCAGGGAAGCGGTGAGCTCGGAAAGATAGAGAGGGCCTACATGCGTATCCGTGACAATGGCGGCACGCGCATGCGGGAAATGTTCGGCGATAAGCGCACCGCTGCGGGAAAGCAGATGCGGCTCGATAAGAATCGGATAGGATTTTTCGCTCAGATGAACGGTGATACTGGCCATGATGCTGCCTCCTGAATGGAATGAAAACCGCAATAATGTCATGATAATTATATCACGCTGCAGGATGTCAAGAACGGGATAAACATGAAAAGAGCAGCGGAAGATGTGCTTCCGCTGCCTGTCTGTACAATGGGGTTACTCTTTTCGGCGTGCCAGATGTTTCTGCAGGAGCCCCTGGACCAGGATACCTGCCAGACACATGCCCAGAAGCGTCAGCCCCTGGGGCAGGGTCAGCGGGACCAGATAGAACACGGACCCGAACAGAAGCACGCCGCCCAGAAGCAGTGCGGCCATTCCCGCGACGATCGTCAGGCGGTACCGGTTGAGCGGCAGGGACTGGGAGAGGAGGGCGGTGAGCCCCATGGCTGCGGCAGAAAGCATGGCCAGTGTGGAACAGACAGCCGGATCCCATGCAAGCTGCTCCAGATGCATGGCAAAGATGGCGCAGAGCGTAACCGAGGCCGCGCCGGGAATGGCACGCCTGAGAACGGTAGGAATAAACGCGCCGCGCACTTTTTCATGGTTGGGCTCCAGCGCCAGGAAAAAGGAGGGAATCCCCACGCAGCAGGAGGAAATCAGTGTCAGCTGAATCGGACGGAAGGGATAGCCTGCGGGTAGAAGAATCAGCAGAAGACACAGGGCCAGGGAGTAGAGCGTTTTCACCAGGAACAGGGATGCGGTGCGGGTCACGTTATTGATGACACGCCGGCCTTCCAGCACAATGTCCGGGAGCACCGAGAAATCACCGCTGACCAGTGTAAGCAGTGCGGAGTGCTGCGCGGCTTCGGAACCGCCGGGCAGTGCAATGGAGCAGTCTGCCGCCTTCAGGGCGGGAATGTCGTTGACGCCGTCACCGGTCATGGCCACATGATAGCCGCAGGTCTTAAGTCCCTCCACCAGAAGCTGCTTCTGCTGCGGGGATACACGGCCGAACACAGTATGCTCACGCGCCAGTGCAGCATAATCCGCATCCGGAGGAACGGAGGAAAGCGATACGGCGTTGTCTGCATCCGGTACGCCGCAGCGTCGGGCAATAGCAGAAACGGTCCGGGGATCGTCGCCGGAGATCAGCTTAATGGTGACGCCTTCGCCTGTGAAATAGCGGAACGTATCGGACAGGTTGTCCCGGAGCGTATCAGCCAGAATCACAAGCCCAAGGGGCGTGATATGCACCGGCATGTCATTGCCGTGCACTTCGGCGCGTGCAAGTACCAGGACACGAAGCCCCTGTTCAGCATAGCCGTGGATCCGATCAAGCAGTGCTTCCGGCACCCTGCCCAGGACAAACTCGGCGGCGCCGAGCAGCAGCGCTTCTTCATCTGCAAACAACGCCATGCTGCGCTTGGTCTGGGATGAGAAGGGAATGGTGCGTTCGCTCTCGTCGGGACCTTCCGGCAGGCTCTGTGCAAGTGCCTGCATGGTTGCGGAGTCGTCATGGGAAAATGCATGGACCAGTTTTTCCAGGGAAGCATGGAATGTATCTTCGGAAACAAGCGGCTCTGTGTTTACCAGCTGCATTTTTCCCGTGGTCAGGGTGCCGGTCTTGTCAAGACACAGACAATCAACACGGGCCAGGGTCTCAATCCCGTACAGATCGCGGACCAGTGCGCCTTTGCGTCCCAGCCGGACGACACCGACCATCAGCGCGACGGATACGAGCAGCATCAGACCTTCCGGGATCATGCCGATCATGGCGGCTACGGCCTGCGGTACAGCGCTGGTCAGGGGCAGATTGCGCAGGTAGTACTGTTTAAGGAAAAGGAGGATTCCACTGGGCACAAGCACCAGCGTCAGGCGAATGATGAGCCGGCGAAGGTCCTGCATCAGGGCAGACTTGGGCGATTTGGCTCTGCGGGCGACCCGCTCCAGCTTTCGCATGTAGCTGTCCTCGCCGACATAGACCAGCTGACAGGTCAGCGTGCCGGAGGTAACATAGGTGCCGGAGAGCACCCAGTCGCCGCTGTGCTTGGCAATCTCATCCGATTCACCGGTAAGAAGCGATTCGTTGAGCGTTCCGGTGCCGTCTCTGACCAGCGCGTCCGCGGGCACCTGATCGCCGCGTCGGAGAATGACCAGATCATCGCGCACAAGTTCCCGGGGGTCCAGCAGCACTTCTTTCCCGCTGCGGCGCACCTGTACCGGTGTCTGAACGGACAGCTGCAGGCGTTCAATGGTCCGGCGCGCACGGATTTCCTGTACGGCACCGATGACGGTATTGGACACGACAACGCCGAGAAACAGCATATCCCGATAGTGACCGACCAGAACCAGACACAGGGCAAGGAGTACATTGAGCAGATTGAAGAAGGTGAACAGATGCTTGGCAATGATCCGGTACAGCGGAGTATAGACTTTCGGCGCAAGCCGGTGCGCGCCGTTATGTTCACTGCGCTGGGCGGCCTCGGCATCACTGAGGCCTTCCGGGGGCGTTTCCCGGTAATCCTCTGGAAGGGAAGAAGGTATTTCAAGCAGATCCATGACAGCATGCCTCAATTCAACAGAATGTCTGCTGCTTCCGTGAGGGAGGAGAGCACGTGCGCTCCGCTTCTCTGCAGCTTTTCAAGGGACTGATGCCCGCCGCTTATCAGCAGACAGCGACAGTGCAGCGCATGGGCTGTTTCCAGGTCATGCAGACTGTCTCCGATAAGACAGGTAGCGGCAGGCTCCGCTGAGAGGAAACTCATTAACTCATGTGCCGCGCTGATCTTGGAAGTGGCCATATCTGTTCGGATGCCCTGGATACGCGCCATGCAGGGTACAAGCAGGGGATACTGTTTCAGCTGACCGTCAAGACGTGTCTGGTGCGTGGCAGAGAGAATGGCCTGACGGGCGCCGGCCTTTTCCAGGCGATGCACGGTCTCCAAGGCATCACGGCGCAGAGGGGTTCCGGGAAAAGCGCGGTCGTAGTTTTCGTTGAACCGGGCGCCGATCAGCGGAATATCCTCCCGCTTTACACCGCGGGTCAGATAGAACTGTTCCACCGGAAAATCGAAGTCTGTCAGATATTCCGAAAGCGACAGCGGTGGGTAGCCAAAGTCTGCCAGGGCGGCGTTGTCGCATGCCAGTGCCAGTTCCACGTCGGAAAGCAGAGTGCCATTCCAGTCCCAGAGTATCGTCATCGTGATGCCTCCTTATTACAGGAACCATTGTAGGGCCTTCGAGAATGTCAGGCAAGGGAAGAAAAATGAGGATTTGATTGGAAATGTGCTGTGAAACCGCGCCGGCGTGATTGCGATTTTTACAGCATTTGTTATAATCACGAAGGAATTCATGAAAAGGAAGGAACCGATGTGACCATCAAAGACTTCCGCTATGACGGCGGGAAAAAGCTCAATCTGAAGGATGTAAGTACCAGCGCCGGCGAAGAAAAGGATCACAAAGCTGAGCTGATCCACTGCACGGAAGCCAATATCATGCGCGCCTGTGAACTGCAGGAGAAGCTGTATGCAGAAGGCAGGGAAGGCCTGATTATTGCCATACAGGCCCGGGATGCTGCGGGCAAGGACAGTCTGATCAAGAAGGTATTCTCTTCTCTGAATCCGGCTGCTCTGGAGGTGCACTCCTTTAAGTCACCTAACAGCAACGAGCTTGCGCACGATTATCTGTGGCGCATCAATGCCGCACTTCCCGTGCGCGGAAAGATCGGCGTGTTCAACCGTTCCCAGTATGAGGACGTCCTGGTGGTAAAGGTGCATCATATGGAGAAAAACTATAGGATGCCCTCGCGCTGCACGCAGGATGACGACTTTTTCTCCAAGCGCTATCGTCAGATCCGCAACTGGGAGCAGTACCTGTATGAGAACGGATATCGAATGGTCAAACTGTTCCTGAATGTATCCCGCGCCGTACAGAAAGAGCGGTTCCTGGAGCGGATCGAGCGCGATGAAAAGCACTGGAAGCTTTCTACCGCAGATATGGCGGAGCGCGCTGCCTGGGATGAATATGACAAGGCGTATGAGGACTGCATCAATCATACCGGTACCCAGGAAAGTCCCTGGTATGTGGTTCCGGCGGATACCAAGTGGTATACGCGGTATCTGGTCAGCCAGATTCTGGTCGATACCCTGGAGGAAATGCATCCGGAATACCCGGGACTGGATCCGGAAGAGGCAGCCAAGATTCCGGTAGTCATGCAGCAGCTGGAAGAGGACGGCGACTGATGTCTTGACAGGCACCCGGCTTAGTGTATACTGGCAATGCGGTATGACCGCAGAAGAATCGAAGGAGGATTTCGAAAATGGAAGTAACGAAAGAGACGACCATGGGCGAACTGCTCATGCATGATATGGGAATCGCGGAAGTTCTGATGCAGTGCGGCATGCACTGCGTGGGCTGCCCTTCATCCTTTGGCGAGTCCATTGAGATGGCGGCTATGGTGCATGGTCTGAACCCGGATGATGTGCTCGCCTCTGTGGAGGAATATCTGGCAAGCAAGGAAGCCTGATAAGGAATCAGGCGCGGAACAGACGAGTGTTTCCGTGATGCTTTGTGTGACAGAAGTACCGGCCTTTCGGGATGCGCCCGGAAGACCGTTTTTTGTTGTCTGCACCAGGTGAAGAAGAGAGCAGGGTGGGCAGCGGGCTATCCAAAGACAGGAAGTGTTTCCTGCTGTTCTCTGATTGACGGGCTGTCTTTTGGTTTGCTATACTATCCCGCGTAGGAATGGGGGGCTTTATGGGATCTATGATCAAGCCACGGACCAAACGACTGATAAATCTTGCATGCATTCTGATTCCGCTGACCATCGTACTGGTTATGGGAATCACGGACAAAAGCCTGCCGGAAGCATCCCAGGCTGTTCGCAGCATGAATGCGAAATGGGTTGTGTTCGCACTGGGCTGCTATTTCGGATATCTGGTCATGGACAGTCTGGCCATCGGGTTTTATCTCTTCAGGCAGGGCTACCGCCTGGGCATACGGGACCTGCTGTTCATCTCTTTAATCGGACAGTACTACTCCAATATTACCCCCGGGGCCAGCGGCGGTCAGCCGATGCAGATCTATTATCTGTCCAAGAAAAAAGTACCGGCTGCACTGGCCACCTCCGCGATTGCGGTCCGCTTTTTCTGCTTTCAGGTGATGCTCAGTGTCATCGGCACGGTCGTGTGGATCCGTTATGGCGGGTTTATCGCCGAGCATACGGGTTCGGCACGCTGGGTGTTTATTGTAGGCTATGTATATAATACGGTCATGGTCTGCGCTGTGGCGGTGCTTGCGCTTTCCAAGAACATCCTTCAGCGGCTGATGAATCTGGGCATTCGGATCGGCGGGAAATTCAAATGGATCCGGCATCCGGAAGAACTGGAGCGTCGGGCGGAGCATTATGTGACGACTTTCCATGAAGGACTGACCTATTTCCGTTCCCATCCCATGGATATGGCGGTGCAGCTTCTGTTTGGCGGAACACAGCTTATGTTTCTCATGAGCGTCATCGCCATGATCTATTACGGCCTGGGACTGAGCGGGTATCGGTATGAGCATCTTGTTACGATGAACATCTGTGAGTTCCTGGCGGCGGCTTATGCGCCAATGCCGGGTGCCTCCGGTGCCCAGGAAGGCGTATTCGGGATTTTCTTTGCCAAGATCTTCCCTGAGAGCATGATCTTTGTAGCAATTCTCCTGTGGCGTTTCTTTACCTATTATATCTCCATTGTCCTGGGGCTTGTGGTGAATACAGTGCACGGTGTGCGTGAGGGAAACTCTCTTCGTGAAGCCGCCAAGAGCAGCGGAGAAATGCTGAATCAGGTAATGGAAGATCAGAAAAACAAGCAGTAATAACCGAAGGGAGAAGCAGTTCTCCCTTTTTCTCATTGCGCAGAGCGCCAGAGTATGAAACGGGAAAGGCGAAAAGGGTATACTGCAGGAGCCGACGATGTTTCCTTCAGGCGGAGGAGAGACTGACGGATGCGTTGTGAAAGGATACCGCGTGTGTTACAATCCTCCGCGTTACTTCCAAGGGAGGTTCATGAATGATTATTGGACAGTTTTGTGATACCTATCCGCCCAATATTGACGGGGTCGGACGTGTGACGCAGAGCTACTGTGAAACGCTGACAAAAATGGGGCATGAAGCCTATTATATTGCGCCGCAGTCGGCTACCGGAAAAGAGACGTATTCGTTTCCGGTGATACTCTCGGCAAGCATGAAGGTACCGGGAGAACTTTTCCGCATGGGCATTCCGGACCCGCGTTTCCGCCGGGAACTGATGGAGATTCCCTTTGATATTGTACATGCTCAGGATCCCTTTGTAGCCGGGATGGAAGCCATGAATGTGGCGCGCAAGCGTGATATTCCGATTGTGGGAAGCTTTCATTCCAAGTACTACGATGACGCACTGGCCAAGACGCACTCCAAAGCACTGGCCTCTACGCTGGTGCAGAAACTGATGAAGTTCTATGATCGCTGTGACGGCGTATGGACAGTGAACCATGCTACCGCAGAAGTTCTGCAGGCGTACGGCTACCGCGGAAAAATCCTGATCATGGAGAACGGGACCAATATGGAATCCCTCTCCCCTGAGGCGGAAAAGCGTATGCTGGCACGGGTAACAATCCGCAAAGGGGTTCCGGTGCTTCTGTTTGTAGGCCAGCACAATTATAAGAAAAATCTGCACGGAATCCTGGGGGCCTGTGCCATGCTGAAACAGGCAGGGCGCCCATTCCAGCTGATTACCGCGGGCGACGGACCGGACTTTGACGATATCGTGAAGGAGGCGGAACAGCTGGGCATCCGTGACCAGGTACAGTTTCTGGGCTTTGTCGCTGACCGGGAGGAACTGATGGCACTGTATTATCATGCAGACATTCTGGTTTTTCCGTCGCTGTATGACAATGCGCCGATGGTACTTCGGGAAGCTGCAGTCATGGAAACGCCGGGACTGGTTGTAGCCGGCTCCTGCTCAGCGGAAGGCATTACCCATGACTATAACGGGTTTATCAGCCCGGACGAAACGGCGGAGTCCATCCGTAAGACGATTGAGCATGCGCTGCCTCTGGCCAAGGAGGTCGGGCATCATGCGCAGCTGACGATACCCATCTCCTGGGACAGTATTATGGAACGGGTGATTGCGGAGTATGACCGGCTGATCGACGGGCATGCCGGGAAAAACTGAGGCGATACATGAGAAGACAGGATGTACACGGAAACCTGGAGGGCATCCGGGATACCGTGATTGATGCGCTGGCAGCCATGCTGGACTGGGAAGTGAATGAGGACGCATACCTGCCCCATGATCTGTGTCAGTACCTGGCCCGGATGACAGGCGTGATCCGCCGCGAGATCGCTATCTATATGACCCGGGATGGCGAAATTGTGGATGTGATGGTGGGCACGGACAGCGATGTGGAACTGCGTGACTGGCGTCTGCGTCGAAACCGGAACCGTCTCAGCGGCGTGCGGTGCATTCATACGCATCCCAATGGTGACGGACATCTGAGCGATGTGGACCTGAGTGCCCTGCGCGCCTTCCGGTATGATGCCATGACAGCGGTGGGCTGCGCCGGCGGTGAGCCTACCTTTGTACAGACTGCGTTCCTGACGGAAAACCTTCTGGTTCAGATGGACGAGCCGGTTCCCTGGTATCGGGTGCCGGACCGGGCATGGCGCACACAGATTCTGGAAAGCGACCGTCTGGTGGGCAAGGATTCGGAAGAGACGGACAGCGGGCATGAGCGCGCGGTACTGATGGGAATTGAAAGCGAGGAATCGCTGGCGGAGCTCAGGCGTCTTGCGGAAACTGCCGGGGCGGAAATTGTGGGCAGCTTCCTGCAGAAGAAGGACCGTCCGGATGCAGCGCTGTTTATTGGGCGCGGACGGGCTGATGAGCTTTCGCGTCAGTGCCAGGCACTGGAGGCGGATGTTTGCATCTTTGATGAAGAGCTCACCGGGATTCAGATGCGGAACCTGGAGGATCTGCTGCGGGTGAAGGTTGTGGACCGCACTACGCTGATCCTTGATATCTTTGCGCAGCGCGCTTCCAGCAGCGAGGGTAAGCTGCAGGTGGAATTGGCACAGCTGAGCTATCAGTCGACAAGGCTCATCGGGCAGGGCCTGGTACTGTCCCGCCTGGCGGGAGGAATCGGGACGCGTGGCCCCGGTGAAAGTCAGCTGGAGATGAACCGCCGGCATATCCGCGGACGCATGACTGAACTGGAAGCGCGGCTGAAGGAACTGGAAAAACAGCGGTCGCTTCGGCGGAAGAGCCGTGAGCGCAATGAAGTGCCGGTGGTAGCGCTGGTGGGATACACCAATGCGGGAAAGTCCACCCTTCTCAACCGTATGACCGGCGCTGACGTGTATGTGCAGGATCAGCTGTTTGCCACGCTGGACGCAGTCGGCCGGCGGGTCGCGGATCCGGGCGAGGTCGCCTATATACTGGTGGACACAGTAGGATTCATCCGCAAGCTTCCGCATACACTGGTCAAGGCGTTCCGTTCTACCCTGGAAGAGGCTGTGCAGGCCGATGTACTGGTGCTGGTGCATGACGGGAGCACGCCGGATATGCTGGGACAGCGGGAAACGGTTCTTCAGGTGCTGGATGAACTGGGTGCCACACAGCAGAAACGCATTGAGGTCATCAACAAGTGTGATCTGGTGCCGGTACGGGACGGAATCCGGGATGCAGTCATGATCTCCGCCAGGGAAGGACAGAACCTCGCGGAGCTGAAGGCACGGATTCAGGAATGCCTGCGTGCGCAGGTGATCTCCTTTTCCGTATTTATTCCCTTTGATCAGTACCAGAAAAGCGGAGAAGTGCGTGCCATGGGCAAGGTACTCTCCGAGAGCTACACGGATACGGGGACATGGATGCAGATGGAGGCTGCCCCGGAAAAGTGTGAGGAAATGGAAAGCCGCCTGGGCCTGTTCATTCGGCCTGTGGGCAGAGAAGAGGAGTGATAGGACATGCATCTGATTATTCCCAAGGACTATAACCCCGTGCTGAACCTGCGGGACACGGAAATCGCCATTAAGCTGGTGAAGGACTTCTTTGAGACGGAGCTGGCCAAAGCGCTCAACCTGACCCGCGTATCTGCGCCGATCATGGTGACGCCGGAAAGCGGTCTGAATGATAACCTTAACGGTGTGGAACGCCCTGTCTCGTTTGATGTGCTGGAAACGGGAAAGACGGTGGAGATCGTCCATTCCCTGGCCAAGTGGAAGCGCCAGGCGCTGAAGAATTACGGCTTTCATGAGGGCGAGGGCCTGTATACAGACATGAACGCTATCCGCAGGGATGAGATTACAGATAATATTCATTCGATTTTTGTAGACCAGTGGGACTGGGAGCGAATCCTTGGCCCCGGTGAACGGAACGAGGAAACACTCAGGAACATTGTCCGCACGATTTATCTCACCCTTCGCAAGACGGAAGGCTTTGTCTGTGCACATTATCCGTTTATTAAGCCGGAGCTTCCTGATGATATTGCCTTTGTGTCCACACAGGAACTGGAAGATCTCTATCCTGCACTCAGTCCCAAGGAGCGCGAGTACCGTGCGGTGCGCCGCTATGGCGCCGTATTCCTGATGGGTGTGGGTGGAAAGCTGAAGAGCGGACAGATTCATGACGGGCGTGCGCCGGACTATGATGACTGGTCGCTGAACGGGGATATTCTTCTGTATGATCCGCTTTTGGATATTGCCCTGGAGGTCAGTTCCATGGGCATTCGTGTGAACCCGGAAGTGCTCATGCAACAGCTGAAGGAACGCGGATGCGAGGAGCGCGCCGAGCTTCCATTCCAGAAAGCGCTTCTGGCGGGAGAACTGCCGCAGACCATTGGAGGCGGTATCGGCCAGAGCCGCATGTGCGTCTATCTGCTGCGCAAGGCGCATGTGGGCGAGGTACAGGCTGCCATGTGGCCGGATGATGTGGTCGCGGCCTGCAGGGAAGCCAATATACAGCTGTTGTAAGACAGAGGACCGTCAGAAAACGACATCCCGGGTTGTGAAGCTGAAATGCGAAGACCTGGGATGTTTTGATAAGGCGGCCATTGATGGAAAAGTGTCATTTCATATTGACAGACTGCGGAATTGCCGTGATACAATGGCTGCGTCAAGGAAAGAAGACCGCCATACCCGGAGCATGGCTTCCAGCAGCAAGGAGGAATATGTATGTCCAAGGTGTACTTTACGGATTTTCGAACCAGAATTGATATGCCGCTGACGGAAAAACTGAAGAAACTGTGCTATCTGGCAGGGATTGACCAGATTGACATGCAGGGCCGGTATGTAGCCATTAAAATGACGTTTGGTGAGCTCGGTAATCTGGCCTTCCTGCGTCCGAACTGGGCGAAAGCCGTGGCGGATATTGTTCGGGAAAAAGGGGGAAAGCCATTCCTGACGGACTGCAATACTCTCTATCCCGGCAGCCGGAAGAATGCACTGGATCATCTGGAATGCGCGCAGATCAACGGCTTTAATATGGTAACGACAGGCTGCCAGGTGATTATTGCCGACGGTCTGCGCGGAACTGATGATGTGGCAGTCCCGGTGCCCAATGGAGAATACTGCCAGGAGGCACTGATCGGGCGCGCAGTCATGGATGCGGATATTGTGATCAGTCTCAGTCATTTCAAAGGCCATGAGGCCACCGGCTTTGGCGGCGCGCTGAAGAACCTGGGCATGGGGTGCGGAAGCCGTGCCGGAAAAATGATCCAGCACAATTTTGGACAGCCGCGTGTGAATCCTGACAAGTGCAGGATGTGCCGGCGCTGCGCGAAGGAATGCGGTTCGGATGCCATCTCCTATGCCAGCGGAAAAGCCTTTATTGATCCTGCACTGTGCAAGGGGTGCGGACGCTGCATAGGCGCCTGTGCGTTTGACGCCATTGCCAATGTCAATGACAATGCCAATGAAGTGCTGGGGTGCAAGATTGCCGAGTACAGTTATGCAGTGTGCAACGGACGTCCCACTTTCCACATCAGCCTCGTGCAGGATATCTCTCCCAACTGCGACTGCCACAGTGAGAACGATGCACCTATCCTGCCGGACATCGGCATGTTCGCGTCCTTTGACCCGGTAGCCCTGGACCAGGCATGCGCGGATGCGTGTCTGCGTCAGGAACCGATCCGGAACAGCCAGCTGGGCGATCATCTGGCGCAGAAGGGATGGAAATGCCATCATGATCACTTCCTGGACAGCAATCCGAACATCCGCTGGAAGGAAACGCTGGAGCATGCTGAAAAGATCGGGCATGGCACGCGGGACTATGAACTGATTGTCATGAAGTAAGACAGACACCTGCCGCGTCATTGGACTGCGGCAGGTGCTTTTTGGAAAGGGAGAAAAGGCATGCGGCGCAATTTCGGAATCTTTGCCCATGTGGATGCCGGCAAAACCACGCTGTCCGAACAGATTCTTCTGCATACGGGCGTGATTCGTACAGCAGGCCGTGTAGATAAAGGAAACACCTATACGGACCGGCTGGATGTGGAGAGACGGCGCGGCATTTCCGTCAAGGCCATGTGTGTGAGGATCCCCTTTGAGAACGCGGTGCTGCACCTCATCGATACGCCCGGGCATGCCGACTTCTCCGCAGAGATTGAGCGCAGTCTCTGGGCACTGGACGGAGCGGTGCTGGTACTCAGCGGGGTAGAAGGCGTGCAGCCGCAGACAGAGGTCCTGTTTTCTCTGCTTCGATCCCATCAGATCCCTGTGATCCTGTTTGTCAACAAAATGGATCGGGAAGGCGCGGACAGGGAAAGAGTCCTTGGGGAGATCCGAAAGGTGCTGACAGAGTGTGCTGCCCCCATGGATGACCCTGAGGGAATGCTGGAGGCCATGAGCGGAGCCAGTGATGTGTGGCTTTCCCGTTACCTGGAAGGTGATATCCCCGAAGAACGCGCATGCCGGGATGCCTTTGAAGAGATGGCGCGGGAGGGTAAGGTTTACCCGGTGCTGTTCGGGTCTGCACTGCAGGGGCAGGGTGTGGAAGCGTTGCTTCATGCGATTGTCACCTGTCTTCCGGAACCGGATACAGCGATGGAGGCGCGCTGTGGTGTCGTTTTTGCGCTTACCAGGGACCGGCTTCTGGGAAGCGGCGCAGTCGTGCGTTTGTTTGGCGGATGTCTGCAAAGCAGGGAAGAGATTCCGCTTCCGGTGAAGACACCCTGGGGAGAAACTCGTTATGTGACAGATAAGATTACGCAGATCCGTGACCTTTCCGGCAGGGACACGGGAAAGGCGGAAGCAGGGGATATCGCTGTCATTTTTGGCCTTTCTCATGCAAAGGTAGGTACGGTTATCGGGGATGAGAAAATGCTTCCGTCGCATGTGCAGTCCGGCCGTCTCAGAACACCGATTATGACAGTTCAGGTGATCCCTGAGAAACCGGAAGACATGGAAAAGGTGCGGCTGGCATGCGAGGCGCTTTCCAGGGAGGATCCGCTGCTGGAAGCGCACTATATTCGGTCACTGGAGGAAGAGCATATCCAGGTCATGGGGGAAATCCATGCGGAAATCCTGCAGGAGGAACTGCGCACGCGCTTTTCGCTCAATGTAACCATGGGAGAGGCATCACTGCTTTACCGGGAGACAATCCGGAAGGAAACAGTGGGTTTTGTGGCTTATACCATGCCCAAGCCCTGCTGGGCTGTCATACGCCTTGACATGAAACCATTGCCTCCGGGAAGCGGCGTCGTGTTTCATTCAACGGTCCCGGTGCGCCGGATTCAGGAACGGTATCAGCATCAGGTGGAGCAGGCGCTGCCAATGGCACTGTCGCAGGGGCGCCTGGGCTGGCCGGTGACGGATGTGGATATTACGCTCTCCGATGGGAGTGATCATCAGTTCCATACGCATCCTCTGGACTTTATTGTTGCTACGCCTATGGCTGTTCAGGACGGACTGCAGCGGGGCGGCAGCGTGCTTCTGGAACCGATTCTCGAAATGCACTGCAAGGTTCCACCGGAGCATGTGGGACGCATTACCAGCGATGTCATGCGTATGCGGGGAACCGTTGTGTCCACACAAAGCCAGGAGCGGTATGCAGACCTGGTGGCGGAGGTACCGGCTTCAGAAAGCCTGCACTATGCCAGAGAGCTTGCTTCTCTTACCGGCGGACGTGGCAGCATGAGTGTGCGCATTGCACAGTATGCGCCGGCTCCGGATGGGGTTACAGCGACACGTCACCGGGACGGAGTAGACCCGCTGGACCAGAGCCGGTATATACTGGCAGCAAGGCATGCACTGGACAGTGATATTTTTGATACATGAACAAGTTCACCCGAAGGAAGGTGATGCTGTACATTACTTTGCCTTCGGGTTTTGCTATACAATGCTGCAGTGCACCATTCAGACGCAGGTTTTCGGACGGCAATTGCTAGGCATGCTGGCATGCATTGATTTCAGCATGTATGCAGCCGGATGGACGTCGTCCGGGGCAGCGGTTCTCCATCATCAGAATACATGATGGCAGCCCTGGCATGGCCGTCAACAGACCAGGGCGGAATGAAAGCAAAGCCGATTGTCACGGTGCTAGGCCAAACAATCATTTTTCCGGGTCAGGAACCGCTTGACATGATGGGAAGATTCAAAACAGTGCAGAACGCTCAGCTTGGCGACGGGCTCATGCGTCTGCAGGACGGACAGAAGAGCCGGCGTGATGCGGATCGAATGGCCATAGCTGGCGTTGCTGCTACTGGACTGCCGGGCTGTGATTGTCTGGTTCATATGCTATGCCGAAGTATCTGTGGCGAAATCGACAGATCCTTATGCAGCTGGGCTTTGCTAATATTTTCCGAAAAAATACGGTGAATTTGAAATGAAACGGTATGATTTGGCGTGTGGAAGCCTTCTTGTCCTTGCTCTTTGAGAAATGTTGTACAGCGGAGTTTTCACTGCATACGTGAGTCCCTGTTTCATGATTTAATTGGTTGACTTTTGTAACAATTTGTCTATAATCGATCACAGGGAAACCGTCCCAACATATTTTCATAAGGAGGATTCTTTATGCGGAAACTGCTGGCACTGGTACTTGCGGTAATCATGATCGCAAGCCTTACCTCCTTCTCGCTTGGCGAGGAAAAGGTAACTCTGAATTTCCAGATGTGGTCTGATGAGCAGGAACTGTTCGACAAGCTGATTGAACTGTATACTGCCGAGCATCCCAATGTGACCATTAACATGACCTGTACTCCCTCCAATGACTATGGTACCAAACTTCAGGCTGTGGTAGGCGATGCCGATATGTTCGGTATCTCTTCTCCTCCCGGACTGGCCGAGTATGTGAATAAAGGTGCCGTTCTGGCGCTGGATGACCTGATTGCTGAAAAGCAGACGGACCTCAGCGGTATTGAAGGCATTGTCGATTCCATCAAAATCGATGACAAGGTGTATGGCCTGCCTTATAAGACCAGTTCCTGGGTTGTCTATTACAACAAGGATCTGTTCGATGCCGCTGGTATTGCTTATCCGGAAGGCGACTGGACATGGGAAGAGTACTTTGAGCTGGCCGGCAAGCTTACCAGCGGTGAAGGCTCTGACAAGATCTACGGATCTCTGAATTTCCAGCCCACCTCCATGTGGTGGCGTGTGCCCGGCAATACCCGTAAGGCCACCAATCCTCTCAATGACGATGAACTGCATGCGTGGATGGAAGCGGCTGCCTACTGCAAGAGCCTGTCGGATGCTGGCTATCAGCCGCTGTATGAAGATATGGCAAGCGATGCCGGCGCTGACTATGCCGGAAACTTCCTGCAGGGCAAGTATGCCATGTTCTACACCGGTGACTGGGCAATTGAAATGCTCAACACTGCCATTCGCAATGGCGACGGTCAGATCAATTATGATATCGCCCCGCTGCCGCACTGGGAGGGCGACGAGCCTGTGACGGTTGGCGCCGCGGGCCTTCTGATGGTGACATCCACCACCAAGTATCCCGAAATCGCGTATGACTTCATTTCCTTCTGCACCGGTGCGGAAGCTTCCAAGACTCTCTTGGCCATGGATTACTTCCCCGCATGGCAGGACGAGAATACGATTGCTACCTATTGTGAAGGCAAGCTGGCTCCTGAGCACATCGAGTATATTGTCAATCAGACAATCATTTCTCAGGTGCCCTGCGATGCACTGTATAATCCGGCAGCCAATATCTGCAAGGAAGAAGTTTCCCTGTTCCTCCTGGATGAGCAGGACATTGAAACCACAGAAGAAAACTGCAAAGCCCGGATTCTGGAAGAAGTTGTGAATGCCAAGTAAGCATTGACCTCGGTTATTCCAAGAGCTCGCTCCCCGCGGGGCGGGCTCTTTTCCCACTTTGCCTGAAAGGAATGATTGCATGATGCAACGAAAAAAGAGTACCAGTGCCTATATGCGGAGCCAACGGAAGACAGCGCTCTTTTTTCTGCTGCCCAATCTGATTGGTTTTCTGCTCTTTGTGGTTTATCCGGTGTTCCGTGCTGCGCTGATCAGTCTTACCAACTGGAACGGCTTTAAGCAGATGGACTTTGTGGGCTTTTACAATTACGGTGCACTGTTTTCGGACTCGACGTTTAGGATTTCCCTGAACAATACACTGCTCTATACCATCGTGACGGTGCCGTTGTCCATTGCCTTTGGAATTCTGATGGCGCTTCTTATGAACATGAAGCTGCCTGGAATCAAGGTGTTCCGGACTATCTATTTTCTTCCGCAGATTACTTCCATGATCGCCATTGGCCTTGTTTGGTCTCTGGTTCTGGCCAAATATGGTCCTCTGAATCAGATTCTGATTGCCCTTGGCAACACTAATCCTCCCAAATGGATCTCTTCGACCAAGTATGCTCTGACATCTGTAGAGATTGTCAGCATCTGGCGTTCTATGGGGTACAATGCCATTATTCTGCTGGCCGGCCTTCAGGGGATTGACGCGGTGCTGTATGAAGCGGCCAAGCTGGACGGCGCCAATGCATTTCAGTCATTCCTTCATGTAACGATACCGATGCTGTCACCGACAATCTTTTTCTGTCTGGTCACACAGATGATTTCCTCCTTTAAGGTGTTCGACATTATTATTGCCATGACCCAGGGTGGCCCGGGACGCGCCACAAACGTGCTTGCCTACTTTGTGTACAACAAGTCCTTTGTTGATTCCCGTTTCGGGTATGCCAGTGCGGCAGCCTTTATCATGTTCGCGATTATTATGGTGTTCACCGCCATTCAGTTCCGCGGACAGAAGAAATGGGTCAATTATTGAGAAAGGAGGAAGAACACTGTGAAAACCAAAACACTGGGAAACAAAATTCTTCTGGTACTGATTCTCATTATTCTGGTGGCACTGGCTGCAGCCATGCTCTTCCCCTTTATCTGGATGGTACTGGGTTCCTTTAAACCCAAGGATGAGCTGTTTGCTGTACCGATGAGCCTGCTCCCCGTACGCTGGAAACCCTCCAATTATTCGGATGTGTTTATAAAGATTCCCTTTGCCAAGTATTACGTGAATACGGCGAAAGTGGCGATCTTTTCGACGCTGGGACAGGTCATTACCTGTTCACTTTCTGCTTATGCCTTCGCCAAGCTGCAGTTCAAGGGCCGGGATGCTCTGTTTATGCTGTACCTGGCGACCATGATGATCCCTTATCAGGTGACCATGATTCCGCAGTATGAACTGATCCGGAATATGGGACTTCTGGATTCGCATTTAGGTCTGATTCTTCTGCACTGCTTTTCACCCTTTGGCGTGTTCCTTCTCAGGCAGTTCATGCTTTCGATCCCTGACTCCTTTGTGGAGGCGGCACGGATTGAAGGCGCTTCAGACACGACCATACTGACACGGATTGTGCTGCCGCTTTCTACTTCTGCGCTGGCGACACTGGTAACGCTGAAATTTCTGGATTCATGGAACGATTATACGGCGCCCATGATCATGCTCTCCAGTAAAATGAAGTATACCCTGCAGCTGGGTCTTCGCACCTTCCAGCAGGAGTTTGGCGTGGAATATACACTGATCCTTGCCGGGACGACCATGTCGCTGATCCCGATCCTGATTATTTATATCTTTGCCCAGAACTACTTTATTGAAGGTATTGCTGCAGGCGGCGTGAAGGGCTGATGCAGGGAGGATACATCCATGATGCCAAGAAGAACGAATCTGCGCACAGGCTGGATGTTTGGCATGGGTACGATGGAAGAGCCACCGGAGCATTTTGAACCGGTGGCTCTTCCCCATGACTGGGTTCATGAAAGAACCGTCAGCGAGGATGTGCCTATGGGTGCCAGTCAGGGCTTTTTTCCGCGAGATGGGATTGGATGGTACCGTCTGATCCTGCCCGTGGAAATAGAAGAAGGGAAACGCTATTTCCTGGACTTTGACGGTGTCATGGAAGACGCCGCTGTCTTTGTCAACGGAAAGCCATGCGGGGATACGTCTGTATGCGGCTGGGGCTATACGCCTTTTCGGATGGAATGCACGGACTTTCTGCCGAGAATGTCGGAACAGGCGGAGATTCTTGTACGTGTGCGCGCAGATCATCGCCCTGCAGACCGATGGTATTCCGGTGCAGGGCTGTATCGGAGCGTAGACCTGCTGTGTCTTCCGGAAAACTATCTGGATGAGCGCGATGTGACTGTGAAGACGTACGCAGAGAGTACACAGGCTGTGCTTACGATAGAAACGGGAACAGAGCTGGAAGTGCGAGCAACCCTTATATGGAGCGGGAATGCAGTGGCACAGGCACAGGGGACGGGGCCCCTGGCTCTTACGGTACCGTCTGCGCATTACTGGTCTGCGGAGAATCCCAGCCTGTATACGCTGACGCTGGAGACGACCAGTGATCGGATAGAGATACCTGTAGGTATACGTACTGTTACGGTTGGCGCGGATGGAAAGCTGTGTGTGAACGGTAAGCATACCTATCTTCGTGGTGTATGTGTGCATCAGGATATTGCGTGTGTGGGGATTGCCGCCACCCGTGACCTCTGGCGGCAGCGTCTGCTTCTTCTCAAGTCCATCGGCGTGAACGCAATCCGCGGCGCGCACCATGTGCACAGCCGCGAGTTCCTGGAACTGTGCGACAGGCTGGGGTTCTATGTATATGAAGAGTTTACTGACAAATGGCACAGCGGATCCTATAACCGGTACTTTGAGAAGGAATGGAAGGCTGATATCGCCGCCATGATCCGGCGGGATCGCAACCATCCCTGTATTCTGTTCTGGGGATGCGGGAATGAAGTGGAAAACCAGGCGCAGCCGTCCATGCTCGACACGCTGAAGGAACGTAAGCGTAAAATAGACACCCGTTCCCAAAACTTTCAGATGCTGCTGCAAATCAGCAGTGTCCGAAAGTTTTTTTCAGTTTTTTGAAAAAAGTACTTG
>CACWXY010000004.1 GCA_902764915.1 uncultured Eubacteriales bacterium | reverse complement strand
CACAACAATGGGGCATCGATTGAGGGAGTTCTCTCGATGCCCCATTATTGCGCATTCATTACATGTGCGGAAGGTGTGGTTCTATTTTACGCTTACGAAGGAACTGACGGACTGTATCAGGAGGATGGATTCTTCTCGGCCTGTCAGCTATGCCATGAATCCACACTTCAAGCGGCAGTCCGCGATTGACGCGTCCAAGGCAGCTGATATTCAGAAGCTGGTGGATGAAGCTGACGAATACGAAATAGAGGACCCGGATGAACGCGTACAATGCATTTCCCGGATTGCGGAATATGTGGACGTTCTCTCCTGCAATTATCAGGAACAATGGTTTGACCGCATTCACAAGGCGAACCCGGAAAAGCCGATTCTTGCCACGGAAGTCTATCAGTACTTCCTGGGAGATGAACGGAACATGCAGAATTTTCATACTCGAGACATGCCCGTATTTTTTGGCGAGAAGCACCCGGCCTGTCTGGGAAGCTTTATCTGGGCCGGGTTTGACTATCTGGGCGAATCCCAGGGGTGGCCCAACAAGGGCTCTACCAGTGCGCCTATTCGATCCAATGGTTCTCTGCGGGCAGGCGCACAGATCCTTCGGTGCTGGTGGCGGGATGAGCCCATGGTGCGTATTCTGATCATGGATTATTCGCTGCCTGATGAGATGACCAAGGAACACTGGTCTACGCCGCCCTATGAGGAAATCTGGGACTTCCCATGGATTCGTAAGCAGGTTGTGCCGTTTATGATTGTGACGAACTGCGAACGGGTGGAGCTGGCATTCGGAGAGAAGAAGCTGTATCTGGAAAGGAAACCGGAAGAGCGAGTCATTTACGGGTTTGTTCCCTATGTGCCGGGAAGTCTCACTGCTACAGGCTTCATCGGAGATCAGGCGGTATGCACGCATACGCTGGTAACACCGGGACAGACGGCGCAGCTCGTGTTCGATATGCCGGAGGGAATGCAGGAAGCAGAAGACGTTCTTCTGACTGTTCATGCTGCGGATGCACAGGGACATCCGGTGAAACGCGAAAGCAGAATGGTGCGCTTCACAGCCTCAGAAGGCGCCTGCATACAGGGTGTGGATAACGGAGACATGGCCTGTCACATGTCCTATCATGGGGACAGCATTCCTCTCTATCGCGGTCAGGCCAGTGTCCTGGTGCATCGATCCTCCTGTCATGCAATTACAGTCTGTGCCATGACTGACGATGGCATTTCCGGCATATGCAGGTTCGGCTGATAAGAAAAAGCGTGCTGTTACTGAAAGCACGCTTTTTCCAATGGATGAATGCGAGAAATGCACAGCGGATTCTCTGTAAGCCTATGGATACACCCACTGTGTATCATGCAGGCAGGGAAAGCGGGCTCCGGACATTTGCAGCGCGATCCCAGGGCCATGCGTCTGTTCCATTCTGGGAGCTTCAGCCTCGGGAATACAGGCGGTGCATGGGAAGAAGGACGTTGCCTCTCAGCGCAGGCACAGGCAGTCGTACCAGTGGACATAGCGCTGCCCGTTGATCGTAAGCTGCTCATTGTCCGGAAGAAGGGCAGACCAGGTTTTTCCATAGCGGTCGACTGCCCAGTCGTCCCGATTGAAGCGCCGCCAGAGTATGGTCTGCCCCTGTGCGTTCAGGTATTGCTCAGTGACCATGCCTTCCTGATACATGTCAAGGTCCATGAGGCAGACTGTGTCATAATGTACGCCATTCAGCAGCAGGTCGCACCGGCCCACAAGGTCCATGAGTCGGCTTTCAGGGGGGACGGAAATACTGCAGCCTTGCCGGAGAATCTTTCCCTCCTTCTTCCGATGTATCGGTGCCCCGCAGTTCTCTTCGCCAAAGCCCCAGCTATCCATAAATGCATCACCGTCCAGGAAGGTGCTGATGGTGTGGACGCCATTTTCCACATGCTCGGCGGAGAGAAAACGCGTATATCCGTCTTTTGCCTGGGCAATGAAAACCCATTCCTCCTGACCGCCGGTGGAAGCGTCTACGGCGTTTTTTACAGGATCGTTCTGTGAAAAGTCGGACCTGGCAGAGAGCACTTTTGCCAGAATGGATACACCATCCAGACCATGTACACGACCGGGTCCGGTTACCTGTATGGCATAGGCGACATCGAGTCGGCGGGAGGGCAGATCATAGATGCCCCAGACAAGCTTTTCCCCGAGACGGGGAACAATGAACCAGCCCTCCAGTTCTTCACAGTCTACGGAAAAGACTGGCTTGTCCGTCCAGACAATCGAGTAGGCGGGGAGAATGGGTGGTAAGGTGGTACCTGCGTTTTTTTCCATGGTAATTCCTCCTTGCATGGATACAGGATAGGCTGCGCGGAAACGCATGCGGGCTGTGTGCATGCGGCTTTTGACAGTGCCTTCCGGGATCTGAAGCGCTTGTGCGATTTCACGCTGAGAGAGATTGTCCAGGTAGAACAGCCGCAGCATGGTGCGGTCCGGTGCCGGAAGACCAGACAGTGTTTCCTCGACGAACGTTTCCTCAGGACCGGGAACGGATGCTTCTGGAACACGCTGCGTGAGAATGACCGGACTGCGGGACTGCCGGCGATACCAGTCCGCGCACTTTCTTCTGGCGATCCCCAGAACCCAGGGAAGAAAGGCGTCTTTGCTGCGAAGGGTGGGCAACCCTTCCAGAGCGGCCACCCAGGTGTCCTGCAGAATATCTTCGGCATCCTGCACCGGGCCGATGTGCGCCTTGATCCACCGCTCCAGTGGAATGCGGGATGAAGCAAGCAGTGCTTCCTGTTCGTCCATGGGTACATTCTCCTTTCCTGTGATGAAAATGCATTTTCGCCTATATAGTCGTTTTCGGAACGCGAAAGGTTCATGCAGCTGCAAAAAAACAAAAAACTGTTAGCACTCTCGTTAAATGAGTGCTAATTTTCTATTGCTTTCTTTTTTCATGGGTGCTACAATCCTCTGTGCGGTCAAAGAGGCCGTATGCATTGTGCATAAGACAAGGAGGTCTTTCCCATGGCAGTGAATATGGAAAAAGGCAATGTATCAATTGATGCCGAAAATATAATGCCTGTTATCAAAAAATGGCTGTACTCGGACAAGGATATTTTTCTTCGCGAAGTCGTGAGCAATGGCTGCGACGCCATTACCAAGTATAAGATGCTGGGCCTGGGTGCCGATGAAGATATGTCGGTACTGGTTACCGTCGATAAGGAAAACAAGGAAATCCGCATTGACGATACCGGCATTGGCATGACAGCCGATGAAGTGCGCAAGTATATCAATCAGGTGGCTTTCTCCTCTGCCAGTGAGTTCCTGAAGCAGTTTGCGGATCAGAAAGAGGAGGATAAGGAAGGCAAGAACGATATAATCGGTCACTTCGGTCTGGGATTCTATTCTGTATTCATGGTCTCCGAGCGTGTGGAAATTCAGACGCTGAGCTATCAGGAAGGCGCAGAGCCCGTGCACTGGGAGAGCACGGATGGCATGTCCTTCACCATTTCTGAAGGCAGCCGCACTACGCACGGCACAACCATTATCCTGCATGTCAGTGACGAGGAAAAGGAATTCCTCGACATGTACCGCGTGCGTGAGGTTCTGACACGCTACTGCGGCTATATGCTCTATCCGATCATGCTCTTTGACGCCAACGCCAAGCCTGTAGAACGTGAGGTTCCGGTGGAAGGCGAGAAGGATGAAAACGGCAAGCAGAAGATGCAGAAGGTTACGGAGGAACCGAAGCCTTCTCAGATCAATGATACGAATCCTCTGTGGCTGCGCAAGCCGTCTGACTGCACGGAGGAAGAGTACAAGGCCTTCTATCACAAGGTATTCTCCGATTATCAGGATCCGCTTTTCTGGATTCATCTGAATGTGGATTATCCCTTTAATCTCAAGGGCATTCTCTATTTCCCGAAGCTGCGCGAAGAATTCGGCGTACGGGATGGCGAGATCAAACTGTTCTCAGGCCAGGTATTTGTGGCGGACAACATCAAGGAAATCATTCCGGAGTTCCTGATGCTGCTGCGCGGTGTCATTGACTGTCCTGACATCCCGCTCAATGTCAGCCGCTCTTTCCTGCAGAATGACGGCTATGTCAAGAAGATCTCTGCGCATATTACCAAGAAGGTAGCGGATAAGCTGACAAGCCTGTTTAATACAGAGCGTGCTTCCTATGAGAAGTACTGGGACGACATCGCACCGTTCGTGAAGTATGGCTGTATCATGGACCATAAGTTCTATGACATGGTCAAGGATGTCCTGCTCTTTAAGCTGACTGACGGCAAGTATAAGACGCTGGCCGAATATAAGACGGACAATACCGAGAAGACGGACGGCAAGATGTACTATACCTCTGATGCCAAGCGTCAGGCCGGTTCCATTGCCCTGTATACCGAGCGCGGGATTGATGTATCGACAATCAGCTATCCGGATCTGGATGCGGCGTTCATGAACTTTATGGAGTTCAGCGGCAATGCCGAGATCAAGTTCGTGCGTGTGGATGCCGATGTATCGGGTCTTACCGAAGAGAGCGAAGATGGCAAGGAACTGAGCGAAGAAAAGCTGCAGGATATGTTCCGTAAAGCGCTTGGCAAGGAAGAACTGAAGGTGACACTGGCCTCCATGGTCAATGCCGACCTGATCGCCATGGTGACAGAAGACGAGCAGATGCGCCGTATGCGCGATGCTTATCGGATGAAGGATATGCCGGAAGAATACAGTCTGGTGCTCAACCGGAAGAATGCTACCGTACAGGCACTGGAGAAGCGGGATCCGGAGGATGAAATGACACGCATGCTGTGCCAGCAGGTGTATGACCTGGCACGGATGGCGGCGAAGCCTCTGGAGAATGAACAGATTACGGAATTCCTCACAAGAAGTCAGAAACTGGTAAGCATGCTTGTGAAGCAGTAAAAAACAAAGTGCAGGCGTTTGAAATGCCTGCACTTTTTGTGTTGCTTTCTGAAAGCCAGCCTCTTTTTCGCTCTGTGCGGAAGCATGTTTTGCCGGACAGTCTATTCGGACTGCAGGGCATCGTAGCCTTCTTCACCGGTTCGCACACGCACTACGTTTTCCACGTCCTGCACAAATATCTTGCCGTCACCGATATGACCGGTGTGCAGTACGCTTCGCGCTGTGTCGATCACCAGACGCACAGGGACTTTACTGACAACAATGTCTACCTGTACCTTGGGTAGCAGCGTAACCTCCACGGGTGTGCCGCGGTAGTATTCTGGCTTCCCCTTCTGCAGGCCGTACCCCATGACATGGGTCACTGTCATTCCGGTAATGCCGATCCGGTTCATGGCTGATTTCAGGCTCTCCAGACTGGAAGGACGGCATATGATCTGCACCCGGGTAAAGACCGATTTCTCAGGCATCGGTTCCTTTTCAGCGCGGGGAACCGGCGTAGTCTGTGCGCCGACGGGCACCGGTACATGGACTTCTTCGGCAGGCATGCCATCCGGTATCAGGGAAAAACCGGAATAGGCAGTGAGAAGCCCATGCTCGGAACGGTCCAGTCCAGCAGTCTCATCGGCGGCGTCCGCGCGCAGACCGATTGTGTGCTTGATGAGGGTAAACACGAGCGTAATTACCACGCCGGTCCAGGCTATGGTGCAGCCTACACCGAGCAGCTGCACACCCAGGAAATGGAAGCCGCCGCCATACAGCAGGCCTTTCATGGTAGTGCATCCGGTGGCAAACAGCCCTGTCATGACCGTTCCCAGAGCGCCGCAGACACCGTGCACGGATATCGCGCCGACGGGATCATCAATTCTGACAACATTGTCGAAAAAGCCTATGGATACAACAACACAAATTCCGCATACGATGCCGATGATGGCGGCACCGATGGGGCTTACGGCGTCACAGCCGGCGGTAATCCCCACCAGTCCCGCAAGCGCTGCATTGAAGGTCATGGATACGTCCGGCTTGCCGTAACGCAGCCAGGTGAACAACATGGTGACCAGTGTGGCCATGGCTGCAGCCAGGTTCGTGTTGAAGAACACAAGACCGGCGGAGGTGATCAGGTCGTCACTGTCCATTCCAACGGTGGAAGCACCGTTAAACCCGAACCAGCAGAACCAGAGAATAAACACGCCCAGCGCGGCCAGGGAAAGGTTGTGCCCCAGTATGGCGCGCGGCTTTCCGTCACTGCCATACTTCCCGATGCGCGGCCCCAGCATTTTCGCACCGATCAGCGCGCATACGCCGCCCACCATATGCACAGCTGTGGAACCGGCAAAGTCATGAAAGCCCATTTCTGCCAGCCAGCCGCCGCCCCAGATCCAGTGTCCGGACACGGGATAAATGAACAAGGATATGGCTGCCGAATACAGACAGTATGCGGAAAACTTGGTGCGCTCTGCCATGGCACCGGATACAATGGTGGCCGAGGTGGCACAGAATACTGTCTGAAATATGGCATATGCCCACAGTGGTACGCCGGAGGGGAGAATATGGCTGTAGTCTTTCATGATCAAGGGGTCAATCCATCCAAATAGCGCTGTACCGGCACCGAACATGATGCCATAGCCGAACAGCCAGTACAGCGGTGTGCCGATACAGAAATCCATCAGGTTCTTCATCAGGATATTGCCGGTGTTCTTGGCCCGGGTAAAGCCGGCTTCACACATGGCAAAGCCTGCCTGCATAAAGAAGACCAGGGCTGCGCCGAGCAGTACCCAGATGGTGTTGGCGGGTGAATACGTCATACCGTTCACTTCCATTTCTGCAGAATACCCAACAAAAAAGCGCAGGGGTGTGAAAAGCACACCCTTGCGCCTTGTTGGATTGTGGGCATTGTAAAGCGAAGGCGGGATGCCTGTCAAGGGAAAAAACAGGCAAAAAACAAGCCAGTCTCCGCTTTCGGGCATCCGCATTCTTCGGCATAAAAGAGGAAGCTGTGGAGGAAACCGGGCCGCGAAAAACAACAGGAATACAATCTGTTCTCTTGACGCAGAAAAAAAGCTGGCTGTACAATAAGCACAGCAAGGCAAGGGAGTCGTGCATGGACGGTTCCCCTGCCTTTTTTCTATATCATCTAGTGAAGGAGGTCTTTTCATGAGCAAGTACAGCAAGGAAGACATCATCCGTATGGTGCGGGAAGACGATGTGGAGTTTATTCGGATGCAGTTCACCGATATTTTCGGACAACTGAAGAACGTGGCCATTACGGCCAGTCAGATCGATAAGGCTGTAAACAACCAGATCATGATCGACGGAAGCAGTATTGAGGGATTTGTGAGGATCAATGAGAGCGACCAATATCTGCGCCCGGACCTGGATACCTTTGCTATTCTGCCCTGGCGTCCTCAGCACGGCAAGGTTGCCCGACTCATATGTGATGTGTACAACCCGGACGGCACACCTTTTGCCGGCGACCCCAGGGGCGTACTGAAAAAGATGCTGAAAAAGGCAGCTGCACAGGGATATTCCTTCAATGTGGGCCCGGAAATGGAGTTTTTCCTTTTCCAGACGGATGAGAAAGGCCGGCCTACGACAATGACAGGCGATGAAGCGGGCTATTTTGATCTGGGACCGCTGGACCATGGGGAGAGCACGCGCCGGGAAATCTGCATGACACTGGAGCAGATGGGCTTTGAAGTGGAGGCCAGTCATCACGAGGTAGCGGTGGGACAGCATGAGATTGATTTCAAGTATGCCGATGCGCTGACTGCGGCGGACAATATCATGACCTTTAAGCTGGCTGTCAAGACACTGGCGCAGAAGAACGGACTGCATGCCACCTTTATGCCCAAGCCTGTGTTTGGCATCAACGGCAGCGGCATGCATACAAACATGAGCCTGTTCAGGGATGGCCAGAACGTCTTTGCCGATCCGGCAGACAAGCGGGGACTGTCGAAGGAAGCCTATGCCTTTATTGCGGGCGTGCTGGCGCATGTGCGCGGCATGGCGGCAGTGACCAATCCCCTGGTCAACAGTTATAAGCGTCTTGTGCCGGGCTATGAAGCACCGTGCTATCTGGCATGGAGTGCCAGCAATCGAAGCGCACTGATCCGTATTCCCGCCAGTCGTGGGATGGGAACCCGCGTGGAACTGCGCTGCCCCGATCCCAGCTGCAACCCTTACCTGAACATGGCAGTCTGTCTGGCAGCCGGACTGGACGGCATTGAAAAAGGAATGACACCGCCGGATGAGATCACGGAAAACATTTTTGCCATGGACAACGCAGCCAGAGCGGCCCGGGGAATTCAGTCGCTGCCGGGCACACTGCGGGAAGCCATCGACTGCCTGAAAGCGGATCCTGTGATCTGTGGCTGTCTGGGTGAGCATGTACTCGGTCAGTATGTGGAAGGCAAGGAAAAGGAATGGGATGCGTACCGCACGCATGTGAGCCAGTGGGAGATCGACAGGTATCTGGTGCTGTATTAATCGCATGAAGGGCGATTGCATGCGCAGCAAGGCCTGAAAATGAGGTATGAAGGTGCCAGACACCGACCGAAATCGGAAGGAGGATGCCGATGGCAAGAATTGTCATTGTCAGTGCGTCGGATAAGAACCGGAACGCTCTTTCGCAGCTGCTCGTCTCATCCGGCCTTCCCGTATTCCGATGCTGTGCTTCCGGCAGTGAACTGCGCAGAA
Source organism: uncultured Eubacteriales bacterium (assembly GCA_902764915.1). GTDB lineage: Bacteria > Bacillota > Clostridia > Christensenellales > Aristaeellaceae > UBA2943. The sequence goes on along the minus strand of CACWXY010000004.1, from coordinate 154,884 downwards.
CCATGGATGTCTGCGAAGACGGTGTGGTGATCCTGATGGGCAGTCTGTCGGACTGCACACCCGAAGAACTGCAATGGGATTACGGCGATCGAATTCAGATGCTGTGGATCGGAAAGCCGGCCCTGCTGGACAGCTGTGAAGCAAAGGAAATCTTTCACCTGCCGCTTCCTGCCTCCAGCCAGGCCATAGTCGGCGCTGTGGAGATGCTGAACCAGCTGCATCATATGCAGCTTCCCAAACGCGGTGGCACGGAAAAGGAAAAGGTGGAACAGGCCAAGAAACAGCTGATGGAGAGTCAGGGCCTGACGGAAGCGCAAGCGCATCGGGCTTTGCAGCAGTATGCCATGAATCACGGCATGAAAATGGCAGATGCTGCAGATGTGTTCATCAGGACATCAAAGGGGATGGAACGATGAAGGATCGACAGTATCCGTTATATCATGAAGAACTGGAACACGAAAGCTGCGGGGTCGGTGCAATCGTAGACCTGAGCGGAAAGCATACACACCGTACGGTGGACCAGGCACTTTCGATTGTGGAGCGTCTGGCGCACAGAGCGGGAAGTGACGCGCTGGGGACGACAGGGGACGGTGTGGGCATCATGACGCAACTGCCGCATGCGCTGTTCGCGTCATGGGCGCAGGAGGAAGGGATTGTACTGGGCGCTCCTGGTGACTATGGCGTGGGCATGCTGTTCCTGCCGGAAGATGCGGTGGGCGTGGAGAATATCTGCCGTATTTTTGATCATGTGGCTGCTGCGGAAGGCCTGAAGGTTCTGGGATGGCGGAACGTGCCCTGTCATCCGGCGCAGCTGGGCGCCGGCGCCCGCCGTACCATGCCGCGCATCCGGCAGTGCTTTCTGGCCCGGCCTGCAGGTGTGCGCGCTGGCGCAGACTTTGACCGGCGGCTGTATCTCCTGCGAAGGGTGTTCGAAAAACAGGATACGGATACATATGTATGCTCCCTGTCCAGCCGAACCGTTGTATACAAGGGCATGATGCTGGTCAGTCAGCTGCGTTCCTTCTATGACGATCTGCAGGATGTGCGCTATACGTCACAGATGGCCATGGTGCACTCCCGCTTTTCCACTAATACCTTTCCTTCCTGGAGCAAAGCACACCCCCAGCGTATGCTGCTGCACAACGGGGAAATCAATACCATACGGGGCAATCATGACCGGATGAAAGCCCGGGAAGAGACCATGCAGTCTGCGGTAATGGGGGATGACATGCGGCGCGTGCTTCCTGTCGTTACAGAGGGCGGCAGTGACAGCCAGATGCTGGATAATACCCTGGAGTTTCTGTATATGAACGGGTTTCCGCTGTCTCTGGCAGGCATGGTCCTGCTTCCGGAACCCTGGCAGGGACAGCGGCAGACGACGCCATGGCGGGATCTGTACCGGTATTATGCCACCATGATGGAACCCTGGGACGGACCGGCTGCCATTCTCTATTCCGATGGCGACACAGTCTGCGCATCATTGGATCGGAATGGCCTTCGGCCGCTGCGCTGCGCGCTGACGGATGACAAGCGGCTGATCCTGTCGTCTGAGGCAGGCGTGCTGTTTGAGGAAAACGCGCATATCGTGCGGCGATGGAAGCTGAAGAGCGGGGATGTGCTGGCAGCAGACCTGAAAAAGGGAGAACTGCTGGAAAGCGAGGCACTCAAGAACAGTTATGCCAAGTCCCAGCCTTACTCGGAATGGATGCATCATCTGATTCCTTTGGATGCGCTTCCGCAGGCAAAGGATGTGCGGGAAGCCATGGATGCAGACCTGCAGTGCAGGCTGTGCAGAGCCTTTCATTATACGCAGGAGGACATGCAGCAGATTCTTCTGCCCATGGCAGAGAATGGAACGGAACCAATAGGCTCCATGGGTGCGGATGAACCGATTGCGGCTCTGTCTCGGACACATCCGCCCCTGTTCGACTACTTCAGACAGCGCTTTGCGCAGGTGACAAATCCGCCTATTGATGCCCTGCGGGAAGCCATGAAGACAGACGGGAGCATTTATATCGGCGATGATGGAAATCTTCTGTCGAATGGGCCGGACAACTGTACGGTACTGGAACTGGCGTCGCCGATCCTGAATGAGGAGGCACTGGCGCGTGTGGCAGCCTTTCAGCATCCGGCTTTTTCGGTGCGGACAGTGTCGCTTCTCTTTACTGCTGAAACGCCCCTGCGACATGCGCTGGATGCTTTTTTTGCTGACTGTGACAGAGCCTGCCGGGATGGCGTGAATATACTGATCCTCTCTGACCGCGGCATGGATGAATCGCACCTTGCCATTCCATCGCTTCTGGCCGTATCCGGACTGGAGCAGCATCTGATTCATATCAAGAAGCGAACAGCGGTATCGGTGATCCTGGAAAGCGGAGAGCCAAGAGATGTGCACCAGATGGCTATGCTAATCGCCTACGGAGCACGGGCGGTGAATCCGTATCTGGCACATGCGTGCATACAGGCAATGTGCCGGGATGGACTCGTGTCCAAAACACCGGAGGCAGCGGTGCGGGATTATGACCACGCACTGACCGCAGGCGTTCTGAAGATTGCGTCAAAAATGGGGGTTTCTACCCTGCAGGCGTATCAGAGCGCACAGCTGTTTGAGGCTGTAGGCCTGGACGCCTCCTTTGTGCAAACCTATTTTACCAATACACCGTATTCCCTGGGCGGGGCGGACCTGAATACGGTTGAAGGCAGCATCCGCTATCATCACAGTGCAGCTTTTGCCGCTCCGGTATCCGGACTTCCCAGTCTCGGTGTGCATAAGCTGCGCACAGGCAACGGGGCGGAAGAACATCTGTATTCACCGGAAGTCATTCATCTTCTGCAGCAGGCGGTGTGGACGAATCGCCAGGAGCTGTTTGACAGGTATGCGGATAAGGTGGAAAACGATGGACCGCGCACGATCCGATCCATGCTGACATTCCGTTATGATGCATGCCATGCGATTCCGCTGGAGAAAGTGGAGCGCGCAGAAGAGATCGTGAAACGTTTCCGAACCGGCGCGATGAGCTACGGTTCTATTTCCAGGGAAGCGCATGCGTGCATGGCAGAGGCCATGAATCATCTGGGAGGAAAGAGCAACAGCGGGGAGGGCGGTGAACTCCCGGAACGGTATGGGACATGCTGGAATTCGGCTATCAAGCAGGTGGCTTCCGGACGCTTTGGTGTAACCCGGGAATACCTGCTCTCAGCACAGGAGATCCAGATCAAGATGGCGCAGGGGGCCAAGCCCGGAGAGGGTGGACACCTGCCGGGGGCGAAGGTTACGGAGAGTGTGGCGAAGACACGCTGTTCTACGCCGGGGATTTCGCTGATCTCACCGCCGCCGCATCACGACATCTATTCCATTGAGGACCTGGCAGAACTGATCTATGATCTGCAGTGTGCCAACGAGCAGGCGAAGATTACGGTAAAACTGGTTTCCTCCACGGGCGTGGGTACGATTGCCAGCGGCGTGGCCAAGGCTGGTGCCAGCGGGATTCTGATTTCAGGGGGTGAAGGCGGCACAGGCGCTGCACCATTGAGCAGTGTACACCATGCGGGTCTGCCGTGGGAAATCGGTCTGGCGGAAGCGCATCAGGTACTGTGCCGCAATCGTCTGCGGCAGAAGGTTACGCTGGAAACGGACGGCAAGCTGATGACCGGCCATGATGTGATGGTCGCGCTTCTGCTGGGTGCGGAGACGTTCGGCTTTGCCACGGCGCCGCTGATTGCCATGGGCTGCCGGATGATGCGCGTATGTCATCTTGGAAACTGTCCTTTTGGGATCGCGACGCAGAACCCGGAACTGCGCAGCCGTTTCCAGGGAAAACCCGAGCATGTGGAACGGTTTATGCTCTTTCTTGCCGAACAGATGCGGCGTATCATGGCTCGCCTGGGTGCACGTACAGTCGATGAACTGGTGGGACGCAGCGATCTGCTGCAGATGAAGCCGGATGCGGCGATGGATCTGTCTGATCTGATCGGCTTTTCAAGGAATACGCACTACCGGCCTGAAGCCCGGCATGATTTTCACCTGAGTGAGCGCACAGATGTCCGTCTTCTCCAGGATCATGTACAGCTGATGACAACAGACCGTGCTTTCGGCACAATGCTCAGGCGTGACCATCCGATTCAGGCACAGGGCTGCGGGGGGCAGTCCTTCGGTGCTTTTCTGCGGAAGGGACAGTCGATTACGCTGTACGGAGTGGCCAATGATTATCTGGGAAAAGGTTTGTCGGGCGGTACCATTGCGGTATGCCCGCCGGCAGACAGTATATGGCATCCAGAGGATACGCTGATCGGCAATGTGGCCTTATATGGAGCTACATCCGGGTATGCGTTCATTGCCGGTATGGCAGGGGAACGCTTTGCAGTGCGCAATTCCGGGGCATGGGGCGTTGTGGAAGGCGTGGGCGATCACGGATGCGAATACATGACCGGCGGCAGGATTGCCGTGCTGGGAAAGGTAGGCGACAACTTTGCGGCGGGAATGAGCGGCGGCATTGCCTGGGTATGGGACGAAGCGGATACGCTGAAGGATCGGGTGAACCCAGGCCATGGAAGACTGTACCCGGTTGCGCAGGAGCAGGCTGAGGAACTGCGGCAGCTGCTTGCCATGCATGTGTGCGCTACCGGATCAGAAAAGGCGAAAGCTATCCTGGAAAACTTTGACGAAAGCCTTGTATACTTCAAAGCTGTGATTTCTGATGAGTATACTGCTTTCCTGAAAGGAGTATGACGGTATGGGCAAGGCGACTGGATTTATGGAGTATCCCCGGGAGGAAAACCCATACCGGGAGGCCCATGCGCGCCTGGGAGACTTTGATGAGCTGCATACCCTGCAGCCGGCCGACATGCGCAGATGGCAGGCAGGGCGGTGCATGGACTGCGGTGTGCCCTTCTGTCAGTCAGACTTTGGATGCCCTTTGCATAACCTGATTCCGGAATGGAACGACCTTTTATATAAAGGACAGGAAAGGGCGGCTCTCGAACGGCTGCTGATGACGGCGCCTTTCCCGGAGTTTACGGGAAGGGTGTGTCCGGCGCTGTGTGAAAAGGCCTGTAATCTTGCGGATGACGGTGTGACGAATCGGGATAATGAACTCTATCTGGTGGAAAACGGGTTTGCCAAAGGTTGGATGCACAGCCGCATCCCTCCTGTGCGGACTGCGAAACAGGTGGCCGTCATCGGCAGCGGGCCGGCCGGACTGGCAGCGGCAGACTGGCTGAATCAGGCAGGGCATCGGGTGACCGTAATCGAGCGGGCGGATCGTCCCGGCGGGCTGCTGATGTATGGCATTCCGAACATGAAACTGCCCAAATCAGTTATTGCGCGCCGCGTTCGTCTGATGGAGACGGAGGGGATATCGTTCGTGCTGGGGACAGCGGCAGACCCGGATCAGCTGCGCGACTATGATGCGGTTCTGTTCTGCTGTGGTTCCAGAAAACCGCGGTCGCTGCATGTGGCGCATCTGGATGCAGACGGCGTCGCGTATGCTGTGGATTATCTGACAGCGTCAACCCGAAGCCTTCTGTCAGGGGAAGTACCGGAACTTTCTGCCCGTGGAAAGCATGTGATTGTGGTAGGCGGTGGAGATACGGGAAATGACTGTGTGGGCACTGCACTGCGACAGGGCTGTACCCACATTCTTCAGCTGGAAATGCTGGAAAAGGCGCCGATGACAAGGACAGATGCAAACCCCTGGCCTCAGTGGCCGCGTATCCTGCGCACGGATTACGGACAGGCCGAAGCCATTCATGTGCAGGGCAGTGATCCGCGCGTGTATGAGACGACGGTCAAAAGCATAGAGGTGAATGCGGATAACCGGATTGCGGCGCTGGAAACAGTGCGTCTTAGGAATTGTGCTGACGGAAAGAGACTGCCTGTGGCGGGTTCGGAACAGACGATGCTATGCGACCTGCTTTTGATTGCCGCAGGCTTTACTGGCTGCGAAGAGGAGACACTGGCACGGTTTGCACTGTCCGCAGATGACCGCGGGCGGCTGATGCCAGGGGATGCCTCGCACTATCTGGGCGGGAAGTATTTTTCGGCAGGGGATGCGCGCACGGGACAGTCACTGGTGGTGCGAGCGCTGGCAGACGGACGGGCAGCGGCGCGCGAAGTGGATGCATGGCTGCGTAAAGCCGGATAAGGCAACAGGCACGCCTGTTTCCTGCGGGCCGCTGCATGGAACAGCAAAGGGATGTGCTGTATTACAGAAGAAGCTACCTCGGCATGGCTGACAGGCGTTTACGCCATTATCCATGCCGAGGTTTTGCTGTATGCGGGAGACGTAGGATTCCCATGCCGGCGTCTGTGCCGGACAGGTCAGGGCGGCTTTTATTGCACTGGAGGTATGGCATGGAGTATATTTTTCCGCGAGCCTGGGAAAAGGACAGGAGAAAGAAAGGACGGAAAGAATCCTATGTACATCCTTACGCGGGAAAAGTGGAAAGAACAGTCGGATCAGGTGCAGTCCGCAATGGAGCGCGCCATTGCGGAAAAGAGGAACGCAGGGAGCAGTCTGCTTGTATGGGATCGGGACGGTGAAATCGGTTACCGGGAAGCCGGGTATGCGGACAGAGAAACAGGACGGCGGATCCGGCGAGATGACATTTTCCGCTGCTATTCCATGACCAAGCCTGTGACCAGCTGTGCCGTGATGATGCTGGTGGAGGAAGGACGACTGGATCTGTATGCGCCGGTATCCCGCTATATTCCTTCTTTCCGGAATCCCAGGATCGCAGCAGAGGGTGGAAGCGTGCCGGCAGGACGCGAAGCGATGGTCTTGGACCTGATGAATATGACAGCGGGTCTTGCCTATGACGGGACAGATACGGTCGTACACCGGGCGATGGCGGCACTTTTTGAAGAGGCGACGGCGCGGATGCATTCGGAGCATCCCATGACCACCCAGGAGTTTGCGTCGCGTGTCGGCGAATGCCCGGTGCTGTTTACGCCTGGCAGTCAGTGGAATTACAGTGTATGCGCGGACGTTCTGGGGGCTATTGTGGAGATCGTCAGCGGAATGCGCTTTGCACAGTTTGTATCCGAGCGTATTCTGCAGCCGCTGGGAATGCAGGACAGCGGTTTTTCTGTACCTGACGCAAAGAAAGGACGTCTCGTCACCGCCTATGAACGCCGGGAGTTTCCGGACGGCCATGCGGAGGCGGTACCGTATACCGGCAATCATCTGGCAATCTCGAATACCGGCGATGAGAATGCGTTTCATTCCGGCGGCGCCGGTCTTTTCTCCACCATTGATGATTTCAACCGGTTCGCACGGATGCTGATGCGCATGGGAACGGATGAAACGGGCAAGCGGCTTCTTCGGGAGGGAACCGTGCGCTTCATGACGGGGCATGCCCACTGCCGTGTGGCGGGATGGGACGGGCATGAAGGCTATGCGTACGGGAACCTGTTCCATGTTATGGTGGACCCGGAGGCGGCCTGTACGCCGGCCAACCGCGGAGAGTATGGCTGGGATGGCTGGCTGGGCACATATTTCATGAATGATCCGCAGACCGGGCTTACCCTGCTGCTTATGCAGAACCGCAAGGATGGCGGGAATGATCTGGTGCATATTCTGCGCAATATCCTGCTTTTGTAAGGCGTCAGGAAGGCGGATACACATTCTTTTTGCACTGACAATTGACAAAGGCTGTCCATTCCTGTATACAGACGTAGCAACCATTTGTTTTATTCGATTTTTCTGTATTTTGGGTTGCGACAGAATTCATATGAGGGAGATTGTGTATGCAGGAAGAAATAACGGAAGTGAAGCGCATTGATCGCTTTGAAGACACGCCGGAATTTCACGCTTTTGAACAGCGATTTGAGGAACTGCTGGGAAATGGAAACCCGTACTTTATCATTCATGATTCTCCGCTGACGGATACTAGCCTCATGGATGGAAAGAAAGTGCTGAATTTTGGCTCCTATAACTATGCCGGCATGTCAGGACGTCCCGAGGTTTCCGAGGCTGCCATTGATGCGATCCGCAAGTATGGCACGTCAGCTTCCGGAAGCCGCCTTCTGGCCGGGGAAAAGAGCATTGATCAGGAACTGGAAAAGGAGATTGCTTCCTGGAAGCATACCGAGGATGCGCTTGTGCTCGTAGGCGGTCATTCCACGAATGTGACATTTGTGGGCAATTTTGTCGGCCCGGGGGATCTGGTGGTCTATGACAGCCTGATCCACAACTCGGTGGCGGAGGGCTGTCGGCTGAGCCATGCCACTGCCCGGCCGTTCCCGCACAATGACTATAATGCGCTTCGGCGGATTCTCTCCACCCGCAGAGATAAGTTTGCAAAGGTGCTGATTGTCATTGAGGGCGTCTATTCCATGGACGGGGATGTGGCGCCTGTGCCGGAATTCGTAAAGGTAAAAAAGGAGTTCGGCTGTTTCCTGATGGTGGATGAAGCACACTCCACCTGCGTGATCGGGGAAACCGGCGGAGGCGTGGACGAATACTACCATCTGGCACCGGATGATATCGACATTAAGATGGGCACACTCTCCAAGGGACTGGGTGCCTGCGGCGGATATATCGCAGGATCCAGGAATCTGGTGGAATACCTGCGCTATCAGCTGCCGGGCTTTGTGTTCTCGGTAGGCATTGCCCCGCCGCTGGCAGCTGCCGCGCTTGCGTCGATTCGTCTTCTGCGCAATGATCCTTCCATTATGGGCAATATGCGCCGGAACGTGCGCTGCTTTATGGAAGAGGCGAAAAAGTATCACTTCAACACCTGCCTTGCCGGGGAAACCGCGATTCTCCCCATTCTTGTGGGCCCAGAAGAGAATGCGATGATCCTTTCCAATGCCATGCGTGAAGCAGGCGTGTTTGTGCCGCCGGCTGTCTATCCGGCTGTACCCAAAGGCTCAGCGCGTCTGCGCTTCTGTGTGACAGCGGCCCATAAGCCTGAGCAGATTGCAGAAGCCCTGCAGAAGCTTGACGCATGTGCCAAGGCATGCGGGATTGCGCTTCCCACGATGGAGTAAACATAGTGACATGCTCTGCTTTCAGGGCATGTCGCTTTTTTGACGGAAGGCCTGCATACGGAGCGCGCATGCAGCTGCTGACGAGACGCGAAAGCGGGCTGTATGCCTCGGGACTGCAAGAAAAACAGCGCATACGGGAGAAGTATTTGCCGATCATGTCCGGATGATGGTACAATACGTGAGGTAATGATTCGGAAGGCTGACCCGGCGGGCATGCCGGAAAGCCGTCTACATACCGACAGAGGATGAACGACCCTGCATCATACAGGATCCGGTCAGCATGAGAGGAGGAAGGCAGCATGGATTTTGCCAAAACGCTGCTGATTTATATGAGCCTGGCACTGGCTGCGGGTGTGCAGGCTGCGCCGACACCGGAGGTTACGCCGGTGCCCAGCCCTACGCCGGTTGTCATTGCGGCAGACGGCAAGACATATGCGCGGCAGGGAACGGAAGCCGGAGAGACACCGGCTCCGACGATTACGCCGAACGCGGGATATCATATTCTGCAAAGCGGGGATAAGGGAAACGAGGTGCGCAGACTGCAGGAACGCCTGCGCGACCTGGGGTATCTCTCCGGAAACGTGGACGGGGTATACGGCGCGCAGACGCGCAATGCGGTGCTTCTGTTTCAGACCTATCATGGACTGACAAGGGATGGCGTAGCCGGGAAGGTCACCCAGACCATTCTGTATGAGGATCCCTATGTCATGCCGAATCCTGAAAAAATCACGCCTTCTCCGGAACCCACGCAGACGCCGGATGAGCATGGTCTGATACCGGTAGCCGGAAAAAGCGTGCACGACTGGCAGAAAAGCAAGGATACACGCGTGCTGTATAATGGTGCGATCCTACCGGAAAACCCTGGCATCTATCTGTCAGGTGCCGATATATATATCGACCTGCAGCAGCTCAGTCAGGCAGCCGGCTGGGCGTTTGTATCCAGCAATGCACAGTCAATGATGCTTTCGGCCATGGATAACCAGCTGATGGCATCCATGAATGTATTTCTCCGCAACAGCCGCAGTACGGAGGATACCTCCTACTGTGAAGCGTATGATCTTTCCGTAAACGGCAGTATGGTACCGATTGCACAGGGCGCGCTGGTCTATGAGAGTGAGAAATGGTATGTCTCACTGCCCTTTATGGAAGCCTCCCTGCATGCCACTGTGTACATGGATGCCGGGGAAAACACATTGGTGCTGACAGTGCCGCAGCGCAGTCTGGCTGAGTCCGATGACTGAGCATTCGGCATGACCGGACAAGAGCAATAAGAAAAGCGGGCCAGGGAAAGAGCGCACATGCCGTTCGATCCCTGGCCCGCTTTATTCTGTTTTTCCGTGAACAGCTGCAGAAGCTTACAGGACAACCGTAATCCGATCGCCGTCATGCAGCATGTCATCGGTGAGCAGTGTGCCGCTTACGGCCTGCCCGTTGACCTGCAGAGCAGTTACACCGCTTTCATGATGCGCAGGGTTCTCCACTGTAATCCACAGCTTCTTTCCGCGGAAGGTCTTTTCCATGGTAAAGCCATCCCAGGATGAGGGAATGGAAGGGGAGATGACCAGGCCTTCGGGCGTGGGCCGCAGGCCGAGAATGCCTTCCACACAGCCGACCATGACCGTGGATGCGGTGCCGGTCAGCCAGTGCACGTGCGCACGTCCGGGCTGCGGGGTTTCATGGCCTTCGATAAACTGGGAATGGACATAGGGCTCGACCTCGCGGATTTCCGCGCGCGCGTTATAGGCAGCCGGACAGCTTTCCTTGAAATAGGTAAAAGCCTGATTCCCATGGCCCAGCAGGCTTTCAGCCAGGATTGCCCAGCCCTGCGCCTGACAGAATATACCGCCGTTTTCCTTGGTAGTGGGATTGAACAGCAGCATGGCAGCGCCGTCAAAGGCGTGGTAACGATAGCATGGCGCCATAAGTTCGATGCCATTGGGGGTGTTGAGGAGCTTTTCCACGCTCTGCATGGATTTTTCCGCCTGTTCGGGGGTGGCAGCACGGCTGATGACACTCCAGGACTGAGGATTCAGCCACATGGCGGCTTCGGGACTTGTCTTGGATCCGATGACCTCGCCGTCTTCCCGGTATCCGCGCAGGAAGCGGTCGTCCTCCCAGAAATAGCGGTTGATAAGAGTAAGCTGGTTCTGTGCCTGCTCCTTGAGGAAAGCGCGGTAGGCTTCGTTCTCCTCGGTCCGGGGCAGCAGTTCTTCCAGAATCGTGAGCGCATAGTAGAACTGGAAGGCAACAAAGCTGCTCTCGCCCTGGGCGCCCAGTTTCAGACAGTCGTTCCAGTCTGCGTGCAGGCCGGCCGGCATGCCATGACTGCCCAGATGATGCATGGTAAAGTCAATGGCGCGCTTCAGGTGCTCCAGTACCGTGCCCTCGTCATAGTCCGCAAAGGGAATGACTTCATCCAGGAAAGCCAGGTCACCGGTCTCGGCGATATACTTGTACACCGTGGGGAAGAGCCACATGGCATCATCTGCACGGTAAGCGGGATGTCCGGTTTCCTTGACATAGCTTTCCTGTTCGGGCGTATCCTCATGCCCGGGATTATGGGTATACTTGACCAGGGGCAGACCGCCGCCGTGATGGACCTGTGCGGAGAGCATAAATACCAGGCGTTCCTTGGCCATGGCCGGATCCAGATGAATAATGCCCTGAATGTCCTGCACCGTGTCGCGATAGCCGTAGCCATTGCGCTGTCCGCAGTAGATCAGGCTGGCCGCACGGGACCAGACAAAGGTCGTGAAACACTGGAAGGCATTCCATGTGTTGACCATGGTATTGAAGTCTTCATCCGGGGTATGAATGGTGAGATGCGAAAGCTTTTCGTGCCAGTACTGCACCAGCGTTTTCCGCTCTGCTTCCACTGTTCCGGCTACATCCGGCGCGTAATGGTCCAGAAGCCGGCGTGCTTCCGTTTCGGTCTTCTGTGCCAGGATAAAGGCAAAGGAGACTTCCTCGCCGGGCTGCAGGTGCAGTGTGGTCTGCAGGGCACCGCAGGGGTTTCCGTTGAAGTTCAGGGAATTATCCAGCCTTCCGTCTGCGACGGCCTGCGGCTGATGGAAACGCCTGCCTCCGAGAAAGCGCTCGCGGCGTCCGGTATAGGCCGTGACAGGCTGACCCACCAGTCCGAAGAAGCGTTCGGAGCCATTGGAGCCGTCAGGATTGACGTGACAGAACTGATTGATGCGCTGCAGGATATGATCGTCATGGAACTCAGTGACGGTGATAAACTGCGTGTACTGCATGTTTACCAGGTCCTGCTCATAATAGGACTCGGTGGTGAACTCGCAGTAGCCGAACACGTCCAGATCCCGCGCTTCTGCGCTTTCATTGCGCACCTTGACGGACCAGACTTCATGGGTCGCATCCAGCGGCACATAATAGAGCACCTGAGAGGCGATCCCTTTATAGCTGCTTTCAATATAGGTATAGGACGTGCCGTGCCGGGTGCGGGTTTTATAGCTTGACAGGTCTTTTTCCACAGGACGCCAGGAGGCAGACCAGAAGTCTCCGTCCTTCTGGTCGCGCAGATAGATGTAGCGGCCAGGCTCGTCAAACTGGTTGAACATATAGCGCAGGATACGTCCGGCAGCGCCGGACTTGACAAAGCTGTAGCCGCCGGCGTTCTGAGTGACAATGGCACCATAGGCAGGGGAGCCCAGATAATTGGCCCAGGGCATGGGCGTGCGCGGGTCAGTGATGACATACTCGCGCTTTTCGTTGTCGAAGTAACCGTATTGCATGATTGATCCCTTCCTTTATTGCATTTCAGGCATGAAGACATGCGTGAAAAGAAATCGATACTGACATGTTCTACGCTGCAGCAGAGAATCCTTTTTTTATCTGCAAAGCCTGTGATTTCTTCATTCAATGCCGGTCTGCCATGCGCGGACAGGCTGCGAAGTGCCCCGGTGTGACTTCCTGCAGAGCGGGGACATGCACCTGACACTCTTTTCCGGCAAACGGACAGCGCGTGTGGAAGACACATCCACCCGGCGGGTCAATGGGGGAGGGCAGTTCACCCTTGAGCACGATCCGCTCTGTGGACTGACGGGGATCAATCGAGGGTACCGCGCTCATGAGCGTCTTTGTGTAGGGATGAATGGGATTGGCAAACAGCGTATCCACATTGGCTTCTTCGACCAGATGCCCCAGGTACATGACACCGACGCGGTCGGAGATATACTTGATGACGCTCATGTCGTGGGAGATAAACAGATAGCTCAGGTGGCGCGCTGCCTGCAGGTCGCGCAGAAGATTGATCACCTGCGACTGAATGGAAACATCCAGCGCAGATACTGGTTCATCGCAGATCATGACCCTGGGGTCAAGAATCAGCGCGCGGGCCAGACCGATGCGCTGCCGCTGACCGCCGGAAAACTCATGCGGATAGCGATAGAAATGCTCTTTCAGAAGTCCGACCTGGGAGAGAATATCCATGGCTCTGGCCATGCGCTCATCGCTGCTGCTGCCGATGTGATGGATTTTCTGGACCTCCATCAGCATCCGCCCTACACGCTGCCGAGGGTCCAGCGATGTATAGGGGTCCTGAAATACCATCTGAATGGTACGCCGATAGGGCAGCATATCCCTGTCCGAGAGAGGCGCGATCTCCTTTCCCATAAGAGAGACGGAGCCTTCGGTTGTCGGGACCAGATGGCACAGAGCGCGTCCGAGGGTCGATTTTCCGCAGCCACTTTCCCCGACCAGTCCATAGGTCTTTCCGGGAAGCAGGCTCAGCGAAACGTCATCGACGGCTTTGACATGATTGACCACGTGACCAAGGGCGTTTCTGACGGGAAACCAGACGCGGATATGCTCGGCGCGCAGCGCGGCAGAGATTTCATTCATGACGTCATTCCTCCTCCCGCCAGCAGCGGACGCTCTGTCCCCCGGACACTGAGCGCAGCTGGGGCATTTCTTTACGGCAATGATCCGTGGCATAGGGACAGCGTGGCGCAAATCGGCAGCCTGACGGCATCTGGTGCAGCAGCGGGACTGTGCCGTCAATGACATGCAGACGTTCTCTGCGGTCTCCGTCCATACGCGGTATGGAAGCGAGAAGCCCCCTGGTGTAGGGGTGAAGAGGACGGTCAAAGATGTCCGGGACGCCGCCTTCCTCTACGATCTGGCCAAGGTACATGACAGCCACGCGCTGACAGGTCTGGGCGACTACAGCCAGGTCATGGGTGATAAGTATGACGCCCATGGCCAGCTGACGGTTCAGGAAGACAATCAGATCCATAATCTGTGCCTGAATCGTAACATCCAGCGCGGTCGTCGGCTCATCGGCGATGAGAAGCTGCGGATGACAGGCCAGTGCAATGGCAATCATGACACGCTGGCGCATACCGCCGGAGAGCTCATGCGGGTATTGCCGCAGGCGGGTTTCCGGAGCGGGTATACCTACCAGGCGCAGCATGTTCAGGGCTTCTGCGCGTGCGGCATCGCCCCGCATTTTCTGATGGATCCGCAGGGGCTCCATGATCTGGTCTCCGACAGTGAGCACCGGGTTCAGTGAGGAGAGTGCGTCCTGGAAGATCATGGAGATATCGCGTCCACGGATGTGCTGCATTCTGGAAAAGGGCAGTGACAGAAGGTCTGTGCCGGAAAGCATGACCGTGCCTTCGTAGCGCACCATACGTTTTTCTTCATACAGCCGCATGATGGACTGACTGGTTACGCTCTTTCCGCAGCCGCTTTCACCTACCAGCCCCAGGATCTCGCCGCGGTGCACCGTAAAGGAGACCCCGTCAATGGCTTTGAGCCAGCCACGGTCGGTGCGGAAGGAAGTGCTGAGATTGCTTACCGATAGAATGGTATCCGTCATATTCTCTGCCTCCTTAGCGTCCGGACAGCGGGTCAATCAGGTCCCGCAGTCCGTCCCCGAACAGGTTAAAGCCCAGCACGGAGAGGCCTGTGAATATCGCCGGAAAGACCACCATCCACCAGCCATTGTAGATATAGCTGCGGGCTTCCTTCAGCATACCGCCCCAGCTCGGCGCGGGAATCGGAATACCGGCACCCAGAAAGCTCAGGGAAGCCTCAGAGATGATAGCGGTGGCAAATGTGAATGTCATCTGAACGATAATCGGCGAGAGAATATTGGGGAGCACATGGCACCACATGATGCGGAAGCGGCTGGCGCCTGCGGCGCGCATGGCTTCAATGTAGGTCTGTTCGCGTACAAGCAGTGCCTGAGAGCGTGCGATTCGCGCTACACCCGGGACACTGACAATGGTTAGGCTCAGAATCACATTGTGCATATTGGCGCCCAGAACAGCCATGAGCGTAATGGCCAGGAGAATATTGGGGATGGCTTTGAGTCCGTCACAGATCCGCATGAGAATGTTGTCCCATACGGCATTGATCGTCGCATACATACCGATCGCAGTTCCGATGAGCGAGGAGAAGAGCCCCACGAAAAACCCGACTGTCATGGAAATGCGTGCCCCGTAGATGACCCGGGCAAACACGTCACGATTGACATTGTCCGTGCCGAAGGGATGTGCAGCAGACGGCGGCTGCAGACGCATTTCGCGGCCCAGGCTGGTGTAGGGATCCACACCCAGGGCGCCGGTGATGACCGGGGCGAAAACAGCCAGAAGCAGCATTAGAAAAACGATGAAAAACCCCACGACAGAGAGCTTGTTGTGGAGAAAACGCCGAAGGTTTACCCGGCGCTGTTCCCGGACCAGTTCTTTACGGATGCGGGCAAGGGATGCGGTGTCAGTGGAAAAGGCTGATTGCATGAAAACCTCCTGTTGCTGTCATGACGGACGCGTTATTCCAGACGGATGCGGGGGTCGCACAGGCCATAGAGCAGATCAATGATGAGATTGATCACCACGTTCAGCATGGCAATGAGCAGTGTAATGGCCTGAATCACCTGATAATCCCGCTTTTCAATGGAATCCACCATCAGCGTTCCGATACCGGGAATGGTGAACAGCTTTTCCACCACTGCGGCCCCGGCCAGTGCACTGATGAATCCCTGTCCGATAACGGTGAGCACTGTCAGAAACGCATTGCGGAATGCGTGCTTTCCGATAATCGTGTGTTCCTTTACCCCCTTGGAGCGCGCCATCTTGATATAGTCACTGCTGAGTACTTCCAGCATGGAAGTCTTGGTCATGCGCATCATATAGGCGGCATGAATAAATCCCAGCGACAGGGCAGGGAGTGTCATGTAGCGGAGAAAGGGAAGCAGTCCGTCCGTAAAGAGGTCTTTATAACCGGCAGCCGGAAGCGCGCGGAAGTGAACGGCAACAAGCAGCACAAGGCCCAGGCCCATCATAAAGCTGGGAAGCGAGATTCCCAGCAGCGAGAGAACGGACGTAATCATATCCGCAATGCGTCCGCGCTTGCGAGCAGCAAGAATGCCGGTGGGAATCGCCAGCAGTATGGTGATGAGCTGGGAGTAGATAGCAAGACAGAGCGTCGGTCGGAAATGGGAGAATACCATATCACTGACCTTCTGTCCGATAACGGCCGTAGAAGTGCCGAAATCTCCCTGGAGACACCGGGACACCCAGCGGATATACTGGACAATCAGCGGATCATCCAGCCCGAGCTTTGCGTGCAGTGCGGCGATGTCCTCCATGGTGGCGTCGTCTCCCAGCATCATGGCGGCGGGGTCCCCCGGGGTCAGATGCACCAGGAGAAAAACAACCACCGAGACAATGAAAACGGTGGGGAGCAGGGTGAGAATCCGCTTGAGAATATACTTTTTCACAATAGGCCTCCGGGTCATGAGGAAAGGGCATCTCCGAAAACAGAAGATGCCCTTTTGCAGTGGCTGTCTATTACTTTTCCAGCTTTGCGTTCCAGAAATTGGTAGTCAGGAACACATTATAGCCGCTAAGCTTAGCTGTGCAGGCAGCCGCCTGATGGAAGTGACCCATCATCAGGATTGGCTGATAATCACTGTAGCAGTAGGCCTGGATTTCTTCCCATGCGGCAAAGGCCTCTTCACGAGTGCCGGCCGTGGTCATTTTGGTCATAAGCTCAGCCAGATGCTCGTCATCGGAGAAGCCGGCGAAGGAACCGTCGAGGAAGTTGCGCAGAGAGGGCACCGGTACGGAGGAGAAAGTGGTAAAGAAGGCGTCATAGAGGGTGTCATCCTTGCGCTTTTCCGTAAGGGTGCTGCGGTCTACGATATCCAGCTGTACACTCAGGCCCAGCTCGCCGATTTCCTGTCCGAAGACCAGCAGCATATCTTCTGCGTGTCCGCCGGTGGAAACCAGGATACGGATGGGGTTGGAGGCCTCCCAGGAAGACTGTGCCAGCAGTTCCCTGGCTTTTTCTGCGTCATGCTGGCAGAAGTACTCACCGCCGGCATTGGTGTACCAGGCAGGCTGACCGTTTTCCATGTAGCAGGGGTCGGTGTCATAGAGCGTGCCGTAGTTGACGGTATTCAGCTCGTCCGCATCGGCGATGGCCTGACAGGCCAGACGCAGATACTTGTCGGTTGTATGCTTGTTCCAGACCAGGGAAATCATACCGGTCTGCTGGGAGTAGACATTATAATCCGGATTTCCGTCGAGAACCGGGATATAGTCGTCAGTGAGCTTGACGACAAAGTCATAGTCACCGCTCATCAGGCCGTTGAAGCGGGTAGCGGCATCCTTGACGATCCAGTATTTCAGCGTCTTGGTATAGGCATGCTTGTATCCCCACAGTCCGTCCAGCTCCTGTTCGGGATCGCCGTAGGGCACATAGTCGTCGAAGCGGTCGAGCTGGACGTACTGGTCCACAGCCCATTCGGAGAACATGTAGGGACCGGTGCCGATGAACCATTCGGTAGGAATAAAGCCGGTGTCGGCGTTGACATTGTCAATGGCCTCAGAGGGATAAATGACAGCCGCCTGTGCAGCGCCTGCCAGCATATCCAGAAGCATGATGGCGGAGTTTTCCAGCTTCAGGGAGACTGTGTAGTCGTCATCAGCCGTGAAGCGGGCATCGCCGACCATTTTACGGGCGGTCGAGAAGCTTTCCAGCCAGCGGTTGAGAGAGGCAACCACGTCGGCGGAGGTCATCTCCTTGCCGTTGTGGAACTTCACACCCTTGCGCAGATGGAAGACAAACTCGGTGCTGGTATCGTTGACATCATAGCTTTCGCACAGTTCTGGACCGATATCGCCGGATGCCTTGAGGGTCACAAGCTGTTCAAAAACAGTGCCGCGAAGCATGTTACGCACGTTCACGGAGGTGTCCTTGTGCAGATCATAGGAAGCCCCTTGATCGTTGTCAGCAATGTTGATAATGTCCTTGTATTCGGTATCCGCAGTGGCCAGACCGAATACGCCTGTCAGCAGAAGCAGGGAGAGCAGCAGTGCCAATACTTTTCGCATATTTTTCCTCCTGTGTTCAGTCAAACGGGGATAGGGTGCAGAGAATACTCTGCAAATATAGCAAAAGGAAGACGGCGAGGCAATACAGTTTCCCTCTTCAGACACAAAAAAAGCGAAGACAGGGCAATGCGCTGCCAGGGCAGGGAGGCGGACCGGAAAAGTGCCTGCAGGCGGAAGGAATTCGGGAACATGCCAAGAAACAAACAGCACAGAATCAGCCCAGAGCGGCGGGAAGGATGCTTATGTATATGGGAAACTATCGGAACTTCTGCCTGACGACCTATTTTGTTGCACACGCAACCGCAAGGGTAAAGCAGGAAGCACTGGAAAAGTCACTGGACTTTTTTGCGCGGCATATGCGGCTTGACAAGGTTTATGTGGAGCCCTATCGCGGAGAAATGGCCAGTGAGGAACAGATTGAGATGATCCGGGATACCTTTCTGTCCCGGGGGATTCAGGTGGAGGGCGGTATAACGACGGTCATTCCTACGCCCGAGGGTGAAAAGCCGAAGCCCCGTATGTTTGAGACCTTCTGCTATAACGATCCGGGGATGCGTCGGCGCCTGCGGGAGGCCAGCGCGATTACGGCGAAACATTTTGACGCATTCATTATTGATGACTTCTTTTTTACGGACTGCACATGCCCGGACTGCGTGCGGGAGAAGGAAGCCTATAATGCGGCGCACGGCATTGCCGACGGGAGCTGGGAAGCTTATCGCCTGGATCTGATGCGCCGGGTCAGCGAAGAGGACATGATCGGTCCGGCAAAGCAGGTGAATCCCGCCTGCCGGATCACTATCAAGTATCCGAACTGGGCGGAGAGCTATCAGGAGACCGGTTACAATCCTGCAGAGCAGATGCATCTGTTTGACAGGATCTACACCGGTACCGAGACGCGGGACCCGGTGACGACGGATCAGCATCTGCCCCGTTATCTGAGCTTCTCCCTGATGACCTATATGGAGAATCTGTGGCCGGGCCACAATGGCGGCGGATGGTTTGATACCTTTGACATGCACATTACCGAGCATTACCTGGAGCAGGCATACCTTACCGCGTTCTCCAGACCCAGGGAACTGATGATGTTCTGCTACCAGTCCCTTGAGGACAGCATGTATGCAGCAGCGCTGGGGTATCAGCTGGATAAGCTGGATGCGGTGCTGGATCATACGGGATCTCCGGAGGGGATTGCCTGCTATCTTCCGCTCAACAGTCAGGGCGAGGACAATGTACAGGATTTTCTGGGCATGCTGGGGCTTCCCATCGTCTGTACGCCCTGGTTCCCGGAACACGCGGAGCAGATTCTGCTGACGCGCAGTGCGGCCTGCGATCCCGGGATTGTGGAAAAACTGGAGAAATATCTGCGCGAAACGAGCGGAAGAGCGCTTGTAACCACCGGGTTTATGGAAGCGACCATGGACCGCGGGATCCAGCGGCTGACCTCTGTTCGCATGCACGGGCGGCATATCACAGCCCGGCGCTACCGCGTGGAAGAGAATACGCCGGAGGGCTGGCCGGCCTGCACCTTCCCCGAGGGCAGTGCGCCTGTATGTATCCCGGTGGCGGAATTCCGTAACAATGCCACCTGGGCGATTGTCAAGGCCATGCATGACGAGGAAAGCTATGGAATGCTTCTGCGGGACATGTACTGTGACGGCAGGCTCTATACGCTGGCGGTACCGGACGCTTTCCCGGATCTGTATCATCTGCCGTCTCCGGTGCTGTCCCGTATCCGTGAGGCGTTTCCTGTGCGCGGCATCTGGATGGAAGGCCCCAGCCGCATAAGCCTGTTCGTGTATGACAATGACAGTTTCATTGTATATCCCTATGTGATGGACGGTGTGCAGCGCCAGGTCATTTCGCTGCATGTGAAGGGGGCACGAACGCTTTGGATGCCCGTGAAGGGAAAAAGCCTGGAACCGTTATACCGGACAGGGGATGAGGCGATATTCACGCTTTCCGCGATACCGGGACAATATGAACTGTATCAGGTGCGGCGCTGACGGGAAAACGCCATGACAGGGGCTTTCTGTCGCCTGCCTGCAGCAGGCGCAGCTGCGGATACCTGGAACACGGAACGCGACAGCATAATAAGGCAGATGAAAAGGCGCACGGACAGGGATAAACCCTGTCTGCGCACCTTTCTGCGCAGAAAAAAGAACTTTGCATGGTTTCAGCTTCCGACAGAGCGGTAAAAGCGCATGGCTCTGGAGAAAGCGAATGCCATGATTCCAAACACCAGGATACCTGACAGTGGACTGACATAGGCGACCCACGCCGGCAGCGAAAAGAGCGGTTTTCCCAGGATATGGGATGCAGGGATATGCATGACCAGCGCAAACGGCGCAATGACGGTAAAGAGACAGCGGAGCGGGCGGGGAAAAGCGTCAATGGGATACTGACAGGCGCTGCGGCCGCCGTATGTCAGGGCGTTGGCAATCTCCACAGACTTTACGGAATGAATGCACAGAACTGCCTCTATCAGAAATAGACCAAGGATCAGCCAGAAACCGCATGCAATGCTTTCTGCCAGCAGCAGGGCACGCGCAGGCGACCAGCGGATGTGTGCCATTCGGCTTCCGATAATAAGGCTTACCGTACCTACCGCAATACACGTAATACGCCGGGGATCGACCGCGCTGCACATGACCTGCGTGAGAATCCCCCGGGGACGGAGCAGCAGCGTGTCCAGCTGTCCGGTGCGGACCATGGACGGAAAGTTTCCCGTGATGCCGCGGCCGAAGCATTCCGAAAGATAAAAGGTCACGGACATCAGTCCAAAGAAGAAGTAGAGATCCCCCGCAGACCACTGGTTCAGGTGATCAAAGCGATCCACCAGAAGAATGACGGCCAGCATTTCACCGCCCTCCATGATCAGCTGCGCCAGGGTCTGCAGCAGAAAGGACAGGGGATACTGGAGCTGGCTTTTGATCAGTATGCCCATGGAACGGATATACAGGCGAATCGTATCCATCGATGGTTCAGCCTCCCTGTATGATCAGCCGGCGCTGATTCCGCTGCCAGAGAACGCAGCCGAGGAATATAAGAAGCGCAGTCCAGGCTGCCTGAAGAAGAAGTACCTGGCATGCCTGAGACGGCATGGACACTCCGGTATAGAGCCGTATCGGGGCATCCAGCATCTGTGCATAGGGAAGGAAGGTAATGACTTTCTGCCAGCGATCCGGGTACAGTGTCAGCGGAAGCACATTGCCGCTGAGAATCATCATCAGAAGATTCAGCATGGCCTGAATGCCCCTTGGGTCAAGCGTACGCATGGTAAAGGCCATGGTTATGTTCTCCATGGCACATACACAGCCAAGGCCGAGGAACCAGGCAGCAAGGGAGAGAAGCAATGCTGCGGGCGATGCCGGGAGAGAGAGTCCCCAGCCCGTCGGCAGCCAAAAGGCGAACAGCAGCATGGGAACAGCGCGCAGCAGGCTTCCCATCAGCTTCTGTGCCATAATCCGGGCGTAATAGAAGCCATACGGATGCAGGGGACGGCACAGGTCATAGGCAATGCCGCCGGTACGGATCTTGTCCATCAGGTCTGCATCCGAGGCCAGGAGCATACGGAAGAACGCCTGCTGAAGCCAGACATAGGTGGTGATATGGGAAAGAGGCATGGCCTGCGGTTTTCCCGCATACAGGGCGCGATACAGCGCGACCAGGATCAGTCCGAAAAAGATCTGACAGACAATCCCGCCCAGTACGGCTCCGCGGTACTGTGTTTCCATGCGCAGGCGCAGACGAAATATGGATCGGTATGCTTTCATAGGCCCATCTCCCTGTACATGTCTGCAATCAGATAATCAATGCTCTGCGGCTGAACAGTCATCTCCCGGATAGCGCCTGCTTTCTGAAGCATGGAGAGAAGATCCGATGTGGAAAAATCGCAGGTGGCATAGGTCAGATGCAGTGTATCACCTTCCCGGTGCATGCGTACCGATGGCGGGAGGGAAGGCATGCAATCCGGCGTGTCATAGCGGATCTCAACGCTTCTTGTTCTGTCATGCTCCCGAAGCAGCGCAGAAAGAGAGCCGTCATAGAGCTTCTGTCCACGCCCCAGGACCATGACGCGGCTGCACAGGGCAGCCATATCCTCCATGTCATGGGTTGTCAGAAGAATGGTCGTATGATGTGTTTCATTTTCCCATTTCAGAAAGTCCCGCAGGGCCAGCTTACTCACCGCATCCAGACCAATGGTCGGCTCATCAAGGAAGAGAATCCGCGGCCGGTGGAGCAGGGAACCGCACAGCTCTGCACGCATGCGCTGTCCAAGGCTCAGCTGCCGCAGCGGGGTACGCAGAAGACTTCCGAGCCCCAGCGCTTCCGTAAGCTCATGCAGTCTTTTCGTATAGTCTGCATCATTCAGGCGGTATATATCCCGGAGAAGGGAATAGCTGTCCAGAATCGGCACATCCCACCAGAGCTGCATTCTCTGACCAAAGACGACACCGATCCGCTTCACATGCTCTTTTCGATCTTTCCAGGGTGTCTGCCCGTCGATCCGGACATCGCCCGCATCGGGCGTCAGAATACCGGAGAGAATCTTGACAGTGGTGGATTTCCCGGCTCCGTTGGGACCAATATAGCCGACCAGCTCACCCTGATCAATCGAAAAGGACACATCCTTCAGCGCGCGAATGGTTTTCTTCTCCCCGCGCCAATGTCCTTTTTCGCGTTTTTTTCTGACCTGAAATGACTTGCTCAGATGGTGTACCTCAATAAAGCTTTTCTCTTCCATGATGATTCCTCGCTGGCCATCCGCTGCAGGGATGGACCTCTGTCGGGTCAAGGGAGAACGTAACTGCAGAAAGCTTGTGCATTGTCTCACGGAACGGGAACATTTTCAATCAGCAAAAGCAAACGCCATCCGGTCCGGACGCGGGTCCGGGGAAAAGGCGGGACGGCAGCATGCCCATGCTTTTCTGCCGGAGAGGATAAGACGAAAACACCCGGGAGTGTGGACTCCCGGGCCTGTATGGATCAGGCAAGAAAGGGCAGCGCATAGTCGATGAATTCCGCAAAGATCGAATTGGCCCAGGCAAACCAGGGCCGGGTAAAGCGGCTCGGCTGATCCTTGTGGACGCCTTCATGCATAAGCCCGGTATCCGCATCCATGTTTTCCAGCATGGCTGCCAGGCACTGGATTTCTGCAGGATCTTCGCTGGTCAGCCCCTGGACGCACAGCGCAATGGGCCAGACATAATCCCTGGGCGTATGCGGGCTTCCGATCCCACGGCAGCATGTGCCCTCATAGTAATAGGGATTCCGGTCAGAGAGCAGCATGCGCCGCGTATTCTGATATACGGGATCCCGGGAAGACAGGCATTCCAGGTACGGAAGCGAGAGAAGACTGGGTACATTGGCGTCATCCATGCACAGCGCATGGCCCAGTCCGTCTATTTCATAGGCATATACAGTGCCGTATTCGGGGTGGGATACGGTGGCAAACCGCGTAAGCGCGGAAGCAATGGCATCAGCGAGCTGACGGGCTGTGCGTGCCAGTCCTGTTTCGCCGCAGGGACCTTCCAGCATGTCCGCGAGCATCTGCAGCGCTCTGCAGGCAAAGAAATTGGAAGGAATCAGGTATCCGTAGACGCAGGCGTCATCACTGGGTCGGAAACCGCTCCAGATCAGCCCGTTTTCCGATACCGGATTTCCTTTCCCTTCGCAGGGAAGCGTATCCGAGGGCGGGCACATACTTCGCCGGAAGAAATAGGACGATGCCGTCATATGTTTCTGCTCTGCGGTGAACACAGCGAGGATTGCCCTGGCAGCCTCCATGAACCGGCTGTCGGCAAAGTCCGTACATCCCGTATGCTTCCAATAGCCGTGTGCCAGACGGACAGGATAGCACAGGGAGTCGATCTCATATTTTCGCTCCCAGATCCAGGGGCGTGTGGCATCTGTCCATCCGGTTTCATCCCACCTGTAGTGCGCATCGCTGGGTGTGCGGTTGAACGCGTTGGCATAAGGATCCAGCACGATACACTGCATCTGGCGCCGGATCAGGCCAAGAATGGTTTCCCGGACCAGAGGAAAGCGCGCGGCGTAGGGCAGATAATGATAGACCTGGGCAGAGGAATCCCGCAGCCACATGGCGGGGATGTCTCCGGTAATGAGGAATACGGTATCTCCGTCCCGGGTGAGCGTTGTATCCCAGGTGGACCGGAAACAGCCCGCATACATGTGTGCCAGTTTTTCCCGGTGTATCATGCGCAGCGCATCGATTGTGGGCTGCATGGCAGTATCCAACCAGTCCATGCGTTCATCTCCTTTTCCGGTCAGGCAAGATCTGAATAGGCATCAACAGCGTCGGCAGTGTCCGCCGCGGGCTTTTGGGGCTGGGGCATTTTTTCCAGTACCCGGCTCATGACCTTTACGCCCTCCCGCATCAGGTTTCCATCGGTTGTGCGGGGAACGGTAAGCAGGATACTGGTCGGCTGCTTGGCCGTGACGCTCAGCCGCGGATCCGTGCTGCGCAGTGCAAGGAGCAGGGCCTGGGGATCCGGTACATACTTGTCCTCCAGCCGCATGCTGAGCGCATCGCCGGCCCGCATGATACGGGAGATGCCAAGCTTGTTGCAGACAGAGCGTAGCTGGGCTACATCCAGCAGTGTTTCCACAACCGGAGGCATTTCGCCGAAACGATCAATCAGTTCATCGACAATATCCACCCGGTCGGCGTCGGTGGTAAGCGCGGTAATGCGCTTGTACATTTCCATGCGCTGATGGGCATCGGTAATATAGTTCTCAGGCAGATAGGCGTTGACGCGGAGATTGACGCGGGTCTCCAGCTCGTCGGTGCTGATATGTCCCTGCGCCTCATTCATTGCTTCTTCAATAAGCTTGCAGTACATTTCATAACCGACGGCGGCGAGATGGCCGTGCTGTTCAGGCCCGAGAATATTGCCGGCACCGCGGATCTCCAGATCGCGCATGGCGACGCGGAAACCGGAGCCGAACTCGGTAAACTCGCGGATAGCGTGCAGCCGCTGCTGCGCGGTCTCCGAAAGCATTTTATTGGCGCGATAGGTAAAGTAGGCATATGCCTGACGCGTGCTTCTTCCGACACGCCCGCGCAGCTGATAGAGCTGGCTGAGCCCGAAACGGTCCGCGTCAAAGACGATCAGCGTGTTGGCTGTAGGAACATCCAGTCCGCTCTCAATGATGGTAGTGCACAGGAGCACGTCATAGCTTCCCGCATAAAAGTCCATCATAATGTCTTCCAGCGCGTGTTCCTTCATCTGGCCGTGTGCTACAGCAATACGCGCCTCGGGCACCAGTGTCTTCAGCCGCTCGTAATAGCGCTCAATCGACTGCACACGATTGTAGAGGAAGTATACCTGCCCGCCCCTCGTGAGCTCGCGAAGAATGACATCGCGGATCAGTATGTCGGAGTACTCCACCACGTGCGTCTGCACGGGCAGACGGTTTTCCGGCGGCGTCTCCAGAATGGACATATCGCGGATGCCCACCATGGACATGTGCAGGGTACGCGGGATCGGCGTGGCGGACAAGGTCAGCACATCCACCTGGGACTTCATGTTCTTGATGGTTTCCTTGTGCCCTACGCCAAAGCGCTGTTCTTCGTCGACGACGAGAAGCCCAAGATCCTTGAACTTCACATCCTTGCCCAGGATACGGTGCGTGCCTACCAGAATATCTATGGCGCCGCTGGCGACTTTTTCGAGAATCTCGGTCTGTTCTTTCCGGGAACGGAACCGGGAGAGAACCTCCACATGCACGGGAAAGCCCGCAAAGCGTTTGATTATGGTATTGAAATGCTGCTGTGCCAGAATGGTCGTCGGCGCGAGTATCGCGGCCTGTTTTCCGTCCATGACGCACTTGAACACAGCCCGCAGACTGACCTCTGTCTTGCCGTAGCCTACGTCGCCGCATAAAAGCCGGTCCATATTCCGGGGCGATTCCATGTCATGCTTGATCTCGTCCACGGACTGGGACTGGTCGGGCGTAAGCTCGAAAGGAAACTGATCATCAAACTGCTGCTGCCAGGGCGTGTCTGCCGAGAACGCGTATCCAGTGGCTTCCTGACGCTTGGCATAAAGCTTGACCAGGTCAAAGGCAAGCTTTTTCAGGCCTTCCTTGACCTTTCCTTTGGCCTTGCTCCATTCCCCGCCGCCGATAGCGTTCAGTTTCGGCGGAAGGCTCGGATTGCCGATGTACCGCTGCACCCGCTGGAACTGCTCAATGGGCACATAGAGCTTGTCGCTTCCGGCATACTGAATCAGCAGGTATTCGTGTATCGCACCGTCTGCCTTCATCTGTATGGTGCCCTGGTACAGCCCCACGCCGTGATCCTCATGGACGACATAGTCTCCGGGATTCAGATCGGTAAAGGCAGCGAGCTTCTCCCCGCTCTTGCGGCGGGAACGCGCCTTGTGATAGGAAGCACCGAAAATATCCGTGTCCGAAACCAGCACAAGCTTTCCCTCATCAAAGAGAAAGCCACGGGTCAGAGAAAGCGGAAGAATGGAAACGACACCTTGGGGCAGATGCTCTGTGTCCTCCGAAAACTGGCAGGGGACATTGAGCTCGGACAGATTCTGCTGCAGGCGCTGTCCACGGGCTGTACCGCCACAGAGCAGGATAACGGTATAACCGCTGTCATGCCAGCGGATGCAGTCCTGTGCCAGCTGCTTGAGATGCGAGGCATACCCGGAGAGCGGCAGGAAATCCCGATGCAGTACGGCGGTGGGGACAAACCCAGCCAGGCCTTTGGTGAGGTCAGACAGAAGCAGGGAAGGAATCGGCAGGAGCGGACGTGTAGCGTCTTCCCAGGACAGAAGCAGCTTTTCCTGTTCCGCCAGCGCATCCCCGCGGTCAATCGCTGCCTCCAGGTCAACGGAAAAGCCGGTATTGCGTTCCTTGCACCGCTCTCTGAGCTGGTCCGGATTGCAGTAGACAACAAGGTCAGGGCGGAACCAGTCGGAAAGCACAGTAACATGATCCGTGAGCAGGGGAAGCATGGCATAGAGTCTGCGAACGGGCATTCCCTGTTCAATCAGGTCTGCGTCCTGCAGCATGGCCTTTATACGGCGCTGCTGTTCCTGCTCGCGCTGCACGGAGAAGGAAGCGCTGTTTACGCGCGGCGTAATTTCTGTGTCAAAGAAATCAGGCAGCGCATCGTCATCATCGGGAATCGGCGGAAGATCCTCCAGGATATTTTCTCTGCGCGCGGGAGAAAACTGTCCCAGAGTGTTGCGCAGACGCGCCGCAGCCTTCGAGCGCTCGGAGGGCGGAAGAAGAATCTCACAGCTGGGGATGATTTCTGCCTGTTCGAGTTTTTCCAATGAACGCTGAGAGAGCGGATCAAAAAGACGGATGGAATCAATTTCATCATCAAAGTATTCCACACGTATGGCCTGGCTCATGTCCGGCGGATAAATGTCCAGTATGGCACCGCGCTGCGCACACTGGCCCTTGCCCTCCACCAGATTCACGCGTTCGTATCCGTCGTGGATGAGCGCATCCATAAGGTCCTGCGGCGCAAGACGCTGTCCCGGCCGCAGGGTCAGCATGCCTTCCTGAAAACTGGAAGGACTGCCCATGCGCTGGATCAGCGCATCCATGGAGACCGTGAGCAGCTGGATTTCATTCCGGGACAGCCGGCTCAGGGTTTCCAGCCGGCGCCAGGTTCCGTCCTGGGAGGTTGTTCCGCGGGTGAGATCAATCTCAGCTGCGGGAAGATGTGCAGCGGCGTGGTCAAGGAATACCCTGGCGTCATCCATGCCGCGGGCGGCTTTGAGATCATTGGTATAGATAAGGAGCACCCGGCGGGAGAGCGTTTTTGCAATCCAGGCAGCCAGCACCGGTGCCAGAGACTCGGGAATGCCGCTCAGGGCCGTGACAGGCTCCTTTTTCAGGGCCTGCGTGAGATCGCGCATGGCCTCTGCGGGGATCGATTGGAGTAGAGCGTCGTTCATGGTTATACCTCAGGATTTTTGCGGTTGCAGTGCTGCATGGCGTACTCCAGACCGTGATCCAGATAATCTGTCGTGATTGCGGCGGCGCGTTCGAAGGCAGCACGCATATGCTGTGCTTCTTCCGGCGTACCAAAATGTCCGAGGACGAAGCGCACCAGATCATAGCCTTCCGGCGGTGCGCCGATGCCGATGCGCAGACGCGGAAAATCGCCCGCTGGAAGCTGGGCGAGAATGGAGCGCATGCCGTTATGCGTACCGGCAGAGCCGCTTCCGCGCATGCGCAGCTGGCCTGCCTTCAGGTCAATATCGTCATAGAGCACCAGGAGATGGTCGTGGGCGGGCTTATACCAGGAGAGAAGCTCTGCCACGCATTCACCGGATGCGTTCATGAAGGTCTGGGGTTTGGCAAGCACAATACGCTGGTCCCCACGGCGCACTTCTGCAAGAAGTGCTTTGCATCGATTCCGGGAGAGTGTGGCCTGCATGCGGTCAGCCAGGATATCAAGAACTTCAAAGCCGCAGTTGTGACGGGTATGCGCATATTCGGCCCCGGGGTTTCCGAGACCGACAATGAGATAGGTTTCCAGTCTGGATCCAAACAGCATATAAACCTCGAAAAACCGCCATTTCCCGGAAAGGAAACAGGCGGCTGAAAGTTATGTGAGCAGCCATGGGGCGGGGGTAACCTTGGCGATTTCCTGATCGTCTCCATGGCTTGCGATTTCCAGTGTCATCAGGGATTTTTCGCCGGAGATGCGTTTGCGAACCGGCGTTTTGGTGGACATGACAAACGCCATGCCGATGACTTCCACATTAAACTCGCGCATGAGATCGATCATGCCCTTGGCGGTTCCGCCGCCCTTGAGGAAGTCGTCTACGATCAGACATCGCTGTCCCTTGGAAATGGCCCGCCGGGCCAGGGACATGGTCTGTATGTTCCCGGAAGACCCGGAAACATAATTGATATTCACCGCTGAGCCTTCATATACCTTGGAGGAGTGACGGGCAATCACCAGCGGTACACCGAGCGCATGAGCCGTTGTCAGGGCAACGGGAATGCCCTTGGTTTCCATGGTGAGCACAAAGTCCGGCTCATCATCGAAGTACTCAGTGGCCAGTATGGCGCCCATTTTCCGGGTGATCAGCGGATCGGAGAGAATGTCCGAGTAATAGAGGAAGCCGCCCGGAAGCACCCGGTCCGTACCGCTGAGCTGCTTGCACAGGCCTTCTATGTACTGACGGGCCTGGGATTTGCGTACAGTGGCTCGGTACATGACACCGCCGGCAGCTCCGGTGACTGTCGCGATTTCCCCCAGGTCAAAGCTGGTGACCACATCCCGCAGAATATCAATGTCCTCACTGGTGGTAGACTTGGCGGAACCGAACATTTCACAGAACGTGGAGAGGGTAAAAATGTGATTGGGGGTGTCGGACAGGGTCTTGAGCATGGCACTGAGCCGCTCATTGCGTCGGACTTTTTCCACGGGCCTTCGCTCCTTTGGCAAGATTCCCGCGTATTGTATCACAAAGAAACGAATGTTGGAAGCGATTGACAATAAAATGTTCGGTTTTTTCTTGAAGAAATCTATCGCATTATTTCCGCAGGGCGATGGCACGGTCGGGATAGTTGGTAATGATCATGTCAGCACCGGCCTCAAGACACATACGGATATCTTCTTCCTGGTTTACGGTCCATACATGCACGCGAATCCCGTTTTCGTGGGCGAGCCTTGCGATATCCGGGATCAGCAGCTGTGTAAAGTGCGGATGAAGCGCATCCGCCTTCAGACTTCCCGCGTATTCCCAGGGCCGGACCAAAGTGGCTTCATAGAGCAACCCGCAGGGAATGGAAGGATCGATGGACTTGATGTGCTGCATGGAGTAATGGTTGAAGCTGGAGTACAGCACCCGCTCCCGCATGCCCATGCGATCTGCCAGGGCGATGCATTTTTCTTCCAGCTGCGGATAGAGGATGATGCTGTTCTTCAGTTCCACATTCACGCACAGCCCGGTGGGTTTCAGCAGTGCATAGACTTCCTCCAGTGTGGGAATGGTAGCATTCTTGTATTCCGGATGTGTTTTGTTGAAGTGCAGCTGCTTGAGCTCGGAAAGCGTCATATCACAGATGCGGCCGCTTCCGTCGGATACGCGGTCTACTGTTTCGTCATGGGCAACGACAAGAACATCGTCACGCGTCAGATGAACGTCCAGTTCCACGCCGTCCGCGTGCATGTCGGCAGCCAGGGAGAAAGCTTCCAGCGTATTTTCCGGGGCATACCCGGATGCGCCGCGATGTGCATAAATGGTAGGCATATAAACTCCTTTGCATGTTCAGTCCCTGGTCCAGGAAAGGAGAAGGGACAGGATTTCCTGTTTCAGTTCCGGCCAGGCGGTTTCCCATCTGCGGGCCCAGTGCAGGGCCAGCGCTTCATCGGCCAGGGTAACACTGACAGAGAAGGAAGGCGAGGGATCACTGTCCTGAAGAAAGAGCAGCCATTCACCCTTCTGAAGCGGCACAAGCCCCGCATGCTCTGACAGGTCTTCGCCGTCAGCGCATCCGCGGTTATCCGACAGCGTGCGTGTCAGCATCTGATAAATCGCACTGGCACAGGCGCTCCAGCGCTGCTGCAGAAAGGGCAGCTGTATGCCGTGCGGCAGCATCATCTTCAGGTCAAGAAGCGTAAGATGGTTTTCCAGAAGACGAAGCCGGATGCAGCTCTGCCCGTTGCTGCCGTGCACAAGGCTGGCCGGTGCCTGCTGTTCTTTGAGAAAGCGCGGCTGAAAGTCCCGCACGGAAGCGGTCATCAGGTGCAGAACGGACGGCGGGATCTGCCGGGCAAAGGCAGATGTCGCATAGCTGCCTTTTTCTGTCAGCCTGTACAGTGTTTCAATGGGATGGGTGAGTGTTTCAATTTCACCGGATTCCTGCATCTGTATAAGACACAGCATGATTTCAAAATAGTTCAGCTGATCCATGCCTGCCAGAAACTCCGTAAGCTCCGTAGCAGTGACGGGTCCGAGAAGCTCCAGCGCCTTGAGCACGATCAGTCTGGACTCAGAGGGGGGAAGCTGTCTTCTTTCCATAACGCAGCATCCTTTCCTACGCATGAAAAGCCTCCGCCCGAAGGGGGAGGCTGAGAATACCGGTTATATTAAGCAAGGAAAGGCTTAATATCATTGAGCAGGCTCTGCACGTCCGCAGCGTTTTTACCGCTGTCATCCGCAATCTCCAGAGAGATTGGCTTGCTCAGGTCCAGACTGAAAATGCCCAGAATGGACTTGGCGTCTACCACATGGCGTCCGGCACGCAGATCAATATCAAAATCGTAGCGGTTTACGATATTGACAAACGTCTTTACATTTTCTGCCAGACTCAGCCGAATTTCCACCTTCTGCATGGTCATACCTCCTTCTTGAATACGGGTTATTATACTGGCTCTGTGTGGAAAGCGCAAGAAGGTGACACAGCGGTGCATCAGGGTTTGCGCGAATTTTCCGCACCATTCCAGAATGCAGTGAGACGTTCTGTCAGACTGCCGGACTGCATGTCCCAGTGGCGGGGCAGAAGCATGCGGTAGTACGGTGCGCCGTAACGGTCATCCATCAGGATCGCAAACCCGCGGTCCGTTTCTGTTCGGATCACCCGGCCGACGGCCTGAATCACCTTCTGCAGACCGGGAATGGCATAGGCGTGCGCGAAACCGGCCGGGTCATTTGGTGCGTACTGGCTTTTCAGTGCTTCCCCGTGAAGGCTGATCTGCGGAAGCCCGATACCGATGATCACAACCCCCTCCAGCGCGTCACCGGGCAGGTCAATCCCTTCGGAAAAGAGCCCGCCGAGCACGCACAGAGACAGGCAGGGGCCGCAGCGTGTATGATAAGGTCGCAGAAAATCCATGCGCGCATCGGCTGTCATCTGCCGCTCCTGGCACTGGTGCGGTATATGGAGCTTTTCGGATACCGCCTGGAGATAGGCAAAGGAAGGAAAAAAGACCATGTAGCGCCCGGGACGCATGTCCCACAGTGTACAGAGCGTTTCGGCAATGCACGCCACGGAAGCAGGGCGGGCAGCATAGCGCGTGTTCAGGGCAATCGGATGGATCAGAAGGTTTTCACGGGGGAAAGGCGATGGTGCAAGAAAACAGGCGTCATCGTCTTCTCCGCCAAGGATCCGCTTCATGTCATCCAGCGGCTCCAGTGTGGCGGAAAAGATAATGACACCGCGGCAGTCACGGGTCATGCCGGCAAACAGCGAAGCGACGGATACGCAGAATCGCTCCAGTGTGGGATACCGGGAGCGCTTGTAGATTGTCCGTGTGCAGTTTTCCGGTACAGAGCGCCCGCGCTCAAGGCGCAGAAGCTCCCGGAGCGTTTCCGTCACAAGGGGCCTGCTGGACATGGGAAGCGTATCGGAGGCGGCAATCTCTGTCAGTGTGGAAATCAGAGAAGGCAGGATATCCATTGCGGCTTCCGGAAATACGGAGAGAAAGCCCTCCCGGGTGTCATCCTGCGGCAGAAGCGAGGGAAGCAGCTGCAGACAGGAGGTAAGCTGGCGCACATGTGTATCCTGTGATTGCTGCTCTTTGGATAGTCCTCTGCGGCAGGCAGTGCGGATCTTCCGCAGGCTCTGCCCGCAGATGCGTCCTGTGAACATGTCCCGCAGGCGCTCCGGCAGGTGATGCGCTTCGTCGATGAGCAGTGTCATCGGCGCGTGGCGTGTCTGGAAAAGACGCTGCAGGCGCACAAGCGGATCAAAGACATAGTTGAGATCGCAGATCACAAGATCCGCATAGTCGCACAGTGCCAGGGAAAACGCAAAAGGACAGAGCCTGTATCGGTCGGCGGTTTCCCTTATATCGGAAGGCATCCAGCAGGCTTTCTTCCGCATTTCGAGAAGCGCATCCCCGTCCCGCAGGAAATGCCCGCGGGCTCTTTCACAGGTGAGCGGGTGACACTGAAGCGAGAACGGACACAGGGATTCCTTGGATTCCAGCACCATGGCGTGCAGGGGAGAGGCGCGCTCTGTGATCCGGGCAAGCGCATCCAGCGGTCCCTGACGCTGCGTGGTACGGCAGGTGAGATAGAAAATCTGCTCGGTGCGCTCCTCGCCCATGGCCTTCAGCGCAGGAAAAAGCACGCCCATGCTTTTCCCGGTTCCGGTGGGCAGGGAAGCAAAGAGCCGCTTTTCCCGTCGTATCGCGGTGTATACCTGTTCTGCCAGAGCGCGCTGCCCGTCCCGCCAGACAGGAAACGGAAAGCACAGATCATGGAGCGCTCTGTTCCGTGCCTTTCTGTGGGCCAGTGAAAGCGCGACGCTCTCCTTGTAGGGCTGAAGAAGCGACTGAAACAGCGCTTCGCATTGGATGCGATCCATATCTTCGGAAAAAGTGCGCAGTACATCCCCGGACGGCGCGACATAGACAAGGCGAACAGCAACGCAGGAAAGCTCGCTGCGGTCCAGCATCAGAAGATGCGCATAGACGACAGCCTGTGCCCAGTGTGCCGGGACCGGTGCTTCGGGCAGATGACCGGGAAGCCCCAGCTTCATCTCCTCAATCAGAGGAACGGGCCCGTCCCGGAAGGCATCCATGCGTCCCGACAGGTGAAGGACCGGGCCTTCGGGAAAGAGCAGAAAGCGGTGCGACAGCGTCTTTTCCCGGACATAGTCCTCCGGAAGCAGGCCCTGTCGGGCCTGATGCGCCAGGGTGCCCTCCAGCAGCAGGGAGGAAGACGCAGAAGGGGAAATATCCTCTCCGTGCAGAGTAAACTCCACCAGTGCACGCACAGAAAGGCGGATTTCATCCATGGCAGAGCGTCCTCATGAACGCATCCCGGTTTTCTGCAGGTGATGTAGTGGGCCGGCCCAGGTTATCCCGGGCACCGCCGGCTACGCGGCATTCCAGGAATACAAGACCCTCCTGCTTCTGTGCCAGCGCCTGACGCAGTGCGTTTTCGTCCTGGCACAGGCAGACCCTGTCAAATCCGAGGTCTGCAGCCCATCTGTCGCAGGCAAGCGTCTCAATGGCGGTGGGCATGCCGCCCACGGTGTCATGGGAGGCATTATTGAGAAGAATATAGGTAAGGTTGCGCGGGTGAGTGCGGGCAATGGTGACCAGCGCACCCATATGCATGAGAAGTGCGCCGTCTCCGTCCACACAGTAGACGCGGGTGTCCGGCTTTTCCAGACAGATGCCGAGGGCAATGGAGGAGGCATGTCCCATGGAGCCTACCGTCAGAAAGTCCAGCCCATGCCCCTGGCCCTTTCTCTCCCGGATTTCGAACAGCTCGCGGCTGGCTTTTCCGGTGGTGGAGACAATAGGCGCATTGCCGGTGTATTCCGTGAGAATCTCCAGGGCGTGTTCTCTGGAAAGCGGAGCGGGATGCGTGTAGGGGTAAGGCGATTCCTGGGTCAGCGCGCCTTTTTCCACGACAAAGGCACAGCTGATGCCTTCCGCGAAGCGGGCTCGGAAGCTGCGCATGGTATCCTCCATGTCGGAGGGCTGCGTATCCCTGGTGACCACCGAATAGGGGATCTGCATGTCATCCAGAAGCTTCAGTGTGATCTCGCCCTGGTATACATGCTGCGGCTCGTCATGCACGCCGGGCTGTCCTCGCCAGCCGATGACAAAGAGTACAGGAATCCCGTAGACCTTCGGGTGCAGAAGCGAAACGGCTGGGTTCAGCATATGCCCCATACCGCTGTTCTGCAGATAGACAAGCCCCACATCTCCGGAGGCCAGGTAATGTCCGGCTGCCAGAGCGACTGCACTGCCTTCATTGGCCGCAATCACATGGGCAGCAGTGTCCGGCGGATACAATCGCATCAGTGTGTCCAGGAAAGGCCGCAGCAGGGAGTCGGGAACGCCGGTAAAAAAGCGGGCGCCGGTCAGGGAAAGAAAGCGTTGTGCATCCATGGCTTTTCTCCTATCGAAAAAGGAAAGACGGGAGCGTCTTTCCTGTGTGTTCCATTACAGGTCATTGATTTTCTGCAGGGCTTCCTGCTGCTGGGAGATCAGGGCCGCGAAACGCGACTTGTAATCCTTGGCGGTTTCCCGCAGGGCTTCTACCTGACGGGTCAGGGAATCACGTTCCGATGCGATGGCGCCCAGCTGATCTTCTGCCTTCTTCTGCGCGTTTTCAATGATCTCATCGGCCTTCTTGCGTGCATCTGCAATGGTTTCATCCTTGACTTTCTGAGCCATGAGCAGGATCTCGCGCAGGGAGGATTCGCTGGCGTCTACAGGGCTTGGGGCTGGCGCAGCCGGTGCGCTCTGGACGGGGCGGTTTGCCTGTGCCTGCGCTTCCCGGAGCTGCTGCTGCAGCTGAGAAATGTTTTTGAGCATCTGCTCCATCTCATCGCAGATTTCATCCAGGAAGGTATCCACTTCTTCCTGGTCATAGCCACGGGGCTTGATGGAGAATTCTTTGTTGGCAATGACTTCGACAGTAATGTTCGGCATAGACAGACTCCTTTCACAGCGATGTTTTGGAAGAAAACAGTGTACACATAACCGGCAGACGGCCTTTTCGGGTCTCTTCACCGATTGAATCAATCCGCACCCGGCCAAAGCCGCGCACGGACAGAAGATCTCCGGGATGCAGAATACGGTCCGTGCGCAGCTCTTCCCGGTGATTGAGCGACACATGGCCGGCACGGATGAGATCGGCGCTTCTGGCGCGGGACAGATGCAGGCTGTCGGAAAGTATGGCGTCAAGACGCGGAGAGGATACGGTCATGCGAAGGGCTGTGCCCTGCGGTGGCTGAATCGAGGGGGGCGTATCCATTTCCTCAACGGTCAGCGCGGCGTGTCCGGCACTCTGCCATTCCACAGGCAGACGCCGGGCCAGCTCCGGCAGCGCAAACACATAGGCGTGCCCGTCCTCCACAAGGAGATCGCCGAACAGGTCCCGGTCCATGCCGAGCCCCATCAGGCTTCCCAGCAGATCCCGATGGGATGGCGAGGAAAAGCGCGCGTTCCAGGAAACATGGAGCCATACTCCGGAAAACACAGGCGCTGTATCTTCCGGATGCAGGCAGTACTGCACACGCTCCGCATCCGGCCATCCGCCGCAGACGGAATACGCAATGCCGCTTTCATTGGCAGCCTGGGCAATCAGATGCTGCTGGCTCAGGGGAATGCATTTTCCGCATACAGCCCTTCCTGTCCTTTCTGCGCGCCGCGCCTCCCCCCGTGCCCGGTCCAGGAGGCGGGTTTCCTCCGATGTCAGGGACTGCATCAGAAGTAACGCAGCGGCGAGAGCAGCTGACGCAGAAGAGAGATCATAAGCCAGCATGCAATCGGCGACCAGTCAAACATCTGCAGCTGTCCGGGCAGGTGCTGACGCAGAAAATTCCGGATGGGCGTGAGAACGGGCTCCACAATGGAGCGCAGGAGCTCTGTCCAGCGGTTGGAAGCGGGACGGATCCAGGACAGAATGACATAGATCCACAGGCACAGACTGAAAAGATTCAGCACAAGGTCAACAAGGCCCATAATCAGGCGCATGCAAAGCCCCTCCTTTCAGGGATTACACAGCCATGTTCAGACTGCGATCAGACGGAGAATCGCTGTTCGGAACGGCCGAAGGCGCTTTCATTCCTGCGCGGACGAAAGTCACCACCCCTCCGGAGCGGCCTCCCTTCATTTTCAAGACCAACCGATTCCTTGGTTGAGCCGGGCCAGCGCTGGGCTGCGTCCTGTTCATTGAGCTGGCGCAGAGATTCATAGGGCATGACCATGACAGAGGCGGGGGAGATCAGATAAATGGACCGGGATGCGATCCGTGTAAAGGTATAGCCCATGGTAAAGGCGGCCCCATAAAGCAGATCCAGACAGCGGGTAACCTCGTACTCATCCCGGATCAGCTCTGTATTGACAATAATGGATTCCCCATTGCGCATGAACTCAATCAGCCGATAGCAGGAGGCTGCTGATACGGGCTGGGCGAGACGCTCGACCATGCGGAAGGCGGAACCATCCTCCGAGACAAATGTTCCGGGGAAATACCGCAGATTATCCGCACCCTGTGCGTTCTGTGCCGCTTCCGGTGTGCGCGTGGCGCGACCGGCCCCGTATCCGTTCGCAAAAGCCCCGGTCTGCTGGAAGGCACCCGCCTGATACCCGGTCTGCTGGAAAGCACCTGCCTGATATCCGGTCTGCTGGAAGGCACCTGCCTGATATCCGGTCTGCTGGAAGGCGCCTGCCTGGTATCCGGTCTGGGAAGACGCTGATGCCTGATACCCGGTCTGCTGGAAAGCACCCGCCTGATATCCGGTCTGCTGCGGTGCGTTTCCTGCCTGATACCCGGTCTGCATCTGGTTCTGCGTATATCCCGTATGCACAGGCGTGTTCTGCTGTGTCATTCCGGTGCGGGTTCGCTGCTTCTTTTCCGGGATGGGATGCCAGCCGGTATGTCCGCCGTTGGGCATATTGGCCTTCATATAGCCTTCGCTGTCACCGTACGGTCCCTGACGCAGAAGCGTCATGAAGCGACTGAAGTGTTCTTTCAGGGTCATGGATTATCGGTCCTCCAAGATTGTGGTTTCATATTACATTGGGTATTCCCTCGGTCCGAACAGTGCGCTTCCCACGCGTACCATGGTAGCACCATGGCGTGCGGCAAGCCGGTAATCCTCGGACATTCCCATGGAGAGTTCCTCCATATCAATCCCGTTGATTGCCAGGTCGCGCATCTGTTCAAACCGGCATCGCATCTGGAAAAAGAGTGTATCCAGGAGATCTGTGTCGTCGGTGTGCGGCATGACAGCCATCAGTCCCCT
Source organism: uncultured Eubacteriales bacterium (assembly GCA_902764915.1). Lineage (GTDB taxonomy): Bacteria > Bacillota > Clostridia > Christensenellales > Aristaeellaceae > UBA2943. Next base: position 116,796 of record CACWXY010000004.1, on the reverse strand, counting down.
GACATGAAGTCCGGACATGCCGGAGAGCGCGCGCAGAAATCCCTCCAGCGCTTCGGGCGCAATACCGCCCTTCTGCGCTTCCCCGGCCGGACTGACCTGCACCAGTACGGGCATGACCGTTTCCTGGAGGCATGCCTGCCGATGGATCATCTCGGCCAGTTCCATCCGGTCAACCGACTGGATGAGACACACTTTTTTCATTATATATTTTACTTTATTGGTTTGCAACCGACCGATCATGTGAACCCGGAAAGAAGGAGGCAGAGCGGGCTGCTTGTCACGTATTTCCTGTACCCGGTTTTCCCCGATGTCCCAGAGACCCAGGGAGGCAAGGGGGAGAATCTTCTCCAGAGGGTGTGTTTTGGTGACGGCAATGATACGCGGTGCGGGATAGCGGCCTTCAGTCGCTTCCTCCAGCGAATGCTGTACATCGCTGACTCTCTGCGCAAGCGCTGTCGCAAAGTCCATCGGAAGGCTTCCTTTCGTCAGAACAGAAGCACGCTCTGTCCGTGATAGAGCATGCCCTGATAGATTGAGGTGACATATACGTCATTCCCCTGACGGTATACCACCGACACGGGAACAAAGAGCTGATTGTCTCCGTCCACGACGACAACGCCCTGCATGCCGTCCTGGGTATAGAGTGCGCGGGCGGGAACCATCAGTGTGGTGACAGAGTCACCGATCTGTACCTTACAGGTGCGGATATAGAGCACGGGGCTGACCGGTGCATTGACGAGCAGACGCACCAGAAGCTCACCGCCGGAGCGGATGACCTTGTCAACCACAGCGGAGACCACCGTGTTTTCCTGCCGCTCGATCTGCAGTTCATAGACCTGCTGCTCTACTGGGTTCCAGCTGTTGTCATCCACCAGCATAAGCACATACCACTGTCCATCCGTGACTGTACGGTAAATCGTGGTCTTGCTCTTGGAGATCTGGGTGCCGGACGGCAGCTGGCCCTGCAGCATCTGACGGACCTCCTGGGGCGAAAACGTGGCCACGTTGGACGTGTTCAGGCCATACTCGTAACCGTCGCAGTAAAAGGAGATCAGGCCGTCCCTCGTGGCGACAAACTGCTTGGTCCAGGAGTCAATGCGCTGCAGCTGCGCCTGCTCATCGTCGTACAGCCGCTGCAGACGCTGGTCTGCGGAGTATTTCTGCCGCAGGTACTGCTGGCGCGCTGTAATGGCGGCATCCAGAAGCATTTCCTGATTGATGAGGTTGCCTCGCGTGCCGGCGATGATCTGCCTTACTTCCTTGGCACGGGAGAGCACATCGGTCTCCACGCGTTCCAGCTTTGCGTCATAGGTCGTTTCCTGCTCGAGAAGATCGGCCTGATAATCGCGGATCTGGTCCCGGTAGCCCTGCAGTGTCGTTGTCTCACGGGTGGAGTAACCGGAGGAATAGACATCGCAGATATGCGTGCCGCGGGCAATATTGCTGCCCTCCTTGGCCACATAGGTGATGGAAGTGACGCCGTCTGCATCGTAGGGCGTTTCGTTGCGCACGATCAGCGCGTCCCCGGTATAATACGCACCGAGCATGCCGGCCTGTACAGTGCCGTAGCGCTGTGCGGAGGGCGCAAAGCTCTGGAAAAGATACCAGGCGATCAGTGCGAGAAGTGCCAGAAGAAGCAGAACCTGGAAGGGGGACATCCCGCCCCGGCGTTTATGTGCCTGCATGTTTTTGGTTTCCGGTGGTGAGGGCACGAAACCGGAGACGCCTGGGGGCGGCGCGGACTGACCGGTAAAGGCCTGCGCGCCTTCAGGCGGATAGGATGGCGAAGGACCGCCCTGCGCCATCGGCGCGGGGGGCATGCCGGAATAGGGGTTTTGCATAAAGCCAGTACCTCCTGCGGGAGCAAAAGTCCCGGGTCAGCCGACGAATTCCTGATAGATTGCGCGGATAGTGCGCTCAAAGTCCTGATCATCCACACCTACGATAATCGACAGCTCGCTGGAGCCCTGATCGATCATGCGTACGTTAATCCCGGCGCGGCTCATGGCGGAGAAAAGGCGCGCGGCAGTGCCGCAGTTGGATACCATCCCGCGCCCGACAGTGGCGATAATGGACATATTGTCGTGAATGGTCAGCGCGTCCGGTTCACAGATCTCGGCAATCTTTCCGACGATCTCCTCCCGATGCGGGGCAAAGGCTTCACCGGAGACGACCACGCTGAGAGAGTCAATCCCGGAGGGCATGTGCTCAAAGGAAATGCCGCATTCCTCAAAGATCTGCAGTACCTTCCGTCCAAACCCGATCTCCGAATTCATCATGGCCTTTTCCACGGCGACCACACTGAAGCCCTTGTGTCCGGCAATGCCGGTAATGGTCGGTTCTGTGGGCAGGGCCGGCAGGGCCAGTGAGATCAGCGTCCCCTCATCCTCCGGATGATTGGTGTTGCGGATAACGGTGGGGATCCCGACCTTATGCACGGGGAACATGGCATCCTCGTGCAGAACGGACGCACCCATATAGCTCAGCTCGCGCAGTTCTGCATAGGTGATCCGGCTGATCTCCTGGGGATGCTCCACAATCCGCGGGTCCGCCATGAGAAAGCCCGACACGTCGGTCCAGTTTTCGTAGGTCTCCGCCCGCACGGCACGGGCGACAATGGCGCCTGTGATATCGCTCCCGCCCCTTGAGAACGTATGGATGCGCCCGCTGGGACAGACGCCGTAAAACCCGGGAATGACCGTGGGCGTATCGTCGGCGAGAAGTGCCATCATGACTACATTGGTCTTTTCGGAGTCAAAATTGGAGGCGTCGTCGAAGAACACGACCTTGGCGGCGTCCATGAAGCGCCAGGACAGGAAGTCAGCCAGAAGAAGACCGTTGAGGTATTCACCGCGGCTGGCACAGTAGTCCGCATCGGCGCCGGACAGCATCTTGTCATGGATATGATTCAGCTCACTGTCCAGGTCAATGCTCAGCCCCAGTTCCCTGTGAATCTCTTCATAGCGTGCACGCACCTGAGAAAAAGGCACTTCCAGGTCCTCACCGTTGCGGACCGCTCTATGACAGGCATAGAGAAGATCCGTGACCTTGGTATCCCCGTCAAAGCGTCTTCCGGGTGCAGAGGGAACGACATAGCGCCTGGCCGGATCCCGCATCAGGATATCCCGGACCTTGCGGAACTGAGCGGCATCGGCAAGGGAGCTTCCGCCGAACTTGGTGACAATACACTTATGATTGGAAAACATGTAATCCTCCATGCAGTTTACTCGGAAGGCCATTCGCTTTCCAGCAGGCCCAGTTCTATAACATCGGTATACCGTCCGTTTCGAAAGACGTCCTCGCGCAGCACGCCTTCCCGTACAAAGCCTATCTTCTCATAGCAGGCTATGGCAGCATGATTGAACGCCAAGACGGACACTTTCAGGTGATGCAGATTCATCTGCCGGAACGCAAAGCCGCACAGAACACGCATGGCATCGCTGCCGTATCCTTTCCCGCGGAAGGCGCTTCCGATCATGATGGCCAGATCACCGGAACGGTTTTTCCAGTCGATCCGGGTAATCCCACACCGGCCGATCAGTTCGCCGTCTTCGTTGTCCACAGCAAACTGGTATTCGCCCCGGGTATAGCTGGTCTGCTGACTAAGCCACTGCTGTTCATCAGCATAGGATGAGGGCAGGGGAAAGCCGCGCAGCATCAGCAGTGCCGTGTCGGCATCATTGACAAACGCGTGATTCTTTGTAAGGTCATCGCTTTCAAAGGCGCGAAGTGTGACCAATTTCCCTTTATACAACGCTCAAACCTCCTTGGCAAGTCCGGGAAAGGAATCCCCGGGTGTCTGGGTTAGAGAAGCATGCAGCCGCTCGGACAGGGTGGTAAAGCGGCGCGTGATCCGATCATTGCGCACCATATTCCGGATAATGCCTTCCTCGCCTACCAGCATGACCAGGGACTGGGCACGGGTGAGGGCGGTATAGAAGAGATTGCGCGTCTGCAGCAGCGATGGACAGGCGCATACCGGCATGACCAGTACCGGAAACTCACTGCCCTGGGACTTGTGTACGGACATGCAGTAGGCCAGGTCCAGGTTCTCTGCGTCCTCGGATGTATAGGCTGCCAGACGGTCATCCTCAAAGCGCACCTGAACGATTTCGTCCTCTGTATCCACCTCTACAATATATCCGATATCGCCGTTGAAGACGCCGCTGCCGTTCTCGCCGTCCCGCGTCCACTCGAGCATATAGTCGTTCTTGGTCTGCATGACCTTGTCCCCGAGGCGGAACACGGTCTCGTTCCATTCCACGGACGGCTTATCGGGCGAGGGCGGGTTCAGGGCCGACTGCAGGACGGTGTTGAGGTACAGTACGCCGGTTGTTCCCTTCTTGTGGGGGGAGAGCACCTGAATCATGCGCATGCGCTCCTCCGCCGTGTAATGCAGAAATGACGGCAGCCGGGTGGAGACCAGGCCTACAACGGTTTCGGCACACAGCTGCGGATCATGGCAGCGTTCCAGAAAGAAATCCGTGCCTTTCTCGTTAAAGACCGGCATTTCACCATGATTGATCCGGTGCGCGTTGGTGACAATACGGCTCTCGGCGGACTGCCGGAAAATGTCCGTCAGACGCACGGCCGGGATCACCTGTGAGCTGAGCAGATCCCGCAGTACGTTTCCTGCGCCTACACTGGGCAGCTGATCCGCGTCGCCCACCATAATCAGCCGGGTGCCTGGCGTGATGGCCCGGAGGAGTGCGCGCATCAGCATCAGGTCAACCATGGAGGTCTCGTCGCAGATGATGCAGGAAGCATTCAGCGGTTTGCTTTCGTCGTAGGTAAAGCTCTTTTCCTCTCCGCTGTATTCCAGAAGCCGGTGGATGGTCTTTGCCTCCATACCGGTCGTCTCACTCATGCGCTTGGCCGCGCGTCCGGTAGGCGCGCACAGGAGCACGTTTCCTTTGCGGGAGAGCAGGGAAATGATGCAGTTGATGATTGTGGTCTTGCCTGTGCCGGGACCGCCGGTAATGATGAATACACCGAATTCCAGTGCACAGGCGATGGCTTCCTTCTGCTTTTCAGAGAAGCGCATCTGATGCTCCTGTTCAAAGCGCGTGATCTGCTTCTGTACGTCTGTTTTTCGGGCGGGCGGCGCGCTTTCCATAAGCAGGGAAAGACGCAGACAGATTTCGCATTCCGCGGCATAATATGCCGGAAGATAGATTCTGTCTTCCTCCTCGCCCTCCTCCAGGACCAGTTCGCCGCTGAGAATCTGCGACTGCAGTTGAACGGAAATGACTTCTTCGTCCACGCCCGTGATCCGCTGGCACTCCAGAAGCAGCGTTTCCCGGGGCAGATAGCAGTGGCCATTTGACTGCGCTGCCTCCAGTAGCGTATAGGCGAGCGCCGATTTCAGACGCTGAGGGGCATCCTTGGGAAATCCCAGGGACAGCGCAATCGGATCCGCGGACAGAAAGCCGAAGCCCTCGATATCCATGCAGGGCTGATAGGGATTCTCTGTGAGGATATCCCTGGTCTTTTCACCGTAGAACTGGCTGATTTTCTGTGCAGTTGCAGCGGGAATCCCGAGGGACTGCAGAAAAATCAGGCCCTGCCTTGTTCCCATCAGCGACTGATAGGAACGGGCGATCTGATCCACGCGTGCGGCGGAGAGCCCCTTGATCCTGCGCAGTTCCTCCGGACACTGCTCCAGAACATGCAGCGCATCCTCGCCGAAGGTTTCCACGATCCGCCGGGCGGTTGCCTTTCCGATGCCCTTGACAAAGCCGGACTCGAGAAAGCGCTTTATACCCAGGGCCGTTGTGGGCTTCAGGATTTCCAGGGAGGAAGCGACAAACTGCTGACCATAGGTGGCATGGACCTTCCATTCTCCGGTAACGATGATCTGTTCCCCGATGCCCATAGGGGGAAAGCTCCCCACAACCGTATGCAGCCGCTTGCCGGCCTTCAGCACGAGTACGGTATAACCGTTTTCTTCGTTTCGAAAGATGGTGGACTTAATGATCCCTTCCAGCTTGTCCATACGCGTCCCTCCTTGGCCTGGCCTGATAACCCAGCGATTATACCATGATTGGCCTTTGTTTTCATCTTGCTTGACAAGGCTTTTTCGCATGACGCATAATGCTCCTGGCAGTTTTTTATTCGTCTTTTTTTTCATTTTTCAGCTGCCGAGCTCATCAGCAAAGGAGAGACACCTATGTTTGGATTTCGTCCGGACGGACGGAGAATCAACGATATTGAACCCATCGTACAGATTACCCCTTATCTTATGCCCATGCGCTGCGATGCGCAGGTGTTCCTGGAGCACAGTGTGGACTATGAGCTTTTGACCCGATATATTGCCGAGCAGATGCAGAAGGGCGAGAAAATCACCTTTATGCAGATCATCATCGCGGCCTATGTGCGCACGGTCAGTCAGCATCCTGAGGTCAACCGTTTTATTATGAACAAGCAGTTCTATTCCAGGAACAACTGCACGGTCTCTTTCAGCATGCTCAAGGATCCCCAGAATGCGGATGATGGAGAAACAGCAGTCAAGATCCGCTTTGACCCCACGGATACGATCTATGACGTGCGCGACAGAATGGTTGCGGTCGTGGAAAGCAACCGCGGCGTGAGCAACAAGAATTTTGCGGATAAGCTGGCTGCAGGCGTACTCAAGGTACCGGGTCTTCCGAGCCTGGTTGTGGGCCTTGTCAGGCTTCTGGACCGCTACGGCCTGTGTCCGGGAGCGCTCCTGAATGAACTTCCCTTCCATACCGGCATGTTCATTACCAACAATGCGTCCATCGGACTGCATCATGTGAACCATCATATCTATAACTTTGGAAATACCAGCCTGTTCTTTGGCATGGGGCTTTTGGAACGCAAGTGCGTCAACGATCACGGAACGCTTCGCATGAAACGTTTCCTGCCGATCGGTATTACCGCCGATGAGCGCGTGTGTTCCGGCGCGCATTATGCCGGTTTCTTTGCCGATATGGAGCATTACCTGGAACATCCGGAAGAACTGGAAACGCCGCCGGAGAGCGTACGCTTCGACAAGCATGCCGAGTATCATGAACCGAAAATCAGAAAGCAGTAAAAAGACAAAGGCTGACCGTTGGGGGCAGCCTTTTTGTATTTCCCCTGTTTTCTCTGCGCAATAAAGGCTGCAGATCGCATATAATGCGATAGGAAAAAGGAGGGAAACCAAGATGACAATCGCGGTGATCGGAATGGGCCTGATCGGGGGATCGATGGCCCGAACCATCAAGCTCCATACAGCGCATACTGTGCTCGGATGCGATATCCGGGAAGAAACCCTTCATCAGGCGGAAGTGATGGGTGCCATGGATGCGGTATTTACCGAGGACCGGCTGGAAGAATGCCAGATGGTGTTTGTGGCGCTCTATCCGGGACAGATCATACAGTGGGTGGAATCGCATGCGGATCGCTTTGCGCCGGGAACCGTCGTCATTGACTGCGGTGGCGTCAAGCAGGTGATCTGTGACAGACTCTTTCCTCTGTCCGCGGGCCAGGCATGGCATTTTATCGGCGGCCATCCCATGGCGGGCCGTGAACGTTCCGGGTTTCAGTATGCCAGGGACGACCTCTTTGATCATGCCTCCATGATCCTGACCCCAAGGCCGGAGGAGGATCCGCAGCGTCTTGTGCACCTGAAGAACTTCTTCCTGGATCTCGGTTTCCGTCGGGTACAGTTTACAGACCCCCGGACGCATGATGAGATGATTGCGTATACGTCGCAGATGGCACACATTGTTTCCTCAGCCTATGTAAAAAGTCCCCAGGCGCAGCGGCACCGGGGGTTCTCAGCCGGCTCGTTTGCGGATATGACGCGTGTCGCAAGGCTGAATGAAGGCATGTGGACGGAGCTATTCTTTGCCAATCGCGATGCACTGCTTCCGGAAATAGACAGTATGATGCAGCGGCTTCAGGAATTCCGGAATGCGCTGGCAGAAAAGGACGAGCATGAAATGTACCGTCTGCTGCGGGAAGGAAGAGAGATTAAGGAAGCACTGGAAGAAAACTGAGGCAGTGCGCGTGCAATGCCGGCTGCTGAGCGGATTCCGGAAAGAAATCACGGACGGCCTTTTGCGGGAATGCATATTCTCGGGATGCGCGTCCCATAACAGACGTGCATCTTCTGAAACGGGATACTGCCCAGGTATCCCGTTTTTTTCTGGCGCATCCGGATGCGGCAGAACATGCAGCATACGGGATACAGGAAGCATGGAATTCTGTTTTGCTTCCGTCAATTGTCCGATATGCCTTCCCATAGGGTACGTTTTCATGGTATAGTGGGGTCGATGAAATGAGATATCCTGTACCTGCATGAACGAGTTGGAAAAAACAGCCTTGGGAGAGGGAAAGAGCATCCCCCGGGAGGACAATATGCCAAAATGTGTGCTGTGCGGCAGAAATGATGGGCTTGAAAAACACTATGCCTGTGTCCTTATTGAGCATGAAAAGCAGGAAGCCACAGGGACAAAAAGAGGAAGGGGAATACGAAAGGAGACGCTGACAGAGATCGTTTCAGCGAATGTGTGCGAGAGATGTGAGAAAATGACCAAGCTTAAAGCAGTACTTTCAACCATACCCCTTGCCATTATTGCGACGATGATCTGTAGTGTTATGGCATTGTTTTCGGTCAGGCCCAACCGCAATATTCGTGATGAGATTGCTTCATTTCCGACAGTTTTTCTTATCGTGGGGGCTATCATCTGGGTTCTGGGCGTATCCGTGTTTCTCTCCACATCCAAGGAACAGTACGCGGCGGAAAAAGTGCGCAAAGTGTTGAAAAAACCGCTGAATATGGTACTGGTTTCTCTGGAACCCAGCGCGTATACACGGAAAGACAGAGGCCCCAGTGCCCTGGATATAAAATCGAAAACGGCAGTAAAAACGGAACTGGCTGAAAAACTGCTTCCTGTGATTCGAGGCGAGGCGGAGGAGAGTGTGCTCCAGACGTGGATCGGGCAGCCGTTTACCGCGGAAGACAGGTAAGCGGCAAAAGACAAGACAGATAGGAGTGCCTCACAAGGTACAGTTCGGTGTGCTTTCCGCATGGACAGACGCATGCGATATAGCAGTATGCATGTGAGAAGAACCATCCTGCACCGGAACAGCGGCCGGAATGCGCTGCAGGCTTCTGCTCTGCCTGTGGTGAACAGCCGGACACTGCCGTTCCATCTCCGCATGCGGACGGGGACAATCGGAACGAAGATGAAACGGGCAAGGGGCTGTGTAGCCTGACAGCAGTCTTCGAAGAGCGGCTGTGCAGAATCATCGGAGTATGATGCTGCTTCTGCGAGGCGGAGTATGCCAGGCCGGTGCAAGGGCAGGGGACCGCTGCCTGAAGCAGGGATAAAAAGCGGGAAGTTCCGGAATGCCAGAAACAGATGAAAACAGAGCAGTGTGCCAAGGTATGACTCGGATACGGATGGCTGTATGGTGAACCATACGGCTGATCCCGCAGGTCTTCAGGGCGTCCGGAAACATAAGCGCGAAGGGAAGGACATGGGTCTTTCTCTTTTTTTGCGCGGGTGACTGGCTGCGCGGAAGAGCAGCCAGTCTTTCTTCCGATGAGCCTGTGACAGTCATTTGCCTGCAGCCGAAAAAACGCCTTGCTTGACAGCAAGGCGGGTAAGGCGCACAGGGATCGTTCCCGCATCGGGCACGCAGCCTTCTGCCGGCGCACGCCACCGATGCTTCCCGACGAAAATGACTGCAGAAGAAAAATGCGCCGGATGGCGGTAATGACCGGCCGATCATAGGGCGCACTTATTTCATGGGCGGAAGATGACAGCTGTGATATGCCTGTGTCTGTCATGTGCCGCTGCCCGTACAGGGTACAAACGTGCCGTTTTCCAGGCGGGAGAGATCCGGTTCCGTCGCGGTGACCGCATTTCCTTCCATCTGAAAATCGGACAGCGTGTACTGTGCAGGGGATGGCGCGACACAGAAGCGGGTCTTGCACGCAATGGTGCATCCTGTCATCTGGATATGCTCGGCTGCAGAGCGGGGGATCTGCCTGTGCCCTTTCATATCAAAGAACTGGTTCCAGGGGAGGATCTGCAGAAAATGATCGACTGTCCCCTGGACATCCTCTACACGAATGTATTCGTAGTGCTGCGGAGTGTCCGGCCGCATTTTCAGCCATAGCAGATTAAACCCGGAATCGACCCGGATGTGCCGGAGAATCACATTCCGGCAGTGAATGGCTTCGGAACCGAGGGTAAGGCAGCCGTGACAGAAACCGTAATGACAGTTTTCAATGAGAATCCGCTCATTGCTCCCGTTCTCGCTGAGCGTGTCTGCGGCAGGCCCTTTTCCGCCTTTCAGTGCAATGGCATCATCATTGACGTCCATGAAGCAGCGGCGGATGACTACATCCTTACAGGCATCCAGGTCAATGGCATCCGTGCTCGGCGCCTTGACAGGCGCATGCGGGGAGCAGAAGCGGCACTGAAGAATCCGAAGGTAGCGGCAGCGGTAGAAGTGACTGGTCCAGAACTGTGCGTTCTGCAGCGTGACGCCCTGTATGGTTACATGATCGGAATGGGCCACGTAGAGAAGCCGGGCGCGCTGCTCATCCTTGTTTGTGCAGGCAGGATTCCATGCCCGCCGCATCCAGAAGGCTTTCCAGGAACGCAGGCCGTTCCCGTCCAGAATCCCTTCTCCGGTAAGGCGGAAGCCATCACAGTCCTCTGCATTGATCATCGCAGACAGATACTGGCAGGTTTCCCCTTCAATCCGCGTTTCCCGGATCGGATAATCGGAAGGGTCGTCGCTTCCCTGCAGTATGGCGCCGGGAGCCAGATGCAGATGCACGCCCGGACGGAAGAACAGTGCGCCGGTGCAGTAGCGGCCTGCGGGCACCACAAGGGTTCCGCCCCCGTCCTCTGCAATGCGGTCAATCAGTGACTGAATCGCCTGTGTCTGCAGGGAAGGCGCGGGGGCAATCCCGAAGGCGTTCAGCGGATAGGACTTTTCTGCTGTATAATCCGGGGCTTCCCCGAACCAGTCCTCCATGGGCGTGCCGTCAGGAAAGAAGGCGTTCGAATCCACAGGCGCATCCTCCCTCCGGGATCAGCGGTTCAGTGCACACAGCGCTTTGGCAACCTCAGCACCGACAGCAACATTGTTATAGACCAGCTGAATATTGGCTTCCAGGCTCTTGCCGCCGGTCAGCTTCTGAATCTTATCCAGGAGGAACGGTGTAATCTTCTTTCCGCGGATTCCCAGCGCTTCGCATTCCTTCAGTGCGGCATCAATGTTTTCATTGATATAGTCAAGGTCCATGGCATACTGCTGGGGGATCGGGTTGGTGAGCAACATGCCGCCCTTCAGATCACAGTCCAGCTTTGCCTTGAATGCGCGGGCCACATCTTCCGGGCTGTCCATGCGGTAGTCCACCTGGAAACCGGAATGCGTGGTGTAAAAGGCCGGCATTTCACTGGTCTGATACCCCAGAACCGGGACGCCTTTGGTCTCCAGGTATTCCAGTGTCAGGCCAATGTCCAGAATGGACTTGCACCCGGCGCATACGACGAGCACAGGCGTCATGGCCAGCTCTTCCAGATCGGCGGAGATATCCATGGTGGTTTCGGCACCGCGGTGTACGCCGCCGATGCCGCCGGTGGCAAATACGCGGACGCCCGCAAGCGATGCGGCAATCATGGTGGTGGTAACCGTTGTGGCACCGTCTTCCCCGCGGGCGAGCAGGACCGGCAGATCACGCCGGCTGGCCTTGGGCACATCCAGACCGCGCCTGCCCAGATATTCAATCTCTTCCCTGGTACAGCCGACGGTCATTTTTCCGCGGATAATGGCAATCGTGGCGGGTGTGGCACCGTGCTCGCGGATGATCTCCTCCACATGCAGTGCGGTTTCCACATTCTTGGGATACGGCATGCCGTGGGAAATAATGGTGGATTCCAGCGCCACGACGGGCTTTCCGGCGTCAAGGGCTGCCTGTACTTCCGGGGCCACATGCAGATAATCTTTCAGGTTTTGCATAAGGGTATCCTCCTTCTACAGTGTCTATCAGAGAAACTCAAAATTCAGGGAATCCATGCGAAGGTCCGCATTCACGGCGCGCGGAGAACGTGCGCATACGGCGGAGGCAGCCTGTCCGAGTCTGGCGGCTTCAGACAGCTTTTTTCCTTCCAGAAGCGCGATGGAAGCGGCCGCAAGGAAGGCATCCCCGCAGCCGTTGGTGGAAACGACCGGACCAGGGACGCAGGGCACAATCCCGTGCTCTTCCTCGTTCATATAAAACACGCCATCCCTGCCCAGGGTAATCCAGACATGCCGGACACCTTCGTACAGGAACCATTCGCCTACGCGCTGCAGGTCCTCCTGGGACGAGATCTTCATGCCGCTGAGGATTTCCGCCTCGGCGCGATTGGGCTTGATGGCATAGAGACTTCCCAGAATACCGGCAAGCCGCGGCGCTTTTTTGCTGGATACCGGATCGGCAATAATCGGAGCGGACTGTGACTGCGCGATGAAGGCCAGCGTCTCCTCGGAGAGGTTCGCATCCACGATAATCATCTGGCTCTGGGTCAGCGCGCGGATCCGGTTCTGCAGATACTCCGGTGTAATTGCGTCGCATACAGCCATGTCTGCGATCGCGCACAGACAGTCACCCTTGGAATCATTGATGCACAGATAGGTGCTGGTGGGCACGCCGAATATGACGCCGGAGTAGCTCAGATCAATGCCGCAGGAAGCACAGTGACGGCGGATTTCCTGCGCATGCGTATCATCGCCCAGGGCTGTGACAAGGGTCACCGGAAATCCCAGGCGGGCAATGTTTTCGGCAATATTCCGTCCGACACCGCCGGGTGTCATGGTCACCTGACCGGGGTTGGAGTCTCCGAGAACCAGTTCGGTGCCGCTGAAACCTGTGATGTCCATGTTGACGCCGCCGACTACGGCGATATAGGGACGTGCTGCCATGCTTTCTCCTCCTGCAATGAAGGTAATAGGTCCAAAGGGCATTATAGACAGGGGAGTCATGAGCGTCAATAATATTGATATGCGAATCAAACAATATCATAACAGAACCGAAGAGATACATACGCCGTCATCTGACGCCGCACTTTCCGGGAAATATCCGCTGTTTTGCTATGCTCCTGTCAGAGAAGCCCATGGCCTGCTGCGATCCTCCATCGTCTGAATACGTCTGCTTCTGAGGCATGTTCATACAGAAGTGACTTTGTCTTCAGAAAAGGTTCACATTTCTGTCATGCAGCTTATACGTAAGCCGTATAGATTGGGAAGGGAAGGGAGGCAGTGACATGCGGCTTTTGATGGTAGAGGATGAAAAACGGATTGTCATGGCGGTAAAGGCCATGCTGGAAAGAGCCCGCTATGTGGTGGATACGGCCTTTGAAGGAAATACAGGACTGGATATGGCGGAAAGCGGGATCTATGATGCGCTGATCCTGGATGTCATGCTTCCGGGGATGGACGGGCTCGCGCTCCTGCGGACACTTCGGGAGGACGGCGTGCATACGCCGGTGCTTATGCTGACAGCCAAGGGAAGCGTGGAGGACCGTGTCCGGGGACTGGAGAGCGGCGCGGATTATTATCTGCCCAAGCCTTTTCAGGCCAGTGAACTCCTGGCATGCCTGAAGGCGATCACAAGACGCGGAGAGGATCGGACTGAAGAAGCACTGGCCTACGGTGATCTGCAGCTTCTGCCGGGAAAGGCCAGCCTGCAGTGTGCCGGAACGCACGAAGCGGTCAGGCTTGGGAATAAGGAATACCAGCTTATGGAGCTGTTTCTGCGCAACCCCGGGCAGATCCTGACCAGGGAAACACTGGCCGACAGGGTCTGGGGACTGGAAGACAGCAGCGAATATAACCAGCTGGAAGTCTATGTGTCGTTTCTTCGAAAGAAGCTGCAGTTCCTGGGATCGGATACGCATATCCGTACTGCGCGGGGAATCGGCTATTCACTGGAGGCAGACCATGATTGAAAAACTGCGCCGAAAAATAACCCTGATCGTCATACTCTCCCTTCTGCTGATCATCGGGATGCTGGTAGCCGGCATTAATCTTCTGAACTGGAACAGCGTATGCGCACAGGCCCGGGAGACACTGACCACACTCATGGAAAATGCAGGGGAGCGTCCTCAGGCACGCGGCGATAAGAGCGAGGAAAAGGCACCGGCACAGCTGGGGCGCAGTGCCTCTGACAGTGATGCGGAAAAGACCGGAAGCGGGGAAACCCGCTCCTTGGAAGGTCGCGGCCAGGACGCACCGGACAGGAAACCTTCCCGTGCTCCCGGACAGCCGATCAGCAGCCGGGAGGCAATGGCCGGTCTTTCCAATTCCTATACGGTTCATCTGACACGCGACGGACAGGTGAAGGACTGGTCCAGTGATCGGGAGGACCTGTATACGGACAGGCAGATCGCGGATCTGACAGCGATGATCGTTCAGCAGCAGGCGGAATTCGGGCATGTGGGGACACAGTTTTATCTTCTGGACGATGCGCGCAGTCTTCTGGTGGTGCTGGATGCACGTGTGGAGGCAGGCAATGCCCGGAAGGTGCTTCAGATTACGCTGACAGCCGGGGCGGCATTTTTTGTCATACTGAGTCTTGGCGCATACATCCTGATCCGGCGTATGTTTCGCCCCGTGCATGAGGCTTCCGAAAAGCAGAAGCAGTTTGTGGGGGATGCCAGTCATGAACTGAAGACGCCGCTGGCGGTCATTTCCCTGAACGCGGAAGCCCTTCGGAATGAAGCCGGTGACAGTCCCTGGGTGGAAAACATACTGCAGGAGGTGGATAAGACACGGCAGCTGGTGGACAACCTTCTTCTCCTGACGCGGACGGAATCCTATGCGGAAGCCATGCCTCGGGAAGAGGTGGAACTGAATCGCTGCGTGGAGGCCGGCGCACTGCCGCTGGAATGCGTGGCCTATGAAGCCGGGGTAGAACTGGAACTGTCTTCTCTTGCAGCGGTCAGGGTATGCGGGTGGAAGGAAATGCTGCAGCAGCTGGTAGTGATTCTGGTCAGCAACGGAATCAAGTATGCGTCTGCAGGGACGCAGGTTGTGATCCGTCTGGAGAGGAAGAACCGCCAGGCGGTGCTTTCCATACACAATCAGGGCACTGTCATACCGGAAGAAGAACAGTCCCGCATATTTGATCGCTTCTACCGGGCGGATGCATCCCGGTCCACACAGGGGCATGGGCTGGGACTGGCGATTGCAAGGAACATTGTACAGATGCATGACGGACATATCAGCGTATCCTCGTCCAGGGAAAAGGGGACATGCTTTACGGTAACGCTTCCGTGCTCGGAAGAGGGGAAGCCGTCCGGGATGTGAGCTGTGATGCCTGAAGGCGGCATGCATGCGTTTCGCTTTCCTGTATTATCAGGCGCCGGAATGATGCGCAATTGCGGCATGCCGCTATGATTTTGCGGCAATCTTATGTATAATGGAGGTGCATGGTCATCCATGCGACTGCCAAGGAAAGTAGGATGAAAACAGCATGAATAAGAGTGCCTGGGTCCGCTGGATCCTTGTTATTGTGATGCTCCTTTGCCTGACAGTGACGGTGTCGTCACCCTCTCTGGCGGAAGGCGGCGTGCTGCCGCTGGATTATACTGTCGGCGGAAACCCGCCCAAGGCCGATGGATGGATCTATGACGAGTCGGGCGAGATTGCGGGATATAAGGATGCAACCATAGAGATGGAGCTGGAGCGGGGGACGATCCAGCTGACGGTCAAAGGCAAGAAAGTGAATCATGAAACCATGGTGGTCCGCGTCAGAATCGCGGATGTCTCTCAGCTGCGCACGGCTGTCAGCAAGGACACCTATAAGGGACGCGGACAGGCCAAGGGCGAGGATATGGCCAAAAGCAAGAATGCTGTGGTGGCCATGAACGGCGATTTCTTCAAGTATGAAAATGACGTGGGCTATGTGGTGCGGCAGGGCGAGTTCCTGCGGGACGCAACGGATAATAAGCGGGGGCGTCTCTTTGATATGCTCGTGATTGACTCGGCAGGAGATTTCCATGCAGTGAACAGCGCTACCACGGAAAAGGTAGAGCAGTTTATTGCATCGCAGCTGACGCCCTTTAACCTGACGGTTCTGGATACCTTTAATCTGGGACCGGTGCTTGTGATGAACGGACAGGTACAGGATGTGTCTCAGTCCGAAGTGGCACGGCAGGGCGCATTTCAGTGGAAGTATCCCCAGCAGCGCATCGCACTGGTACAGATGGGAACACTGGAGTACGCGATTGTGGAAGTATTCGGGCGCACGGACTCCTCGGCGGGCATGAGTCTGCCGGAGTTTGCCGAGTTTGTGGCACAGCAGTGCCCGGATGCGCTTCTGGCCTATAACCTGGACGGCGGCGGATCAACCAATCTGGTTGTGAACGGCAAGCGTGCCTGCAAGACTCCGGGGCTTCGCGAGATCACGGATATCATCTATTTCGCGTCAGCGGAGGAATAGAAAATGGATGCTTGGAATGTGCTGGGGCTTGCCGTATATCCCTATGGAACCGTATTGGCTGCAGCATCTCTGATAGCCTTGCTGTGGGCTGCATGGCAGATGCAGCATGCCGGTCTGAAGGACGGATGCGGCAGCTGGTTTGCGCTTTTCTGTGTGCCGCTGGCATTTCTCTTCTCCCGGCTTCTGTTCTGTCTGATGATTCTGGACGAGATTGCCGGGCTCTCCCAGCCGGAGATGATCATTCAGTTCTCCTCCGGCGGCTATCTTCTGTGGGGTGCCGTGGGTGGCGCGCTGCTGGCAGGCTGGCTGACATCGCGTCTGCGGAAGGAAAGCGTGGGAGATATACTGGACTGTCTGATTCTCCCGGCCTGTTTCCTGATTGTGGTGGGACGGATCGCCGGCGGGCTTATCGCTGAACAGGATATCGGTCTGGACCTGGCTTCCTGGTTCAGTCCGGAGGAAACGGAGTGGAGCGCGCGCTACAGCCTGTTCCCGTTTGCCGGCTATGAAGCGCTGGCGCGTTTCCCCTTTGCGGTAACCAACTATTACGGCGAATACTGCTGGGCCGTGTTTATGCTGGAAGCTGTGTGGACCGTGATCTGCGGCTGGGTCAGTCAGCGGACGCAGGCGCGCAGCGGCGGACGGACCGTGCGATTCCTTCTCTGGTTTGCCTGCGGTCAGGTGCTGATGGAAGCCATGCTGCGGGGCGAAGTCGTACATCTGCCCTATCTTGGGTTTGTGCGTGCCAATCAGATTGTGTGTGCGGTGGTTATCCTGATCATCTGGAAACTGTGCCTTTCCGGCGTGCCGAAAGCGGAACGCAGGAAAGCAGGGATTGTTTCTTTCCTTCAGATTCTTCTGGGCATCCTGATCGTGGTGCTGATGGAGTTTGCCGCTTTTGAAAAGAAGATCACGCTCATTGACTGGATGCCGGCGGATGTATGTCACCTGGTCATGGCACTGGGCTGTCTGCTCATGGGACTTGCCATTCGGCCGCTGTGGAGAAAGCGGTTTCAGAGCGGCATTCTGCAATGAGTTCGGAAACAGGCATGACACCTCTTGCATTGGGCAGGGACATGCCATAGAATACAAACGCAAGCATTGAGGAAATGCAATGCGGAAAGGATGAACAGTAACATGAAATTTCTGGGTTGGCTTCTGAGCCTGATTTTTGCCTTTAATCTCGGTGCCGGAACGGTAAGATCAACCAGCACAGCAACGGATTCGGAACTGAAGCAGAAAGTGCAGGAGCACATGGATGTGATTGTTGACGAGAGTGCGGCCATGGTTGACGATGTGCTGGCGGAGATCCGTCAGGACGAGCATGTGCAGAAGGCGGAAGAGTTTGCGCAGGATGTACGTGAGATTGTGGATGATACGGCACAGGATGTCCAGGATCATTTCGGGGCGCAGGATACCGTAGAGACAGCCGGCGGCGAGGACACAGTGGAGGCAGATGAAGTGGACACTGTGGAAGAGGATACCGTGGAAGAAACAGATCCTGTTTCCTGATCCATCACCAGGAGGAGGGGAGGAAAGGCAGGCTTTCCTCCGTGCATGCATGCTGACACTGACACATGTAAGCAAAGAATATCGGACAGGGTCACTCATTCAGAAAGCGCTGGATGATGTGTCCCTGTCTTTTCGGTCACGGGAGTTTGTCGCGATCCTGGGGCCCTCTGGTTCCGGAAAGACAACACTTCTGAATATGATCGGTGGTCTGGACAGGTATGACAGCGGCGAAATGCGTGTGGACGGTACGCCCACCAGCCAGTACCGTGACAGAGACTGGGATACGTATCGCAATCATACGATCGGGTTTGTATTTCAGAGCTATAACCTGATTCCGCATCAGACGCTTCTGTCCAATGTGGAACTGGCGATGACGCTGTCCGGTGTAGGCCGGGAGGAACGCAAGCGGCGTGCGCGCAACGCACTGGAACGGGTAGGACTTCTGGAACAGGCCCAGAAAAAACCGTCCCAGCTCTCCGGCGGACAGATGCAGCGGGTTGCCATTGCCCGTGCGCTGGTGAATGAGCCCGCGATACTTCTGGCGGATGAACCGACCGGCGCGCTGGACAGCGATACCGGGGAACAGGTGATGCAGCTGCTCAAGGAAATGGCGGAGGATCACCTGGTGATCATGGTCACGCATAATCCGGAACTGGCGGAAAAGTATGCTACGCGCATTGTACGGCTGAAGGACGGGAAGATTACAGAGGATACGGATCCGCCGGCGACGGAAGCGGAAAAGGAAAAGGGAAAGAGCCATGTGCGTGTGAAGAAACCGTCCATGTCCTTCCTGACAGCACTGTCACTGTCTGTCGCCAATCTGTTCTCGAAAAAGGCGCGTACTGCGCTGGTGGCATTCGCCGCCTCTATCGGGATTGTGGGCATTGCCCTGATCCTTTCCCTGTCCAATGGCGCCAATGCCTATATTCATCAGATGGAGCGCGATTCCCTGAGCCAGTATCCGATCGAGATCACTACCTCCGCCTTTTCCATGGAAGAGACCATGATGAGTCTGGCAGCCATGCGCGCGGAGACGGGCGGCAGCAGTGAGGAAAACGCGATTACCGAGCGGCAGATGATGGGCGGTATGCTGGCCTCGACGCAGACCAATGATCTGGCTTCGCTCAAGCGCTGGTTTGACAGCGGCTACAGCGGTGTGGAGGACTATACCCGCGGGATTACCTACAGCTATGGGATCTCCCCGCAGATCTATCGCCTCAAGGACGAGGATGATTTCCGTCAGGTGAATCCGGATCAGACATTTACGGCCTTTGGGCTTTCCATGGACAATAACCTCAGCAGTGCGCTGTCGACCTATGGTTTTAACGAGGTCTTTGCGCCGCTTCCGGAGAATGAAAAACTGTACAAAGAGGACTATGAGCTGCTGGCAGGCACATGGCCGCGCAAGGATACGGACCTGGTGCTGGTGCTGACGGGCACCGGAGGGATACCCGATTATCTCCTCTATACCATGGGCATCAAGGATGCGGATGCGCTCAATGAAGAGATTGCCCGTGTCGTGGCTGGCGGCAGCAGTGACAAAAGCCTTCAGCGCAGCGGAACCTATCAGCCGGAGGATTTCCTGGGCATTTCCTTTCGTCTGCTTCCGGCATACAGGCATTATGCCTATGACGAAAAGCTGGGCGTCTGGGTGGACGTGAGCACAGACAGAAGCACCATGCGATCTCTGCTGGATCAGGCGGAAACCATGGAGATTGTAGGCGTGGTTCGCCTGCATGAGGATGTGCGCTTTGGTCTTCTGCAGATGGGCATCGGATATCCCCAGAGCCTGCTGACCCGTCTGATGCGTGAGGCTGATGAAAGCGCGATTGTCAAAGCCCAGCGCAGCGATGAATCGACAGATGTGCTCACGGGCATTCGCTTTGGGGAGAGCGCAGACAATTCCATGGATTTTTTCCGGGACATGCTGACGATTCATCCGGAAAAGATTGCGGATGCGGTATCTTTCCGCTGGGAAGACCTGGCCAGTCTGGAAACGGACGAAACACGTATGACGGCCCAGCGTCTGGTTCGGATCATGCGGGAATTCTCGCGTACGCGTCGGTCAGAAACCCTCAGTACCATGATCCGTGCCGGCATTCCCAGGCTTCTGGAACTGGTGGAGATTGACGAGGAGAAGATCGGCGAAGCCATTTCCTTTGAGATGAATGAAGCACAGATGCAGGAAATGTTTGCCGCGCGTGCGGCTGCGCTCCGGGCTACGGCTTCCGGAAACCTGAGCAAGTTTGGCTATGCGGACCCCCAGTCGCCACTGCGCGTGACGATCTATCCCTCGGATTTTGACAGCAAAAACGAAGTGATCCGTCTTCTGGATGCCTATAATGCGGCCATGGAAGAGGAAGGGCATGAGGATCGCGTCATCATCTATACGGATTATGTCGGTGCGCTCATGTCCTCCGTTACGACGATCATTGATGTGATTACCTATGTGCTTATCGCGTTTGTGGCTGTATCACTGGTGGTATCTTCCATCATGATCGGGATTATCACGTATATCTCTGTTCTTGAGCGCCGGAAGGAAATCGGGATTCTGCGGGCCATGGGTGCGTCCAGGCGGAACATCCGGGAAGTGTTCAATGCGGAAACCTTTATTATTGGCCTGCTGGCCGGCGCGCTCGGGATTGGGCTGACCCTGCTTTTGCAGATTCCGATCAACCGGATTATCCACAGTCTGGCGGACCAGGAAGGCATCCGCGCATTTCTGCCGCCGGGCGCCGGTATGATTCTGGTGCTTCTGTGTATTTTCCTTACAATCATGGGCGGCTGGATCCCGGCGCGTAAGGCGTCAAGACAGGATCCTGTACTGGCCCTGCGAAGTGAATAACGAAAAAGGAACGCATGCATAAGGGCTCCGGAGATGTACCGGAGCCCTTTTTTGAACGCTTTTCAGCAGCAGCAGAACCAGCGGAAGAGAAGCGATGACAGGCACAGACTTCCCAGAATTCTGCCGGGGCTTACGATCTGTCCGCCGGCACCGGTGGAGCGCTGACGATAGGTACGGGAAGCGCCGCTCATGCGTTCCTGCGCCTGACGATAGACGAGATGATGGGGATCCATGGCAATGGCCTGATCGATCTCAAAGCGGGCACTGGGTATGTTTCCGCTGCCTTCGTGAGCGCATGCCATCAGATAATGCCATCTTGCATTCCGCGCTTCCTGGGGAATGCGTGCAAGGATATCCACCGCTTCATGATAGCGCTGCTGTTCCATGCTCCGGATCGCGTCGCGCACCAGCGGCGCATCGGACATTTCCATCTGCGGAGGGGCTGCGGTCGTAAAGAAGGGCATGCCCCAGAACATATCCATGTCCGGCTGCTCAAACGGTGAATCGCCCGACCATGTATAGGTGTGGAAGGGCTGACCCTGCTCATGGGCGGTCTGACCGGAAAACGGCGAAGACTGGCCCCGGTATTTCTCCGGGTGCATCAGCATGTCATAGGCTTCATTGACCTCGTTCATCTTCTGTGTGGCCAGCGGATCATCCGGATGCATGTCAGGATGGCATTCCTTGGCCTTTTTTCGATAGGCGCGCTTGATTTCTTCCTGTGTGGCGCCGGGGCTTACCCCAAGAACGGTGTAGGGATCATGCATCGGGTGATTCACCTTCTTTCATTGCCTGATTATAGCTCTCCCATATACCCTGATAGAGTGTTCCGGAAAGAATCGGGAGGTCCTGCAGAAGCGGCAGGGATTCCAACGCCTCTGCAGCCGGTGCAATGCTTGCAATCAGAAGAGGCCGCGCATCTCGGGCGTCCAGCCCCATGGCAGTCAGCGGATTATAGCAGCCGTGCTTTTTGTCATGTTCCATGTCCAGGGCAGCATCAAGCCAGTAGACGAAAGCACCCAGACTGGAACCGAGGGTCATCAGGGCCGGTGCCCAGAAGTCCGGCTTCCATACAAAGATGGTTCCGAGAAGCTCACCTGTGCGTGCGGCAATGGCCTCCCCCTGGGGCATGGGATCCTTCTCCAGTGTGCCTATGGCCTGCATGCATACCTGAACCCGGGAAATCGTGTCCGGATAGGCGAAGGATACGGTCTGGAAGGCTTTCTCCAGAAGCTGCATTCTCAGCCTGCCGATGTGCGGCTTTTCATCCTGTGCATCATCCATGGCCTGATAATAGCTCAGAAGAATGGTCATATCGGCGGCATAGTCAATGGCGGCGGAGGCAGCCTCGGTATGCGGCTTAACCGCGTGCGGAATACAGCGGCGCGTGGACCGTGTCTCCGGGCATTCATACAGTGAGGACAGGAGCGTGGCAAGGAATGTCATGTCATAGTTCAGGGAAGCCTTGCCGATCAAGCCGTAGCGCGTTTCCAGACTGCGGCAAAGACCGCAGTAGATACTGCGATAGCGTTTCCGGTCATCGTCGGTAAGTGCGCCAAGGGCGGGGCGGATATATCCAAACATGGTTTACGCCTTCTTCTTGAATGTATGCTGACACTTGGGGCAGTGGATCTCCTTTTCACCTTCGCCGCGCTTCATGCGCATCAGCGAATGGCACTTGGGACAGCGGAAATACTTGTATTCCCTGCGTCGGGACATGCGCAGCTTCCACTGATCATAAGCCTTGCGCTGCGCAGTCAGAAAGGCGAGGAACTTCCGGTTTTCTTCCTGCCGTCTGGTCAGGTTCCGGGAGAGCATGCGATAGATGAGGTAAACCATGAGCAGAAGGCTCAGATCCAGAAACAGAGCCATTCGCGTAATGGAGCCAAGTATCTGCAGCAGCAGACATCCGATCAGCAGTGCCAGGCTCAGATGGTCCGGACCGTTGCGTCCGATCATGAAAGCGGACAGACGTGCACGCAGCTTTTCGAATAATGATTTCATGTGTTTTCCTCCTCGAGCCATACTCTGCAGAAGGCAATCAGGCTTTGAATGTCATTCTCGTCCGGATGCCCATAGCATTCTCTGACAACTTTCTCGTACAGTTCCGGCTGGTTCAGGGTCCGCAGCTGATCCTCAAAATAGGCCCTGCCTTCCTGGCTCAGGGCGCCGGCACACTGATGCAGGCCCAGAAGCGCTGTGTGTTCAGGAAGGAATGCCTGGATCTGACGGGTCAGAAGCGCCTCATAGGCATCGTTCTTTCCCAGGGCGGCGGTGACAAAGAAGGCAACCCGGGAAGGAGGAAGAAGCGCGAGCGATTCCAGGACCTGCATGGGGCAGGCGTTGCGCCGGACCCCGAAACCGATCAGGTAATGATCGCAGTCTGTGGGAAGGCTTTCATATTCCAGGTCCACCAGTACGGGGGACAGATGCGGCAGTTTTCCGGCTACCGAAAAGGCAAGCTTCTGTGTATTCTCTCCGGGACTGTAATAGGCAATGCAGAGCTTCACAGGGATAACCTCCATTCGACGTGCATTTCACACAAAGCATTGTGCGGGGAGATTGTGACGGAAAAATGAACAATTCCATGGGCTGGATGAAAGTTTGATGAAAAAGCGGAGCGGGATGGATACAGAAAGCATGATACCATGAAAACAGAACGCCAGGATAGAGGAAGAGACGAAAAATGCCGCCGATCTTCTGCGTGGACGGATGCAGTCTGGTATGCGTCCCTGTCGGGAATGCGCGCATGGGTGCATCTGATTCGTCAGCGACTGCGGACAGAACTGCCTGGAAGCTGGTGGAATGCGTCTGTGCGCAGACGCGGCAGACGGCACGGCATTTCCGCTGCGAATACAGGGAAAATGCAGCGCATTCCTTGACATGGCGCAGGGCTTTCGCTATATTGCCTTCGTCATGCAGACGGCAAAGGGAGGAAACCATGGGGCTTTGGAAGGATGCAAAGAATATACAGAAGAAGGATCCGGCGGCGCGCTCCGTATGGGAAGTGGTCTTTCTTTATCCGGGGTTCCGGATTCTGGTACACCACCGGCTGGCACACTGGCTGTATCTGCACCGCTGCTTTTTCCTGGCCCGGTATGTTTCCCAGCGCGGACGGCATAAGACCGGGATTGAGATTCATCCGGGGGCCACGATCGGCGAAGGCCTGTTCATTGATCATGGCATGGGGATTGTGATCGGAGAGACAGCCGAAATCGGGAATAACTGCACGATCTATCATCAGGTGACTCTGGGCGGCACCGGCAAGGATACCGGCAAAAGGCATCCGACGATCGGGGACAATGTGCTCATCGGGGCAGGCGCCAAGATTCTTGGCCCTGTGGTTGTGGGAAACAATACACGCATTGCCGCGGGATCTGTCGTGCTGCGGGGTCTGCCGGCCAATGTTACGGCCGCAGGCGTGCCGGCCATAGTGGTGCGCGTAAACGGTGACAAGATCGTGCCCAGTGATGATCTGAATCAGCAGGATATTCCGGACGTGGTGGAAGCCAAGCTGGCTGCCCTGGAAAAGCGCGTGACCTCCATGGAGTTCTCCACACAGCATGATGGTCAGAGTGCCAGCGGGCTATAGGGAAAAGCAATCGCGGAAGATAAAAAATTCATCATTTACACATCCGCCTTTCAGTGATATAGTCTGTTCGCTGAAAGGCAATCTGTTGCTCTGAATCCCGAGTATTTTGATCGGAATACAGGGAAACGATGCAAGGGAAGGTTCTCGGGCCAATCATCACCCGAAAACATAGCGCAATGAGAGGAGTCGATGATAATGAAGAAGATGCTTTTGATCCTGGCACTGGTACTGGTTCTTGCGGTTGCAGGAAGCGCACTGGCGGAAGGCGATCTGCTCTCCCAGATTCAGGAGCGCGGCACGCTGGTGATTGCCACGGAAGGCGACTGGGCGCCCTGGACGTACCATGACGAGGATGACAAACTGGTTGGACTGGATGTGGAAATCGGTACGCTGATTGCGGAAGGCCTGGGCGTGGAGCCTGAATTCCAGGAGACTGCCTGGGATTCCATCCTGGCGGGTGTGGATGCCGGCCGTTTCGATATTGCCTGCAACGGTGTGGGGTATACGGAAGAGCGCGCAGAAAAGTATGCGTTCTCCACGCCCTATGTCTATACCCATAAGGTGCTGGTGGTGGGCAAGGACAATGAGGACATCAAGACCGTGGAAGACCTGAAGGGCAAGAAGACTGCCAATTCGGCTTCCTCGACCTATGCGGCTCTGGCGGAATCCTACGGGGCTACCCTGACGGCTGTGGATACACTGGCGGAAACGGTTCTGCTTCTGGAGCAGGGACGTGTGGACGCAACCATCAATGCCCAGGTTTCCATTGAGGATTATCTCAGCGCACATCCGAATGCCGGCATTAAGGTGGTACAGGTATTGAGCGGGGACCCGGTGGTATTCCCCTTCCGCAAGGGAGAGGACACAGATACACTGGTGGAAGCGGTGAACGCGATCCTGGATGCGGCCCGGGAGGACGGGCGTCTGGCTGCCATCTCCGAGAAGTATTTCGGGATGGACCTGACACAGGAAGACTGATACAGGACTGAAATTGAAAAGGAAGCCACAGGGGTGATGCTGCCCCTGTGGCTTTACCGGTGTAAAAATGACAAACCAATCGCTGTTTATTCATGAAGACGATTATCCCACCTTTCCCGCGGACGCCGCTGTGGAACACCTGCGCGGGGCCCTGCGCTTTCCGACGGTAAGCTCCCTGGATCCGGATGCAATGCCCTACGAAGCCCTGTGCGCCATGCAGGCGTATCTGCGGGAAAGCTATCCCTGCCTTCGGGAGAAAGCCCATTGGGAAACCATAGGTCACAGTCTTCTGATTACCGTTCCGGGTACAGACCCGACACTGCGCCCCGGTCTTTTCATGGCCCATCAGGATGTGGTGCCGGTGGTGCCGGGAACGGAGGCAAACTGGATTCACGGTCCGTTTTCCGGAGATCTCTCGGACGGGTATATCTGGGGCCGGGGCAGTATGGACATTAAGGAAATGCTCATTGGGATCCTGGAAAGTGCGGAGTATCTGCTGTCTGAGGGAAAAACGTTTGCCAGAACACTGTACCTGGCTTTTGGCGAGGACGAGGAAACATGCTCAAGAGGTGCCAGGGCCATCGTACAGAAACTACACGCAGAGGGTGTGGAACTGGAGTTTGTACTGGATGAAGGTGCCGGTGAAGTGATGGATGCGGCGGATTATGGAGCACCGGGCCATCTGATCTGCACTGTCGGCATGTATGAGAAGGGCTATGCTGACATGCGGCTGTTTGTGCATTCCCAGGGCGGGCATGCCTCCAATCCGTTCCATGGCACGTCCCTGGGACTTCTCAGCCAGGCGATTGCCCGGATTGTGGACGATCCGCCCAAGGCGCACCTTTCCGAGGCTGTCCGCCGGACACTGACGCTGCTTTCGGACCGGATCACCACCGAACCAATGCGCACCTATGTCACGGATATGGCGCGCTATGAGGCAGACATTCTTTCCTATATGCAGAAGAGGGAAAGCCTGTATCATCAGATCAGGACAACCGTGGCACCCACCATGATTACGCCGGGATCCCCGGCAGGGAATGTGATGCCGCAGGACATGGAGGCAGTCATTAATTTCCGTCTGTCGCCGCCTGATACGCCGGAAAGCCTGCTTCGCCACTGCCGCGAGCGCGTACCGGAAGGCGTGGAAGCAGATTATGTCCAGTCCATCGGGCCGTCTGTGCCATCGGACCCGGATGCCTATGGATTCCGTATGCTGACCGAAACGCTTTCGCATTACTTTGATCGGCTGCTGTTCATTCCCTCACAGAACCGCGGTGCCACGGATGCACGCTGGTATGAAGAACTCTGCCGCTGTGTCATGCGGTTCGGGCCTTTCCTGGAAGAGGAAGAAATCTCGGCCGAGGGCATTCATGGCACCAATGAGCGCATTTTCGTGCGCGCCTATCTTCAGGGAATCCGGGTGCTGATTCGGATGATGGAAACGACTTCAGTGGCGGAAAGGGATAAGAAAGCATGACTGAAAGAACCTTGCAAGTAATGGCGGATGCATTTCCCAAGCTGTTGGGATACGGCATCCGTGTCACGATTCCACTGACCATTCTCTCCTTTGCGCTGGCACTGGTGATTTCCGTTACGGTGGCACTGATTCAGTATGCCAATGTCCGTATCCTTCGGCAGGTATGCCGGTTCTATATCTGGATTGTGCGCGGGACGCCGCTTCTGGTGCAGCTGTATCTTGTTTTCTATGGCCTTCCCAGCGTGGGCGTTCTTCTGGATGCATACCCTGCGGCCGTCCTGGTCTTCGGATTCAATGAAGGCGCATACATGGCGGAGAGCATGCGCGGCGCATTGGAGAGCGTATCCAGAGGACAGACGGAGGCCGGATACTGTGTGGGCCTCAATTATCTGCAGATCATGGGGCATATTGTATTGCCCCAGGCATTCCGCACGGCATTCCCGGCCCTGTCCAATTCACTGATCTCCATGGTCAAGGGAACTTCTCTGGCAGCGAGTATCACCGTAACGGAAATGTTCCGTGAAGCCCAGGTGATCAACGGACGTGTATACGAGTCGCTGGGACTGTACTGTGAAGTGGCCGCGATTTATCTGGCTTTCTGTACGCTGCTGACCTGGCTGCAGCATAAGGGCGAGAAGCGGCTGTCCGGATATGGGAGGTGAGAGGCATGATGCTGGAAGTGCATGATGTCCATAAGCATTTTGATGGACAGGATATACTCAAGGGGATCAGCCTTTCGGTGAACAAAGGGGATGTGATTGCGATCCTCGGGCCCAGCGGATCCGGAAAGACAACATTTCTGCGATGCCTGAATTTCCTGGAGCGTGCGGACCGGGGGACCCTTGTATTCGATGGGGAAACCTTTGACCTGCATGGCGCCACCCGCAGGGAGATCGCCCATGTCCGCTCCAAGACAGCGTTTGTTTTTCAGAACTATAATCTGTTTCTGAATAAGACGGTCCTTCACAATGTAACGCTGGGACTGACAGTGGGAAGCCATGTGCCGAAAGCGGAGGCGGAGGCGCGTGCGGTTGCGGCGCTCCGGCGCGTGGGTATGGAGCAGAAGCTGAACAGCTATCCTTCCCAGCTCTCCGGCGGACAGCAGCAGCGTGTTGCTATCGCAAGAGGCCTGGCGCTGAACCCGGAGATCATCTACTTTGATGAGCCGACCAGTGCACTGGACCCGGAACTGATCGGGGAAGTGCTGGCCGTCATGCGTCAGCTGGCGGAGGAAGGCATGACCATGCTGGTCGTTACCCATGAAATGGACTTTGCCCGGAATGTGTCCAATCAGGTGCTGTTCATGGAAAACGGCGTGGTGATTGAGTCCGGCCCGAGCCGGGAATTCTTTGCGCATCCTCAGGCCGAGCGCTCAAGGGAGTTCATACGGACCATCCTGGAGGCAAGACAATAACAAAAAACGCAGATCTCCGCGGCATACGGGATCTGCGTTTTGGTTATGCCTTTTTCATCAGCGGTGCGCCTTCATGCCATGCTTTTCCGACCTGCTCGCCGGTCACGTAGTAACCGTGCTGGAACTGGTCAAACAGAAGCGCATTCAGCCTGGAGGGGTCCACCTTTCCGTTCTCGGAGAGTACGGACTCTTCCGCAGCGGTATTGACGATCCGTCCGACAATGGCGTAGAAGCTGTCTGTCGATGTCACATCCGCCAGCTCGCATTCCATGACAACCGGGAATTCCTCGATCACGGGCGCATTGACAAAAGTGCTCTTCACGGCATGATAGCCGGTTCGTTCAAACTTATCCGGCATCTTGTTTCCGGTGGCGATGCCGAAGAAGTCCGCCACGTCCATATGCGCCCGATCGGCCAGGGCAACAGTAAAGGCGCGGGTCCTGAGCAGATTCTGCGTGGTTTTGTGGTCTTCATCGATGAACAGCGCGATTCTGTCACTGTTGCAGATCATGCCCCAGGCGGCATTCATGACATTGACATGGCCTTCTTCGTCATAGGCGGCGACCATCAGAACCGGCATGGGAAAAACGGCCTGTACGACACCAAGATTTTTCTTCATGACTGTATTGGATCCTTTCACGGTAAGATTGCCTTTCCGGCAAGGGAAGGGTATCATGACACATGAAAAGAAACAAGTACCAGCATGAAAGACAGGTACTAACCTGGAGGAAAGTATGAGCAAGACCATTGAGAATGCAGATTTCCTGGAGACCGGGTACAGTTATACGCTTTCCCTGATCGCGGGAAAGTATAAGCCGGTGATCCTGTACTGCCTGATGGAGTATGAGCCTGTACGATTCAATGAAATGCAGCGCTATCTGGGGAAAATCGCGGATAAGACGCTGAGCCTGAACCTGAAGGAACTGGAGCGGGACGGACTGATCCACAGGGAAATGTACCCGGAGATACCGCCCAAGGTGGAATATACGCTCACAGCACGGGGACAGTCACTGATGCGCGTGCTGGATCAGCTGTGCACATGGGGAATGGAGAACCGGCCGGATAAGGAGACGAACGGGTAAATGCGAATCTGTTCCGGTCAGGCGCGGCATGCGGGATCAAAATGCGTGAGATCCTTCACGACTTCCGATGCCAGCAGCAGTCCGGCCGCGGAGGGCACAAATGCAGTGGAGCCCGGGAGCGCGCGCCGCGCGGCGGTTTCTTCCGCGTCCTCCGGCGTATACATAGGCGCAAGGGCGGGCTCTGTGGAATATACGACCTTGAGATGATCCACATGGCGTTTGCGCATCTCATGCCGCATGACGCGCGCCAGGGGACATACCTGGGTGTCATAGATATCCGCGACGCGGAAGGCGGAGGGATCAACCTTGTTTCCGGCACCCATGCTGCTGATGACAGGCACGCAGGCTTCCTTTGCTGTCATGATCAGGTGAATCTTGGCGGTAACGGTATCGACGCAGTCAACCACATAGTCATACTGGGTAAAGTCGAACTGATCCGCGGATTCCGGCATGTAAAAGGTTCGGGAGACGGTGACGCGGCACGCGGGATGAATGTCCAATACCCGCGCTTTTGCCACGTCGACCTTGTACTGGCCGATAGTGGAGTGCAGGGCGATGATCTGCCGGTTCAGATTGGTAAGGGAGACCGTGTCATTATCCACCAGGTCCAGTGCGCCGATGCCTGAACGCGCCAGCGCTTCCACCACATAACCGCCGACACCACCAATACCGAATACGGCAACGCGGGAACCGGCCAGCGCCTGCATGGCGCGGGGACCGAGCACCAGCTGTGTCCGGGAAAAAGCGTTTGTCATGCCACATACCTCCCATTCCTCATTGGAACAGGGCTCAATATACCATGAAATCATGGGCCTCACAAACAAAAAGCAGGAAAGGCGAGAAAAGGAGAGAGAATATGCTTGCAAGACAGTCGTCCGTGCCGCTTCTTCTGTGCCTGCTGATGGCAGGCTTTCTTGCCGTGCTCGGGC
Organism: uncultured Eubacteriales bacterium; assembly: GCA_902764915.1. Lineage (GTDB taxonomy): Bacteria > Bacillota > Clostridia > Christensenellales > Aristaeellaceae > UBA2943. The sequence goes on along the minus strand of CACWXY010000004.1, from coordinate 86,508 downwards.
TGGAAGCGAAGCGGAACCGGTTTACCCGCCGGATCTATGGCATCGCCCTCATCGTGTACTTTCTGGTTTATGCCTATATCACGCTCCTTATGCGGCAGCCCGCCTCGGAAAGACGGATCAATCTGGAGCTTTTCTGGACAGTGCGCGCCGCGGTACAGTGGAAAGACGGCAGGCTTACCCTTCAAAGCTACCGTTTTTTCCGGGAGATGGTCCTCAATATTCTTCTCTATGTGCCGCTGGGCCTTCTGCTGGGCGGACTGTGCGGCTTGGGAAGAAAAGCGTGGATGTATGGCATAGGGCTTTCCCTGGTCACGGAGTGCGTACAGTACATTTTCCGGCTGGGGCTTATGGAACTGGATGACGTTATGCACAATACATTCGGACTGGCCATTGGTTTTGTACTGTTCTATGTGGCGCGGGAAACCGGACGTGCGCTGGGAATAACGAAAAAAAGCTGCGTGTGATGCGCAGCTTTTCATGATTATGCGAGCGATGCGGCAATGGCGCGGGCTGCCACCTTTCCGGCACCCATGGCCGAAATAACGGTAGCTGCGCCTGTGACGGCGTCACCGCCGGCGTAGACGTTTTCACGGCTGGTCAGACCGTCTTCGGTGACCACAATGCCGCCCCGGCGGTTGACTTCCAGGCCTTTCGTTGTGGACTTGATCAGCGGATTCGGACTGGTGCCGATGGCCATGACCACGGTATCCACGGGAAGCGTAAACTCGCTTCCGGGAATTTCCACGGGACGCCGGCGTCCGGAAGCATCCGGTTCACCCAGTTCCATCCGCACGCAGCGGATGGCCTTTACAAACCCATTGTGCGGATCCCGGGGATTGTCCGGGTTTTCAAAGCCCAGGATTTCGGTGGGATTGCACAGGAGACGGAAATCAATGCCTTCCTCCTGCGCGTGCTCCACTTCCTCACGCCGGGCGGGAAGCTCTTCCATGGACCGGCGGTAGATGATATAGACCTTCTCTGCGCCCAGACGCAGCGCGGTGCGCGCGGCATCCATAGCCACGTTTCCGCCGCCTACCACAGCGACATGTCCGCCCTTCTGAATGGGTGTATGCGGATCAGCCTGATATGCCTTCATCAGATTGGAGCGGGTCAGAAATTCATTGGCGGAATAGACGCCTTTCAGCGCTTCGCCGGGAATATTCATGAAATTGGGAAGTCCCGCGCCGGAGCCGATAAACACGGCCTCATAGCCCATTTCAAACAGCTCATCAATCGTGAGTGTCTTTCCGATGATTACATTGGTTTCCACATCCACGCCCAGCTGCCGGAGGGTTTCCACTTCACGGGCCACAATGGATTTGGGCAGACGGAATTCGGGAATGCCATAGACCAGAACGCCGCCGGCAGTGTGCAGGGCTTCGTAGATGGTCACGGCAAAGCCTTTCTTGGCCAGGTCACCGGCACAGGTGAGCCCGGAAGGTCCGGCACCGACAATGGCAACCCTGTGCCCATTGGGAGCAGGCTTTTGGGCCGCTTCGGTGCTGTTCCGGTTATGCCAGTCGGCGACAAAGCGCTCCAGCCGTCCAATGCCCACCGGGTCCATCTTGGCCTTCAGGTGCAGGGTACAGCGCGACTCGCACTGGGTTTCCTGCGGGCATACGCGCCCGCATACGGCGGGAAGAGAGGAGGACTGGGCAATCACCTGATAGGCGCTTTCGAAGTCCTGGTGCTTGATATGCGTGATAAAGTCCGGGATGGCAATATTGACCGGGCAGCCTTCCACACAGGGACGGTTCCTGCAGTTCAGGCAGCGGCTGGCTTCCTCCACGGCAATCTCCAGCGTATATCCCAGAGCGACTTCCTCAAAGTTATGGGCCCGGACTTCCGGGGCCTGGGTGGGCATTTCATGCTTTTTGGGTGCAATGGCCATGTGCGCTTCCTCCCTTACTGCTTCCCAAAGAGATGGCAGGCCTCATCATAGGCGTGCTTCTCATAGTCTGTGTACATCCGGCTGCGGGACATGGCTTCGTCGAAGTCCACCAGATAGCCGTCAAAATCGGGGCCGTCCACACAGGCAAAGCGCGTGGTGCGCTTTCCTTCATTGTCGACGAGTGTCAGCCGGCAGCCACCGCACATGCCGGTTCCATCAATCATGATGGGGTTCATGGAAACCGTGACCGGAACACCGAAGGGTTTGGCGGTGAGCGTGACAAACTTCATCATGATCAGGGGACCGATGGTGATGATCTGATCAAAGGATTCTCCGCTTTCCAGCATTTCCTTGAGCGGAACCGTAACATTGCCGGCCTCGCCATAGGACCCGTCATCCGTCATGACGCGCAGACGGTCGGAGCAGGCGCGGAATTCGTCTTCGAGAATCACGATATCCCTGTTGCGGAAACCGATAATACTGGTGACCTCTGCGCCGAGCCGATGGAAGGCTTCAGCTACCGGAAGCGCTATGGCGCAGCCCACACCGCCGCCGACAATGCATACCCTGCGGATGCCCTCCGTATGGGTAGGACAGCCCAGCGGACCGGCGAAGTCCTGGATGTAATCGCCTTCCTGCTTCTGGTTAAGGAGAAAGGTCGTGGCACCGACGATCTGGAAGATAATCTTGACGGCGCCGCGCTGCGGATCCGTGCCGGCAATGGTCAGGGGAATGCGTTCCCCGTCCTCATCCACTCTGAGAATAATGAACTGGCCGGGCTGGGCCTTGCGGGCGACAAGCGGCGCTTCAATCTCCATCTGTGTGACGGATGCATTGAGATTCCTGCAGCTGAGAATTCTGTACATATGACACCTCTTCTGGGTTTGGTAAAAGGCGGCTTCCCAGAGGAAAACCGCCTTTGAACGCTGTACGTGACTGTTTCGGTCGGACCGGAACTGGCGCTGTCCGCAACTGGCGGACAACCTATCTTATCTGTCCTGTCTTCCTTCGTCAACGGAAAGCCGGACGAAAAAAGGGGATGAAGACGGAAAAGACGCGAAAAAAACACTGTTCAGTCCGGAAAGAACTGGCCCTGCATGAGACGGAGGAGGATCTGCGTCAGATGCTCCGCGGAGTCAACCGCTCCGCGGCCTACATAGGTGCGGGCAATGGAGGTCAGCGTGGACGCATAGTAGTCCGCAGCATACATGCGCTCATCCTCCGGCAGCGCGGCGAGAAGGTCTGTACAGTGCAGAAATGTCTGGTACTGACAGTCATACAGACAGTGCATGATGTGATTGCGGGCAAGCAGGGTCAGAAGAGCACGGTGGGAAACAATATAGGCGCTGTAGTCCTCACACATGGCCTGCAGTGTGGAACGGGACGCTGCGGGCGGAACAGCATCCCCGGGCTCATAGCAGCATTCCCGGGAAAGCTTGTAGAGCATGACATTGTCCTTGCTCTCAAAAAGCGAATAGAAAGTCTGCCGGGAGACCTGGGCTTCCCGGCACAGATCCGATATGGATATGTCCTCGTACAGCTCGTGCTCCAGAAGACGCATCATGGCTTCCGCGATCTGCTGCTGTGACAGAATGGCCATGCGGTTGTGTCCACAGTACATATAAGCATCCTCTCCGTTCCGTCGGGTATGTTTTCCGGAAAAAAGAAGTAAAAACCTTGACAAATGTCCAGGATACGATACAATGATACATGTTTTACTGACAACTGTCAAGGAAACTGACAATTGTCAATGATTCACAGCCGGTTATCCGGCAGAGACACGGGAGGATATATGCTCGTTATTCCGGTATTCAACGTTTTGATCTTACCGTATACCACCGTTTTTCTGGACCCCGATACCATCCGTCTTACCACAGGCCGGCTGCCTGGCATTGGCGACCGTGTGCTGCTGGTGCCTCTGAAGGAAAAGGTAGAAAAGGCCAGTATGAAAGCGGAGGTTCTCTATCCTATTGGCGTGGCTGGCGAAATGGTGGAAAGCCAGATCCAGGGTGTCATTGCCGTGCGTACGAAGGAACGCGTCAATGTGGACAGTCCGATTATTCTCACTGACGGCGCGGTTCTGGCCTCCGGGGAAAAGCGCGAGGAAGTGATGGATCTGGCGCCGGAAGAGGAACGGGAACACCTGGACCGTCTGCGGGCCAGCGTATTCAGTTTTCTGCATGAGACGCGCTTCGGCGCGGCTGCGGAGATATTCCTCACGCACTATGTCAAGAGTGTGGCGGATATCGCGACAGCGGCTTCCGGATGGCTGTCCCTGACACCGCAGGACCGCTATGAATTCCTGGCGGAAGACAGCCAGAAAGTGCGCATGGAGCAGCTGGAAACCATGCTTTACGAGCAGCTGGCCATGGCGCAGCTGTCTTCGGAAGGGGAGAATGAGCGCAGCGAAGACTACAAGAAGATGTACCGGGAGAGCGCCATAAAGAAGCAGATGGATTATCTGCAGCGGGAACTGGATGACATGCATCCGGAGAACATGACGGACGTCCGGCGCTTTGAGATGGCCATTGCGGATGCGGGCATGAACGAGACCGCGGAGAAGGAAGCCCGCAAGATGCTCAACCGTATGAAGCAGGAAGGAGAGCACAGTCCGGAGAACGGCATGCTCTACGATTACCTGGACTTCATGACTACGCTGCGGTGGAAGAAAGAACCGGCGGAGGAGATTGACCTGGATGAAGCCGAGCGGGTGCTGGACGAGGATCATTTCGGCCTGAAGGATGTAAAGGACCGCATTATTCAGCAGATCGCGGTCATGAACCTGCGGCACGAGCAGTCCGGCTCGATTCTGCTCTTTGTCGGTGCGCCCGGCACGGGCAAGACCAGTATCGGACAGTCCATCGCCCGCGCGCTCAAGCGCAAGTATGTGCGGGTAAGTCTTGGCGGCGTCAGGGATGAGGCAGATATACGCGGACATCGCCGGACCTATATCGGCGCCATGCCGGGCCGGATCATGGACGGGATTCATAAAAGCGGTGTTTCCAATCCTGTGATGGTGCTGGACGAGGTGGACAAGCTTGCCTCCAGCTATAACGGCGATCCGGCCAGTGCGCTTCTGGAAGTGCTGGACCCCGAACAGAACACCAATTTCACGGACCATTACATGAATGTACCCTATGACCTGTCAGGCGTTACCTTCATCTGTACCGCGAATACGGTGGATACGATTCCGGAGCCGCTGCTCAACCGAATGGAAGTGATCCGCTTCCAGGGTTATACGCGCACGGACAAGCTGGAGATCGCCAGGCGGCATCTTCTGCCCAAGGCACTGCGGAGCGTGGGCATTGCGCCGGAGGAACTGACAGTACCGGATGAGACACTGATGCAGGTGATTGACGAGTATACCATGGAATCGGGTGTGCGCGGACTGAAAAAGCGTCTGGACTCCATGTGCCGTCAGGCGGCTGTGGCCTTTGTGCGCGCAGGCCGTGAACCCATGACGATTACGCCGGAATCGCTCCGGGAATACATGGACGGACATCCCGTACGCCATGGAAAGATTCTTCCCCAGGCACAGCCCGGGATTGTGACAGGGCTTGCATGGACGGCGGCAGGCGGCGAGATTCTCTATATTGAAACGCTGCTGGTGCCCGGAAAAGGGGAGACCATACTTACCGGTAAACTGGGCGATGTCATGCAGGAATCGGCCCGGATTGCACTGACAGTGGTCAAGGGGCTGTTCCCGGACCGCGTCGGGGAACTGAAGGAAAAGGACCTGCATATCCATGTGCCGGAAGGCGCTGTACCCAAGGATGGCCCTTCGGCAGGCATAACCATGACCATGGCACTGGCATCGCTGCTTACCGGGCATAGCGTTCCGTCTGACTGGGCCATGACCGGGGAGATATCTCTGCGCGGTGCAGTGACTGCGATCGGCGGGCTTCCCGAAAAGCTGATGGCAGCGGTCCGCGGCGGCGTAAAGACGGTGCTGATTCCGCAGGAAAACGTGGATGACCTGGAGGAAGTGCCGGACGAGGTGAAGAATCTTCTGCATATCGTGCCGATCAGTCATGTATCCGAAGCACTGAAACTGGCAGGCCTGCTTGCATAAGCCGGCCGGACAGAGCATATTGGCACAGGAAAAAGCCCGCAGCAGTGCGGGCTTTTGCTTTATTCCACTTTGGTATCATACCGGTTCATGCGCGGATCTTTCTGGATATAACAGGACACCCGATGGTCCGGGTCGATCTGTTTCGGCAGGCGGCCTTCTTCCTTGCGCCGAAGAAAGCGCTCCACGGCCTCGCGGTCGGTTTTCCGCGGAGAACGCAGGTGCCCCTGCATGGTTTCCTCCAGCGCGTCCATCCAGTTATACTTGTACAGTAAAATCATGATGGCTTCCGGAGAATAGACGCGGTCCGCGGTGGATACGGTCAGCTGGCCTTTCTCATCCAGGGCTTTGGCGTGATAGACGGCGGTCAGCGGATCATAGAGCAGTTTCCAGCCTTCCAGACGTGCGCGCCAGGAAAGGTCCACATCGTCAAAGTACATGAAGAAGGAATCTGCGTCATAGCCATGAAGCCCGGCAAAACAGGAAGTGCGCACCATGGTGCAGGCACCGGACGTCCATGTGACTTCTCCGGTCGCCGTGTCATATACCTTGGGATGCTCAATGGGCACCTGGCGCGCCTCTACCATGCCGACCTGCGGATCTTTAAAGGCGGGCAGCATGCGCACAAGAAAGTTCGGGGCCAGAAGAATGTCCGGGTTCATGAGTACCAGAAAGTCTGCATCCGTATTCTCCGCCAGCCGATTATGCCCAAGACTGGTGCCCGTGTTCATATGAAAGGCGGCATAGGTGAGCAGTACGTCGTCCGCGAAGGCCTCCTGAAGCGGCGCAAGCGTGTCCGGGGAGAACAGCGGCGGTTCCGTCGAATCCCCCCAGGCAAGGGTAACCTCTACGTCCATGCCCTTTTCAAGCGCCAGATGCCGGGCCGTGGCGATGCTTTCCAGGGATGCCTTCAGCGCATCGGGAGCGTTGTGGTAAAGAACGGTCTGGAACTGGACTTTCATGCTTCGCTCTCCCCGCTTTCCGGCGCTGTCAAAGGTGTCTGACGGTTGCGCCAGAGCCATACAAAGGAGCATTCCGGCAGGAAAACCCGATTGGCACGGCGCAGATTTCCCGTGCTCAGATCCAGGTATTCCACTTCTCCGGGCATGCAGACTGATTCGCTTTCGGATGAGAAATTGAACAGTCCCAGCAGCCGCTCATCACGTGTCTCGCGGCGGATGCCCAGCACATGATCCGATGCCAGCGGAATCAGCTGTACAAAGGCGGAGGCATCAAAGACATCGCAGGTATTCCGGATTTCCTCCATCTTCCGGATACTGGAAAAGAGCTTGCCCGCAAGGGTTGTCAGGTCATGGCGCTGCTCCGCCTTATCCCAGTCCATGTCTCCTCTGTGCAGATAACGGCTGTCGGCGGCTTTGAGAGGATCCTCATGATATTCCACGTCATTTTCCATGCCGATCTCATCCCCGGAGTAGAGCACAGGAATGCCGGAAAGCGTGAACATAAGCGCATGCAGCATAAGATCCAGCGATTCACTCCGGTTCAGTCCCGCAATGTCCATGCTCTCCAGACTGCCCGTGATTCCGCACAGGGAAGCAGTGGTACCGCAGAGCCTGGCATCTCCCAGCCGCGGGTCGTCATTGTACAGTTCACCCCGTGACAGGGAACCGGGCAGTTTTCCGGTGAAGAAATCATTGAGGAACTTCTTGTGGGCACGCTCGTCGATGCCGAACTGGCTGAGGAAGGGATAGTCGAGTCCCCATCCGATGTCATCGTGACAGCGCAGATAATTGAGGAAGAGATACTCCCTGGGCAGGCTGAATACCTGTTCCAGCTGATGGCGCAAGAGCCGGACGTCCTGGGTGGCGACCGTATGCCAGAGCGTAGCCATGGTGGTTACATTATAGAGCAGGTGGCATTCGGGCTTTTCCACCGTCCCGAAGTACGGCACAACCTTGGAAGGCTCCATAACGATTTCGCCCAGAAGCAGGGTGGCGGGGCATACAATCTCGCAGGCCATGCGCAGGATGCGCACCAGCGTATGCACCTGCGGCAGGTTCCGGCAGGAGGTATGCAGTTCCTTCCATATATACGGCGTGGCATCCAGACGAATGATGTCTACCCCGTGATTGCACAGCCCCAGCATCAGCTCGGTCATATCATTCATGACTACCGGATTGGCATAGTTCAGATCCCACTGATAGGGATAGAAGGTAGTCATAACGACCTTCTGTGCCTGCGGACACCAGGTGAAGTTTCCGGGAGCCGTCTGCGGGAACACCTGCGGTACGGTCTTTTCAAATTCATTGGGGATATCCCAGGAGTCATAGAAGAAGTATTTCGCCTGGCAGAAGGGATCGCCGGCGCGCGCCTTTTTCGCCCACTCATGGTCTTCACTGGTGTGGTTCATGACAAAGTCAAGGCATACCGAGATGCCATTTTCGTGAAAGGCCTCTGTCAGCGCGTCGAAATCATCCATGGTTCCCAGTTCCGGCTGGATCCGCGTAAAGTCGGAGACCGCATATCCGCCGTCACTGCGGCCCTGCGGGCTTTCCAGAAGCGGCATGAGATGAACATAGGAAATGCCTGCGTCCCGGAGATAGTCCATATGTGCAAGCACGCCTTTCAGGTCCCGGGCAAACGCGCTGACATACATGAGCATGCCGGTCATGTCGTGCCCCTTGTACCAGTCAGGGTTTTCCAGGCGTGCAAGGTCCCGCTGCCTCAAGCGTTCAGGACGCGCCTGATAGGCACGGTGCAGCATATGCACAAAGTAGTCATAGGCCTGCATATCGCCGTGATAGAGTTCGCAGTACAGCCAGCGGAGCTCATCCTCGTGCCGGGCCAGCCGCACGGCAAATACAGGATCAAAGGAACGTTCTTCCATAGCAGTGGACACCCCTGTCATGCTTCGTTTTCGCACCCGGTGATGGTGACACCATGCAGTCGGGTAAGTGCGGGAATGCGCAGGCAGTCGTACTGTACCTGACGCAGAGACATGCGCATGTCTCTGGCAAGCGTGCGCATGGAACCGGAAACGGAACCGCCGGTGACAACGCTTACTGTACTGCCCTTATGCAGATAGCCCAGGCGGATTTCCCCCGCGATATCGCCGGTAATGGTATCCACCTGGAAATCAGAAAACTCCACGATTTCCAGATAATCACCGCTTCGTATTTCGTCATCCGTCCGATGACCGCCGGATACCACAAAGTTCTGGGCCAGGTACCCGTCTGTCATCTCCGCATAGCAGCGGAACTGACGGGAACCGTGATAATGTGCAGCGATACTGTCCGTGATCACAGGCATATCGCAGCTTAATGCGCCTTCCGGGTCCAGAAGTCCGCCAACACTGGAGCCGGGAAGTACCCCTACGGCCTGTATGGTGACGGGATCGCCGTCTCCCTGCTCACAGACGGGCTGGCCGATCTTCCAGTCGCTGTAGCCGCGTACGATCATGGAAGCATTCATGCGGTCGATAAAGTAGCGGTAAATCGGACAGGCGTCTGCGGTGGAGAAGACGACATCAAAGGCCTGCAGGGCGGGTGTGGGCACAGCCGTCAGACGATCGGGCCCAAACCGCAGCGCGCGGCACAGATCCTCCCGGAGCATTTCCCTGTCACAGGCGCCGAAACGGTAGAGACGGTAGAGTTCGATCTCGTGACCGTTCCTGCGCGCATTGACAACCACTTCCAGCATGGACTTCGGCGCACACGTCGTGACCTCCGTGCCCTCCGAGGTAAGAAAGCGGCGCGTCACCTGATCCACGAAGATTTCCGCCGAGTTCATGTCGGCACTGTCTGTTTCCGGGAGCGAGGAGAGAAGTTCCAGGAGTGTTTCAGAAGTGACAGCAGGGTCCGTCTTTTCCGGCGTCTTTCCAGTCAGTACGGCTCTGGGGTTTAAAGTATAGGCCCGGTTTTCGACCAGGGAGGCAGCCTTGATCAGGTCCTGGAGCTGTCTGCGCATTTCCGCTTCGCTCAGCGTCGGCGCCATCTCACCGGAGGCGGAGCCCAGACAGGTGCCGTTCTTCAGACGCTTGTATACCTTGACGGAAATATGACGCACCTTTCTGACACGGTTCTGGTCGAGCCTGTGGCGGATCAGATAGAATTCCCAGCCTTCGGTGGAAGTATCCGTAATCTCCCATCCGTCGATATCGCTTGCTTTCAGCAGCGCGAGTAATGTATCAATCATCAGCCCAGCCTCGCTTTCGCTTTGAGATAGGGACCGCCGTCGGCTACCTTGACCCATTCCTTGTGGCCCTTGCCGCAGCCGCCGTTTCCGAAGACCTCACGGTCGCGGCTGACCATCGAGATGGAGGAAAGAAGGTCCGGCACATAACCGGTCAGCACAATCGGTGACATAACCTTGCCGGTAAGCTGTCCGTTCCGGATCTCATAGGCGCGCTCCACAATGCATTGTATGCCCCAGTGCTTCGGGTCTTCCATGCCTGACTGCATGCCGCACAGATAGAAGCCGTAGTCGATGGAGCGGATCATTTCCTCGAACGTAGACGTGCCGCTGTCAAAGATGGTATTGGTCATGCGGGTGTAAACCTTATGCTCAAAGTTCTGTCGCTTGCCGTTTCCTGTAGGCGCGCATCCCAGGCGCAGCGCACTGAGCGCGTCACAGATGCCGGTACGCAGGATACCGTGGTCGATCTCTGTTACATCGCCCGCCAGCGTGCCTTCGTCATCAAAGGCATAGGAAGTGACATCCGTGGCACACAGTGCGCCTTCGTGCATGCTGACAAGGTCCGAGCCGACGCGCTGGCCGATGTATTCCGCACCCAGCGCCCGGTGCTTCACAAACATGTCCATTTCCACCCCGTGCCCGAAGGCCTCGTGGGCAATGAGCCCTGTGACCTCAGGCGAGGTAATGATATCGTATTCTCCGGGTGTGATGCGCTCGGAAGTGAGCAGTTCCTGAACAATCTTTACGACCTGGGGCAGAAGATCGTCCAGCGCTGCGAAGAGCTCCGGCCCCTTGCGTCCGGAGACGCCCTGGTAGCTCATTTCCATGCGTCCGTTGAGACTGCCGACACAGCTGATGGCACCTTCGGAATACACATAGCTCTGGCGCATATCCCGATTTCTGGTGAGGAACATCTTGCATACATGGGTGGACTGTGCACTGATCTGCACGTCTACCAGGTGCGGGTCCATGGAAAGCCCTTTCTGACTGATGGACTTCAGGGACTGTAACAGCGCAGACAGATCCTCATCCTCCGGCAGCCGTCCGGTCTCCATCTCCGTGTACAGCTGGCAGGGCGTATCCTCTGCATGCCCTGTTTCATAAGTCGGCGTACCTGTCTTTTCCAGCAGAAGGAACTGTGCCTGAAGCACCGGCAGGATTTCGGCATAGGTTCTGTCCGGGTCCTGCGGATCAAAACAGTTGAAGGCAGCTTCGCTGTAGCGTCCGTTTTTCCAGACGCGCACGACCATGCCGCGCTCCGTGGTCATGGTTTCGTGCGAAAGAGTCGTGACCTGGCGGGATACGCGGGCGGCAAACCCGACGGAATCCGTGCACAGAATACGGACATCGTCAAAATCTTGATAAAACCGCTCCATCAGCTGGCGCATGCCGCCGGCTATGGAGCGCAGATACGGTGAAAAAGGTGCCTGCATACTCCTGACTCCTTCCGTTCAATCACGGTTGAAGGCATTGTAACAGGTCCCTATTCTTCTCACAAGCGATTGCACAGAAGGAAAAACAGAATCTGGTCAAGGTTTTCTGGAAATCTGTGAAGGAAAAAGACGCTCGACAGAGAAAAAGACCAGAGAATGCTACAGAAAAAGGCAGGATAGAGAATATGGGTGAGAGACTGGTCCGCGTTTCGGAACAATGGATAGGGGATACCCGTCTGGAAATTGTGGAGGATACGGAAACACACAGGCAGTATGTGCTGTCCGGCACACAGCTGACGCCGCTGGGTACGGAAGGCACGCTCGAGCAGAAGCCGCCGGCTCCGGAGGAAGCCCTGCATCACAGGACAGTCTGCCGGTATGTGACCGAAGTCATCGATTATTCACCCAAAGCCAAGGATATGGCGCGCCTGATTGAAGACAAGTGCAACGAAATGGGGACAAAGGGCCAGCGGCTGGTCAGCATGTCCGTTATGCCAAGTGCGAAGGCAATTCTGGTCTTTGAATCGCTTTCAGGAGAATAAGGGAAAGCAGTATGATGACTGCACAGGGTCCGCTTTTCCCGGCGGAATCCGTGTGCAGTTTTTATAGACGCATTGCCGTTTCGAAAGCGGAATCCATGCAGCTTTTGACAGACAGCGTTTCGCGGCAGATGCGCCACAGCATCCCGGCTGTGCGTCAGGACCGGGAAGCCGGGGCGGCCATCCGGCCGGTTGTCTTCCGAAGGTATCGCCGTCTTCCGGTCACCCGGGAGCCTTTTTTCCGGAAAAGGAAGGATAAACAGGCGTCAGCTGCACTGCGGAGCATACCGGCGCGCTGCCGGCGGTATGCGGCAGAATGATTCCGGAAAACAGGGAACCGAAGCGCGGATAATGCGTCCAATGCTATGTAAGGCAGAGAACTTGCCTGACAGGAGGATGAATGATTATGAAGAAAACCCTATTGTGTGTATGTTCTGTAATGCTGTGTCTTCTGCTCTGCACCGCCATGGCAGACGCAGATGAGCGAACCGTTACGGTATCCGGCACGGCTACGGTGAAAGCACCCGCTGACCGCGCACAGGTCTATCTGGGTGTTCAGACCCGGGGAGAGAGCGCAGCGGAAGCGGCGAAAGAGAATGCTGAGCGCATGGATCAGCTGGTGCAGGCACTGACGGATGCGGGGATTGAGCGTAAGTCGATTGTGACGCAGAGCTATTCCGTTGACTCCATCTATGATTATTCCGGGGCTGTACCGGAGCAGATCGGATACGAAGTCAATAACCGGCTGGCCATAACCATGGAAGACATCGCCAAGGTCGGTGATCTGATTGATGTGGGACTGGCGCATGGCGCCAACCAGTGCAATGGCCTGAACTTCTACTCCTCCAAGGAGGATGAAGCGAAGGATGCCGCGCTGGTAGCGGCTGTGCAGGAAGGTATGCGGCGCGCAGGCCTTGTGGCAGCCGGGTGCGGCAAAGAACTGGGTGAGCTTGTTTCAGTTGAAGAGAGCTATACAATGGGCGGCGGCGTTGTCAATGCGCTGATGCTGGACAGAAGCGGCAAGTCCACTTCCATCTTTGCCAATAATCTGGAGTATACAGCGACGGTCAGTGTCACACTGGAACTGCGGTAATGCCGATGCATTTTTGTGCATATCGGTAAGGATATTTCCAAATAATGGGCCAGTCTCTTGCACAATGCAGGAATCTGTGGTATATTCTTCCCAGATTCACTTTTGGGCCAAGTGAATGACAGACTGGGATGCACCCGGCAGTATATGCTGCCGGGTCTTTTTCGTGTGTGCAAGGCAGGGAAAATGACGGAAGAAACGCAGGCTGGTGAGGTACGCATGACAATTGAAGCGGGTTTTCTGACAGTTTGACGGATTTCGGTAGTGGAGAAACAGCGCGTCTGGTAGAATGCAGCTATACCCGATAACAGACAGGAACCGCGGACGCGGAGAAAGGAACGGACAATGTTGTGGTATTTGATCGGTGCGGCATTGCTTCTGGCATTGCTTCTTCTGGCCCTGGGCTATCTCAAGGCGCCGCCGGATACGGCCTACATTATCTCAGGTCTTGGCAAGAGACGGATTCTGATCGGTAAAGCCGGTTGGCGGATTCCCTTCCTGGAGAGAGTGGACAAGATCAGTCTGCAGGTAATGACGGTGGACGTGAAGACCAGTGAAGCCGTTCCTACCAATGAATTCATTAATGTCATGGTAGACGGTGTGGCAAACGTAAAGGTTTCCTCGGACCCTGTTCTCCTCAACCGCGCAGCGGAATCCCTGCTGGGTATGAAGCAGGCGCAGCTGGTTGCCATGGTAACCCAGGTGCTGGAAGGCAATATGCGTGAGATCGTGGGCTCTGTCGGACTCAAGGAAATGGTGCAGGACCGGCAGGGCGTGGCCAAGAAAGTGACGGAAAATGTGATTCCGGACATGCAGAAACTGGGCATTGAAGTTGTGAACTTCAATATTCAGAACTTCCGCGACAATGCCGGGACCATCGAAAACATGGGCATTGACAATGTGGAACAGATCCGCAAGAACGCACAGATTGCCAAGGCCAACGCACAGCGCGATATTGCCATCGCTTCTGCCCAGGCACAGCAGGAAGCCAATGCGGTGAAAGTGGATGCTGACAAGAAGATTGCGGCACAGAATGCGGAACTGGCGGTTCAGCAGGCGGATATGAAGGTCAAGGCTGACACCAAGAAGGCGGAAGCCGATGCGGCCTATTCCATTCAGCAGGAGAGCCAGCGCAAGACAATCGAGGTTACCAAGGCGAATGCGGATATTGCCCGCAGGGAAAAGGAAGCAGAACTGGCGGAAAAGGAGATTGCCCTGCGTGAGCGGCAGCTGGATGCGGAAGTGCGTAAGGCGGCCGACGCCAAAAAGTACGAAGCCGAACGCGCCGCGGAGGCGGAACTGATCCGTCGGGAGAAGGAAGCCGAAGCGCGCAGGTATGAGGCAGTTCAGCAGGCGGAAGCCAAGAAAGCGGAAGCAGAGGCGCTTCGCTTTGCGATGGAGCAGGAAGCAGAAGGCATCCGGGCCAAGGGACTGGCAGAAGCGGAAGCCATTGAGCGCAAAGCGGAGGCACAGAAGAAAATGGGCGAAGCGTCCGTACTGGAAATGTATCTGGCGGCCCTGCCGGAAGTGGTTCGCAGTGCGGCGGCGCCGCTGACCCAGACCGACAAGATTGTCATGTATGGCCAGGGGAATGCCCCGGCGCTTGTACGGGATGTCATGCAGTCTTCCAGTCAGATCATGGAAGGCATGAAGGAAGCTACCGGCATTGATATCAGTGCGATACTGCAGGGCTTTATGGGAGGAAAGAATGCGCTTGCGGAAGGCACGCAGGCAGAAGCCCAGGACAGTCAGGCGTAATATTGCCGGCTGACATATATGCCAGGGGGGAAGACAGGTCATGCGTCTTCCCCTTTTTTGCAGGCGCGATCAGGCAGAGTCCGGTATTGCATGCTCCATGACACATATGAAAAGACGATGGGTGCGGACAGCCCGATGCACAGGCCTGCTTGTTTTTATGATATCCGCTGTCCGTTTCCCCTACTGTTCCAGGGAGGAACTTTGTCAGGGAATCAGCAGGGCATTCCATGCGTGACGCTTTCCGGGCAGTCAGACGAGCGGCTCCATAATGCCTGCTGTATCGGGTATTCGTCCTGCAAACGGCAATTCTCCCCCCTCGGGAAAGATTGTTCAATCCATTTTTTTATATTATAGTATGATACGCGGGCATCAGTACCAGCCCGCCCTGGTATGCGACAGAATGATGCAGTGTAGGAGGAGTAAAAATGAAAAAGCTGTTTTGCCTTCTGCTGGCGATCGGTGCAGTACTTGCGCTGGCAGTATGCGGGGCATTGTCTGAAGCAGAGGAATGGACCCGTCAGGGCGCTTTTGAAGATGCCTATGGCAATCACTTGCTTGTGCAGCTGTCTGAAACAGAAGGCTACGAAGGATGGGCCGTGTCCTTTATCCTGGATGAAGAGCCGATCGGCTGGATCATACAGCAGGAAGGGAATACACTGTATGGCAACCTGCGGGGCTGGGATGAAAACGAAGAGCCTTTCATTGTTACTGTCTCTGAAGAGGGTGAGGACGGCCTGAAGCTGGAGGTCGAAGGCGGTGAGACCTATCATTTCTCAGCGATGGATCTGCCGGAGGCTTCTATCGTTGTTACCGCCAACACAGAGGGCTGGGGATACATTGCTTATACGGAGGGCGAGACTGCCCCGGAATTCGATCCGGAGTATCCGGCACAGTCGGTTTACATTGGCCTGGCAGAGCCCGCTGTTCACACCTTTGCCGCACAGCCCCAGGCGGGGAACCTCTTTGTGAAATGGACCAGAAACGGAGAGGATTTTTCGACCGACCCGCAGATCACGCTTCTGCTGGATGAAAGTGCAGAATACATTGCCGTTTTTGCGGAGGACCCGGACTGGCAGAACCCCGTGATGAACTTTGTCGGAGACTATCAGTGCGACCGGGCGCATGCCCAGGTGAGCTGCTTTGCATCGGATGAGGCGTGGATAACCATTGACTGGGGCAGCAGCGCATGGGAACTGACGCGATGGATCATTGTCGGACGGCTGGATACGGAAACGATGACGATCACATATGAGGGTGCCGGCAAAACCAATCTTGTCTATGATGCGGACGGCGAAGTAAAGAGCGAAGAACCGGTGTACGTGGATGGCACCGGCACGATTGCCTTCCATGACGACGGAACCTTTACCTGGCATGAGGATCAGTCCGAGTCCGGAAATGATATGGTCTTTGCGTGGATCGAGCCGGCCTTTGCATATATCCATGATCCCAGAGAGAACGCTGAGGCAATGGCGGATATCATAGAAAACCCGGAGGCTGTCTACGGGTTTTCTCCGAATCCGGATTCCCAGCGATTGGGCACCTTTGCAGCATATGACTGGACGGATCCGGCATTCGTTGCGCAGGCGCAGGAAGAACGCAGAGCGTATCATGAATCCATGGATACCATGACAGATATGCTTTTCCGGATGCGGGAGGACGGCGCATCCATGGAAGCGATGGCGAGAGCGGTTTCCGAGGAAAGAAATCGGCTGCGTCTTGCGGCATGTGCGGACAACCCGGAGAGCCTGGCTGCTGTCAAGGAAAGCAACCTGAAAACCTATGGCCATGAAGAAGGCCCGCTGCCGGATGAACTGTTTGAAAAGTATGGATCCTGGACAGCCGTTTTGCAGAAAGCCTTCAGCACCAACATGGGTATGGATGCCTGCTGCGGACTGTATGACGAGTACTACTGGCTTTATATCGAGCTTGGATATGTGGAAGAATAACATGTGCGTTCGCCGGATAGACAAATGGTTTTATGGTGCACGGGTCTGCGCGCTTTTGTAAGAGCAGCCGACCGATGCATCGGCAGTGCTTCCAGATGAAGCATGACTCTTCCGACACTTCTCAGTGCCAATGTGCCTGCGAAGCCAGTCCATACTGGCTTTTGCAGGCTTTTTCATGCACCGGCGCACTGCTTTTGTCCTCCGTCCCTGATGTGGACCGATGCTTATTTTGAAAGAAATGGATGCGAAAGAAAACAGCAGGGATACCGGCCCCAAAGGATTATAATGGGAATGGGTCTGAACGGTATGCATCATGCGAAGCCATGCATTACGGTGCCTCCGACGGGAGGATGAAGACCGGACGGAACATAGAGACTGGAGATAGGGCGGCTGTATCGCCAAACAGGGGGGAATACTGTGGAATTCATCGGGATTACGCTGGCGGTCGTGTGCGGTATGCTGTGGTTTCTGCTTGCAGTCCGTGCGCAGGGTACAAACCGCGTGCTGACGCGGAAGGATTATGTGCACATCGCTATGTTCTATGGCCTTCTGTGCAGCTGTGTGCCGATTATCGTCTCTGAGATCGCCTGGGATGCGATCTTCGGAACACCGCAGCCGAATGAACTGGCCAGGGAGATAGCCGCCGATTTCCTTCGCGCGGCGCTGCTGGAGGAGGGCTTCAAGCTGCTGGGCTTTCTGCTGGCCTTCCGGAAATACACTCCGGAGCGCAAGATTGACTGTATCCTGACAGCGGGTACAATCGGCCTGACCTATGCCGTGGTGGAAAAGGCGGCAATGGCCAATCCGGCTTCGGCCATCATTGGCTCGATTGTGCCCATGCACCTGCTCTGGCAGTTCAACCAGGGCGCACACTTCTATGAGTACCGGCAGGCAAAGGCCCGAAACGAGCAGGCATGCGCCAGAAAGGAATGGTTCATGGCATGGATTGTCCCGTTCCTGCTGCACGGCATCTGGGACAGTGCACTGAGCGTAATCGTCTATTGTGCAGGGCAGGAGGATTCCACGGCAATGCAGGTCATCAGCGCGGTTATGCTGCTCGCTTCCCTCGTTCTGGGGCTGACCTACACGATCCGAACCATCAGGAACGTACGCCGCATCGCCAGGGAAGCACCGGAAGTCCCCCCACGCGTCCAGGCAGTGCAGTAAAGATGTTTGCCATCGAGCCGGCGCACCGGAAAAGGCACCGGGAGGTGCCGGCCGGGAAGAAGCCGTAAGAACATGCGCACAGGGGATGGCGGTGCGCCGGCCGGGCGGCGGCAGGGCATACAGGAGGCAGCATCTGCCATACCTGCCGATACGACGTGTCTGAAAGAGGGGCGTGCGGCCTGATGCGATCCCCGGTGAGAACGTTTGTACCGTCTTCAAGCATAAGACCGGGACAGCCAGGCTTTCTTCTGCGGTTTCTGTCTGTGCGGCGCAGCCTCGCATTCCATGCCAAAAGAACCCAAACAAGGGCATTGCGCTTGATCGATCACGCAATGCCCCTGGCCTGGGTCTGGCCATATGTTTGTAAGGTGTCTGTCTCTGTGACGCCCCGGCAATCATCACTGTTCCGGTTTATCAAACTGCAGATAGGCGCCTTCCATAGGGGAAGCAGCATGCTCGCTGAAAAGCCGGAGAACCCCGGCGTGATATTTTCGGGGCTTAGGCTGCCAGCGGCCTTTTCTTTCCGCAAGGATGCGGTCCATCTCTTCGGGTGTTTTCCGTTCGCCGTGTACTCCTACCAGCGCCAGGATCCGCTTTTCTACATCCAGTTCGATCAGATCGCCTTCTTCCACCAGCGCGATGGGACCGCCGGACTGCGCTTCCGGACTGCAGTGTCCAATGACCGGGCCGGTGGAAGCGCCGGAGAAGCGCCCGTCTGTGATCAGCGCAATAGTGCGTCCCAGCGCCTTATCCGAGGCGATGGCTTCGGAGGTGTAGAACATTTCCGGCATGCCGGAACCTTTCGGGCCCTCGTAACGGATCAGAACGGCGTCGCCCGGGGAAACCCGGTGATGCAGGATGGCATCAATCGCCTCTTCTTCACTGTCAAACGGCCGGGCATGCAGGACAGCACGGAACATTTCCCGGGGACAGGCGGTATGCTTGATGACAGCCCCCAGAGGCGCCAGATTACCCCTGAGAACCGCAACGGACCCGTCTGTACCCAGCGGCTGACTGTAAGGACGGATAATGTCGTCCCTTGTCAGATGCAGTCCGTACTTTTCATTGGCCTGATCAAGCCATGCCTGGCATCTCTCGTAAAAGCCTTCCTGCCGCAGTTCATCCAGGTTCTGGCGGAGTGTTTTTCCTGTGACAGTCATGGCATCCAGATGCAGGCAGGGGCGAAGCGCTTCCATGATGCCGGGAACGCCTCCGGCATAATAGAAGAACTCGGCGGGCCATTTTCCTGCGGGACGCAGGTTCAGGAGGTAATGCGCGCCTCTGTGCAGCCGGTCAAACATATTCCCGTCAATGGTAAGCCCAGCCTCGTGCGCTATGGCAGGCAGATGCAGGAGACAGTTCGTGGAACCGGAGATGGCGGCATGAATCAGGATCGCATTCTCAAAGCTTTCCATGGTGACAATATCGGAAGGACGCAGGCCCTGCCGTGCAAGGATTACTGCCTGCTTTCCCGCACGCTTGGCATACGTGAGAAGGTCAGGGCTGGCGGCGGGCAGAAGGGCGCTTCCCGGAAGTGCGAGTCCCAGGGCCTCCGCCATGATCTGCATGGATGTGGCGGTTCCGATAAACGAGCATGCGCCGCAGCCCGGGCACGCGTTTTCCTTGGCCCACTGGAAACGTGCGGCATCGATTTCGCCGCGCTCGTACTGGGCGGCATACATGCCCAGCTGCTCCAGTGTCAGCAGGTCCGGCCCGGCCTGCATGACGCCGCCCGGCACCATGACGGAAGGAATATTGACCCGCAGCATGCCCATGAGGCTTCCCGGCATGCCCTTGTCGCAGCTGGCAATAAAGACGGCGCCGTCAAACGGTGTGGCGCAAGCATGGATTTCAATCATGTTCGCGATCATTTCGCGGCTGACCAGAGAAAAATTGATGCCGTCTGTGCCCTGGCTTTCTCCGTCGCACATGTCGGTACAGAAATAGCGCGCACCGTGTCCGCCGCTTTCTGCAATGCCTTCCCGGGCAGCCTCTACCAGTGCATTCAGATGCCCGGAACCGGGATGACTGTCTCCGAAGGTTGATTCAATCATGACCTGGATTTTGGCCAGGTCCTCTTTCTTCCATCCGGTCCCCAGGCGCAGCGGATCCAATTCCGGTGCCAGGCACCGCATTTTCTGGCTGATCAGTTCCATGGCAAAGGTTCCTTTCCGTTTTTTTTCATGATAGCAGACCGGCGGGAAAGAAACAAATGGCAGGGACAGGGCATTCTTGCCCGCAGGCAATGGAAATGTTATATTTTTCGTACTATCTGGAGGAGGGGAAGTATATGGGAAGCAAGGGAATTGTTGTCATGGGTTCCATTTTCGTGGATATTAAGGGATATCCGTCCACACAGTACATACCGGCAGGCAGGAATGTGGGCCGTGTTATTCATACCCATGGCGGCGTCAGCCGGAATGTGGCGGAAGACATTGCCAATGTGGAACTGCGGCCTACCTTTCTCAGCGTGGCGGACGACAGCGGGATCAGCACGGACGTCATTGAAAAGCTCAGGCGGCATAAGGTGAATGTGGACTATATTCCCCGCCGTCCGGACGGGCTGGGCACATGGCTTGCGGTGTTCGATCATAAGGGCGATGTGGTTGCGTCTATTTCCTCACGCCCGGTTCTGAGCCCGATTCTGGATGTGCTTCTGGAAAAAGGGGATGAGATCATCTCGGACTGCGACAGTATTGTGGTGGAGATTGATATGGAGGTCCCGATCCTCAAACAGGTATTCAGTCTGGCGGACAAGTATCACAAGGAAGTGTATGCTGTGGTCTCCAACATGTCCATTGCCATGGAGCGCAGAGACCTGCTGCAGCGCACCGGCTGCGTGGTATGCAATCAGCAGGAAGCCGGGCTTCTGTTTTCCGAGGATTACGATACGATGACTCCGGAAGAACTGGAGGAAGTGCTGGTGCCCCGGGTGAAAAAGGCACGGATCCGTCAGATGGTGGTAACCATGGGCGAGCACGGCGCCGTGTATGTGGACGCGTCGGGCAGCAGCGGAATCTGTCCGCCGCAGAAAGTGGATGTGATCGATACGACCGGGGCAGGCGACGCCTTCTTCGCAGGGATTGCCATTGGACTGACCTATGGGAAGACGCTGCAGGATGCATGTGCGATCGGCACACGGCTGGCCGCATCCGTGATTGCGACAAAGGAAAGCGTCTGTCCGCGATTTCGGCCGGAGGAGTTTGACCTGCACCCGATGCACGCCCATATGGACGTGTAGCGGGCGGAAGCATACGGCGGCACGGCCGCACAGGCGGTGCGCAGCCAGGGAGAGCGCGCATGGAATGGGCTGTGAGAGCGATGCTCTCACGGCTTTTTTCAGCCGATTCATCCGCGTCATGCGCTGCCATCTACAGGCATGAAAAAAAGCGGATCATGCAGATCCGCTGAAAGAACGCGCTGGTCAGGGCATGGAGACCATGGCGTCATAGGCAGGAATGATACCGGTAGAGGAAATATCAATGGTATCGCTGAAACCGTCAACATAGATGACGATATCGCTCTCTCCCTGGATATATACAGTTCCGTCATTCCCAAGAACAGATACCGTGCGACCGTCTGCGTCCTGCAGTGTTCCCTCGCAGGCCAGGGAAGTCAGTGTTGAGTTCTCGGTAACCGTCCAGGTGGATGTGGCATCGACTGCAACTGCTGCTGTGCCGTTCCCTCCGTTTCCGGCGCAGGACTCATCATCCAGTACGGCACCGGTCAGGTGTGTGCCTTCCAGGAGATAGAGCGTCAGGTTGGAGATGGAGTCATAGAGGATATCCCCGTTCATGGTCTGTTGATAGGCTGTAAAGACGGTATTGGCACCATTGCTTCCGGTGCTGCCCCAGCCCCGTGCATTGCTGTTGCCGGTTACGCGCAGGAAATAATCCGGGGTTTCATCCGTTATGATCTCCACATTACGCAGGGTAAAGACCGAGTCAGTGTTGGTGGAATAGAAGAGCCCGCCGCTGTGCGAGACAAGGCTGCCCCCGTCCATGATAAAGGTGCCTTCCCCGACCTGACTGTCTCCGGACATGGACTGGTAGAGAATCACGGTCCAGGTATTGTCGTTCTGGGCGTCCTGCGGCATATCGCCTTCCAGGGTACAGTTATAGAGGCGTACCGTATTGAGGCCCTCCAGGCACAGGGCTTCCGAACCGGTTGCGGTAAGGCTGGCGTCCCGTATGGTAATATCCGCCGTGACATAGACCGCGGGGGAACCCGAACCATTGGAAGTATAGGTGCCGCCGTCTACAACCATGGTGCCGCTGCCGCGGTCAGAGCGGATCGCGGCGGCTGACCCGCCGTTGGTGATGACATCAAGGTTCTTCGCATAAAGCGTACCGCCGCCGGCTACATGAATGCCTCCGGAGGTATTCTGCTCTGTACGGATGGTAGTGTTTTCCACGTAAGCCACACCGTCACCATAGGCAAATACGCCGGCGCCGCCGGATGCGTCCGTTGTAATCTCGCTGTCTGTCACATGAACTTCGCCGTCGGTGACCAGTACCGCCGCGCCGACCCCATAGAAGGAAGCGCTGTCACCGCCGGTGGAATTGTCTGATACACGGGAGAGCGTACTGCCGGAGACGGTTACTGTGCCGCCTGTCACCAGCAGCGCGTTTTCGTCATCACCGGTAGAGGCAAGGCTGACGCCGTTCAGTTCCGTGTTTTCGCTGTAACTGGCCAGTGCTTCATAACTGGAAGGCTGGGAAGAACCGCCGCCGGGACCGCCCATGCCGCCTTCAGGCGGTGTGCCCATGGCGCTGGCGGGCATGCCGGCCGGTGTGCCGCCGGGTATATCCGGAGGCGTTCCCATGTCGCCGTCCGGTCTTTCCGGAGGCGTCTGGCCGTCCGTGGTGACTTCCCCCTGCGGCGGTTCAGGCGGTGTGTCCGCGTTTTCCGCAGAGGCTGTCAGTACAGAAAAGGTGATCAGTGAAAGCGCAAGCAGACCGCTTACATATTTTTTCAGATCTTTCATGGAAAGATCCTCCCTTCCATAGCAATCGCGGCTTATCCTTGCCGCATGTACAGTATCCCGCTCTTTTCTGAAGGCTTTATGGGAAAAGTGTGAAAAAAGTGTGAAAACAGAGGGAATGTTTGGAAAACACTGACTGCGTGCGCAGGTCAGGGCCTGGCACCACTGTGAAAGCAGACCTGCAGGGACTCCGTGATGGACTGATGATGCACCGAGGCAGCGTCAAAGTGCACCGTGGAGAAGGCAAACTGCATGATCGGGCCGGAGGCGAATGCACACAGCAGTGTACCGATGCCTACTGGTCCGCCCAGAAGCCAGCCGAGAAAAGTGGCCAGGGAAAGCAGGGTTATGCTTACAAGCCCGATGGGAATGTTCCGGGCTCGTCTGGAAAGCCCGACCAGGAGTGTATCCCTCGGCCCGCAGCCAAGAGAAGAGAGCATGTAAGTGTACTGGGTATAGGCAATGATGAAAAGCCCCAGGAGCAGAACCGGAACGGCGCTTGCAAGGGATGTACAGGCGGGAACGGCATGAATGTGGCGGAAAAAGTCCACAGACTTGCCCACCACAACTGCATCGAGAAACATGGCAAGCCCGATGGGCTCCTTCAGCAGAATATCGATCACCAGTATGGTGCAGGACACCGCTATCGATGCGGTTCCGTAGAGTATGCCCAGCGTCCTGGACAGTCCCAGGTTCAGAACATCCCATGGCGCGGCCCCGATATCGGCCTGAATCGTGAGATAAATGCCGAAGCCATTGATGAACAGGCTCAGGGCAGCCAGAAGCAGGCTGGAAAAAATGGAGACAGCAGACCGGTTCTCCCGTGCGGTCATGTGCATGAACAATCATCCTCTGCTTCGCCGGTGTGAAAGAGTAAGGTACAGCAAAGCAGAGGGAATGCTACCCCGGAGAACGGGGAAAGTCAATATCGGGGCAAAGGTCACAGAAATATGCCGGCGTTTGCGGTGCGGGAAAATCCTGGAGAGATTGCGCACACAGGGCAAACGCGATACCATGCACACAGACGCAGGGCTCTGCGGAGCAGAGACGAACGAATGCAGGAGGAACGAAGCATGCATCCATTGCCATTCATTCAGGGCACAGGAAAACACACGGCACTGTATGTGGACGGAGCGCCGTATCTTGTCCGGGGCGGGGAAATCCACAATTCCTCGGCATCGGACCTTTCCTATATGGAAAAGTACGTATGGCCGGCCTATGTGCGCTTTCACACCAATACGCTGATCGCACCGGTCTACTGGGAATGCCTGGAACCGGAGGAAGGCATGTTTGACTTTTCACTGGTAGACGGCCTTATCCGGCAGGCACGGGAAAGAAAGCATCGCCTGATTCTTCTGTGGTTCGGACTGTGGAAGAACAGTGCATCCACATATGTGCCGGGATGGGTCAAGCGTGATCCGGCACGCTTCTCGTATATTCAGGCGCAGAACGGGAAAACGCCGCGGTATTTTGATGCGCCGGTCCGTATTCTTTCGCCCCTGTGCCAGGCCGCGGTGGAAGCGGATGCAGGCGCGTTTGCCTGCCTTATGGAACATCTGCGTCAGACGGATGAAGAACATACCGTGATTATGGTGCAGGTGGAAAACGAGATGGGTATACTGGGATCGGACCGGGATTATTCCCCGGAGGCAGATGCTGCCTTTGCAGGCACAGTCCCGGCGCTGCTCACGGAAAGACTGCAGCTGTCCGGCACATGGCAGGAGGCATTCGGCGACTATGCGGCTGAGGCGTTCATGGCCTGGCATTATGCGACAGCAACGGAGTATATATGCAGCGCCGGCAAGGCCAGGCTTCCTCTTCCCATGTATGTCAATACATGGCTGGAACAGGCGCCATGGATACCGGGACGCTATCCCTCCGGCGGACCGCAGTACAAGAATGCACGGATCTGGAAGGCGGCAGCGCCCAGCATTGATATAATGGCGCCTGATATTTATGTAACCTACTTTCAGAAGGTGTGTCAGGAGTACGCAACCCCTGAGAATGCGCTGTTCATTCCGGAAACCCGGGTGGAGGCTGCCTGTTATCTGTATGCGCTGGGTGAGCACAACGCACTGGGTTTTGCGCCGTTTGGACTGGAAGACTGCGCTGTACAGATGGAAGAGACGGATGCGCGGACCTTGGAGATTCTGCAGATTTCGGACAGCGGTGCGAACCGCAGACAGCTTTCAGGGCAGCTGCTGGGACAGGCATACCTGCTGACGGCACCGATGACGGACATGATACACAGAGCGCATGCGCAGGGCCGGATCCGCGGTTTTCTGTATACGGGGGAGCCGCAGGAGCGGATTACGCTTCCCGGCGCGGACCTGTGCATTACCTATGAGCATACGCAGGACAGTGATCCGACGGGCGGCGGTCTGGCGATTGCCCTGGGCGACGGCGTATACCTGGTGATGGCTGTGAACTGTGCACTGACACTGGAAAGCCGGCAGCCCGGCTGGCTCCTGGATACGATCGGAAAAGAGGAAGGCACCTATCAGGACGGACAGTGGGTGCGCGGACGGATACTCAACGGCGATGAATGCTATCGCAATGTGTTTGGAAACGAAGTCACCATGATCCGGCTGGAAATGCTGGCTTATGAGGACGCGTGAGAGACTGCCGGACGCTGCGTGGACAGCGTCCTGCCTGAGGAACAGAAGGAGAGAACAGCGAATGACATTGTATATATGCGGAGACTCTACTGCGGCAAGCTATACGCCGGCGGAAGCGCCCATTACAGGATGGGGGCAGATGCTGAGCCAGTTCCTGCCTTCCTGCAGGATAGAAAACCGGGCGAAGGCAGGGCGCAGCACGAAGTCCTTCCTGTCCGAGGGACGGCTGCAGGCGATCGAGGCTGAGATACAGCCGGGGGATCTGCTGCTGATTCAGTTCGCCCATAACGATCCCAGTGAGCTTGTCTGGAGGCATACGGATCCGTGGACCAGCTTCTGCAACAATCTTTCCATTTTTATCGACACGGCCCGGCAGAATCAGGCCATTCCGGTGCTTCTGACACCGATATGCAAGCGCTGCTTTCAGGAGGGAAGACTGCTTGCTTCCCACGGTGCCTATCTGGAAGTCATACGGCATCTGGCGCAGGTGCGTAATGTGCCCCTGATTGACATGTATGCGCAGAGCTTTGCCCTGGTGCAGCGCCTGGGTGACGAGGAGAGTCGGAAACTGTACCTGCATGTGGCGCCCGGGGTGTATCCTGCGTATCCGGACGGCAAGCAGGATGACACACATACGCAGACTGCCGGAGCGGAGGCCTATGCAAAGATCGCCGCGGAAGCGCTGACCCAAATGCATCTGATCTGAGGAGGCGTAAGGAAAATGTATATTGTGGCAAAAGACGGGAGCGGGGATTTTACCAGCCTGCAGGCAGCCGTGGATGCGGTCCCGGAAGGGAACAGAGCGCCTGTCATTATTATTGTACGAATGGATGAATACCGGGAAAAGGTGGTCGTGCACAAGAGCAATGTACGGATCATCGGCGAAGCCAGAGACCGTACCGTGCTCACCTGGAACGGATGTGCGAAGGACCTTGACGAAAGCGGCGCGGAAAAGGGCACATTCCTTTCCTCTACCCTGATGATTACCGGGGATAATGTGGAAGTGGAAAACCTGACGATCCGCAATGATGCCGGCGATGGCCGTAAGGTCGGCCAGGCCGTGGCCGTGTATGCCGCCGGTGACCGCGGTGTATGGCGCAACTGCCGGATGATCGCGCATCAGGATACACTGTACTGCGGACCGCTTCGGATCCCGAACGTGGTGGAGGACATAGGGGCGCGTCAGGGGCGTGCGGAAGCGGTATCCCGGGTGGAGGACGGACCGGAAACGCACAGCCGGCAGTACTTTGAAGACTGCTATATCGAAGGCGATGTGGACTTTATTTTCGGGTCGTACCGCTGCTGGTTTGAAAAGTGTACATTATTCATGGGCGCGCGCGGCGGATGGTATACCGCGGCAAATACGCATAAGGCGCAGCCCTATGGTTTCGTATTCCATCAGTGCCGTCTCACCGGGGCATGTGAAGATGGAAAGGCTTTCCTGGGGCGCCCCTGGCGCGGGTATGCCCGGACGGTCTTCCTGGCGTGCGAAATGGATGCGCATGTAGCGCCGGAAGGCTTTGCGGACTGGGATGCGCAGAGAGTGGTCACAGACCGTTACGGCGAGTGGCGCACATCAGGCGAGCGAGCGGATCTTACGGTGCGGCACCCGATGGAAAAGCGGATCACAGATGAGGAAGCTGCCGCATTCACTGTAGCCGAAGTGCTGGGAGGGTATGACGGATGGCGTCCGGACCGGCGCGTCCCAACCTGGTTCATGTGCGGCGACTCCACCATGGCGAATTATCCGGAAGACCGTGCGCCGATGACCGGATGGGGGCAGGCGCTGCAGTCACTGCTGCCGGAGAACATTTTTGTGCAGAACGAAGCGGTCAATGGACGGTCCAGCAAAAGCTTTGTGGCTGAAAAGCGGCTGAATATGATCGAACTGTGTCTGCGGCCGGGGGACAGGCTGCTGATCTCCTTCAGTCACAATGACGAAAAGAAGGACCCGCTGCGCTATACATCCCCCCGCCTGACCTATCCGGAATATCTGAACATGTATATTGATGCGGCCCGCCGGCAGGGTGCGGAACCGATCCTGGTAACTCCTATCGCGCGCAGACTCTTTGACAGCGAAGGTATGCCGATACCGACGCATGGCGAGTATCCGGATGCCATGCGGGACCTGGCACGCGAGCGCGGCGTGAGACTGGTGGAACTGGAAGAGGCGACCATGGCGCTTCTGAAGGAATGCGGCGTGGAAGGCACAAGGAAGCTGTTCTGTCATGTACCCAAAGGCCATCCGAACTATCCGGACGGGGCGGAGGACAACAGTCATCTGCAGTATCGCGGGGCCGTGCGCATTGCTTCCCTGTTCCTGTCCCTGCTTCGGGGCGAAAAGACCGGGCTCGCATCCGGCAGAGCAGCTGCAGGAAATGCCGCCCAGTGGGCGGAAATGGTAGCCCGGGAGGATGATGTCCTCCATTGAGCGTCGGCAATGTACCCTCGCTGTCATGAAATCGGGAAAAGAAAGCAACCTGTGATTGGGAGAGAGAAGGAATATGAAAAGCCTCAGAAGAAGTATCGGCAGGATGTGCAGTGCCGCGAAGCAGAGGCGCTCCATGGAGTGGACAGCATGCATTATACTGCTGGCATTGACATGCATGTCTTCGTGGGCGCCTGCAGAGGATACAGGCGAATGGGTTTATGGCGGAAGTGCCAAAACAGACATTGCTGTCTGGGAGGCGCTCTTTTCGTCGGATGAGGCGTTCTATGACGGCTTCATGTATGTTCCGCAAATGCTTCTGGCTGCGGACGATGAGACCGAAGCCTGGCTGGTAAGCTATAGCAGACAGGGAGACGAGCCATCCGAAACACCGCCCACAGACGGATATCTCGTCATGTATATCCAGCTTGTGCCATCCCCGAAAGTCATCGGTACAATCCCTGTCGGCACTGCGCCGAAAGAAACGGAGCCGGAGTGCGAGATTAAGCTGCTCCTTGATCATGAGCGGGTGCTGGATGAAGAACATATGCTGGCAGAGGACATTCTGAAAGCCTTCCGGATCGAAGATGAGCCGCAGCGCATCGACGCGATATATCTGGACACGCCGGAAAGGGATTATCTGCAGGCGGGATGGATCAACCGGATCCGCGTGAAGGCGGGAAAAACCAAGTACACCCTGACCTATAAAAAGCGCTATCCGATTGAGGGCGACGATATCGGGACGGCACTGGCCGCTGCGCGTGCGGACGGGTTTTCACTGTATGATTCCCAGTTTCCGGCGGAAATCGACTGGGGCTATGCCAAGATGACGCTGAGCTTTGCGGCGGATATCGATGTTACTGTGAAGGAGACGCCGGACCTGGGGCTTATGGATCAGCGTGATGCGGTTCGCATGTTCACTGAAAAAATGCCTTCGGAAGTGAAGGACTGGGGCAGTGCCGACTGGGGCACGGAGCATGCTGAAGGCATGCAGATGATTGGTCCGATCCGGTTTTTCCGCTATTCCGGCACACTGAACGATGAGAGCGTGCGTATTGAGGTCTGGCATGTGCCGGGCACAGACGGCACACAGTATATCGTGGAGTGTTCCAAGGAATGTGAGAACATGAAGGCCGCTGCCAGGCTGCGCGACAGTATGCTGGAAAGTTTGGACGCGATGGGAATTCTGGTTCCCAGCGATGCGCTGAAAACGCAGATGATTCTGAGCACGCCCGATCGCGAACCCTAAGACCCGCATATCACGAATGGATGCATTGCGACGGGCAGGGGCTCATGGGAAGACAACCGAAGATGCACAGCGGCACACGGGTGCCCCTTTGCTGCATCAGGGATCCCCTGCAGTATGATGAAACGGATAATCAAGAAGCATGCTTCCTGCGCTTGTGTGCGGGAGGCTTGCTTCTTTTCGCGGAACAATGCCGCAAACGGCATGCTTTCACCACAGCAGCCGGGTATCCATTTGAGTTCAGCATCAGCGAATCTTTTTTCAAGGATTCTCGTGAGAAGTTCGCTCTCCTGTCTGTAAACTGAAATGATCTTCCAATGGAATGAAACGATCCAGCCTGCTGTGCCGTGAAGACTGCATGATCTTTCGGGCACAGCAGTAAGAGGAGAAAATCCACAGATGCGATGCATGTGTGCAATGATGCGGCCTCGTTTGGCAGGGCGGCATGGATCCACTGCCAAGTCGGAGACGATTTTGACAGTCCGCACATTGTTCTTCTCATCATTCGATTCTGCCCCTATCCGTGTAGAGCCGTGCGAAGGCAGCCCGTCAACGCGCTCGGTCTGTCCTGCATGCCTGCCGGCCGGTGGCTGACCCGAACCGGACGAAGTATATCTGAGGGAAACGTCGGTCATTCATACAGGACCGACGGAAACACAGGCGGGCAGGAGCCATCCTTTCTCCAAGACACAATAGGATACAGACGCAAAAGGAAGACCGGCCCTCTGTGAAAGAGCCGGTCTTCTGCGCGTGCATGCATCCGCAAACATGACAGGAGGCGGTCTGCCGTTCACCTGCCTTGCCAGAGAAAAGTGTACCGGGTGCATGCATACCCGGCTGCCTGTATGCTTTTGCAGCCGGCAATGTTCATGATATGACAGGGGTTCTTGCCGGGGCCCGCGGCGGCCTGCGCAACCATCCGGGCTGCGCATGGCGCACTCCGGAGTGTGGGGTCAGCGGGAAACGGGAATGACAGCATAGCTGTCTGCGTGATCCACTGTAAAACTGTAATCCCGTGTGAAGGGAACCATGGCAGCAGGGGTGAGCCCCATTTCTTCCAGTTCGGAGGATGTATAGCTGTCATAGCTTGCCGCATCATCGGAAAATCCGCAGAAGGGAAGGATATACAGTTCCAGCTGATGCCCGGCCGGGAGCGTGTAGTAAGCGGGCTGCAGATACAGCGTATAGGTATACCATGTATTGGCTGCAATGCTGTTTTCGCGCTTCACGGCGGATGCAGGGTCATATCCCGCTTCAGGATTGTGCAGATCCATGGAGCCATAGGCGATGATGCTCCGGTTCCGCAGAGACTGTTTCCAGGAGACCAGATCATAGGGCTCGGTTCCCTCGCCCCGGTCTATACCGTTCTTCTGGATCACCTGCTGTTCCAGTACGCCGATGCTTCCCACGTCAAAGCAGGGAAAGGCCTCTTCGGCGGAATCCACCAGCACGACGGACAGCATTAATGCGTTCCTGTCCACATCCGCAGTCTGAACGCGCAGATGGACTTCAGCTATACCGCTGATGGTGGTCTCATCGGTGATGTCCATGCGCCAGAGCCGGTGATCCGTGCCGGATGTACCGTCCAGGCTATCATAAAGAAGCGCCTGATTGTTCATGTGTGCATGCTGTGCGGAAATGGTGTAGGTTTCCGAGCCCTCAGGCATAAGCCGCAGCGTATCCCCGGTCATCCACCGGTCGGTCCCGTAGAACCGCCCGTCCTGATTGCTCTGTACTGTGAAATCCGGCATCTGGCTGATCTCGTTATCCACGCCCAGCAGGTAATGGGAGAACCACAGGTTCAGCCAGTCCGTATATGTATGCGCGCCTATGAGAATGTCCGTTTTTGCCTGTTCGTTGGCAGGCGTTACATGCCCATTCTGATGCAGAAGGCATCGGACTTCACAGCCGCACTGCAGGAGTGCACTGCGCATCAGATCAAACTGCTTGGGATGTACCGTGTCATCATTGAGCCCCTGGACAATCAGTGCGGATACCCTGAAATCCGGACTGTTCAGCAGATTCCTTTCTTCCCAGAAAGGTCCGTAGTCACCCTGGAGTTCGATCTGCCGGTCACGAAGGAAGGACAGATAGCGGATATAGGTATGCTGCAAAGCCTCGTCAGCGCAGGGAAAACGGCTGGCGCACAGCGCGGACAGATCTGCCACGAAATCATAGGTGGAAAGCAGTCCGGACGGTATCCCCTGAGAATTGGCATAATCATACCAGCTGGCAGGTGCGGCCACCGGAACAATGGTTTCCAGTCCCTGTACACCCAGCGCAGCTACCGCAAACGCCATGGCGCCCGCATAGGAGCGCCCGGTCATCCCGATCCTGCCGCTGCACCAGTCCGCTGAGACAGAGGTTTCCCCGTCAAGCCCCGTATACGCGTTTCTTCTGCCGGTCAGCCACTCAATCACGCAGGCAAAGGCCTTCGCCTCCAGAAGACTTGTGCAGCACTGTATGCCTTCGGAACCCCATGTTCCCAGGCCTGCCGACTGTACGATCGCAAACCCGCGGACCAGGTACGCATCATAGGCGGTCAGGTTGCCCAGGTACTGCTGCTGAAAAGGATCGCTATCCAGAACATAGTACCAGTCCGCGGGATCCGCCCGGCTGGCTGCTTCCAGTGCCGTTATAGTGTTCCCGGGCACCCGTTTGGGGGGACAGGAATAAAGGCTGTCTTCATCAAACTCCGATGTACCCGGGGAAAGCAGGTCAGGATTGAAGGTATACATGCCGGCAATATACGGCCTGGCCTCATAAATGACGGGGGCCTGATAGCGCCCCTCTGCAGCTGCCCGCGGAAGCTGCACCATTGTCTTGATCAGATCGGGTTTCCCATCCAGGTCCGTGTCATAGTCGGTTTCCACATAGACAACAAACCGCAGCAGATCACTGTTTTCATTGGTATAATCCAGGTCCTGCGCATCGGTATAGCGTGCGATGGGCATGGCCATGCCGTTTTCAATGCGTATGCCGCCCTCTTCCGCGCATACGGCGCAGGGCAGCAGCAACAGAGCGAGAAACAGCAGGATACGGATGTTCCATGACTTCATGAGCATCACCTTTCATGAGTCAGATATTTGGCGGGAGATCGGTTGACTGCAGGCAGGGGTCAGTCAGGCGCCTGCCTGCAGCAATCGTACGCTTCACAAAGGCGCACACAGGCACCGGTGCAAGGCTGGGCCGGGAATGGAAGAACCATTCCACGGCTTTTGTGTATTCCAGAGAAGAAAAAGAACCCGGCGGCCTCTGCCGTGCCCGGGCTCTGTACAGTGCGCCCGGGCATGAAGCCTGTCTGCGCACCGCGAAGACGGGTATATCTGATCAGGATTTTTCCTCCGGGGCAAGGTCGCTTTCCTCCAGCTCCTCTGTCTGCGGGCGCAGTGTCATGCCCGCAGTGTCCGTCACAGGAAGCGAGAATACGATCGCAGCTGCGGGGGTACCGGGACCGGCATCATGGATGATCTGCTGCATCATGTCTGTCTTCTTTTCCGTAGGCACCACAATCAGGATAATATCCTTTTCACTGGCCAGGGAAATGCCCAGAAACTGTTCCGCCTTTTCCTGACCGGTTCCCCGGGCGTGAATGACCGTGCCTCCGCGAGCGCCGGTCTTGCGTGCCGCATCCATGATCTGTTCGCTGAATCCCTGCTTGCCGATGACGACCAGCAATTCCTGCTCTGTTCCTTTCAAAGCCTGTTCAGCCCCTTTCTCAAATCCCTGACCGTCTGTCAGGAACATTAATTCCCGTTTTCCGCCGATCGCGGACAAGGGCACGATATAGGCAACGCCGACACCGGGTGCTTCAATGCGCAGCCGAACCGACATGGCCTTCTTCACTTCCAGCCATTTCCGTCCCGTGACAATGGTCAGACAGACCATTTTTTCGGTTTCATTCAGCGCAAGCAGGCGCATATAGCGCTGCTGTGCGGTTCCGTGCCCCAGGGACAGAAAATGCGTATCCAGTCCCTTGTCCTTGTACAGACGGATAAACTCGCGCATCTTCTCCCGGCCGGTGACCGTCATCATCATGTACAGTTCCGATTGGTTCATGCTCTGCCTCCTTACAGTTCAATGATGGCATCATCGGGCAGGTCAGCGAACAGATCGGACTCGGTTCTCGCCGCTGTGCGATGCCGTGACTTGATCCGATAGAGAATGCCCAGTCCCTGTATGGTAATCAGCGGCGTCATGGCGACCAGCGCGACCACGCCGAAGGCATCCTTGGCCAGGTCACCGCCCGTGGCCGTGCAGAATCCCATGGTCATGGGAAGCAGGAAGGCCGCCGTCATGGGACCGGAGGCCACACCGCCGGAGTCGAATGCAATGGCGGTGAACAGTTTGGGACAGAGAAAGCTCATACCCAGTGCCAGTACATACCCGGGAATAATGAACCAAAGTACGTTCAGCCGCAGCATGACCCGGAGCATGGAAAGCCCCACTGAAACGCCCACGCCCACGCACATGCTCAGCTGCAGGCTGCGTCCGGTAATGGCGCCGTCTGTCAGGTCTTCCACCTGCCGCATCAGTACATATACGGCCGGTTCGGCCTTGACAACCATGTAGCCGATCAGGACGCCTGTAGGGATAATAATCCAGCGGTAGGAGAGTTCGCCCAGCATCTGCCCCAGATATACGCCGGCAGGCATGAATCCATAGTTTGCGCCGGTCATGAATATCGTAAGGCCCACATAGGTATACAGGATGCCCAGTCCGATGCGGGAGAGCAGCTCAAAATTCAGCTTGAGCATCACATAATTGAACACAAAGAAGAACACGGTAATGGGAAGAATGGAAATCAGCATTTCCTTCAGGTATTCGGGGAACCCATTGCTGAACAGTACACGCAGTTCCAGGGAATCCTTGACATTGGTGACAAACACGGGGGTATAATCGGCTTCCTCCGCGCGAAAGACCATGCTCAGGATCAGCACGGCAAGAATAGGCCCTATGGAGCACAGCGCAACCAGTCCAAAGGAATCCTCGGCCGCGTTGGCATCACTGCGGATGGCACATATGCCCAGACCAAAGGCCATGATAAAAGGCACGGTCATGGGCCCGGTCGTGACGCCGCCCGAGTCATAGGCAACGGCCCGGAAGTTTTCCGGTGCTAGGAAAGTCAGCCCCAGTATCAGCAGATAAAAGCCGAACAGCAGGAGCCGTATCGGAATGCGATACAGGATTCGGACCAGTGCCAGCACCAGAAACCCGCCGACGCCGACGCCAACGGACAGGATCAGCACCATATTGGGAATGGTCTGCACCTGCCGGGCCAGCACCTGCAGGTCCGGTTCGGATACGGTAATCAGCAGGCCCAGTACAAAGCCGAGCACCAGGATCAGCGTAAGATTCTTGGACCGTGTGACTCTGGCGCCGATCTGCTCACCCATAGGCTGCATGGCCACCTCCGCACCGACGGAGAAAAGCATCATACCTCCCAGCAGCATCAGTGTTCCCATAAAGAAGCTCAGCATAACACCGCTGGGAATAGGCGCTACGGACAGGCTGAGGATAATGACCAGCGTTACAATAGGCAGTACAGCCGCGAAGGCTTCCCTGCTTTTTTCAAGCAGTTTATCTTTGAGTATCATAGTATCATTCCTGTTTCCGTTACATGGACGCTATCATTCTTTACTGAAAAAGGAGAGTCGACCGCACAGCTTCAGCACCAGGGGCACCAGCGCGATATAGTAGAAGGCATGGATGACGGAGAAGAGCAGCTTACCCCAGTGTGATCCAAGCGAGGCGGTCAGCGCTGGACGCAGGAAACTCTTGAGCACTGTCATCAGGTAAAGGCCCGCGAGACAGACGACTGCGCTTTTCCAGCTCCTGCGCAGAGGCTGGAAATGAATCCACTTCTTCTCCACAAACCGGGCGATAATAAAGCCCATGACTTTCCCGAGATCACCATAGCCGTCGTTCATCATCTTCTTCGGATCGACAATCAGCTTTCCCTCTTCGCTCAGGTCCATGGGATACCCCTTGCAGGAGATATAGAGAATACCTGCCCAGCACAGCAGAAACCCGCCCAGCAGCAGCCAGTCTTCTTTCTCGGGGTGCTGATCCAGATAGGCAAAGAGCCGGGAGGTGAGAATCAGACTGAGAACAGACAGACAGATCGCTACAAAAACGTCCTGCGGTGTATGCACGCCCAGGTAATTCCTGGAAAAACCGGTAAGAAGAATAAACAGAACGAACAGGCAGGACAGGGCGCGTGTGCGTTTCTTCTCCCACAGGGTAACCGCCATACCGCCGGACAGCGGGCCTGCGGTGGTGGTATGCCCGCTGGGGAAGGAATAGCCGGTTGCCGTGGAGATGGAATCACCGGCTGGCAGGATACGCGCGTCCCGGATCCAGGGGCGGTATATGCACGCGGTCAGCTTGATCAGCGGCGTGAAGAACATGCAGAAATAATAAGAGACCAGCGGATATAACCCCTTCCGCTTATCCCAGAACCAGTATACGAATACCGGGATCAGAATCAGGTATGTAGTGGCAAAACTGGAAATAAACTCCATCAGGGGTGTCCATGCGTCCTGTATGCTGTTGCGGAAGTCCTGAAGCCATAACAGGTATTGAATGTCCATATGCCTGCCTCCTGCAAGGAATGGTTTGGAAAGAATGCAATCGGCCGCCGTCCGGCGTCTCATGCGGCATGCCGCAAGCGCTTAAGCACCCATATCCAGTATGGGTACCCATTCAAAGGTCATATCTTTCCCGGCATCTTCTTTTTCGTCCTGCCAGAGAAGGTGACCGTCACTGTCCAGGATAAAGGCCGCTTCGCCGTCCTCATAGCGCACCGTGGCGGAGGCGATATCACCGTCTTCATTGTAGACAACGTCCGTGCATACGCCGAAGGGCAGGGAGACCAGCGCCTGCCTTCCGGCATCATACAGACAGCTGTATTCCCATTCCGTGACCTCCGCTGCGCTGCTGCTCCAGGAGATGAATACCCGGTAGCCCTCTTCCTCGAATACGATATCCATGCTGGCCCGTCCGCAGACCCAGGTGCCTTCCAGCCGGGGATCGCCTGTCTTGATAAAGCGCAGATCCTTTCCGGCGTCTTCTTTCTTATCCTGCCAGAGGAGACAGCCTTCCGCGTCCAGGGTAAAAACCGCTTCGCCGTCTTCATAGCGCTCGGCAACGGATGAACTGTTTTCCGGATCGCCGTCTGCAAGGAAGAGACATGTGCCTGTAGGCATGGCATCCAGGGAATGCCCGTCTTCATTGTAGAGACAACTGTATTCCCACTCCATGGCGGTTCCGTCTTCCAAATCCTTATGAATCAGCACCCGGAAGCCTTCTTCTTCCCAGGTCAGTTCTGCCGTCGTATCCTCACACTTCCAGAGTCCGGCATATGCGCCTGCGTCTTCGGGCATCGGCGCAAAATCCTCATCCTCCTCCGCGAAGGCGGTCACAGTCAGCAGCATAACCAGTGCAAGTATCCAGACCAAACGCTTCCTCATTCTCATTTCTCCTTCTGTTTTCAGCGCTGAGACGAACAAAGACAGTTCATCCTGGATCCAGCCCGGGACGATACCTTCCTTCCATAATACGGCAGGGACCCATGTGCAGCACTGGAAAAGCGTTCTAGCCCAGTACCATGGATAAGACGCCGAAAAACAGGATCAGCAGGATCAACAAAAGGATTTCCTGCTTCCATCGGCTCTTCATAAGACCCGCGCATTCCCGCATGAATGCGTTGGGCCAGTACCACCATCTGGTTTTGCCACCGATGCCTTCTGCGGCAAGTCCGACACGGCTTGCCCACAGACCGCTGCGGAAAACATGATAATTGGTGGTGGTAAAGATGACCTTGCCGTCCGCGTCAATGGTATCCACGATTTTCTTGGAGAACGCCATGTTCTGATAGGTATTGGCGGACTGGGTCTCAGGAAGGATCATTCTCTCCGGTATGCCCTGCGAAACGAGATACCGGCGCATGGCTTCTGCTTCAGGCATGGTCTCATCCGCGCCTTGGCCGCCGGAGGGAATAAAGATAGCTTCCTTTCCTGAAGCGGCTTTCTGCCTGCGCCAGAACTCCAGCGCCCGGTCCACTCTTCCCCGAAGCAGGGGCGGCAGCGTTCCATCCTTTCGGAACCAGCATCCCAGAATAATAATAAAGTCCTTATCCATAGCAGGCTGATGTCTGGCGGCCTTCATGCCGCAGATGACAGACCCCAGCAGCATACACTCAAAGTACACAAAGACAGTGGCGTAGACATTTTCCAGGGTATTCTGTATCCGGCCTTCCCATTCCGAGCCCGAAAAATCGCGTATGAACAGGGCAAGGCCGATGATTTCGCCGAGAATCAGCAGCAGACTGATCAGAAGTCCCAGCACGTTCTGCAGCTGCGGTTTCTGGTGGCGCAGCAGCTCCACATTGCTGACGGCCATGGCCAGCGCGAAAAGCGCAGTGATCGGCATGGTCATAAGCATGAACTGCTTGCTGGCGCCGTTGATGGTGCTGTACGCTGCATACATGCTGAAATTCGCCGGGCGCACAAGATGCAATACCGTCACGCGCAGCATCAGAAGACCGGTGACGAGCGTAAAGATGGAAAAGCCGGCGAAGTAAATGGTGGAATAGGCATAGAATGCTTGTCCTTTCGCCTGCAGGTAGTGCCAGAACATAATGGCGCTTACCAGCAGCCAGAACAGCGTTACGGCAATCAATACCGCTGCATCGCCGCTGAACCCGCCGGTCTGCAGGTCATAGACTGTTCCCAGACGGCTGATGCGCAGGGGATGATACTGGGACATATCGCTGTTCGCATTCCGAATGATGACATCCGCTTCTCCCGGCCGGTCCGGACGGATGGATACATGCAGTACACCGTTGCGCCATGTTTCCCCGTCAATATGTATGCCGTCCTGCACTTCAATGCTGGGCGGCTGCGAAGACTCCCTTGTCAGAGCGGCATCGACAGGAACATGAATGGTATAGGTACGGAACAATGTCCAGCGGCAGACTGTGCAGAAGACGAGCAATGCCAACGCACAGATAGCGATTTGTTTGGTTGCCTGCTTCATGCTGCTGTAATCATCTCCCTCTGAAATCGCTCTGCGCTTTTCCCTGATATGGATGACAGTGCAGATGAATGTCTCATGCTCTATTATAGTCCATTCAGCCCGCATCTGCCAAAAGAGAATGCATAAATATGCCGACAAAGACAGAAATGAAAAAATGGCATTCTGAAAACTCGCAAAGAGTCAGCAGAATGCCATTTTCAACGACTATGATTACTTCCGGGGCAAGTCGAACGGACATGCCGGAACCATGTACGGCTGAGAACTGAGCCGTTGATTGGCAGCAGGCGTATATGCCTGCTGCGGAGACAGGGCGCTTATTTCAGTTTCCCGTATTGCTCCGCATCCACAGGCTCCAGCCACTCGGCCCTTCCATCCTTGCCAGGCACTTCAACGGCCAGATGCTGGAACCAGCTGTCGCAGGCGGCACCGTGCCAATGCTTGACTCCTGCGGGGATATTCACCACATCACCGGGATGAAGTTCACGGGCTTCCTTTCCCCATTCCTGGTACCAGCCGCGGCCGCTGACGCAGATCAGCATCTGCCCGCCGCCTTCGCTGGCATGATGGATGTGCCAGTTGTTCCGGCATCCAGGCGCAAAGGTAACATTGAAGACAGGTACCTGCACAGTGGAGAGCGGTGCCAGATAGCTCTGGCCAATGAAATACTGCGCATAAGCATCATTCTTCTGCCCGACAGGGAACACAGACAGGTTGGAGGGCACGCCGTCCAGCTCGCTTTCCTCATCACCGTATACTTCCTGGATCAGTGGGAAGGTGCTCCACGCCTTGGGCCAGCCGCAGTAGAAGGCCAGCTGGGTCACGATTTCCACGGCCTCCTGTTTCGTGATGCCGTGATCCCTGCCGATGGACAGATGCGCCTTCAGCTGTGGATACAGTCCTGCGGAGAACAGCGCGGCAATGGTAATCATGCTGCGGTCGCGGGGGGAAAGCTCCCTTTCCCGGGCCCAGACTTCTCCGAAAAGGACATCGTCATTCAGTTCTGCAAATTTGGGTGCCAGCCTGCCAAGGTTATCCCTTCCGGCTGTTTGTTTTTTTGCCATTGTAATGCCTCCTTACAGCCACTGTTTTGCCCAGTCGGCCAGTTCTTCAGGGGATGCGCCTGCATCAAAGCGTTTTCCGGATGCAATCCTGGCCCCCGCGGCCAGCGTCTGCAGATTGGCAGCGCTGTCACCCATGCCGGAGCCGCCGGAGGTGGCAAAGGGAACCAATGTCTTTCCCGTGAAATCGTAGGATTCCACAAAGGTATCAATCACGGAAGGCTCCCGATACCACCAGATGGGGAACCCGACAAACACGACATCGTAGACTGCCATGCTGTCAACCGTCCTGCGGATCTCCGGGCGGCAGGAGCGGTCATTCATTTCCATGGAGCTCCGGCTTTGCCGGTTGCGCCAGTCCAGATCCTCGCAGGTATAGCGCGCGCTGGGCTCAATTTCTGCAAGATCCGCGCCGATGGCGTCTGCCAGGCGCTTTGCCAGTCCGGCTGTAACACCGCTGGCGGAGAAATACACGACCAATGATTTTTTCATGAAAACCACCTCTTTTATTGACCTGCCGGCATGCCCTGCGATGCAAGCCATGTCCGGACATCATCTGAAAGGCCGGAGCCGCCGGAGTAATGGACGGAGAGGCCCGGAGCGATGACAGCCTGCGGGGCCAGCTTGGCAATGGCGGTCAGGCTCTGGCCGAAGCGTCCGCCGCCGTGGGAGCAGAAGGGCAGGATTCGTGTCCTGCTTCCCCCGTCACCTGATAGCTCATCAGCAGCAGGAGTCCGATACCCAGCAGGATATCCACCATGTGTTTGGAATGCTTGGTACGCATGCTGTCTCCTTTTTCAGGGCTGAATGTCCAGCGAGGCTGCCCAGTCCGTCAGGTCTTCCACTGTACTGCGGGGCGTGAAACGCTTGCCTTCCAGCCAGGTGCCTGCGTCAGCCTGTTCCTCCAGATGCTTCATACTGTTGCCCAGGCCGCTGCTGCCGGAGGTAAAGAACACAGCCAGTGTCTTGTCAGTCAGATCCACACTTTCCACAAAGGTGGACACAATGCGCGGGGCATCGCCCCACCAGATGGGGTAGCCGATCAGGATCGTGTCATAGTCCGTCAGGTCAGGCAGCTCGTCTGCGATGGCAGGACGGCAGTCAGGATCATCCATCTCCAGGGAAGTACGGCTTTTGCGGTTATTGTAATTCAGGTCCGCATCAGTGTAGGGTTCTTCAGGAACGATCTCATACAGATCGGCTTCCAGGCCTTCCGCCAGTTTTTCCGCTACATCCCTGGTGGTGCCGGTGGCGGAAAAGTACGCCACAAGAATATGACTGGTGGGCTCTGTGGGCTGCTCTTCGGCTGCAGCGATCGTCAGGCAGGAAAGGGTCAGCATCAGTGCAGACAGTATGGCGGTGAATTTCTTGAGCATATGCATATCTCCTTTTCAGAATGTATCCACAATCAATCCCGTGCAGAGGGAAAACAGCATTACGAAAGCCAGGTAAAGAAGGAATCGTTTCCAGCCCAGCACGATCTTCATCGCGCCAAGGTTGGTGATTTTGGTAGCCGGGCCGGTCAGCATGAAGGCGGCCGCGCTGCCCATGCTCATGCCGTCCGCCAGCCACTCGTTGAGCAGCGGAATGGTGCCGCCGCCGCACATATAGACCGGCACGCCGATCGTGGCTGCCATCAGGACGCCGAAGCTGTTGTTCTTACCGAACAGAGAACTGACGAAATCATCGGGCACATGAATCTGGTACAGCGCCGTCATCAGGATTCCCAGGGCGAACATGGGGCCGGTAGCCCTGATATTCCGCCCTATGTTCTTGAGCAGCCTGAGCAGGAGACGGGGATCCGTGTCCCGGCTCCTGCCTTCATGAAAGCCGGTAAAGTCAAAGAAGCTTTTGCCCTTTCCGCTGTAGAACAGGCGGATCAGCCAGCCTGCTGCGCAGCCGCACAGAAAGCAGCTGACGCAGCGGATGCACAGCGCCGTCTGCCCCAGCGCACCGCTGTAAAAGATCAGCTGCGGGTTCAACAGAATACTGGACATCATGAAGGCCGCCAGGAAGTCATCCCTGACGCCCTGTTCAGAGAAGGACGCAGCAATCGGGATAGTGCCATACATGCACAGCGGCGAGGCAATGCCCAGCAGACTGGCGGGGATGACACTCAGCCAGCCCATTCTGCGCTGGCCGATCTTCGCGAACGCGCCATGGATATACTTCTTGCCGAACACGGAGACCATGCTGCCCAGTACAATGCCCAATCCCCAGTACGGCGCGATCTGCCGGATCTGGATATCCAGGTAATACCACAGATAGACGGCCTCCCGCCGGATCCAGTCAAGCATGGCTTACTCTCCCAGGACAGTCAGCTGATAGCTTCGGCTGCCCAGACCGTTCTCAGCGCCAACCTCCAGTGTATAGAGTCCGTTCTGGCGCTCGATACGCCGGCGCAGGCTTTCGCTGTCAGGCATGGCATAGACCAGATCAATCGCCGCCTGATCGATAGCCAGCGGATCAGTGGAGGCCAGA
Organism: uncultured Eubacteriales bacterium; assembly: GCA_902764915.1. Taxonomy (GTDB): domain Bacteria; phylum Bacillota; class Clostridia; order Christensenellales; family Aristaeellaceae; genus UBA2943. Next base: position 44,606 of record CACWXY010000004.1, on the reverse strand, counting down.
ATCCCTATGTCGTGCATATCCGGTTCGGCCGGGTTTCCGTCACAGTCACAGTCAACGGACAGACGATTCATGACACTGATGTAGAGAATATTGTCACCCATGTAGGTATCCACGCCCTTGGCTGCGTCTGCCATGGCTTCAAGGAAGGGATTCTGTTCGCCCCAGATGCCGCCGCTGGTTTTTGTACCGCCGGAATGAATCCAGACCTTGCCCATGGAAGAGCCGAACCCGATGGAGATGTTCTTGATCGCTCCGCCAAAGCCGGCCATGGCGTGCCCCTTGAAGTGGGTCAGCACGAGGAAGGAGTCATAGCTGGCAAAGTGGCTGCCCACATAATCCACTTGGATGCGGACACCGTTTTCAATCGGGATCTCCATGCTCCCTTCCTCATCCAGAATGTCCAGTTCCGCCACGTCCAGCAGCCCGTTGTCCTTTGCCTGCTGCCGATGCATGGCGGTGGAGGAGCGGCTGCCGCCGTAGGCGGTATTGCACTCCACAATCGTGCCGTTTATCAGATGAATCAGGTCCGCAATCAGCGCAGGCCGCAGATAATTGCTGCGCTCGCTTTCCCCGGTGGACATCTTGACGCCCACCCTGCCGGGCAGCGCCACGCCCAGCGCCTGATAGGCCCTGACGAGAGACGCGGCAGAGATATCGCTGATGAAGTATACAACAGGCGCGGAAGCATCCTGCGTGCAGTACGGCAGGTCACGGGTGTCGATGCTCACACCGCCGTTGGTCACCAGGCTGTCCGCCAGGGCCGACGTGTAAAGCATACAGAGCATCAGTACAATGGCAAGCAGTCTTTTCATGACCATCCTCCTTACTGATTCATCTTTGCGCAGTCACCGAGCTTTTCGCCCGTCACGAAATACTCATATGTGGGGAACTCGAACAGCACGGGCTTGAACACGTGATAGTCAATCTTGCCTTTGTCGTTGAGCACCGCTTCATCCGCATAGGTGGCCAGAATCTTACAGACAAAGTGATCGAAGTGCTCCAGCTTATAATTGCCGTCCACCTCACACTCGATGGACACACGTGCATCGTTAATCAGCGGCGTGCCATTCTCGCCCATGCTCCAGGCGAAGGCCTCGGACTTATCCGTCCTGTTTCCGCTGATCGTGCCCATGCGATCCGCCGCCTTCAGCCAGGAAGCGTCTACCACATTCACGGACAGTTTTTTGTTCTCCCGGATGCCCCGGTTGATGTAGTGTGCCTGTACCAGGGATACCATCAGATGACTGTGGGCCATGGTGCCTGCATGGGCTACCAGCGTCCAGGTGGGCCTGCCATCGACCATTGCGCCTACCACGATCAGGGGAGAGGGATACAGCGCCAGGGCTGCGCCAATGTTCTTTTTCATGTTTATTTCATCTCCTTTTCCCAGAAGCGGATTACGTTCAGCTCCAGGCTGTCGGCAATGCGCTCGAGCTGAGCGGTTTCCTCCGCCGTCAGGGCTATGCCTGCAGCCTTGGCGGCGTCTTCCACATGACTGACCTTTGTTACGCCGATGATCGGCAGCGTGCCCTTGGCAATGGCCCAGGCCACGGGGATCTGCGCAATGGCGACATGATACTTGTCTGCCAGTTTCTTCATGGCCGCGTTCAGCGTTTCCAGTCTGCCCAGCATGGGATTGTAGGTGGCCGCCCGGTCAGAGCCTTCCGGCATGGGATGCTTCGTGTCGTACTTGCCGGACAGCGCACCCTGCTCAAGCACCATATAAGAGAAGAAAATGATGCCGTTTTCCCTGCAGTAATCCAGAATACCGGAATCCTCGGAGGACCGGTTGATTAGGCTGTAATGGTTCTGCACGGCAGAAAGCCTGAGTCCGTGCGCCTTGAGAATCTCATCAGCCTGTCTGATTTCCGCCAGGTTGTGGTTGGATACGCCGATCATCGGCGCGTCCGCCCTGCCCTCAAAATACCGGGCAGCTTCCTCCGTCCAGTGCGGGACGCCCCAGACATTGTGGATCCGGTAGATGTCGAAACGATCCAGCTCCATCAGCTTCAGCTGCATTTCAATCATGTCCGCCATAGCGGTGGGACTGTCGCTGGCGCACTGCGGAGTGAATTTGTCGGAGATGAGATAGCGCTCTCTCGGCAGTCCCTTCAGGAAGCCGGCCAGCACCTTTTCGAGGCGGTATCCCACAGGTTCAGGCCGTGCGCCATGCCTGCCTCGAAGACCGGGCGGAGGGCCTCCGCCGTCAGATTACTGCCGAAGGTTCCGTCGTTTCCCCAGGCCTATGCGCGCAGCGCGATTTTCGGTAAGGTGTTCATGAGGTGCTTCCTCCTTCAGATCTTCTGATTGCCTACAGACCAGACATGCTTTTCTTTTGCGTTCGCCGGCCTGTTCTGCGCCATAACGCCCGCCAGCGGATGCGGTACATAGGGCGCTTCCAGATATGCGATCTCCTCTTCCGTCAGTTCCAGATCGACTGCCTTTGCAGCCCCGTCCACATGATGGCGCTTTGTCGCGCCCACCACGGGGGAAGCAACCTTTGTCAGCAGCCAGGCCAGTGCGATCTCCGTCATGGTCACGCCGCGCCTGTCGGCCAGCTCCGCCACACGGTCGATGATGAGACTGTCCTGCTGCGCGGTTGCGTCATACTTGAACCTGGCGTAGGCATCCTTCTCCAGCCGCTCAGAGGTTTCACCGGGCTTTCGGGACAGCCTGCCTGCCGCCAGTGCGCTGTAAGGCGTCAGGGCAATGCCTTCCTCCTGGCAGTAGGGCACCATTTCCCGTTCCTCCTCACGGAAGATAAGGTTGTAATGCCCCTGCACGGAAATGAATCGGGCCCAGCCCTCCCGGTCAGCGATGGCATTGGCCCTGGCCAGCTGCCAGGCAAAGCAGTTGGAGATGCCGATATACCGCGCCTTACCGGCCTGCACCACACGGTTCAGGCCGTCCAGAATGTCCTCGACAGGCGTCTGCCAGTCCCACATGTGGTAGATGTACAGGTCCACATAGTCCATGCCCAGGTTCTGCAGGCTTCTGTTGATCATGCGCTCGATGTGCTGCTGACCGGTCACGCCGTTCTCGATCTCGTCCTGCGTCCGGGGCAGGAACTTCGTGGCCACGACCACCTTGTCCCGGCTGGCGAAATCCCGCAGGGCGCGGCCCACATACTGCTCACTGGTGCCGCTCTGGTAGGCGATGGCCGTGTCATAGAAATTGATCCCCATCTCCAGCCCGTGCCGGATGATCTCCCGTGAATGCGCCTCGTCCAGTGTCCAGGCGTGCTGTCCCTGCCCGGCATCGCCAAAGCCCATGCAGCCCATGCAGATGCGGGAAACAGTCAGGTCCGATGTACCCAGCCTTGTGTACTTCATAATGTCAGGTCTCCTTTCCCTGCAGCAGCTTTTTCAGACAGGCATAGGTCAGATCATAGGCCGACTGATACACATAAGGGATGCCGGCCTGCTCCATGGCAGTTTTCTGCTTCTCCGTTACGCTGGTATAGGGATAGATGCCATAGATGAAGGGAAAGAAGGCATACAGGAACTGCTGTCTCGCTGCCCTGTCCATATCCGGCACATATTTTTCCACCATACGGTCGACGGCATTCAGGGAGGCTCCGTAGGCTACCTTGAATTCCGCAAGACGCTCCGGGCGGGAATTCGCCTCCATATCGTAAAGGTTCATGGACAGCAGGCGAAGCAGTCTCGGCCGGTCCGTGAGCGTACGGGCAATGGTCTGGGCCAGCTCGTCACGTGTCATGACGGCCTGACCGGCCATTACTGCATCCATGTCTGCCACCCACAGCTCATATTCCTTCTTCAGCAGGGCCAGGAAGATCTCTTCCTTCGTCTCAAAGTAGTTATAGATGGAAGTGCGGGTAAAGCTTGTCGCGGCGCCGATCTCCTTGATCGTAATCTCCCTGAAGCTCATGCTTTCATTCAGCTTTGCGCAGGCAGCAATGATTTCCTCTTTGCGGGCGGCTGCCAGCTCCGGCGAACCCCTGGACATGTGACATCCCTCCTCAGAACAAAACTGACACCGTGTCATCATTGCAGATTCTATCACAGCGGTGACACGGTGTCAATATAGTTGTTTTCCTTTTTTCCTCTCCTGTGATGGCAGGGCACATCTCGCTTCCGAAGCGGCCGTCAGCATAGGATGGGCATATTTGTACAGCACAGGAACATGCTGCAGCGGCTGATCCTGCCATGGAGTGACGAGCGCCCGGCTGCCGGGCGAGTTTCCGGGATATGCCGCCTGTTCCACGCTGTCAGAGACGGCGGGCATGCAAAAATGCCGCTGTCTTCTTCCACATACAGGCGGCATCAGCGGCAGAGGGAACGGATGACAGCAATGCAAGCGCTTGCATTGCGATGGGATCAGAGGACTTTTTCTGACTGGATCTCCACAATGGTTTTTTCAGTGCCCACCATGCCCGGGCTGGCAATGCGGCCCATGTTTCTCATGGTTTCCTCCGGGGAAGCGCCGTTGATGCCGTGGACAGGCACGATACAGGCACCCTGTAAGGCCAGCTCCGCACTGTCAAAGGCTGCGCCGCAGGCGGCCATGCCCTTCATTATGCATCCCTGATTACCTCCGTCACAGATCATGCCCGTGACGGAGGACGCCATGTTGTTCAGTGTGCCGATCAGCGCGTCTGCCTGTCCGCCCTTGAGCCAGCAGACACCAAGCGTCATGCCGGTTCCGGCGGCAATGCCGCATCCGCAGAAGGCCGACAGTCTGCCGGAATATTCCTTGATATAGGTGCAGATCAGATAGGAGAGCATGGTCGCGCGGCAGAGCTGTTCGTCTGTCATGCCATGGATGCGGTATACCGCATACAGAGGAAGCGTCGCCAGAATCCCATGCGCGCCGGAGCCGGTGATGCTCATGGCAGGCTTATCCAGGCCGATCACCCTGGCTTCGATGGCACCATTGCACAGCAGGGAAGCGGTGCGCCGCTTATCCCGGACAGTAACGTGCCAGGTGTATTCTCTGCCATGCGCGAGGGCCGGGCCCTTGCAGGCAATGAAAGCCTGCTCTCTGCTTTCGACTCTGCCGCTGTCTCAGACACCGGGAATTTCAATGCGATAGGCAGACTGCAGTACGTTGTTTCTTTCGCTGTGTATCTGCCAGGGAAAATACGAAGCCCTGTCAATGCCAAGGGGATGGAGTTGCTCATTGGTCCTGAGGCTGTACCGTTTCATTCCTTTTCTTCCGTTCTTCATGGCTGTATACTGTTTTATCCATGGATCGCAGAAGCGTGCGGTCATGGGGTGCAGGAATGCTGCCGAAAAAATCGTGGGAAGCATATCACGACGTGAGCGATTCCTCAAGCAAGCATGCACCGCCTGCGGGGAAACGCATGAAATGCGAAAGAATTGCTGCGCGAGAAGCGATGCAAAGATGGAAAGAAGGCTGAACAGCAATGACTCCGCAGGTAAATGCATTCGATTGGAAACGGTTTTGTGTCCGTCTCCCTGGCTGGCAGGAAAGGTATATGGAAGGACTGATCCGTGAATATACCGCGTTTCTTACCGGGTCCGGCAGTGCTTCCGAGAAGTTCCGGGTGATGGAAAAGCGCATACAGAAAGATCGGCAGCATACGGGCGCTGTGCCCGTATGAACCGGTCCAGTATGTACATAAATCTTCTGGCATTGTTCCGGGAGGGTGCGATCACACTGGATGATCTGGACGGTCTCAGCGATGAACTGCAGGGACAATTCAGGTTTCTGATGCGGGACAGGATTGATCGGAAGCGGACATGAACAGGCCGGCTCCATTGAGCTGGGCACCGGGCGGGAGGATGCGCCGATGACTGCCGGTAGCGGGGACATTGTTCTTTATTCCGGCAATCAGATTGTGATCTTGTACAGTCCCCATTCCCGGGTGTATATAATGCTGGGACATGTGAATGCCGCACAGCAGGAAATGACGGAGCGGTTCAGCCATGGAGACGCGACAATCACGATTTCGGAGGACTGGGCATGCGCCTGTACGCTTCATGTGAGGAAAGGAATGCATTATGACAATCAAGCTCTGGCCGGACCAGGATATCCATGCGCAGAAGATCCGGATAGGCCGTGTTCGGACCCTCATCCTTCGTCCTGCAAATCGTACGGCAGTCCCGGTATCTGTCCTGTGGATTCACGGCGGGGGCTTTATTACCGGCATGAAGGAAATGGTGTATATGAGCCGGGCGGCAGACCTGGTGAAGAAATACGGCGTGACGGTCTATTCACCCGGCTATCGCCTTGCCTGGCAAAAGCCCTATCCCGCAGCGGTCAATGACTGCTATCAGGTACTGGCGTATATGTGCAGACAGGAAGACACCCTTATGGTCGGCGGCGAGAGTGCGGGCGGAGGACTGGCTGCGGCTGTGTGCATGATGGCAAGGGATCGAGGCATCAGCGTTGCCTTCCAGATGCCGCTTTACCCAATGCTCAGCAATCTTGACACAGAGACTTCCGGAGACAATCATGGCAGGGTGTGGAACACCCGGCGCAATCACTTTGGATGGCGGATGTACCTGCGCGGGCAGGCCCAGGAAAAAGTGTCACCTTATGCCGCGCCGATTCATCAGACAGATTATCGCCATCTCCCGCGCTGCTATACATTTGTCGGTGATGGCGAGCCGTTCTATGCAGAAACCATGACCTATGTGGCGAATCTCAGAGCGGCCGGCATAGAAGCGGAAGTGGATGTGTATCACACAGACATGCATGCTTTTGACATACTGAAGAATGATGCACAGAGCCGGGAGGCAGCCATGCGGTTTGAGCAGCACTTTGAAAAGATACTGAATAGCTGTCAGAAGGAGCGTCAGTCATTGGAAAAGTGCGGGCGGCTTTTCAGCGCGTTGTCGTACTTCTGAACACGGGCGGCATCATGGATATGAATTGGGTGAGTGAATTCCAGCCGGATGCTGTAATGTATGTCTGGCATGGTGGCATGGAAGGCGGACATGCTGTGGCTGATTTGCTGACGGGCAGGACTACACCTTCCGGAAAGCTCACGGATACAATTGCCATGACGGCGATTGACTATCCTTCCGCGAAGAATTTCGGCGGAGATCAGCAGGCTGTTTATCAGGAAGATATTTATACAGGGTATCGCTGGTTTGAAACCTTTGCACGGGATCGGGTGCTGTATCCGTTCGGTTATGGGCTGTTCTGGTCACAGGAAAGATAGCAGCGGCGCAGCTTAAAGGGATGCAACGTTTAGATGTGACTGGCACAATGAAGCATTTTGCCTGCAATAATCAGGAATATCGCCGACGGGAGCTGAACAGCGTGATTTCGGAACGAGCTTTGCGGGAAATATACCTGAAAGGTTTTGAGATTGCTGTCAGGGAAGCAGGCGCTTATTCCATCATGACCACCTACGGGGCATTAAATGGCATTTGGACGGCTGGCAATTATGATCTGAATTTGACGATCCTGCGGAATGAATGGGGCTTTGAAGGAATCGTCATGAGTGATTGGTGGGCGGCAATATACGATGAAGGTGAACAGCCGTCCGGCCGGAATACTGCAGCCATGGTTCGCTCGCAAAACGACCTGTATATGGTGGTGAATGACGCCGAAAAGAACAGCAGCCATGATAACCTGGAGGAGCAGCTTGCACAAGGAACTCTGACACGAGGCCAGTTGCAGCGCAGCGCAAGCAATATTTTGAACATGCTTATGCGTTCTCCTGCCATGACGCGTTTTGTGAGCAGGGTGAGCGAGGAAGAACTGGAAGCGGTCAGACAGCTTGATCCTGATGATCAGGTGGATTTCGATATTCGGTATCTTCCTATGAAAGAAAGACTGGAACTGGATGCAAAGGGATGCTGCACTGACAAGGGCACTTCCCTGGTATATGGTATCCAAATTGAAATACCAGGCAGCTACGACCTGCACCTGCGCTTGCATGTGGATGCGGAAGCGCTGGCTCAGGTGCCTGTTACGATCTTTGCCAATGGTAAAAACATGGGGACGATAACCTTCCAGGGCGGCTGTATGGATTCTGTGCAGATTACCCGGAATTTGGGTCTATTTGTGGGAACGAATAATTATGTTAAGCTGTATTTCGCACAGAGCGGTATTCGATTGGAAGAGATTGCTGTTTCCCTTCGCGAAAAACTGACGAAGCCGTTCTGGGAATAATAGCTGAAAGAGAGGATTATGGTTCCCGTCATGTAATGACAACCGATTGTCCGCTGCAGAAAAAGCAAAGGTATTTCTCATGTTCATCTGAAGCAATTCTGCTCGTTCATAAAAGCAGGGATCATCGGATGAAAACCGTCGAAACAGAAAAACAGACTTGTTAACACACAAGTAGAAAAGGTGGTTTTAATATGGTACGAAGAATCTGGTTGCCGGTTATTCTTACATGGATACTTCTGACTGTTACAACCGCGTTTGCAGACAATGATGGGGTTGATTTTGAACGATTCCTGAATGAACAGTACATTCTGAAAGGTTGGTCTTTAGAAAGCTCGACCCAGTGGGGAGATGCTGCTGCGGCGGTTCTGTGTCAGGAGGATCAGAGACTGCTGGTGGTGCGTAAAGGGGAACTGCTGACAGAGAATCCAGATGCCATTCTCTCCTCCGGGTATACTGTTCACATGGATACTGACAGTCTTCTGCATCTTACGGCTGCCTATGGCGAAGAAGTCACCACATATAATTTCTATTATGTCGAAAATCGCTGGCTGCTGGGCGGTATTCGATATGCAACTATGGGTTCTTCTGAAAGGGATGTTCCTGTTATCGAGGAAATCCTGCTGAATATGCTGGATGATGAAATCAGCACGGACTATCTGCTGGAAGATGAAAATGAGAATATCTTCTGGCGTGAAACCACCCCGCCGCTGCCGGATGTGCTGACAGAAAATGAAAAGGATCTGGCGAACTGGAGCCCTTTTGTCTGTCCCGTGTACTGCACCGGGTATATGGACAGGGATTTCGGAGATTCTTCTGACAGCGTCAGACAACGGTTGTTTGAAAGGATGAAGATCGACACCTTTTTTGCGGATGATGCCTATGTGGACGGGCTGATTCACCGGGACACCTTGCAGTTCATTGCAGACAAGCCCGACGGAAGCCGCGTGCTGCTGTGCGGCAGCTTCACAGAGAATGCCGGGTGGCAGTTTACTGAAAGCAGTCCATTGCCTGCCGGTACAACCATGGGAGTTGAAAACTTCACAGGGAATCTGTTTTTTCCTGGCGTTTATGGAGGACCCTCTGTACAAAGGTTTGCCGATGGAACCTGGGGAGTCAGTTCCATGATTACCTCCCCTGGCGAACTGTATTTCATGGGGCAGAACTGGATTTCTCCGGAAGGAAATCCGGCATGGGGTGAATATAGTTGCTACGGAGAGCATCCCTGGAACGATATTACCGCCATTGACTGGAATACCATTCCGTTGACTGTGACGGAAGCACAAGAGCATCTTGATCTCAGTGGTTGGGCAACACCCAGCAACAGCAACCCTGAAGACCGTCTGCATCTGCGGGAAAAGGCCGATAAAGGCAGCCGATCCCTGGGCAAATTCTATAATGGCACACCGGTAAAAGTGCTGAATAGAGGGCAGGAATGGACAGAAGTTCAGATTGGTCCCCTGACAGGCTACATGATGACGAAATATCTTGCTTTCGGTAATGATATGAAGAAGGTGAAGCTTGTTGTTTCTTCCAAGGACACGCTTGATCTGACTACCGCTGTGACCTGGCTTACAGCAGGAGGAACCGTGCACACACAGGTACTGCCCGCTGAACGAATTCCATCTCATATTCTGATCGGCATTCATGAAGGTTTATGGTTTTTATGGGACTATATGAGCAACCGTTTTGGACAGATTCATGACAATGAACTATGGGACGGAAACGGCTGAAAAACGAAAAGAATCATATGAAAAACGCCCTGCATCGCTTCTTTTTCATGATGGAAGCGAAGCAGAGCTTTTCTTTATGAATCTTCAACAAATCCGTTAAGTCATGTAATAACCTCGTAAGCCTTTCAAACTTCAAGGGCGAAGGGCGGAGAATACCGAGAGTCGAACCGGTGACCTGTACAATGCGAATGTAGCGCACTACCAACTGTGCCATAGCCAATTATTAGGTAGCTTTTCCGACCGTATTTTACATCTCGTCGGATTTCGATGTTTCCGGGGCGGGAGTGCACAAGTGGTAGTTCGTTCTACCAACTGTGCCAATGCCCCATATGGGTTCCCGGGGCCTTCCCGGGGAATTCTCCTCGACTTTATAGTCCTGAGGTCTGGGACTGCGGTCTTTCGACCGAAGATACCTGAGAGAAGACACAGCCTGCTTTAACGGCCTCTGTCTTCCAGGCACGCGGGACATCGTACTACGAGTTGGAACAAAAGGCAAGAGGTTTTTTGCGGGAAAACAAGGCTGCCGCAAAACTGCGGCAGCCTTGCCTTTGGGGTCCCCCGCCCCGGGGGAGCGTTTTCATCGGGGTTTCCTTTTATGAGATTACTTTCCGAGGAAAGCGTTCAGCTGGGCGTTGGCTTCCGCCAGATAGGCATCCATGCCGGCTGCGGTCAGCGCTTCCAGGAATTTGGGCAGTTCCGTCTCGGGATCCACAGCGCCGCTGTTGAGCGCCAGGGCGTACTGGGCCGCGACGTTGGTCAGGGCTGCCATTTCATTGGCAACGGGCTCGTTGTTGAAAATGAAGCCGAGGATCGGGACGGCTTTGCCGGAGGCATAGAAGTTCTTGAAGGCTTCACGGAATCCGGCACCTTCCGCCTGGGTGTCGGGCAGCAGGGTGACGTTGCCCATGCCGTTGGTCCAGGGAGAATAGTTGGCGCGCTCATCCGTGAAGACCACCAGGCCGTTTTCGTCCAGCGTATAGTGGACGCCTTCCACGCCGTAGTTCAGCAGGGTCATCAGATAAGGATCGCTGTTCAGCAGAGCGAGGAATTTAAAGCTTTCTTCCGGGTGCTGGGAAGCGGAGCTGACGGCCACCATGGCGCCCTGGGAAACGGTGGTGTCCACATAGGGATCGGTGCAGGGCTCAAACACGACTTCCACGCCGCGGGAGATGACTTCGGGGGAATACTCATAGCCATAGGCATAGCTCTGGGTGCCGATGAGGTAGGAGCCGTCCTTCTGGGCATTGGTGCGGGCGTCATTGGAGGTTTCCGCAACGGCCAGGGCGGGATCGATGTAACCGGCCAGGTAGTATTCCCGCATCTGTTTTACAAAAGCGGCATACTCTTCGGTGGCAAACTTGTTCAGCAGGACATCGCCGTACTTGGCGTCGCTCTTGGTGACGTCCGCGGGATCCAGATAATAGCTCAGCAGGTTTACGGAACCGGAATCGCCGGTGACGATGATGGAATTGGTAACCATGCGCTCGGCTACGGCCGGCTCCACCAGGAAGGGATAGAAGCTGTCGCCCTTCAGCTCCTTGGCTTTGGCGAAGATTTCGCCCCAGCCGAAGAACCCAAGGTTCCGGACGTCATCGAGGGTGTAGCCCAGTTCGGTCAGCAGGGTGACGTTGATATCCCAGGTGTTCTGGGTAGCGGTGTCTTTGAAGCCGTTCACGGCATAGATGTGCTTTTCGCCGTCCGGGCCTTCCACCGTGGCGGCCTGGATCAGAGCTTCCGGCAGGGCGGCCTTCAGGTCGGCACCGAACTTCTCCATATATTCATCCAAGGGTTCGAAGAAACCGTTCTTCGCATAGGTGTTGAATTCATCGGCGGACCAGGAGCAGGTGAAGACCATGTCTACTTCGGAGTCGCCGGTGGTCAGGGCATTAGCGGCCTTCTCGTCGAAGTCGCCCCAGGTGCCCCAGATGACTTCCAGCTTCGCGCCTACTTTGTCCGCGATGTACTCGTTGACTTTTTCCAGCACGGCGGAATCATCCGTTACATTGGAACCGTGGAACATGATGGTGATGGTGGGCAGAGATTCCGCCTGGGCAAAGCCGCACAGGCCGAGAACCAGCATCAGGGTCAGCAGAAGAGACAGAAACCGTTTCATTTGGAAGAACCTCCTCATGATTATTTTATCTTCAGAGAGCGGCGCTCTCCAAGAAAACGGAGCTTTATCCCTTGACGGAGCCGACGGTCAGACCGGCGACCACGTACCGCTGGAAGAAGGGATACGCACAGGCAATGGGAACGACGATGAAGACCACCAGGGCCATCTTCAGGGTCTGGGAGGGCATCTGTGCCGCGGCCTTGGCGGCATCCGCGCCCAGCATGGAGGAATTCTTGGCCAGGAAATCCGCGTTCCGCTGCATCCGCATCAGCAGATACTGCAGGGGAATGATGTCCATGTTCTTGTTCACGTAGAGCAGGGACAGGAACCATTCGTTCCAGTATCCCAGGGAGACCAGCAGCGCGATGGTGGCAATCCCGGGAGTCACGATCGGAAATACGATGCGGAACAGGGTCCCGTATTCCCCGGAGCCGTCGATGGTAGAGGCTTCGATCAGCTCCATCGGCACAGAGGTCTGGAAGAAGGTCCGCATGATGATCACATTGAAGGGACTGAAGAGCATGGGAACGATCAGCGCGGCATAGTTGTCGCTGAGGCCAAGGACGCTCTTGCAGATGACGAAGGTGGGGACGAGACCGCCGCCGAAGATCATGGTGAAAAAGCTGAGGAAGTTGAAAAACTGACGGTGGCCGTAGTCCCTGCGGAAAAGAGGATAAGCGTAAAGAAAGCAGATCAGTACGCTGAGAAAGGTACCGACGACGGTAATCAGGAAGGAGTTGAAATAACTGCGCCAGAGCTGATCTCCCAGCTGAAAGGTGTAGGTATAGGCCTGAACGGACCAGCTGAGCGGACGAAAGCTGTAACCGATCTGGCGGATGCTTTCCTCCGAGGTGAAGGAGATGATGATGACGAAGATAAAGGGAACGATACACAGCAGGGCGAAGAGGCCGAGTACGCAATGAAAGACGGCCTGTGTTCCCGGCCCGAACCGGTTTAGGGAAGCGGTGGAAGGTTTGATTTTCCTGACCGCGGCGTTACTCATGGCGATAGCCTCCTTACTATGGTGATTTTGCCTTTGAAAGCCGTCCTGCTGTTCCCCGCTTCGCGAGGGGAACAAAGCAGGTCTCATTAGAACAGGCTGCTGTCCGCGTCAATCTTCCGAACGACGGCGTTGGCTGCCACGATGCAGATCAGGCCGACCAGGCTCTGCAGGAACCCCGCGGCGGAGCTCATGCCGATATTATGGGTGTTGGCATAAGCCCGGTAAACGTAGGTGTCCACCACCTGGGTGACCGGATACAGGGAGCCGGAATTCTGAGGCACGTTGTAGAACAGGCCGAAATCCGCGTTGAAGATCTTTCCCACGTTCATGATCAGCAGAATGACGATCATGGCGCGGATATTGGGAAGCGTCACGTGCCAGACCTGCTGCCACTTGGTGGCGCCGTCAACCGCGGCAGCCTCGTACTGGGTCGTATCGATCCCGGTGATGGCGGCGAGATACAGCACGGAGGAATAGCCGATGTTCTTCCACATGCTGCACAGCGTCAGGATCAGCGGCCACCACTGCGTTTCATGGTAGAAATTGGAAGCCTGGCCGCCGGAGGCTTTCTGCAGGGCGGGGATCATGCCGCTGGTGGGATCCAGGAAAGCCAGCACGAAGTAGCTGGCAACCACCCAGGAGAGAAAGTAGGGGAAAAACATCAGCGTCTGATAAGTCTTGGCCATGAAGCGGGCGGTCAGTTCGCTCATCATGACGGCGAAGGCAACCGCGATCACCAGCCCCAGCAGAATCCAGAGAATGTTATAGCCCAGGGTGTTGCGGATCATGACAGCCGTATCCGGGCTCTTCAGGAATTCGAAATTCTTCAGGCCCACCCAGTCGCTTTTGAGAATGTTGTTCCAAAAGGTATTGGGGCGCTGTGCCTTGTAGTTCTTGAAGGCGAGGACAATGCCGAACATCGGAAGGTAACGGATCAGCAGCAGCCAGATTGTTCCGGGCAGAACCATGGTATCCAGCCAGAAGTTTTTCTTCCGGACCGCGGACTTCTTCCCGGCCTTCCGCGAACGGATCAGGGTCTCCGACATGTACAGTACCTCCCTCTTTGGATTCATGAATCAACGCGAAGCGTTCTGCCTTCCCGCCTCACGGGAGGGGCTTCATTCGTATTTCTCTCAGGTTCGTAAAAATCATAACAGGAATCATTTGGAAAAGCATCGTTCCGGATTGTCGTTTTTTGTCTGCTTTTGTTCTGTCGCCGCGAAACGACCTCACGATCCGTAGGGGGAGGGAGGGCAGCGCGAGAACTTGATATACCCAAAGAGACCGTTGTGTGATATAATCAAAAAGGCCATAAAATAAGAAAGAAAAGAATCCGACTGTGCTTTGCGCAGGACAAGCAAAGGCAAAAGAAGACAAAAAGGGAAATTGTCTTCCTTCTGCGCAGAGCGTATGATGGTACCTGCAGAAGGCGGCAGCGCCGCCAAACGGCAGGAGGGAGAAACAGAATATGCGATACGGAAGCTTCGACGATGCCCGGCGGGAATATGTGATTGAGGACGTCAGCTGTCCCCAGCCTTTAACCAATTACCTGGGGACGCAGCGGATGGGCGCCGTGCTGAGCCATCAAGCGGGCGGATACTGCTGGCTGGATACGCCGGAGTACGGACGGATCACGCGGTTCCGGGCCAACAGCCTGCCGACGGACGGACCGGGACACTGGGTGTATCTGCGCGACGATGAAAGCGGGGATTACTGGTCCGTTTCCTGGCAGCCCGCCGGCGGAGAGGATTCCACGGGATACCGGTGCCGCCACGGTCTGAGCTATTCCGTCTTCGAAGCGGCGCGCAACGGCATTGAGGCTTCGGAAACGCTTTTTATTCCCCGGGAGGAGAACCCGGAAACCGACCCGGTGGAAATCTTTGACGTCCGGGTCAAAAATGTTTCGGGAAAGCCCCGGAGCCTGAGCGTGTACGGATATGTGGAGTTTTCCTTCCACCATATTTCCTTCGACAACGAGAATTTTCAGATGAGTCTGTACTGTGCGGGATCCCTGCCGCAGCGGGGCGGCGTGGTCTGTGATCTGCACTATGAGGACGGGGAGTATGAATTTTTCGCCTCGGATCAGCCGGCGGACGGGTTTGAAGGCACAAGAGACGCCTTTATCGGTCCCTATCGGACGGAGCGGAATCCCCTGGGCGTGGAACGGGGAGACCTGACCGATACCACCGAGCTGGGAGGAAATCCGGTGGGAGCCATCCGGCGGAAGCTGAGGCTGGCGCCCGGAGAGGAAGCGCGAATCCTGTTCTATCTGGGGCGGGGGGACGGGGACGCGATGGACCGGGTCCGGGGGACATATGACGGGGCCGGGACGGACAAAGCTTTTCTGGAACTGCGCCGTTTCTGGGATGAGCGGCTTTCCTCCCTGCAGGTGGAGACGCCCCATGCCAACATGAACCGCAGCCTGAATATCTGGAACCTGTATCAGAGCGAGATCAACGTGCTTTTCTCCCGTTTCTCCTCCTTCATTGAGGTGGGCGGACGCACCGGGCTTGGCTATCGGGATACGGCGCAGGACGCGATGTGCATTCCGGGCGCGGATGAGGAAAAATGCCGCTGGCGGCTGGAACAGCTGCTTCAGGGGCAGGTCAGCAGGGGATACGGACTGCATCTTTTTGATCCGGCCTGGTTTGAGGAGGAGGATCAGGAGCAGGACAGCAAGTCCCCCACGGTGGTGCCCAGGATGAACGAGAGCCGGATTCACGGGGTGGAGGATGCCTGCGCGGACGACGCGCTGTGGCTGATTCCCGCCGTGATCGAAAACGTCCGGGAAAGCGGGGATACGGCCTTTTTCGAAAAGGTCATTCCCTTTGCCGACGGGGAGGAAGCCACGGTCTGGGAGCATATGAAGCGTTCGCTGGACTTTTCGTACACCCAGGTGGGCGCGCACGGGATTTCCAAAGGACTGCGGGCGGACTGGAACGACTGCCTGAACCTGGGCGGCGGGGAAAGCGCCATGGTGGCCTTCCTGCTGATCTGGGCAACGGAGCATTTTCTGGACGCAGCCCGGAACCTGGGCAGAACGGAGGACGTCCGCTGTTATGAATCCCGCCTGGCGGAAATGAAGGAAACCTGTCAGCGGGAGCTTTGGGACGGGAAATGGTTCCTCCGGGGTTTTACGGCGGACGGGAGACCGATTGGAAGCCAGTACGCGGAAGAAGGGAAAATGCATCTGGAAAGCGCGGCCTGGTCCGTTGTATCCGGTCTGGCGGATCAAGAGCAGGCGCTGAGCATCATGAACGCGGTGGACGAATGGCTGTATACGCCGTACGGGCTGCTGCTGAACGCTCCAAGCTTCACGAAGCGGGACAACGGAGTGGGCTTCATCTCCAGGGTCTATCCGGGGATCAAGGAAAACGGGGCCATCTTCAGCCATCCGAATCCATGGGCCTGGGTGGCGGAAACGATGATCGGCCGCGGAAGCCGGGCCATGAAATTCTATGACGCGCTGCTGCCGGAGAACCAGAACGACAGGATGGAGATCCGGCAGGCGGAGCCGTATACCTACTGCCAGTTCATCATGGGACGGGATCATACGGCCTTTGGCCGGGCGCGGCATCCCTTCATGACCGGTTCCTCCGGATGGGCTTACTACGCGGCTACGCATTATATGCTGGGGATCCGGCCGGAATTTCATTCCCTGACGGTGGATCCGTGCATCCCGGCGGAATGGGACGGCTTTTCCGTCAGCCGCCGCTGGCGGGGGGCGGAATACCGGATCCGGGTGGCGAACCCCGAGCATGTGGAAAAAGGAGTCGTCCTCCTGAAGGTGGACGGACGGCAGGCGGAATTTATTCCTTCCTTCAGAGAAGGAACTCATGAGATTGAGATTGTAATGGGCAGAAAGGAGAACAGGAGAAATGGTTAAATTTGGAACCGGCGGATGGCGCGCCGTGATCGGGGACGGGTTTACCCGGGCCAATATCCGTACCGTGGGCGCGGCCCTGGCGCGGCAGATGCAGGCGGAAGGCGCCGCGGAGCAGGGAATCTGCGTGGGGTATGACCGGCGTTTTCTCAGCCGGGAATCGGCCATCTGGTTTTCGGAAGCCGTGGCCGGGGAAGGAGCTTTCGTTCGTTTTGTCAATCTTTCCTGCCCTACACCGCAGATCATGTTTACGGTCAAGAATCTGAAACTCCCGTACGGCGCCATGATCACGGCCAGCCACAACCCGGCCATCTATAACGGGATCAAGCTGTTTACGCGGGGAGGAAAGGATGCGGACGCCGCCTTCACGGATCGGATCGAAAAGCTGGCCAACAGCCTGGATCCGGAGGGAATTCAGGACATTCCTTTCGAAAAAGCGCTGGAGGAAGGGAAGATCCGGTTCATTGATCCAAGGGATGATTATCTGGATTCCATTATGGCGCAGGTGGACCTGGACGCCATTCGGTCCCGGCGGCCCCGGGTGGTACTGGATCCCATGTTCGGCGTCAGCCTGACAGGCCTTCAGACCATTCTGTATTCTGCACGGTGCGACGTGGATGTGATCAACGACCGCCATGACGCCTTCTTTGGCCGGCATCTTCCCGCGCCGAATCCGGATACGCTGATGGACCTGCAGATCGCAGTGAAGGAGCATCACGCGGATCTGGGCATCGCTACGGATGGCGACGCGGACCGGCTGGGCGTGATCGACGAGAAGGGGAGATACGTCAGCGCGAACGAAACGCTGGCTCTGCTGTACAATTATTTGCTGGAATACCGGGGCTGGAGGGGCGCTGTGGTGCGGAATATCGCCACGACCCACCTGCTGGACCGGATCGCCGAAGCCTGGAAGCAGGAATGCATCGAAGTGCCGGTGGGCTTCAAGCATATTTCGGCGGGCATGGAAGCGCATGACGCGCTGATCGGCGGAGAATCCTCCGGCGGTCTGACGGTCCGCGGCCATATTCAGGGCAAAGACGGGCTGTATGCTGCCTCCCTGCTGGTGGAAATGATCAGCAAGACTGGGAAGCCGCTGTCCCGCCTGATCGAGGAGCTTTACAGCCGCTACGGCGCCTGCGCGGGAATGGAGCGGGATTTTGCCCTGACGGAGGAAGACCGTGAACGGATCCATCAGCTGCTGATGGTGGAGAAAAAACTGCCTGATTTCAACCGGAGTATCATCCGGGTGAGCTATGAGGACGGCTGCAAGGTCTATTTTGACGGCGGCCCCTGGGTAATTGCCCGCTTTTCCGGTACGGAGCCCAGAATCCGGGTTTTCTCAGAGGCGGAAAATGCAGAAGAAGCAGCGCGCCTGGCTGATCTTATGCAGGCGTTCATCGGAATTTAACGGAGCGGGGGAGGGAACATGAAAAGATTCAGCGGGGAATATTTTCATTCCCTCCGCTTTCAGCTGCTGATCACCGTGATGCTGGCCTGGCTGATTCCCACAGGGGTTCTCTCCCAGTTCCTGTTTTCGGCTCTGCCGGACTACCGCAGGATGACGGAAAGCTCGCTGACTACCGGCGCGGAGTATGCCTGGAGCCAGATGACGGAGAGCCTGGAGCAGATGATCACCCTTTCCAGAGATTCCACCTATGACGAAGAGCTGCTGGATGCCTGGGAAAAGCACCGGCAGGGAACCGTGGGAGACGCGGAATTCGTCCGCCAGAGCCGGAGCTATCTGGAAAGAAAGTACGGGAGGGAGGCCGGATGCCTCTGCGCCGTCTTTCTTCCGGAGGAAGCCGGCGGCATGCTGCTGAGCCCGCGGGCGGACGCCGAGCGCATGAGCCTTTTCCGGGATCAGAGCCTGGAAGAGGTCACCGCGGTTCTGGCGCAAACCGATACGCGGATCGCTTTTCTGCAATCCGCGGGAAGGGTTTATCTGGTTCGGAATCTGCTGGACGATCAGATGCGGCACTTCGGCAGTCTGGTGCTAGAGGTGGACTGGGAGACGCTGACCGCACCGCTGGAGGCGGTTCGGGCCCAATGGAACGGGGAAAGCTGGATCGAGCTGGATCGGATTCAGCCGGAGCATGCTCCCTGGGCGGATCTGGAACAGGGCCTGTCGCTGGATGAGGATGAAAATGTCCGATATCTGAAGATCTCCGACAGCCGGGACTGGAGACTGCGGTGGCTGCTGTATGTGCCCGGGGAGACGGTTTTCGGGCGGATCCGGGTATTCCGCCGGGTGCTGATCGGCCTGTATCTGCTGCTGATCCCGAAGCTTTGGATTTTGTCCATGATGATTTACCGGCGATTCTCCAAGCCGGTTTCTCTTCTTGTGGGAGCCTCCCGCAGAATCGAGGCGGGAGAATTCGGCGCGGCGGTTCCGATGCACGGACGCGACGAGCTGGGCACGCTGGGAAGAGCTTTTTCCGCGATGAGCGCGCGGCTGAAGGAACTGATCGACCGGACCTATAAGGAGGAGATCGCGCTGCGGGACGCCCGGATCCAGGCCCTGCAGAGCCGGATCAATCCTCATTTCATCAACAACGCGCTGGAGGATATCAACTGGCAGGCCCGTATGGACGGGTCGGAAAACGTCAGCCGGATGGTGAACGCGCTTAGCATTCTGCTCAACGCCACCATGGCGAATAAGGATCGGCGGGTAGTTTCCCTGCGGGAGGAGCTGTCCGTGGCGGATGCCTACCTTTTCTTTGTGCAGGAACGCTTTGGCGAGGATCTGACATGGGACCGGCAGATCGACGACAGCCTGCTGGACTGCGCCCTGCCCCTGCTGACGCTCCAGCCCGTGCTGGAAAACGCGGTGGAGCATGGCATTGCCCCCGCGGGCGGGGGCGCCATCTCTATCCGCATCCGGCGTGAGGGAACGGGGATGCAGGTGGACATTGAAAACACGGGCAGGATGATTTCGCCGGAGGATCAGGCCCGCATTCAGCAGGCACTGGCCGGAGATCAGCCCGGAAACCATATCGGGCTGAGCAATATCGCCAGCCGCCTGCGGCTGATTTACCGCGGGGAGGCTTCCATCGCCGTGGAACGGGTGGAAGACCGCACACGGGTTCGAATGGAGATTCCCTTCGGAGCAAAGGAGGAATCGCGCGGATGATCAGGAAACGTTTGCTGGCGCTGCTTCTTTGCGTGGGGCTGCTGGCGGGGGGGAAGGCCGGCGCCGTTACGCTGTATACTGCGTCCAGCTTTGCCGGAGAGGACGAATCCGCGGCGGTATACGCGGATCTGCTGCGGTCGTTTGAGGAGACATACGGCTGCGTGATTTTGGACCGATCCAGTGCCAGCAACGAGAGCTGGAAACGCGGGGTACTGCATGATTTTGCGGCGGGAAACGAACCGGATATTCTGTTCTTTTTCGCTCACGGAGCGGACTCGGCGCCGATTCTGAGCCGCGTGGTTCCGATATCCCGCATTCTGGCGGATTATCCGGAGATGAATCTGCCGGTCAGTGAAGCGCTGAGAGAGGCGGACGGAGAGGTATACGCCATTCCGGTCCGTCCCTTCTGGGAGGGGCTGCTGTGCAATACGGAGCTGTTTGACCGGTGTGGACTGCCGCTGCCGGACACCTGGGAGCATCTGATGGAGGACATCCGCGGATTCAGGGAGCAGGGGATCATTCCTTTTGCGGTTTCCCTGATTGATTCTCCCCACTACATCGCCGAAATGGTGCTGCTGGCCTGCGCCAGCGCGGAGGAACAGCAGGCCCGCCCGAAAAGCTATGAGGAGATCCCTGAATCCTGGTTTCAGGCAATGGCGCTGCTGCGGGAGCTGAATGAAGCCGGCGCATTTCCGGATCATCCCGGCCTGGTGGATGAGCATATGGCCAACGCGCTGTTTCGGAACGGGCAGGCCGCCATCCAGGCGGACGGCGTTTGGTTTGCCCATCAGCTGACGGAGGAGGAGATGCTCCGCACCGCTGTGCTTCCCATGCCCGCGAAAACGGGGAATGAAAGACCGGACGCCTACATCGGCGGAGTTTCGATGGGGTTCTATCTGACCCGGAGGGCGTATGAACAGCCTTCCGTCCGAGATCTGGCGGTTCAGCTGCTGGGGTATCTGACCAGCGACCAGAGCCGCCGCAGGCTGGCCGGCTCCGCCCTGTCGGGGCTGACGGAATCCACGGCCGCCGCGCTGACAGGCGATGACCGGCTGATGCTCAGCCCGGTGCAGGACGCGATGAATGCCGCCGCCCGGGAGGTCTGGCTGATGGAATGTATTCCCGCGGTGGCTGAGGGATCCATGACGCCGGAGGAATGCTGGCGGAGGGTCATGGAGCTGAAGCCTTTTCAATAAGGGGGAGGAATGAGCCTGTGTACAGAGCAGTCATTATCGACGACGACCGGCTGATCGTCAAAGGCCTGTCTTCCATCGTTCCATGGGGAAAGCTGAAATGCGAAGTAGCGGGCAGCGCGACGGACGGAGAGGCCGGCATCCGTCTGATCCGGGGAAAAAGGCCGGATCTGATGATCACGGATATCCGCATGCCCAATATGGACGGCCTGACCATGGCTGCCGCAATCCGCAGCGAGTTTCCGCGGATGCAGATCACCGTCCTGACGGCTTACAGGGATTTTGAATACGCGCAGAAGGCCATTCGTCTGGGCGTATGCCGATATCTGCTCAAACCAAGCAGCATGGAGGAGCTGGAGGAGGCGGTTCGGGAGATGGTCCGGCGGCTTGATGCCGCCGCGCCGGAGGATCCGGAGAATGATGAAAATCAGGAGGCCCACGGATATATTGTACAAAATGCCCTGCACTGGATGCGGGAGCACTGCAGAGAACATCTGACGCTGGAAGAGGTGTCGGCAAAGGTTTACGTCAGCCAGTGGCATCTGTCGAAGCTGCTCAACCGCGAAACCGGAACGGGTTTTCTAGAGCTGCTGAGTCGGATGCGGGTTGACGCGGCCCGGGAGATGCTGGCGGATCCCGCAAACCGCATCAGCGACGTGGCGTTTGAGACAGGCTTTCTGGACGCGGCGCACTTCAGCAAGACGTTTAAAAAGATCACCGGGCAGACCCCCGGGGAATACCGGGCAAAATCCGGAAAAAGATAAAAAAAGCTTCACGCGGGGCGTGAAGCAGGAGGCAGTAAGGCGCTGTGAAGAAAAGGATTGAAGAATCCTGAGCTTCACAGCCCTTTTTTCATCTTATCGAAATTGAATGAGCGAAAAGCGAAAAAGGACATATTGCCCCTTACCCCATAAAGATAGATCTTTGAGGCGGTTATGCAATGGCTTTTCTTTTTATCTTACGATTATGGTATTTATACAGGTTATGGCCCAAAGAAACAAGTAGAAGTTCAAGTTTTACCCACTTTAGGCCTTTTCTGGCGATTCTCTTGTACCATCGGTCATACTTCATGATTCCGAAACTGCCCTCTGCCTGAATGGATCGGTTCATTCTGAGGAGAGCTCCGTGGATGCTTTCCAGATTATCAAGGACTTCCTGGTGGAAGGCAGTCAGTTCTTCATTAAGCCGAATTGTCCTGTTTTTATCAGTTTTCTTGCATTGCTCAGCGTATGGACATCCGCTGCAATCCTCGCATTGATAAATCTCTTCCTGGCAACCATACAAGTTTCCTTTTATCGGCTTTCTGTATGCAAAGATGAATTTCTTTCCGTTCGGACAGATCAGATCTCCGTCTTGGTCGGTTTTGAAATTCACTGCCCGGAATGGATCGTTGTGGTACTCTTCGTCTGTCGTCTCTTTCTTATACATCGTGAACTTCATGTATTTTTCCATTCCGTGCTGCTGGCAGAACAGATAATTGTTGTATGAAGCGTACCCGGCATCTGCCACAGGATATCTGGGATAGAAACCATATATCTTATAGAACTTCTCCATGAGCGGAATGAAGCAGTCCATATCAGAGCGATACTGGAAAGCATGGATGATCCCAGTGATCCCGCCACAGCAAGCATTTGAAATGCTGGATCCTGAGCAGCTTAAGGTTGGTGACACTTTTACCGTTGAAGAAGAACTCCATTTCAAGATCAATCATAGAGACCTTGAAATTAAAGAGGAAAGAGCCTTTTTCTGCTCTTTCCTCAAAATAGTTGCCTTTTTGACGGTCTACCGCTCACTTCTGCCGCTTCCCCTGTTTTTTCCCCACGAGAAAAGGATGACCGTTACCGATCATCCTTTAAACTGATCCGAAGTGCGAACCGGCTACCAATGCATCCGAGTTCGACACTTCGTACTGTGGTGGAGCATCCCGCGCTGTGTACGAACCCGGATCCGTCCGCAACGTTAAGGTTTTCCACGGTATCAAGCGTTACTGTGTTGCTGTCTGAGGTGTAATTGTACACGATCTTTATTTTATCATCGTACACGAACACGGCATTTACAAACGTCTGGACAAGGCGTTTCTGACAGGCCCGGTCACTGATATCAGCGTCCCGGAATGCCCGCAGAAAGAATGCGATATGATCCCGTGTCAACCGGAAGCCGGAGGCAAGTTCCATTTCCGCGATTGACGCGGTTATTTGCGCTTTCTGGGCGTTTAGATCATCCAACCGGGTCTTTATCCGGTCATTAAATGCCCCGGCTTCTATGGCGCTGATTAGACGGTCTATGGAGATGTTTACGGAGGCAAGTTCATTCTCCAGCACGGTTTTCTGTTCCGCGTTGCCATTCACGGACAGGTAGTAAGCATAGGTCTTATCCGCGATGAAGTCCAGCAGTTCATCATCCGCCAGCAGATCACGTGTAGCTTCCAGAACCTTCCCCTCTATCCAGTCCTGCCTGACCGGGCGTTTGTCGCAGATCTTCTTTTTCCGGTGACCGACACAGGAATAATAGCTGTGCTTTGCTCCGGTATGGGAGAACCCGGACTCACCTACCATCGGGGAACCGCACTTGCCACAAAATAGCTTGTCCGTCAGGATATAGTCCTGATGCGTCCACGTGTGGGAGGGGGCGCGGCGATTCACCTTCATAAGCTCCTGCACCTTGTTAAACAGTTCCTTGTCCACAATGGCCGGTACACCGTCCTCAACGCGCACGATATCCTTATACACGTAAACCCCGATGTACTTTTCGTTGTGAAGCAAGGTAGCAAGGCTGGATTTGGAGAAGGGCTTTTTCTTTGTGGTGCGGATGCCCTGTTCATTCAGCCATGCTATGATTTCCGTTTCCGTGGATCCTTCCGCGTACTTTTCAAAGATCTGCTTGACAATGGGTGCGGTTTGCGGATTGATGATAAACCGTTTCGTTTCCCGGTCTACATCATAGCCGAGGGGCCGTGTCCCTCCGATGCACTGTAATTTGCGGGCGGATTCCAGCTGTCCCCGACGAATGTTCGTTGACAGTTGCAGGGAGTAGTATTCTGCCATTCCCTCCAGCACACTTTCAAGGATGACAGATTCCGCGCTGTCCGGGAGGTTCTCTGCAACGTACTCAATACGGATCCCGTTCTTCTTGCACCGGTGCTTGTTGAAAGCGATATCCTCCCGGTTGCGGCCTATACGGTCAACCTTCCATGTGATGATCACGTCAAACTGGTGCTTGTCTGTATCAGACAGCATTTGCTGGAATGCATCGCGATTGTCGTTCCGTCCGGTCTGCGCCCGGTCACAATATTCATGCACCACCGTGTAGCCGTGACTTTCCGCATACGCGTGTGCCGCCGCAAGCTGTCCCTCAATAGACTGCTCCGTCTGGCTGTGACTTGAATACCGGGCATAGATGGCCGCAAGGATCGGTTCACCCCGTGCCTTTTTCAAGTCCGCGTTAAAAGTGACGCTTACTGTCATGCTGCACCTCTTCTATATGAGAAGATTTGCCGTCCATGTTTGCCGCATGGACGGCTTTTCTTTATTCTTCTGAGTCTGTGGCCGCAAAATCCCCGCTCTTCACAAGGGCTTTTGCTGTGGTCAACACGGTAGCTTTTCCCGCGTCATTCAGTTTCCGGTACGCGTCAAGAAGTTCAACCTCGTCCTGCGGGTTGTCTTTGTCCGTGATCCCGTAAAACCCTGACATTGAATCCATGTGATACAGGTAGTATAGCTTGATGAACATTTCTGCATCCGGCTGTCCGTGACCCGTCTCCCATGCGCCTACGGTCTTACCGCTTTTCCCGATTTGTTCTCCAACCTGATAAATGGTCAGGCCAGATTTCTGACGGTACTCTTTCAGTTTCGCCGCTAAGATAGATCGGGCAGATTGATCTTGCGTCATTGGTCTACGCCTCCTTTCAATTACTGATTGTATCATAGACTAAATAACGTTACAAGAGAATTTTCTGCAAATTGCAGATTTTTTTCTCAAAAACCTATTGACAATCTGCAAGAGGTAGATTACAATACGCACGTATCCACGAAATGCAGACAAGTTTTGAAAACTGTCCCCGTTTCGTAGAGAGGAGGTAAAGTATGGACGTAATTATAACCGTGGTACGCAACGCGATTAGCGAAAAGGGTATGACGATCAAGGCGGTTGCCGAAAAGGCTGGAATGTCCTCCCAGAATCTGTCCGCAAGCCTGTGCGGGCGGAGGCGGCTTCTCGCAACTGATTTTATTGCCCTGTGTCGCGTACTGGGCATTTCCCCGGAAGACGTTGTGAACAGCAAAGCAAGCTGATTTCACGGAAAGGAGGGAGATAATGGCACACGTGAAGATCTGCCCACCAGAGATCCCTGCCGTTGAGTTACGTGTGCTATGCGCCACGGTGCTGGATTCGGTAGAGCAGTTTTACCGGAACCCGGAAAATCAACGGCGATTTGAACAATGGAAGCGTGAGAAGGAGGAAAAGACAAAATGTTTGAAGTCAAAGTAACTGTTGAATTGCCCGGTATCCCGGAAGCAATCAACAATCTGACGGATGCCCTGCGCGGAAAGGCTCCTGCTAAGAAAGCCGCAAAGAATGCGGATGTGGCTATTGCTAATAACGGTAGCGGGATAGCCGTTGGCAAGCTTGAGGGCGGTCTGGCGATCAATCAGGGTAAAGCGGAACAGAAGAAGGAAGAACCGGAACCTAGCTTCATTGGGAATGTTCCCCCGGATGAACCAGAGATTCCCGCTGTAGAACAGCCCGAACAGGCCCCGCCGCTTGTGAATGTATCGGATACCCCCGTTGCCCCTGTGGCCCCCGTAGAACAGCCTGTAGTGGCTCCTGCCCCCGCTAAAAAGTACACCTTCAAGCAGATTTCAAAGGCTGGCGCGGCCCTGTGTACGGATATGGGCAAGATGGATCAGCTGGTGTCCCTGCTGAATACCAAGTACGGTGTTCCGGCAATCACCATGATCAATGAGTCCCGGTACGGCGAGCTTGTGGAAGATCTGATTGCCCTCGGCGCGACAATTGAGGAGGAATGACAATGCCAAGCCCAACTGGACACTCCTTGCTGAGCCCGTCCGGGGCGCACAGATGGCTTGTCTGCACAATGGCTCCCCGGTTTGAGGAACAGTTTCCCCCGTCCGGTGATACCAAGTACACGGCGGAAGGAACCCTCGCGCACAGCGTTTGCGAGTTGTATGCCCGTCAAGCCTTTGACGGCAAGATGACGAAACGGCAGTTCAACGCGGCGCTGAAAAAGCTCCAAGCAGACGAAAGCTACACCCCCGAGATGCTGGATACCGCGCAGGCGTATGTGAATTATCTGACCGAAAAGGCGAACGGGTACACGGACAAGCCGAACGTCTTCTTTGAACAGCGGGTAGACCTGTCCGATTGGATCCCGGAGGGATTCGGTTCCTGTGACTGCATCATGATCGGTGATGATACGCTCCATATCACAGACTATAAGCACGGTGTGGGCGTTCCGGTTGATGCAAAGGGAAACCCCCAGATGAGGCTGTATGCCCTCGGCGCTTTGAAGATGTTCCGCGCGATTTACGGCGATGTAATCCAGAAGGTGTCAATGGGGATCTGCCAGCCTCGGCTGTACGACACCCCCAAAGAGGATTGTATGACCGTACAGGAATTGCTGGATTGGGGCGAAATGGTCAAAGTCAAGGCCCGGATGGCCTTTGATGGAACCGGAGAGTTCTGCCCCGGTGAACATTGTAAGTTCTGCCGTGGAAAGTATCAATGCCCTGCCCGCGCAGAGCATAACACAGCGTTGGAGGATTTCGTCGGATGTGTCACCCCGGATAAGGCGGGTGGCGTTACGGATGCACAGGCCAGAATGGTTCTGGGGCTTCCCCGTATGCTGACCAATGACGAGATCGGTGATTTGCTCCGGCGCGGTGAAAACCTTGTGTCATGGTACAACGATCTGAAAGATTACGCGCAAAAGGCCCTGCTGAACGGTGAAGCAATTGCCGGTTGGAAACTGGTAGAGGGCAAGAGCAACCGTGTGATTGATGACGTTGACAAGCTGATTGAAGCTATGCAGAAAGCCGGGTATGACCGGGCTGTACTGTATAAGACCGAACCGCTTACCCTGACAGCCTATGAAAAGCTGGTAGGAAAAGCCAAGTTCGTGGAGCAGTTCGGCGATATGATCAGCAAGCCACGCGGAAAACCTACACTTGCGGATGAAGATGACCCGCGTGATCCGTGGAGCTCGGCGGCAGATGATTTCAAGGGTGTGACTGCCAATGCCTAACGTGATGATCATTCAAGGCAAGGTGGAAAACATCTGGGATGATGAAGACTTTGCCCGGATGCTCCGTGACAGACTCGGTGATGACGCGGAACAGTATTTCCGTGATTCGTTGTCCTACCATGACAGAAACCCCGGTGAATTTAGCTGTCCGTGTTCTGGCGAATGCGACAAGGTTTACGAGTTGCAAGAGCATTATGAACAGTTGTTGGAGGAAACCCGTGATGAAATAGCATCGTGGAAAACGCGCAAGTGGACAAAAGACGAGCTGGATAGCAAGAGAACACAGTTGATTCAGAAAATTGACAGTGAATTGTAAGGAGGAAAAACAGATGTTTGAAGACGCAATGAAGTCTCACCCCCCCCCGTATGGAAGCAATGGGTATTCTGATAGATATCCTGTGCGATGCTGCGCCCGATGAGGATAAGCCCGTTATTGAGGCCCTTCGTAATTCGCATCGGGTTATAGATCTGACACGGAAAGCGCTGGATCACGTGAAAAATTCCCTTGAAGCAGATGACAGGGCTATTCCGCGTGAACGTGCTATCCGCGTCAATGCCCTGTTCCTGCCCATTATCGAAACACTTGAACAGTTTATCAATGAAAATGCGTAAAGGAGAAAAAGAAAATGTATCAGAATGATGCTCAGAAGGTTCTTACCGGTGAAGTTCGTTGCTCCTATGTGAATGTCCATACTGCCCGCCAGATCAACGGGACGGGCAAGCCCAAGTACACCATGACCGTCCTGATCCCCAAGACGGACAGCGCGACACTGGCCGATATCCAGAACGCCATGCAAGCGGCTGTTGACAAGGGTATCAGTGATCCCCGTGTATGGGGCGGCGTGAAGCCCGCCAAGCTGGCTACGACCCTGTATGACGGCGATGGTGTGAAGCCCGAAAGCGGTGAGCCGTGGGGCCCGGAGTGCAAGGGACACTGGGTGCTCCGCACATCCGCGAATGAGGGCCAGCGTCCACAGGTTGTCGGCATGGACAATATCAGAGTGGAGCTTGATCCCCGTGACGTTTACAGTGGCATGTACGCCCGCGTGACGCTCCGGTTCTATCCGTACAAGTTTGCCGGTAAATCCGGTGTTGGCTGTGGGCTGGGCAACGTGATGAAAACCCGTGACGGTGAGGCTCTGGCCGGTGGCGCGAGTGCGGAGAGTGATTTCGCCGGGATCGGCGCGGCTCCCACAGCGGCTACACCTCAGACGGGGGCGCGGATTGATCCCGTGACCGGCTTTCCGATGATGCAGTGATTATGAACGGGAACCGGATATGTAAGTACCCGGCTCCCGTATTTTGAAGGAGGAAACATCATGAGTCTGCGTTCTCTTAAACGTTCCATTGCCCGCGAACGGATGAAGCGGGCCGGTGTGGAACGGATCAATAAAAAGCGGATCTGGGATAACAATGCCGGAAAGAAGCATGAGGGCGGCTGGCGTTCTTACTTTTCCATGAATTGGCGGAAGTATCTGGATCCTACGTCCTCAGAGTACAAGATGGCTATGGGCGGACAGACGCGCAAAAAAAAGGGTTTCTTGCAGCGCGTTCGCGTTTGAGAAGGTTTTTACCGCGATTGCGGTTATTTTCTTCGCAATCGCGGTGATTCTCTTTAGGGGGTGTTTCTGTGAGTGATCCTATCAGCGCTGATCAAATGGCAAAACTGATTCAGCTTGAAGTGGATGAACTATTGACAAATGTTCGGATTTACGAATGCGAAAAGAAACGGCAGGACGGAAGGAAACCCGCGCAAGGTGACGGCGCAGAATGGAAAATGGACGGATACGGGGTTTGCCATTTGGCTAAGAAGGGATTGCCGCAGGGCGCGACGGCAACGGCGATTGATCGTAAGATCATAACAATCCGGGAGCACTTGAACAAGCTCAGAGAGTTGGTATAAGCATGATTCATCATTTAAGTATTGACCTTGAAACTTTTTCCAGCGTATCCATCCGTGACGCGGGAGCATGGAAATATCTTCAATCCCCGGATTTTGAGATTCTGCTGTTTGCCTATTCCCTTGACGGTGGGCCGGTTGTGGTGATTGACGTTGCCAGCGGTGAAACAGTTCCCCAGTGGCTTGTGGATGCCCTGACAAGCCCGGAGTACATCAAACATGCCTACAACGCCCCGTTTGAGTACGGCTGTCTGGATCGCGTATACGGCGGGATGATTCCTTCCCAGTGGCGCTGTACAATGTTTCACGGCCTGTATTGCGGGTATACAGCCGGTCTGGACGCAACCGGCAAGGCCCTCGGATTGCCGGAAGACAAGCAGAAGCTCAACACGGGCAAAGCCCTTATACGGTATTTCTGTGTGCCTTGCAGACCGTCCAAGTCAAACGGCGGGCGGTTGCGGAACCTTCCGAAGCATGACCCGGATAAATGGGCGCTTTTCAAAGAGTACAACGCGCAGGACGTTGTAACGGAAATGGAGATTGAGAAGCGACTGTCCCTTACTCCGGTTCCCGATTGGGTACAGCACCAGTGGGAAGTTGATCTGACAATCAATCAACGCGGTGTGGCTGTGGATCAGGAGCTTGTGCAGGGTGCGCTCTACATGGGCGCGGTCACCCGCGAGGCGCTGATGCAGGAAGCTACACGGATCACGAATCTCCAAAACCCGAACAGCGGAAAGCAGCTGCTGGAGTGGCTGAACAAAGCGATGGAAACCGGGGAAGATGATGCACTGCCAAACCTCCGTAAAGATACCGTTTCAAAGATGCTTGACGGCATGGAAGAGGGGGACGTGAAACGGGTTCTGGAGATCCGGCAGGAGCTTTCAAAGACCTCAACAAAAAAGTATGACGCTATTGAAGAATGCGTTTGCGCGGATGACCGGGTGCGCGGCCTGTTGCAATTCTACGGCGCGAACCGGACAGGGCGCTGGGCCGGACGGCTTGTACAGGTGCAGAATCTTCCCCGGACTTACACACAGAATATTGAGCTTGCCCGTGACCTTGTGCGCCGGAAGGAAACCGGAGCCCTGCGGATGATCTACGGCTCCGTGCCAGATACGCTGTCCCAGCTGATCCGAACCGCATTTGTGGCAAGCCCCGGAAATGTCCTGATTGATGCTGACTTTTCAGCGATTGAGGCCCGCGTGATATCGTGGCTTGCCGGTGAAGAATGGCGTTTACAGGCGTTCCGGGACGGTAAGGATATCTACTGTGAAAGCGCAAGTCAGATGTTCGGTGTTCCCGTTGTCAAGCATGGTGTAAACGGTGAACTGAGGGCAAAGGGCAAGATTGCAGAACTGGCCCTCGGTTATCAGGGCGGCACGGGGGCTTTGATCAACATGGGTGCTTTAGATATGGGTCTGACGGAAGAGGAATTGCCGGAAATCGTAACGCGGTGGCGGGATGCAAATAGCAAGATCCGCAACCTGTGGTATGCGATGGACAGCGCGGCTATTGACGTGATCGGACGCGGCGGAACGGCGGTTGTAAATGGCTTGAAGCTGTCCCGCGAATACGACATAGCGCAGGGTGTTTCAAAATTGGTGATTCAGTTACCCTCCGGGCGTTGTCTGTACTATATCAACCCTTCCCTCGGAACGAATCAGTTTGGCGGTTCATCCATCATTTACAACGGTGTTGACCAGACCACAAAGCGCTGGAAGCAGATTGAAACCTACGGCGGGAAGCTAACTGAGAATTGTGTACAGGCCATTGCGCGAGACGCGCTTGCGGGTGCGCTTGACCGGCTGGAAGCGGCTGGACTGCCGGTTGTCTTCCATGTTCACGATGAAGTTGTGATTGATGCAAAGCCGTTTGCCAGTAACAAAGAAATGCTGAAAAAGGTAACTGATATCATGGCCGCGCCTATTCCGTGGGCTCCTACATTGCCCCTTAACGCGGAGGGCTGGGTCGGTGACTTCTTTACAAAGGATTAACTGGAGGTATATGGATATGCAAGAGGTTCTCGCGGCGGTTGGATTTTTATCTGTAATGCTTTCTACAACGGTGACACTTCTTTTACCGATTGCCCTCGCAATCTGGGTTCATCCTGTGTGGTTGTGGCTGTATATGCTGTATGTGTTTTTGGTTGGCATATTTGCCTGTATCATTGCCAATTCTTATGCAGACAGACGATCTGAAGGAAGGTCGGGTGACGAGCAGTGACACGTACAGGAAGAAAGGAAAGCTACACAAGGGCGGGGTTCCGAATGATCCGTGAAGTCACCAAGAAGGATCAATGGTATGCAGTATGGCGTGGTATTTCGCAAGTTATGCTGCTTCTGCTGATTCTTCTTGGTAGCTACATCGCGTATGGCTATTATCGTGGACTACCCGTGTGGGAGTATGCGGTTGGATACTGGATGTTAATGACCATTCGGAACATTGCAGAATTTATGGCGCGGAGGTTGCGGCTATGAGAATCATTGAACCGTCTGTTGAGCTTGTCGGTGGCAATGTGGGCCTGTTTGACCGCCCGAAACACGTAGAACTGTGCGGGCGCGTCTGTTATAAGTCTGAATCAAAGATCACGGAAGACAGCGCGGAGAAATTCATTGCTGGGATTATCAAGCGCGGACACGAAGCCGTGCTTGAACACGCCCGGATTACGCTGAGTCTGTCGAATCATCAGGACACGTACAAATTGCTCATGCGGGTATGTTCCGGGATGCGGAAAATTGGATTGTACGATTACCTAACCTTCACTCGGAGAGATAACAAGTATGACGCGTATGTTGTTTCCGGCAATATTCGCGCGTGGCGCGGTGTGTTTTCTTTCATGTTCCGCAATGATTACCCGTTTACGAATGTGCTCAAGCGGACGTGGGCGGAAAATGCTCCGTTCTTCCCTGAGTTTTTTAACCCGGATGCCCCGTATATCCCGGATACGATTACCGATACTAACCCCAGACCCTGTATGCCCTTGTTTGATGATCCTGCCCTGCGGATGCGGCACAGCTGGTACACACTGCGGTTTATTTGTGACCGGGGTGTAACGCATGAAATTGTGCGGCACAGGCCCGCTTCCTACTGTCAGGAGTCAACCCGGTACTGTAACTATTCAAAGGCTGATTTCGGCGGGGAAATAACAGTTATAAAGCCGTTTTATCTACGTGAAGGTGACGCTGACTACCTCGCATGGAAGCTCGGCTGTGAGGCCACTGAAACCGCCTATTTTGCCCTTCTTAACAGTGACCGTACATCACAGGAAGCGCGGTGCGTTCTGCCCACCAGCTTGAAGACGGAACTGGTGATGACGGCAACGGCGGACGAATGGCTGCATTTCCTCAAACTACGGACAGCGGGGGTGGCTCACCCGCAGATGCGTGAAGTGGCTACACGGGCGAAGGAGATCCTCGCGGGACAGGATGCGGAGGTGTTCTCTGATGAGCAGATTCGGAATGCCCAGTAAGATCCCCGGCGATGAGTACGTTCCTCACATGGACGCAGAGACAGCACAGATTGTCTCGCTAGCCTGTGAACTGTATGCGCGGATCCGGTGCGGATCCGGTGCGGATAGTTTGAAAAGAAGTATGGTGATAAGTGATGCAATGCCCTGTATGCGGTGCAAACGGTGTTCTGTGGGTGGATAACAACGGGAGTCTGGGACACCATTTCAAACACGAAGATTATTGCCCGGTGATTGACCAGACCCCCCCCGCCTCGCAAGTTTTCTTGATGGACTGCATACAGGGAATGCAGGAACTTCCGAACGAGTGCGTGGATCTGATCGTATCCGATCCGCCTTATCTGATCAATTACCGGACGAATCACCGAAAAGATAAGGAACACGAATTTTGTACACCGATTCAGAACGATAGCAACCCTGATCTGATCCGGGAGTACATGAAGGAGTGTTACCGGATTCTGAAACCGGATACCGCGTTTTACTGCTTCACATCGGAAAGAACAGCCGGATTTTTCAAAGAAACGGCGCAAAAAGCCGGGTTTCGCTGCAAAAACTCCATCGTTTGGGTAAAGAACGAATGGACAGCCGGTGACCTACAGGCCGCGTTTGGATTCCAGTATGAAGTGATTCTGCTATTCAACAAGGGCCGTGCATTCCTGCAAGGCAAAAGAACAGGTGACGTGTGGCAGATTCCCCGCGTGGCCGGGAAACAGCAAGTACACCAGAACCAGAAGCCCGTGGAACTGATTCAGAAGTGTATTGAATACCACAGCAAGCCCGGTGACGTGGTGTTTGATGGATTCATGGGGAGCGGGACAACAGCGGTGGCGGCTACACGGCGCGGGAGACGGTTCCTCGGATACGAGATCGAGCCGAAGTATTTCGATATTATCACGGACAGATTGAAGGAGGGTGCAGATGGCAAGGTTCAAACTTGACACTGACGTAGAGATATTAGGCACTCTGTGGACGGTTCAGATTTCTACAGAAGAAGATGAGCCACGTCTAAAAGATTGCGATGGGTTCACGGATAAGACAACGCACGTGATCAGCATACAGGATATGCCCGATGATTGCAGTTTGGGTAACCCGCTGGAGTACGTTAAAAAGGTTATCAGGCATGAAGTGATTCATGCATTCATGTTTGAAAGCGGCCTTGCGGAGAACTGGGAGCATAAAGAGATGGGACAGGAAGAATTGACCGTTGACTGGATGGCAATTCAATTTCCGAAGATCCAGAACGTGATTGAACAGATTTACGCAGAATTGGAGGAAAGCCGGAAATGATCAAGCCGATTGAAACAATTTATGCCGGTTCCCGGTTTCGTTCCCGGCTGGAAGCGCGGTGGGCTGTGTTCTTCAACTGGCTCAAGATTCGGTACGTCTATGAACCGGAAGGATATGAACTGTCTGATGGCACACTGTATCTGCCCGACTTCTATTTACCGGATCAGGACACGTTCTTTGAGGTAAAGGGCGTGATGCGGGAAGTTGATATGCACAAGATTCAGCAATTCCGCGAAGATTCGCACAAACCGGTTGTGATTGGCTATGACGATATGCGGTTTGATGCAACCGATTATTGGCAGAAGACGGATGATCAACACGCGGCTGAATACGAATTTGCCGGACAGGATTCCTCGGTGCTTGCCCGGTGCAAGGTGTGCGGGAAACCATATTTCATGGGGATCAACGGTTCCTTTGCTTGCCGGTGCTGTGGCGCTTATGACGGAGACGGACACTTTGACATTATGGGCTGGGGCAACGGGGCTTCGGATGACTGGGACTTCACGAACGCGAGCGAAAAAGCTACACGGGCGAGGTTCGAGCACGGAGAAAGGCCGGATGAAGCATGATCGTGATTCAGCATGGGGACGAAGATACCCGGTTGATGTTGCACATTCGCAAGTTTGAACCCGTCCGATTTACCTGTAATAAGTGCGGATGCGTGTTCATGTGCGGCAGTGATGAATACGGCAGTTGTTACACTCCGTGGCCGGAAAACGCGGAAGTGTATCTGTCAAACTGTCCTGATTGCAACAACCGGGTACATGCAAGCTGGAGAGATAAGCTCAGTGTAAAAGATTTGAAGGAGATTTTGAAACCGGAGGTGTAAGCATGTATAAGTCACCTATTGAACTGATTCAAAGCATGACACATGAGATCCAAGAAGAGCAAGAAAAGATGGTGGTACGCGCGGTTAATCAGGCTGGCGTAAGCATTGACCGCGATGGATTGATTGCCGCTATCAATAATGATAGACGAAGATATGAGGAAGCTTATCAGCGAGGGTGGGATGATTGCAGAAAGAATGCAGAAACACCGAGAGTCCTTACTATTCAAGACCTTGATGCAATTTACAACACAAGAGCGGATCATGTATGGCCTTACAACACGCCTCCCGAATTGTGGATGATTGTAAATCCGAAGGTGCGCCGTATACACGGATTCTGGATTTGCTGGCGTGACATTGTATATTCCCTTGAAGGCCGAAGCCCGTTTTATGTACGTGAAAACTACGGGAAAGCGTGGATGATTTGGACACGGGAACCAACTGATGAACAGCAGGAAGAGGTGCAGTGGGATGAATGAAACGGCAGTACCCGTTATCAGCTTTAAGGAAGCATACCGGGAAATGTTGAAGGGTTCTAAGGTTGCCCATGTTGATTTCAAAGGCGGCTACTGGGCATGGGAAAAAGGTACGATTATGATTCACTGCCATGACGGAAAGGTGCTTGATATTCGGGAAACGGATGACGTTTCCTTCACTTTCGGCTTTATTACCGATGATCGTTGGTACGTGAAGGAAGGTGGGTTGATGCTGGAATGATCACAGCCGGACAAATGGCCCTGATTATTTTGCTTGTGATGCTCTTTATATGGTGCAGACAAGGTCATGAATGAGGTGGCATGGGAATGATCGGCGTAATTAAGTCATACTACAACGGAAATGGCTGGATTGCCGGCGAAAATGGCGAGGAATACTTTGTACATCACAGTGACTTGCAGATGAAGGAAAAGCACTACAAGAAAGGCCGTAAGGTGACCTTTGACCCGGTGGACAAAGGCTTGAAGCACGTGAATGCTGTCAATGTGTTTGTGGAGGTTCCTCCGCCCCCGCCGCCCAAGGAAAGAACCGGGCGCGGTGAATGGCTGAAAATCGGAAATGGCCGCAAGCGCTGTACGGATTGCCTGTGTACAACGGATCAACCGGAAACCCCGTATTGCCCCCATTGCGGGGCTGTGATGCATCCGACACTGCCGGATAACACGGTAGAACTGATGCGCCGGAAGGATGGCCTCACGCCGCTGGGAAAGTGGCGCAAGCTGGAATACGGATACCGTTGTTCCTGCTGTCAACTGATTTCCGCGTATCCCTCCATGTTCTGCCCGCGTTGCGGAAAATGGATGGAGAAATATCCAAAAGATTCTGAATGAACGGTTGCCAACGGGACTGATTTTGTCCTGTGGTATATAGAAAAGGAGGGTTTTATCATGGATTACAAGATTAACACGGTTGAGGGACACGAAGAGTGCCGGAAGGAACTGATGCATCTGATCGGACGGTACGGGATGGGAAGAGCTACACAGACCCCGTGTGACATTCTCGCGGATATGATGCTGGCTGTCTATGATGCGTATGAGCTCAGTATGGATCGGCGAGACAACCGGATGCAGAAGCCACAGAAAAAGGCCCCCTGTGCGGGCTGTGAAGCGGCAGAACAGGATGATGAGGACGAGGAAGCCAACGAGCTCGGTTATATCGTCTATAAACACGGAAAGAAGCCCGGAAAATACGTGGTATTCGCAGCATGGCGCAACGGTATTCCCCTGTATGCCCGTGACCTTGACGCGGCTATGATCTTCAAATATCGCGGAATGGCGGAACACGTGGCCGGGAAGCTGGGCGCACGGTGGGAAGTCATTGACCTTGACGAAGTGGAGCGTGATGCAGATCGGAACGAACGTCTGCTTGCGGCTATTCTCGGCGAGGTTGATGAGGAAGGAGAACCGGAAGAATGAACAGTTGCAAGCACTGCATGGGCGTAAAGAAGAATGAGATCGGTGAGCAACTTGCCCTGTGCGAATGCTCCGGTCAATGGGAGAACGTGACCCTCGGAGACTGTTTCAACAACTGTGACGGTCAGGAATTAACCCCGGATTATGTGGCAAAAAGGCTGGAACAGCTGGCCTATACCGCGTACAGCTGGCATATCAATGATAAGGTTGTCGGAATCCTGGTAACGGAATTTGAACAGCTGATGACCATTGCCGCCCAGATGATCATGCGCTAGGAGGAATAAACAATGGATAACTACCAGCTTGCAAAACTGATGCGGATTGAAAGGGCCTGTGTCAGGCGCGGAAACACCTGTGATCGGAAATGCGCTGACTGTGATTTGGTGCAGGAAGACAAGACCCTGATTGCAGCTTATGACGCGGTTATCAAGATGCTGGAGGATCCCCAGCAAAAGCGGATTGTGTTCTGCTGTCAGTGTGAATACTGGGACAAGGAAAGCGGGCTGTCTGCCCGTATGTGCAGGAAACAAAACCGGCTCACGGTACGATATGACTATTGTTCGGATGGAAGGGAGACAAGATATGACCCGTAAAGAGATTCTTGACACTGCCGAAAAGATGGTCAACGGGGATCGGCAGGACGATTACGGAACCCCGGAACAGAGCTTTGAAAGAATTGCTATGCTGTGGACGCACTACCTCGGCCATAATCGGCTGAACGTGGGAATTACCCCGGTTGATGTGGCTGCTATGCTGGCCCTGCTGAAAATCGCCCGTGTGGCAAGCGGGCATGGGAAGTCTGATAACTGGGTTGACCTTGCCGGGTATGCCGCTTGTGGCGGTGAGCTCCAGAGCGAGATGACAGGCGATAACACGGCTACACAGGAAGCGGTGGAAGATCCGGGGGTGGCGTTCGGGGTTGACTGGGCAGAACTTCGGAAAAACGCGTATCAGGGTATCCGCTCTCTGTCTGAGGTATTGAAAGTAGTAAAGAAAGCGGAGGATTGCGCCGAATGATTTTAGGTGACGTTGCTATCAAGACCCTGATCGAAGCTGGCCGGATTGACTTTCCTGATCACATCGAGCCACTTGTCAATCCGGCCAGCTTGAATGTTCGCCTCGGTAACACCTTTCTGATTCCAAAACGGCGGTTCTTCAAGGGTGTACGCCTCGGTGACAAGATGGAGTATCGCCGGTATGAGATCCGCGATGGCGAAGAATTTTGTCTGATGCCCGGACAGTTTGCTCTCGCAACTACAAAAGAAAGGTTCTTCATCCCATCTACAATGGCCGCGTATGTGCAGGGCCGTTCCAGTATTGGCCGTGCCGGATTGACCGTGCAGAATGCCGGATATGTGGATCCCGGATTTCATGGCGCGATTACCCTTGAATTGAAGAACGAGACGCGCAATCCGATTTACCTCCGCCCCGGATATCCGGTGGCCCAGATGATCTTTGAGGAATGCACCCCGGTTGAAAAGCCTTATAAAGGAAAGTACAACGGGCAGATTGAAGCCACAGGTTCCCGGATGCAACAGGATAAGGAAGCCCGGAAATAACCTATAGGTTATAGTGTTTTCCCGTTGTCAATGCCGAAATTGACAACGGGAAATTTATTTTTCCGATTGCAAGAAAAAAGTTTTCAAAAGGCATTGACAAAAGCAAGTTTATAGTTTACAATGTGCTCGTAAG
Organism: uncultured Eubacteriales bacterium; assembly: GCA_902764915.1. Classification (GTDB taxonomy): domain Bacteria; phylum Bacillota; class Clostridia; order Christensenellales; family Aristaeellaceae; genus UBA2943. Next base: position 6,102 of record CACWXY010000004.1, on the reverse strand, counting down.
GTTGATGAAGCAACTTTAAGGAGGTTGTAAACGATGGATGAAAAAATCAAGGCCGTGTATGAACTGCTCAAGGCGAACAACATTTACGCCAGCGTGTACCAGTATGGGCAACTGCCCGTTGTGTGTGTGTGGAGATCGAACAGGGCGATTGGAAGCATGAGCACTGGCGGGCCGATTGGCTGATTGAGGAAGAGCTCAATGGAAACAAGATCAAGGTTGAGATTACCGAAGATGACGGTTCCGACACCTTTTCCGCGATTCACTACTACATGTTCTAAGGAGGAAACGGCAATGTCAAAGGCTTTGAAGAACGCTTACGATAGGATCAACTTCATCAAGGAATATTGCCGGGAACACCACATGCCCCTTGAAAAACTGGGGGATATTATCAAGGAACAGCGGCGCGAGATTCGCCGGATCAGTGCTTACAGTGTTGATTCGCTGGAAAAGTCCATGCGTGACGAATGGCGGCATGTCTGTGATGAATACGGCGAGGGCGGTTATGATTTCTGCCTTATGCCGGATGACGGGGAAACGGAAGATGAGATCCGGGAAATGGCGGAAGCGGCGGTTGGATACCCGCCTATATGCTCCCCGTATGATTGCACGGGGAAGCGGTTCACCCGGTGGATCACGGTTCATAAGGTTCCTGCCGGATTCGCGGTTGTACATTGCTGGGGACTGGATGTGTAAGGAGGTATAGACAATGATTAACCTGATGAAGATCAAAACCAATGCTGGACAGAAGGTTCTGGAAGCCCTCCAGAATGCCGAGGAAAAGATGTTTTACCGGATGTGCCGGGAAGATGACCCGGTGAAGAAGGAGCGTCACCGTGAAGCGGACAGGCGGCTCCGCGTGGCGATTGCTGACCTGTCTCACGCGCTCAACTAAGGAGGGACAAAACGATGATTGCGAAAGACTTTGATGGATTCGTGGAAAAGGTATCCAGCGCCCTTCGTGTGGCGCTGAATACCCCGTTCGGACAGGAAATGACCCAGAAGCTTCTGGAGATGAAGCTGGCTCAGAATCCGCACATGACGCAGGAAGAATGGAAGAAGACCAAATCCGAATTTATGACCTTCCTGTTCTGTCAGTTTGTGCAGGATACCCCCGGTGCAATGAAGGAGCTCGCCGGTCACGTGTGGGAGGAATTGCGGAAAGATGACCAGTGAACAGATGGCCTATGATGTGGCCCATAGATATTTGAACGGCGGTGCACGGGAACGGGAAATCATTCTTTCCTGTTTCCCCGGCCCCCAGCGGAAAGTGTTTCTCCGGTTCATAGGAATGTTCAAGATGTTCTGTGACCAAAGATATTATGACGCGGTGAAACGTGCTGTGTGCGCCAGAATTGAAAAGGAATGCCGTGAATGATGGAGCTTGCCGGTCACGTGTGGGAGGAATTGCAGGAGGATAAGAAGGGATGAAAGATGGAGACAAGGTGGTGATTGCTTCCCGGAGATACTGTGAATACTGGAGCCATATTGGCGAGGTATTTACAGTTGTCGGGGAGCCCTATGACCTGTGCGGAACGCGCGTTGTGTTCCTTAAAGAACTGGGTTGCTGTTTCGCCTGTGACGGCCTCGCATTGAAAGAGGTGTGGGATGAATTGCAGGAGGATAAGAAGTGAAGGAGCAAAGCGTTTACGGGATCCGCAACTACGGTGACCGGTTCCGCATGAAAGCGGACGATGATTTCACGGACTGGGATGTTACGCATTATGGCGTGATTGTTGAAGACCACGACACGGTGATTGGTGGCCGGTATCCTGTGCGGCTGAAAGTCTACCGTTACCGGGAACGGTATTTCATGGAACTGTGGAGCGTGGGTATCCGAGTCTATTACGGGGAGGTTGTTGGCTATGAGTAAGCAGAAGCACTGGGACAAATACTGGCCCTGTGTGCTGATTCAGAATGCCGGTGATGAACGGGCGTGGATGTGCGCTAACAGTGAATGTTTCTTTACCCTTGATGAGGCACTGGCCGTGATTGAAAAGCACAGGGAACACAACACGGTGCTGTGCGCGTGGGTACAGAAACAGCGGAAAAACGTATTCAAGGCTCCTGTGTGGTTTAAGAACTATACCAATATGCTGGGCATGGTCGATGACAGGTTTGTGGCAAAGAAGGGTAACAGATGATCGTGATTCAGAACTTTGACACGGTGGCCGCGTTGATGGGGTGGCTACACAACGCGAGGATCCGATACGGGAGGCGGAACTTCGCGGAGTGGCTGTCCGGGTATCTGGCTCACCGGGAACTGGTAGTGAATGGCCGGATATTTCTTTACCGGGATTGTATCAACCTTTTAAGAATGGAGGAAAATGTCTAATGAATGTCAAGGAAAAGATGTATGATCGTATTCGTGGTGTACTTTATGGTGTTGCCGTAGGTGATTGCCTCGGTGCTCCTGCTGAGTTTAGGGATCAGGCTGAGATTGCGGCCCGGTTTGGGGAAATCCGGGATATTGTTCCCGGTAGTGTCATTGGCGCACGTCTCGGTTGCGGCACAGATGACACAGCTATGACTTTGGCCGTAGCAGAGGGTATCATGAAGTGTAAACCCGGTGAGAATCCGGTTAGACAGATTGGTGCTGAATTTGTCCGGTGGTTCTGTGGAGAACCGATTGGGCTCGGTGGAACTTGTGGTAGAGCGATTGAGTTTGCTTCCAAATATGGCCGGGTTAAGTCCCCTTCGCTTAAAGCATGGGCGGCGGCTTCGGAAATGACGCATTATCAGCTGAGAGGACGTTCTGGCGGAAATGGTACACTGATGCGGACAGCCCCAATTGCCCTTCTCTATACGGATGATGCCGAACGTGATAATGTGGCATATGGCGTTTCAAAGATGACGCACTGGGATGAAGACGCGGCAACAGCGTGTGTTCTTTATTGCGAGATTATAAGTAAACTGATCCAAGGACAGAAGCTGGAAGACGCGGTTTCCTGCTTAAAGGAGAGCAAGGATTACAATGAGACGGTAACAGATCCACAGCCTACAGGATACGTAAAGGATACGTTCAAGACGGCTTTGTGGGGATGGTTTGAACATAACAGCTTTGAATCCATCCTGATCAACGTTGTCAATCTGGGCGGTGATGCTGATACAACCGGTGCAATCGTTGGAGGTTTGGCCGGTGCAGAATTTGGATACTCCGCGATTCCTGACCGGTGGATAGAGGCCCTTGATGGGAAGCTGAAAACACGGCTGGATGCGGCAGCGGAAGCGGCAGGAAAAGTCTGGGGCTGTGGTACATGATAGTACATGATAGTACATGATAGTACAGGGAGTCGGTGATTCACCGGCTCCTTTTTTCTTTGTCTCCCGCAGAACGACATGCTCGCCGGGTGTAGCTTCTTTGGGCCTCCGGGATCCTCCTCCGGCTGTCAACATTAAGATTGACAACGGAAAAAGAAATTTTCAAAAAGTTATAAAAAAGTTGAAAAAAGGTATTGACAAAAGCAAGTTTATAGTTTACAATGTGCTCGTAAGGTTGATAAAGCAACTGACACAAGGAGGAAGAAACAATGACCGCTGAAAAGAAGATGCTGAACAAGCTGAAAGAGATTGAACGCCTCGACAAACTGTCTTCTGACCTGATGGACACGGACGAGGACGCTTCCGATAAGGCATATGACAAGATGTGGACACTGGCCGAGGATGTGGCCAACCTGATCAGCAAGTCTACGTTCGGTAAGATTACCCGGAAAACCGCCCTGTACATGGTTTTCCACCAGAGGGATAAGCTGATTGCCCTGTGCAAGCGGTTTGCATAAGAAGGAGGTACGGAAAGATGACAAGGCGCGAGAAGATGCGGAGCATGAACCGTGAAAGCAAGAACGGCTATGAAGTGGGTTTCATGATGCACTACCTGACCACAACCCATTACCGTTGGGAACTGGCCCGGTATTCGCTGGACGTGCATAACACCGAGCCCACCGAAACCATTCTGGCCTTTGAGGGCCGGTTCAATTGGGATGATGCCATTGCAGCGGCTGAGAAGTATCTGAACGAACACCCCGATGACGGGTTCAGTGATTTATAAGGAGGATAATGGGCAAAATTTTGGGCAACAATAAAAAAGTGCTTGACAGATTCTTTTGGATAGTGTACACTATCCAATATCAGGAGGAGCTCCTGACGGGAGGAGAAGCAAAATGCCAAGCAAGGAAGCCACCGCACGGTGGGACGCTGAAAACGCCGTGCAAGTCAAAATGAAGCTTAACAAAAACACAGACGCTGATATCCTCGAACAACTCGAAAATGTGAAAAGCAAGCAAGGTTACATCAAAAAGCTGATTAGGTATGATCTTGAAAGGAGAAATATAACTATGACAAGGATCCAGTTTGAAGCAGGTATTTCCAGACATTCCAATGATGGCGTTAACTTCCTAATGGGTGAGATCGACGGATTCGTTCTTTATGCAGAGTGCATTGTGCCGGAAGGTGCTTCCGATGACTATGGTTATCTTGATCTCAAGGATGACATTCTTCGCCAAGCTATCGAAGAGGGAATTGACACCAGACAGCTTGACTTCTGGTACGACGGCCAAGAATCCACATTGGCAGATGATGCGCGTGCTAACTGTGAAGTTGAGAGATGGTAAAAAGCTGAGGGAACTCCCTCGGCTTTTTTACTTGTGGACTGACGGAAAACGAGGATATAATAAGGACTGAAAAGGAGGTACTGCCCCATGAAGAAAATGTTTGCTTTGTTGCTTGCCCTGCTCCTGCCCGTTACAGGTGCGCTTGCGGATGTGCTGACCGATGACTGGCGCGGCGCGGATGATGCCGAGATCCAAGCGGCGATTGACGAACTCAACGCGGAGCTCCAGAGCCGAACGGCTACACGGGATCCGAGCGAAGCGGTAACGATCTCAGGTCACGGAACCTCGGTCGAACAGATCGCGGTGACAGGTATACCCGCACGGATTACCCTGACCTGTACCGACAAGGAAATGTACAACCCGGTGAAGATCAGCGGCGGCTCTAAGGATATCGAACTGAACCCGTATGGATCCGGGATAGCGGAGGCGCTGGTGAGCGAAGAAGGAAGCTACACGGCCATGATTGAGACGAGCGGTGACTGGACGCTGACCGTTGAACCCCTTTCCATGATCGGCATGTTTACCGGCTTTTCCGGCAATTGCAGTGTGTTTACAGACATGTTCACACTGACCGGGCCGACAATCGCAACGGTGGCCGTGGATCCGTCCAATGATAGTCTGGGAAGTTTCATTGTAGAACTGTGGTATTGTACAGAGCAGGAATGGAAAAGATCCTATGATTCAAGCCTGATAGCCGAGCTGACCAAAGGTGAGGCGTACTCCTATGACATGATTCTGAAACCCATTGACGGCGCAACGGCCTATGCAATACGGCTGTACAGCAGCTATGACGGGCTGGGCTGGAGTATCACGGCAAAGTAAATAACGTAAAACCCTGACCGGGCGCGGATGCCCGGTCTTTTTTTTTATTTTGGCACGAAAAACACAGGACTATAGAAAAATCTGCAAAACATAGATTTTTCCCTCGAAAACCTATTGACAATCTACATAAAGCAGATTACAATTGGCTTGCATCTAAAAATTGCAGACACACGAACCTGTCAAATTATCATTTTGACCGTTTCAAAGGAGGCCGAAACAATGCCTGATGAGAATGAGAAAACCATGCGATTACGGGCAAGTGAAACTAATGCGCTGTTCACTCTCTATGCCAGTCTACAGGAAATTGATCATGCAAAAGATGAAATGGAAAAGCGGCTCCGAGCGATTCCATACGGCTGGCGCGATATTTCGCTGATTCGGTCGGTACTGTCCAAACTGATTGATCAAATCCTAGAGACAGTTCCAATTGAAAAGCTTGTGTCCTTGTCACGTAACATGCGGTGCATGAGCTATCGTGTCTATTTTGCCCCTCCTGTCACAGCACCACCACCGGATGAAGTGATCGTTAAGGCCGAAGATCTGGCAGCGTTGGCTAAGTATGCACACGAATGTACGTAAAGGGTAGATAGACAGGTGCAAAATAGACATATCCCCAGTGAGCAATAGACAATCTGCGTTCACTGGGGATATGTCTGTTTTATAAGTATGCCAA